>NZ_JBVIKO010000035.1:0-90458 GCF_055580905.1 Streptomyces sp. NPDC031497
CCCCACCCCACACCCCCCACCCCCCCCCCCCCCCCCCCCCCCCCCCCCCTCCCCCCCCCCCCCCCCCCCCCCCCCCCCCCCCCCCCACAGCCGGGCTCAGCTCTCTCCGGCGCTGCCGATGCCGAGCACGGACAGCACGGCGGCCTTGGGGTGCTTGTCGTCGGCGGCGAGTTCCCGCTTCGCGAAGAAGACCCTGCCCTGCTCCACCACGATGTCCGACCGCGTCGGGTCGCCGAGTTCGCCCTCCTCGTCGGACGGGAGGCCGAAGAGCAGGTACGGGGTCAGCCTGCCGGTGCGGGGATTCCAGGTCTCCACGGCGGACGGTTCGATGTCGCTGAGGCTGCTGCGGAAGACCAGCAGCCGGTCACCGCTCATCCGCAGCGGGACGACGGGCTCCAGGGGCCGTCCGTCGAGTTTGCCCACGGTCTTGCCGGTCGTGCGGTCGAAGGCGACGATCCAGTTCTCCGGCTGGTCGATCTCGGACTGGTCCTTGCTGGTGACGTAGACCTGGTCGGGCCCGACGACCACGCCGTCGCAGTTCTCCAGGTCGCCGAAGAAGCCGGCGGAGAAGTAGCGGTCGCCGCACCGGGGGTCGTAGGCGTCGCCGCCCATGGAGATGGTGGCGAGCTTGCCGCCGTCGTCGCCGTCGAGGGTGATGAGGTCGGTGACCAGGGTGTCGCCCGCCGCGACCGCGAGCACCGGCGGATCGGCGGAGGGCAGATAGACGTCCTGGACACCGGCGGCGACCTTGTAGGTCCAGCGCGGCTTCCCGGTGCGCGGGTCGAGCCGCTGCACCCGGTAGGTGGTGTCGGGTGCGGCTCCGCAGCCCTCCAGGGCGAGCAGCGCGCCTCCGCCGGCGAAGCCCTTGTCCACGCACTTGGCGCCGGTGGTGCTGTTCCAGAGCCGGTCGCCGCTCTTCATGTCGTAGGCCACCGAACCGTGCCCCCAGGCCACGGCGACGACGCCCTTGGTCAGCGTGAGGTTCGTGTTGGTGACATAGGCCTCGCGCGCCGAGGGCATCCGGGCGGTCCACAGCTTCTTGCCGTTGTTCAGGTCGACGAGGACGACCTCGTCGCAGATGCCGGCGTCCTTGGTGCCCTTGCGCTTGCTCGGCTGCACCACGACCGCGGTACGGCCGTCGACGGTGACATGGCCGCTGGTGGCGCAGAGGTGACCGTCCAGTTGGAGGGTCCAGGCCGTGTCGTCGACGCCCGCCTCTATCTTGACGCCCACGATCCTGGTGCCGATGCCCTTGGCCAGGACCTTGCCGGTGGCCCAGGTGCCCGGCGCGTACCGCGGGCTGGGGTCGCTCTCCTTGGGGAGATCCTCCTCGTAGTGGTCGACCACGACCCGGCCCTCGGGCGAGGCCGGGGTCCGCTCGGTGGTCCGCCGTATCGCGTCCGGGGCGGGGGCGGCGGCCTGCCGGGCGGCGGACGACGTGTCGTCGCCCAGGGACATCACCAGCGCGCCGCCCGCGGCCAGTACGACGGCCACGGCGGCCGCCACCGCGCCGAACAGACGCCTGCGTCGCTTCCTGCGCTCACCGTCGGCGGCGAGTGTGGACTGGGTGTAAATGGATGGAGGTGGGCCGAAGCTCACGCCGAACGTTCCCTTTCTTCCCTTTTCTTCTCTGCTTCGCGCTACGCGTACGGCAGAACTTCCGGGAAGGCTGCGGCATGTGCCGTGCTCACTCGTACTCCCCCGTCCCCCGTGGCGTCCGCGCGCAATACCCCCGTCTTCGGGGAGAGTTCATCTGTGCTCACGCGAACACACGCTCACCCTATCCCCTTCGCACCAGGGCATCATGGACATGACTCACACATGGCTCACACACCCCGGAGCGCTCAACTACCGCCCGAAGTGACGGTTCTTGCCCGTTTTGTTCATCGATTGTTGGGCAATACGAAAGCTCTGCACAGGAGTTCCGGGCAGGGTGTGACCAGGCGGACGTCCGTATTGAGACGGACGGGCCTGCCGAGGTCCGGCTCCTGGTGATTAGGCTGGGAGGGGGGCGCGACGTCAGGACCGTGAACGAGACGTCGGTGCCTCGAGGGGGAGAGCCGGTGGATCGGACTACCTCAAACGAATACGGATGCTGAGAACGACACGACATGGTCGTCGCGCCGGCACGGCATGAGGGTGCTCGACCACACCAGGAGGAACTGTGAGCAGCGATCGGGACGGGATCCGCGGGGGCTGGGCCACACCCGGCGAAGACCAGCCCGACGCGGAGTCCCTCAACGAGATGACGGGCGAGTTCACGATCGACTACGCGCCGCCCGCCTGGTACACGCAGAACGCGGCGGGCGGCCCGGGAGCGGCCGACGGTCCCGGCGGGCCGGGGGCGGCTCAGGGTGCCCCGGGGTCCGGTGACCCGTCCGGCGCGCCCGGCGGAGCGGGGGCTCCGGGCTCCGGTTCCGGTACGACGCCTGCCGCGCAGCCCCGTTCGCCGTTCCCGCCGGGAGCGCCGATCCCCGGGTTGACTCCCCCGCCGCACGCCCAGCAGAGGGGCGTAACGCCTGGTCCCGCCGGTCCGTTCACTCCCGCGCCGACGTCGGGTCCGGGTGTGCCCTTCAACCCGCCGCCGACGGCGACGCCCGGGGCACCGTTCACGCCCCCGCCCGCCTCGACGCCGGGTGCGCCGTTCACGCCGCCGCCCACCGCCACGCCGGGCGCGCCGTTCACCCAGCCGCCCGCTTCGGCGCCGGGTGCGCCGTCGGCACCCGCGCCTGCCGCGACGCCCGGGGCACCGTTCACGCCCCCGCCCACGTCAACGCCCGGCGCACCGTTCACTCCTCCGCCCGCGTCAACGCCCGGAGCACCCTTCACCCCGCCGACGGCGACGCCCGGGGCACCGTTCACCCCGCCGGCCACCTCGACGCCGGGTGCGCCCTTCACGCCGCCGCCCACCGCCACGCCGGGCGCGCCGTTCGCGCCGCCCGCCCCGAGCGCGGACGCGGGGGCGCCGGCCGCTCCGCCGGCGCCGGTCGCCGGGCCCGCCGCGCCGTTCACCCCTGCCGCATCCCCCGCGGAGGGTCCGGCCGCCGTGCCGAAGCTGCCGGTCGGTTTCGAACCGCAGCGGTCCGCCGCCGAAGACCCGGCGCCGGACCCCGAGCCGGAGAACGGCGACCTGGGCAGCGGGTCGACGATGCGGATCTCCCCCGTCGCGCTGAAGCGTGACATCGCCGAGGCCGCCGAGCAGGGCCGCACCAAGGACGAGGGCAGGACCGAAGCCGAGGCCGACGAGGAGGAGCAGTCGGCGGCCGACGTCATCGCGCTGCTGGTCGACTCGGGCGCCAGGGGCACCGACGAACCGTCGCACGTCGGTACCGAGGACGAGGCCCCCCTCGACGACGACGCCGACCCCAGCGGTACGGCCGAGACCGACGAACTCGCCCAGAACGCCGCCCCGGTGAGCGACACCGAGGAGGACGAGCACCAGGACGCGGTCGCCGACACCGACGGCGACACCGACGACGAGTACGACGAGCACGACGACGAGTACGACGAGACGCACTCCGCGTCCGACGATGCCGCCGACGCCGTAGTCCCCGAGGACGCCAACGAGCCCGAGGACGCGCCCCCCGCGCCCCAGGACGCCGTAGCCGCCACTCCCGCGCCGCAGCACGCGCCCCCTGCTCCCGAGGCCGCCGTGCCGCCCGCCGCCTGGACTCCCCCGCCGACACCGCCGACGCCGCCGGCACCGCCGGCCGTGGTGCCGCCCTTGCCGCCGTCCTACCAGCCCGCCGCCCCCGCACCGGCCGCCCACTGGCCGGCCCAGTCGGAGCCGACGCCCGGTCAGCCGCAGCCCCAGCCGGCGGCCGCGCAGGGCCCCACGGGCGTCCCCGGGCAACAGCCGGCGTTCCAGCCGCAGGCACCGCAGCCCGCGCCCGCCCCTTGGCAGCAGCCGGGCGCCCCCGTCCCGCCGCCGCAGGCACCGGACGGCTACGGCTTCCCCCAGCCCGGCGCCCAGCCCGCCCAGCCCCCCGCTCCGCCGGCCGCACAGCCGCAGCCCGCCGCCCCCGACGCCCAGGGCGGTTACGGCTACCCCGGCGCACCCGTGCCCCAGGCGCCCGCACCGGCCGGCTATGGCTTCCCCCAGCCGGCCGCGCAGCCCCCGACGCCCCCGGCTTCCGCGGCCCAGCCCGGCGGTTACGGCTTCCCGCAGCCCGGTCAGCAGCCGCAGGCCCCCCAGGACCCGCGCGCAGTCCAGCCCGCCCAGCCGCCCGCTCCGGCCCCGCACCCCGAGCAGCAGAACCCGCAGGCACCGCAGGCTCCCCAGCCCCCGGTCGACCCGCGGGTCGGTGCCGCCTGGCCGCAGCCCATGCAGCACGACCAGCGGCAGATGACCAACCCCGGTGCGGCGCCGCTGGGTTACACCGCGGCCGTGGAGCTGTCCTCCGACCGGCTGCTCAACAACAAGAAGCAGAAGGCGAAGAGCGGCCGGCCCGCCGCCGCGTCCTCCCGGTTCAAGCTCGGTGGCAAGAAGGAGGAGGCCGAGCGGCAGCGGAAGCTGGAGCTGATCCGTACGCCGGTGCTGTCCTGCTACCGGATAGCGGTGATCAGCCTCAAGGGCGGTGTCGGCAAGACCACCACGACCACCGCGCTCGGCTCCACCCTCGCCACCGAGCGCCAGGACAAGATCCTCGCCATCGACGCCAACCCGGACGCCGGCACGCTCGGCCGCCGGGTGCGCCGCGAGACCGGCGCCACCATCCGTGACCTGGTCCAGGCGATCCCGTACCTCAACTCCTACATGGACATCCGGCGGTTCACCTCCCAGGCGCCGTCCGGTCTGGAGATCATCGCCAACGACGTCGACCCGGCCGTCTCGACCACGTTCAACGACGAGGACTACCGGCGCGCGATCGACGTCCTGGGCAAGCAGTACCCGGTCATCCTCACCGACTCCGGAACCGGTCTGCTCTACAGCGCCATGCGCGGTGTGCTCGACCTCGCCGATCAGCTGATCATCATCTCGACGCCGTCGGTGGACGGTGCGAGCAGCGCGAGTACGACGCTGGACTGGCTGTCCGCGCACGGGTACGCCGACCTCGTGTCGCGGTCCCTCACGGTCATCTCCGGGGTGCGCGACACCGGCAAGATGATCAAGGTCGAGGACATCGTGGCGCACTTCGAGACCCGCTGCCGTGGCGTCGTGGTCGTCCCCTTCGACGAGCACCTGTCCGCCGGTGCCGAGGTCGATCTCGACATGATGCGGCCGAAGGTGCGCGAGGCGTACTTCAACCTCGCGGCGATGGTCGCCGAGGACTTCGTGCGCCACCAGCAGATGCACGGCCTGTGGACCAGCGACGGCAACCCGCCGCCGGTCGCCGCCCCGCCGATGCCGGGCCGGCCGCTGCCCGGCCAGCAGTACGCCCCGCCGCCGGCCCCGGGCCGGCAGGAGCCGTACGCGCCGGGACAGCCGTACCCGCAGCCGTATCCGCAGCAGCCTGGACAGCCTCCGCAACAGGAGCTCTACGGCCGGCCCCAGCCCGGCGCCCAGCCCTACCCGCCGCAACAGCCCGGCCAGCCGTATCCCCCGCAGCCGCAGGCACAGCAGCAGCCCGGTTACGGCTATCCGCAGCCGGGCGCCCAGCCCCCGGCGCCCCCGGCCCCGCCCGGCGGCTACGGCTTCCCGGAGCAGCCGCAGCAGGGCCAGCCCCAGCCGCCCCACCCCCAGGAGCCGCCGCAGCCCCCGCAGCAGTAGCGGAAACGCCGAAGGGCGGCCGGTGCCTCACCGCACCGGCCGCCCTTCGGCGTGTTCCTGGACGGACCCCCGGGTCAGGCGTCCTCGGCCGCCAGCAGCTCACGGCACCGTTTGACGTCCTCGGCCATCTGCTCCAGCAGCGCGTCCAACGAGTCGAACTTGGCCTGGCCCCGGACGTAGGCCAGGAAGTCGACGGCGACATGCAGCCCGTACAGGTCGAGGCCGACGCGGTCGATGGCGTACGCCTCCACCGTGCGCTCGGTGCCCTCGAACTGCGGGTTGGTGCCGACGGAGACCGCCGCCGGCATCACCTCGCCCTGGGCGTGCAGATAGCCGGCGTAGACGCCGTCGGCGGGGATGGCCGTGTGCGGCAGGGTCTCCACGTTGGCGGTGGGGAAGCCCAGCTCACGGCCGCGCTGGGCACCGCGTACGACCACGCCCTCGACCCGGTGCGGGCGGCCCAGGATCTCGCGGGCGCCCGCCATGTCACCCTCGGCGACCAGGCGCCGGGTCAGGGTCGAGGAGAACGGCTCGCCGCCGCCCGCCTCGCCGCGCACGTACAGGTCGACGACCTCGACCTCGAAGTCGTAGACCTTGCCCTGTTCGGTGAGGAACTCGACGTTGCCCGCGGCCTTGTGGCCGAAGCGGAAGTTGGGGCCCTCGACGACGGCCTTGGCGTGCAGCTTGTCGACCAGCACCTTGACCACGAACTCGGCCGGCGACAGCCGCGAGAACTCGGCGGTGAAGGGCAGGACCAGCGCCGCGTCCACGCCCAGCTCCGCCATCAGCTCGGCGCGGGTGTGGTGCGGGGCCAGCAGCGGCGGGTGGCTGCCGGGGCGGACGACCTCGCTGGGGTGCGGGTCGAAGGTGACGACGACCGCCGGGATGCCCAGCTCACGGGCGCGGTCCACGGCATGCCGGATGATCAGCTGGTGACCGCGGTGCACCCCGTCATAAGAACCGATGGTGACGACGCTGCGCCCCCAGTCCTCGGGGATGTCCTCCAAGCCACGCCAGCGCTGCACTGTGACCGCTCCTCGAACCTGTGTCCGTTGTCCGTCTTAGCCAGGTCTAAGGGTGCCATGTTTGCCGGACCCGTCTCACACCGGCACGGTCGCTGTGACCCGGCGCACGCCCTGACCGTGTCACGCGGGCACCCGGACACCGGCCAGGTTCCCCAGCATCCGCCGGGTGCTGGGCCCCACCACGGCGGCCCATTCCTCCGGGGTGTCGGTGAGCCAGCGGGCCATCTGGGCGGCGAATCCGGGCACGTGCCGGCCCAGGTCGACCAGTCCGCGGTCGAACCGGGTCGCCCCGTCCGGGGTACGGACCAGCAGCAGCCCGGTGCGCCGGACCAGCTCACGCATCGCGTCGCCGTCGTCCTCACGCTGTACGGCGGCCGCGTGCAGCAGCGCGTCGAGCACGCCCGGGTCCCGCTCGTGGGCCAGCAGGAACTCCAGCAGTTCCCGGCGCAGCGGGCGCGAGACGGGGGTACCGGCCGCGCCCAGTACCGTCGCCAGAGCCGCCCGCACCGGCTCGGGGCCGTCGTCGAGCAGCCCGGTGACCAGCGGCAGCAGGACGGCACGGGCTCCGACGCCCTGGTCGAGGCGGCGCTCGACGAACCCGGCCACCTGCCCGGCGGCCTCCGGGCGCAGCTCGACGGCCTCCAGGACCAGCTCGGTGACCCGGTGGGCGAGGGCCGGTGTGGTGACGTCGGCGAGGGCGCGCAGCACCTGTCCGGCGCCGGGCCCGCGCAGCCGGGTACGGAAGGCCTCCAGGACGTCGTCGGGGTGGGTGGCCAGGGCGGGCACCAGGGCACTCGGCGCGAGCTGCGGGTCGCCGGTGGCGAAGTGCCCCAGCGCCTGCGGGAGATGGCGGGCCCGGGTCCGCGGGTCCCGGACCAGCAGGGCGAGGGCGCCGCCGTGCAGGGTGCAGTCGGCGGGGCGGGCGAGCAGGGCGAGCGCTGCGTAGCGGAGCAGTTCGCGGTCGGGCTCACTGCGGACGTGCGGGGCGGCGCGCAGGCCGTAGGCCACGGCGGCCACCCGGCGGGCCGGGCGCTCGTCGTGCGCCCAGCGGTCGACGGCCCGGCACACCGCGGACGGCTCGTCCTCGGCGAGCACGGCGAGCAGTTCGTCGCCCCGCCGGTGCGCGGCGTCGACCAGTACCTCGGTCAGATCGTCCAGTGCCCGGTGCCGATGGGTGTGCAGCAGCGCCTGGGCCGCGGTCGCCACGGTGGCGTGCGGCATCGCGGGCAACGGCCGCTCGTCGTCGAACCACCGGGTGAGATACGGCTGTACGGCGGTGGGGGCGGCGGCGAGCAGCCGGGCGACGGCGTCCAGGTAGCGCGGGGCGGTGCCCTCGGGCTCCTCCGCCGCCGGCTGGGCCCCGAACCGGCCGACGCCCGCGGTCTCCGGCAGCGGCTCGTCGGCGAGCACCAGCCTCCGCAGCAGATCGAAGCGATCGGCGTCGGACAGGGCGAGCGCGGTCCAGAAGTCAGGCGCGAACTCGGCGGGTGCGGTGCGCTGCCGGCCCACGACCCGGTCGGCGAGCAGCCGCAGCACCCCGGTGTACGGCGTGGCGTCGGGCAGCCGGAGCAGGGTCTGGGTGAGCAGCCGGGCGGCCCACCAGGAGCCGGGGTCGAGGTCGAGGGCGTGTGCCAGGTCGTTGAGCCGGGGGGCGAGTTGGGCCGGCCCGTACTGGCGGTCGAGGAGCAGCAGCGCCTGCACCACCGGGCCGACCCGGTGGTGCGGGACGGGCAGGGGGTGGGCGCTCCCGGGGGTTCGGGGCCGGTGGACGAGGGCGTGCAGGGCCTCGTCCAGGTCCAGGTGCATGCCCTGGATCCAGTCGGCCAGCTCCTCGTGGGCGAAGCGGTAGCCGCCGCCCGCCGGGACCAGCAGGCCCTCGGTGAGGACGGCGGAGGCCCAGCCGGAGCCGCCGCCCAGATGGGCCGGGACGGGTCCCCAGGGGAACACCGCCTCGAACGACTCCCGGTCCAGTTCGCCCTGGCCGGGCCCGAGGCTGCGCCGGGCGGCCTCGTGCACCTGGCCGGAGACCCGGGCGGCGAGCCGTCGTACGGCCGTGCCGCGCAGGCCGTTCTCGGCGGCCAGCCGGACCGCGATGCGCAGGCACAGCAGGTCGAGGTAGGCGGCGAAGACGTCGTGCCGGTCGATCGGGCCGTCGGCGGGGGCGTCCGGGAGGGCCGCGCGGACCTCGGAGAGCAGGCGCAGGGCGAGGGGGTGGCGGGCGTCGCGGTCGGTGAGGACGCCGTCGGGCACACCGTAGCGGGAGCGGGCGCGGCGGGCCTCGTCGGGGGTGAGGTCGGTCAGCCGGACGCAGGAGGGGGTGCCGGTGCCCCGGTGCAGCAGGTGGGGCGGGAACTCGGCGCCGGCCCGCTCCCAGTACTCCTCGCGGCAGGCGACGAGGAGCCGGGCGCCGGTGTCGCACAGCCATGCGGCGGTGCCGGCGGTCCAGGCGGAGAGCCGGTGGGTGAGGACCGGTGGCATCTCTTCGGGGCCGTCCAGCAGGAGGAGCAGTGGCCGTCCGGCCCGGGCGGCCACCCGGGCCAGCCGTTCCACGGTGAGTTCGCCCAGGTCGCCCGGGAGTTGGGAGCGGGAGGCGGCGACAATCCGGACGGCGCGCTCCAGCGAGCGGCGGGCCGCGTCGGCGACCGAGTCGTCGGCGTCCTTGAGGTCGGCGCCGCGGAGCCAGAGGGTGGGGGCGGGGTGTGCGCCGCGGTTGCGGCGGGCTGCGAGGGCGGCGAGTTCGGTGGTGCGGCCGGTCCCTGGGGCGCCGACGAGGGCCAGGACAGTCCCGTTGGTCTCGTCGGTTCCGGTGTCTTCGGCGAAGGCCGACAGTTGTTCTGAGGTTGCCGCCCGCTCCACGGGCTGAACGGGGTCGGTGTGTTCGTCCGCGGGTGCGTGGGGGCTTGTCGCGCCCACGTGGCGGTAGCCGCATGTTTGATGCAGCCCCGCGCCCCTCTGGGGCGCTCCGGTGCGGGGCGCTGACATGCGAGGTGTGGAATGGCCCACATAGCCGGCCAGGGCGCCCGGGGGGCCGTCCTGGCCTACCGACGTGGCTGTCAGTTCCAGGAGGCCTGCGAGGTTGAGGTCGGGGCCGTAGGCGGGGACCGTCGCGGCGTTGCGGGTGAGGAGGTCGGTCAGGGGGGCGCTGTCCGGGTGGTGGAGCGAGACGGCGAAGCCCACGTCTCGCTGGCCGGACTGGAGGGCCGTGCCCAGGACGCCGAGGACCGCGCCGGTCTCCGCGTCCAGGACCGGGCCGCCGGCCGCGCCGCCACCGAGGCGCAGGGCGTCCCGGCCGGCCGTGCCGATCGCCAGTTCCAGGGCGTCCTCGAGGAGGTGGAAG
Source organism: Streptomyces sp. NPDC031497 (assembly GCF_055580905.1). Taxonomy (NCBI): domain Bacteria; kingdom Bacillati; phylum Actinomycetota; class Actinomycetes; order Kitasatosporales; family Streptomycetaceae; genus Streptomyces; species Streptomyces sp. NPDC031497. The sequence continues at coordinate 10,073 of NZ_JBVIKO010000035.1, forward strand.
CGGTCGGTGGCGGTGTACGTCACCTGCGTCGCGGCCAGCACCCTGGCCTCGCGCCAGCGGTCGGCGGCGATCCGGACGTAGGTTCCGGCCGGGATCCGCTCCCGTACCGTGATCGGCAGCGGGTCCACGCAGAGGCCCTCGGTGCGGATCAGGGCCAGGTCGTGGGCGGGCAGCGGAGTGACCGCGTCCGAGTCGACCACGCAGGTACGGTCCCCGGCCGCGTGCAGCACGATCCGGGCGAGCCCGTCGACGGCCTCGTGGCTGGTGATCAGGGTGCCGTGGTGGTCGGCGAGGAAGCCGGTACCGCGTGGGCGTCCGGCGAGATCGCGGACCCGGACCAGCCGGTCGTCGAGTACCGGCCAGGTGTCCTGCCGTGCCTCCCGCGTACCGTCCGCCGTGCGGCGACCGCTCCCGGTCCGCGGGCCCCGTCCCGCCATGATCGAACCTCCCCGCCCGTACATCCGTGCCCTTGTCTGAGACGGTAGGCGCGAAATGATCAGCGGGACAGAGCGGGTGGCGAACGCGCCCCCCTCCGCTCCCCCGGTTCACTCCGAGCGCCTGCTCGGTCGGGTGAATAGCCCGGGGCGGGTGGATACACCCTAGGGGTGGGGGAACCGAGGGGGGACCGTGGAGCGGCGGCGGCGCCAGACCCCGTGGTCGCCGCTCCACGGGCACACCGGGTGGTTCAGCCGAACACGGCGAGGCTCTTGGCCTTGCCCTTCTGCTCCTCGACGAGCACCAGGAAGCGGCCCTCGGGGCCGAACACGGCGACGGGACCGGCGTCGGCGTACTGCTCGGGCATGTCGATCCGCACCCCGTTGGTGAGCAGGCCGGCCCGTCTGGCGTCGACGTCCCAGCGCGGGAACGCGGCCCCGGCCGCCTCGGCGATCGGCATCACGGTCAGCTCCTGCTGGAGCTGGTCGAGGGTGCGCGCGGAGTCCAGCTTGTACGGTCCGACGCGGGTCCGGCGCAGCGCGGTGAGGTGGCCGCCGACGCCCAGGTCGGCGCCCAGGTCGCGGGCGAGGGCGCGGATGTAGGTGCCGGAGGAGCAGACCACCGAGACGACCAGGTCCAGCACGGGGGTGCCGTCCTCGGCGACGGCGTCCCGGACGTCGTAGACCGTGAACGACGAGACGGTCACCGGCCGGGCCGGGATCTCGAAGTCCTCGCCCTCCCGGGCACGCTTGTACGACCGGACACCGTCGATCTTGATGGCGCTGACCTTGGACGGCACCTGCATGATGCGGCCGGTCAGCTTGGCGATGCCGGAGTCGACGGCCTCGCGGGTGACCTTCGAGGCGTCGGTGGACGAGGTGATCTCGCCCTCGGCGTCGTCGGTGAGGGTGTTCTGCCCGAGGCGGACGGTCCCCAGGTACTCCTTCTCGGTGAGGGCGAGATGCCCGAGGAGCTTGGTCGCCCGTTCGATGCCGAGGACGAGGACGCCGGTGGCCATCGGGTCGAGGGTGCCTGCGTGCCCGACGCGCCGGGTGCGGGCGATGCCCCGCATCTTGGCGACGACGTCGTGCGAGGTGAAGCCCGACGGCTTGTCGACGATGACAAGGCCGTCGGGCGGGGTGGGCTTGCTGGTCATTCGGTGGCGTCGTCCGTCTCGTCGGCGTCGTCCTCGGAACCCGGCTTCTTGTACGGGTCCGCTTCACCGGCGAAGGCGGCGCCGGCGGAGACCTCGCGGACCTTCGCGTCCGAGGCCCGTGCCTTGTCGAGCAGGTCCTCGATGGTCTTCGCGGTGTCCGGGAGGGCGTCCGCGACGAAGGTCAGGGTCGGCGTGAACTTCACGCCCGCCGCCGCGCCGACCGCCGAGCGGAGCACGCCCTTGGCGCTCTCCAGGCCCGCGGCGGCCGCGGCCCGCTCCTCGTCGTCGCCGTACACCGTGTAGAAGACGGTCGCCTCCCTGAGGTCACCCGTGACCCGGGTGTCCGTGATGGTGACGTTGGTGCCGAGCCGCGGGTCCTTGATCCCGCGCTGCAGCTTCTGGGCCACCACCTCTCGGATGAGGTCCGCCAGCCTCTTGGCACGCGCGTTGTCGGCCACTGGTCCGTCTCCCGTTCTTTCTTCTTTGTCGTTCTCAGGTCTAGTCGTCGTCGCCGTGGACGCGCCGTCGGACGGACAGCAGCTCCACCTCGGGGCGGGCGGCGACCAGCCGTTCGCACCGGTCGAGTACGTCGGTCAGGTGCGCGACGTCGCCGGAGACCATGGCAAGGCCGATGCCGGCCCTGCGGTGAAGGTCCAGGTGGTCCACCTCGGCCGCGCTCACGGCGAACTTCCGCTGGAGTTCGGCGACGATCGGGCGGACGACGGAGCGCTTCTCCTTCAGCGAATGGACGTCGCCGAGGAGGAGGTCGAAGGACAGAGTCCCCACGTACATGTATGTAACCGGTTCACCCGCCGGTACGGGATCGATGGCCCTGTCAGGAACGGTACCCCGTCCCCGCCTTGGGCTCGACCGACTTTCCCGGCCCACGGGGCCGGGAAAAGCGCCGGCCGACGGTACCGAAGTCCCGTCGGCCGGCGCCAACCGTGGGATTACACCCGCGGCTTCTCGCGCATCTCGTACGTCGCGATGACGTCGTCGATCTTGATGTCGTTGAAGTTTCCGAGGTTGATACCGCCCTCGAAGCCTTCCCGAATCTCGGTGACGTCGTCCTTGAAGCGGCGCAGACCGTCGATGTTGAGGTTCTCCGCGATGACCTTGCCGTCGCGGACCAGGCGCGCCTTGGTGTTGCGCTTGACCTCGCCGGAGCGGATGAGAACACCCGCGATGTTGCCCAGCTTGGACGACTTGAAGACCTCGCGGATCTCCGCCGTACCGAGCTCGACCTCTTCGTACTCCGGCTTGAGCATGCCCTTGAGGGCCGCCTCGATCTCCTCGATCGCCTGGTAGATGACCGAGTAGTACCGGACGTCCACACCCTCGCGCTCGGCCATCTGCGCCGCACGGCCTGCCGCGCGGACGTTGAAGCCGATCACGATGGCGTCCGAGCCCATCGCCAGGTCGATGTCCGACTCCGTGACCGCACCGACGCCGCGGTGCAGGACGCGGATGTCGACCTCTTCGCCGACGTCCAGCTGGAGCAGGGACGACTCGAGAGCCTCGACGGAACCAGAAGCGTCACCCTTGATGATGAGGTTGAGCTGCTGGACCTCGCCGGCCTTGAGCACCTTGTCCAGGTCCTCGAGGGAGACACGGCGCGTGCGCTTGGCGAACGCGGCGTTGCGCTCACGGGCGGCGCGCTTCTCGGCGATCTGACGGGCCGTACGGTCCTCGTCGACCACCAGGAAGTTGTCGCCCGCACCCGGGACGTTGGTCAGACCCAGGACCTGGACCGGCGTCGCGGGTCCGGCCTCGGCGACGTTGTTGCCGTTGTCGTCGAGCATGGCGCGGACGCGACCGTAGGCGTCGCCCACGACCATCGTGTCGCCGACCCGCAGGGTGCCTCGCTGGACGAGGACCGTCGCCACGGCACCGCGGCCGCGGTCGAGACGGGACTCGATCGAGATGCCCTGCGCGTCCTGGTGCGGGTTGGCCCGCAGGTCGAGCGAGGCGTCGGCCGTCAGGATCACGGCCTCCAGCAGGGAGTCGATGTGCAGACCCTGCTTGGCGGAGATGTCGACGAACATCGTGTCGCCGCCGTACTCCTCGGCCACCAGCCCGTACTCGGTGAGCTGACCGCGCACCTTGGTCGGGTCGGCGCCCTCGACGTCGATCTTGTTGACCGCGACGACGATCGGGACGTCGGCCGCCTTGGCGTGGTTGAGCGCCTCGACCGTCTGCGGCATGACGCCGTCGTTGGCCGCGACGACCAGGATCGCGATGTCGGTCGACTTCGCACCACGGGCACGCATGGCGGTGAACGCCTCGTGACCCGGGGTGTCGATGAAGGTGATCTTGCGCTCTTCGTCGTTGACCTCGGTCGCGACCTGGTAGGCACCGATGTGCTGAGTGATGCCGCCGGCCTCGCCCGCGATGACGTTCGTCTTGCGGATGGCGTCGAGCAGTCGGGTCTTACCGTGGTCGACGTGACCCATGACGGTGACGACCGGCGGACGGACCACCAGGTCCTCCTCGTCGCCCTCGTCCTCGCCGAACTCGATGTCGAAGGACTCGAGCAGCTCGCGGTCCTCCTCCTCGGGGCTGACGATCTGGACCGTGTAGTTCATCTCGCCGGCGAGGACCTCAAGGGTCGCGTCGGAGACGGACTGCGTGGCCGTGACCATCTCGCCGAGGTTCATCATGACCGCGACGAGGGACGCCGGGTTGGCGTTGATCTTCTCCGCGAAGTCGGTGAGCGACGCGCCGCGGGAGAGACGGATGGTCTCGCCGTTGCCGCGCGGCAGCATCACGCCGCCGACGCTCGGGGCCTGCATGGCCTCGTACTCCTGGCGACGCTGCCGCTTCGACTTGCGACCGCGACGCGCCGGACCGCCGGGACGGCCGAAGGCGCCCTGCGTGCCACCACGGCCGCCGGGACCGCCCGGACGCCCGCCGAAGCCGGGACGACCGCCGCCGCCACCGCCGGGACCGCCGCCGAAGCCGCCGCCACCGCCGCCGGGGCCACCGCCGCCGGGACGGCCGGCGAAGCCGCCGCCACCGCCCGGACGGGCGCCGCCACCGCCGCCGCCGGGACGACCGGCGAAGCCGCCGCCGCCCGCGGGACGACCGGCGCCGCCGCCGGGACGACCCGCACCGCCGGGACCGCGACCGCCGCCACCGGGGCCGGGACGCGGGCCGGCAGCGGGACGCTGCGGCATCATGCCGGGGTTCGGACGCGGACCCGCGGAACCGCCGCCGGGACGCGGACCGCCCTGCGGGCGGGGCATGCCGGACGGGCTCGGACGGGAACCGCCGGGAGCCTGGGGACGCGGACCGCCGCCCTGGGCGCCGGGCGCCTGGGGACGGGGAGCGCCACCGGGACCGCCGGGGCCGGGACGGGCGCCGCCCTGCGGGCGCGGGGCCTGCGGGCGGGCCATGCCGGTGGAGCCACCGGAGGTGAAGGGGTTGTTGCCCGGACGCGGACCGGCCGGACGGGCACCGCCCGGACGGGGGGCGCGGTCACCGGGACGCTGGCCGCCCTGGCCCGGACGGGCCTGGCCCTGACCGGGGGCGGGACGACCGCCGGGGCGCGGGGCGCCCTGGCTCGGACGAGGAGCGCCACCGGGACGCTGGCCCTGGCCCTGGCCCTGGCCCTGGCCCTGTGCGGCGGCCGGGGTCTGCGCCGGGGCGGCCGGAGGGGCCGGCGGGGCGGTGAACTCGGGCGCGGCCGGAGCCGGACGCGGGGCGGGCTTCGGGCCCGGACGCGGGCCGGAGGCGGCCGGCGCCGGGGTGACCGGTGCCGGAGCCGAGGGCGCCGCCGAGGCCGAGGCCGAAGCCGCGGGGGCGGGCGCCGCAGGGGCCGGCGGCTGCGGGACGGCCGGACGCGGCGCGCCCGGCTTGGGTGCGCCACCCGGGCGTGCCGCCTGCGCCGGAGAGGGCGCGGCGGGCCTGGGGGCAGCCTTGCGCGGGGCGGGCTTGCCGTTGCCACCGCCCTGGAAGGCATCTGTCAGCTTGCGTACAACGGGCGCCTCGATCGTCGAGGACGCCGAACGGACGAATTCACCGAGTTCTTGGAGCTTGGCCATGACGACCTTGCTCTCGACCCCGAACTCCTTGGCGAGTTCGTATACCCGGACCTTAGCCACTTCGCTCCTTTTAGGTCCGGGTGCGTCCGGACCGTCGCTACTTCATGGGCGTACTCATCGCGTGCTCATCGAGTGCTCATCGCAATCTCGACCTACTTCCAACTCGCGGGGTACCAGAGCCGCACGGACGTTCCGTACGACGCTTCTTACGGTGTTACTGCTCGACGTAGGGGCGCAACGCCTTTACGTCCAGCGGACCCGGGACGCGGAGCGCCCTCGGAAGTGCCCGGCGGCGCACCGCCTGGTCCAGACAGACCTGGGCGGGGTGTACATATGCACCCCGGCCGGGCAGCGTACCGCGAGGATCGGGGACACATTCATCCTCGACCGCCACGATCCGCAGCAGTTCGGTCTTGGCCGCTCGCTGCCTGCACCCCACACAGGTGCGCTCAGGGCATGCGCGGGCATGCGTCCGGCCAGACACTGCTAAGTCTACCTCCCCGTACCGACCTCACCCCTTCGGGGCAAAGATCGAACGGCTGTTGTCGTAATCCAAGCGACCTGCGGCTTGGAACTATTCCCCCCGTCCGAGTGAACCCCCGACGAGGTCGAGAGCGATCCGGACGAGGGCGAGAGTGATCTACTCGGACACCTGTTCGGTATCCGGCCGGATGTCGATCCGCCAGCCGGTGAGACGGGCGGCGAGGCGGGCGTTCTGTCCCTCTTTGCCGATCGCCAGTGACAGCTGGTAGTCGGGCACGGTCACCCGGGCGGACCGGGCCGCCAGGTCCACGACCTCCACCTTGGAGACGCGGGCCGGCGACAGCGCGTTCGCCACCATCTCGGCCGGGTCGTCCGACCAGTCGACGATGTCGATCTTCTCGCCGTTCAGTTCGCCCATGACGTTGCGGACCCGGCCACCCATCGGGCCGATGCAGGCGCCCTTGGCGTTCAGGCCCGAACGGGTGGAGCGGACCGCGATCTTGGTCCGGTGACCGGCCTCGCGGGCGATGGCGGCGATCTCGACGGACCCGTCGGCGATCTCCGGCACCTCAAGGGCGAAGAGCTTCTTCACCAGTGCGGGGTGGGTGCGGGACAGCGTCACGGAGGGACCGCGGACACCCTTCGCCACCCGCACGACGTACGACCGCAGCCGCATCCCGTGCGGATACGTCTCGCCGGGGACCTGCTCCTGCACCGGCAGGATGGCCTCCAGCTTGCCGATGTCGACGAGCACGTTCTTCGGGTCGCGGCCCTGCTGGACCACACCGGTGACGATGTCGCCCTCGCGGCCGGCGTACTCGCCGAGCGTGGCGTCGTCCTCGGCGTCCCGGAGCCGCTGCAGGATGACCTGCTTGGCGGTGGTGGCGGCGATCCGCCCGAAGTCCGACGGCGTGTCGTCGAACTCGCGGGGTGCCTGCCCCTCCTCCAGGTCCTCGGGGTCCTCCTTCGCCCACACGGTCACATGCCCGGTCTCCCGGTTGAGCTCCACGCGCGCGTGTCGGCGGCTTCCCTCGGTGCGGTGGTAGGCGATGAGGAGGGCCGACTCGATCGCTTCGACCAGCAGGTCGAAGGAGATCTCCTTCTCCCGAACCAAGCCCCGCAGGGCACTCATGTCGATGTCCACGGCTACGCCTCCTCTTCTTCCGTCATGTCCTTCTTGTCCTTGCGGTTGAACTCGACCTGCACGCGCGCCTTGTCGACCTCGGCGAAGCCGAGTCTGCGGCTGGTGGCCTTGCGGCCCTTGACGCCGGGCACTTCGAGATCGAGGCCTTCGTCGTCAACGTCCAGGATGCGCGCGACCAGTTCCCCGCCCTCGGCCAGCTGGAATCGCACCAGGCGGTCCACGGCACGCACGTAGTGCCGGTGTTCGGTGAGGGGGCGCTCCGCGCCCGGGGTGCCGACCTCGAGGGTGTACTCGCCCTCGCCCATCGCGTCGCTGTCGTCGAGCTTCGCCGAGAGCTCACGGCTCACATCGGCGATCTGGTCCAGGTCCGCCCCGGTGTCGGAGTCGACGACGACGCGCAGCACCCGCTTGCGTCCGACGGAGTCCACGGCGATCTCTTCGAGATCCAGGCCCTGAGAGGTGACGAGCGGTTCCAGGAGCTCTCGCAGCCTCTCGCTCTGGGTCGTGCTCATCCGGGTGACTCCTCGGCCGCGTGTGCTGTTGTGGGTTGGGTCGCGTGTCTGGTCAAAGGGTATCCGGTCGCGAGGAGTGTTGCCGTCCACCTGGGTACGGACGGTGCCGATGAGTGGCTTCGGACAGGTGCGCGGGTACGGTGATCACGGGCGGGTCCGTCCCGTACCCCTTTCCTTTCGCGTTTCTTCGTTTCCTGCTCCCCGAGGACGTCTGCCGTGCCGTTCCCCCCGCCGTCGCGTACCCCCTGGGGAGTACGCAGAAGGAGCCTGATCGTCTCGGCGGCCTCGGCCGCCATGCTGGCGGGCTGCTCCGCCGCCCCCGACCCCGCAGTCAGCGGCGGCAGTACGTCGGTCTCCGCGCGGGCACGCGCGCGTGCGGCACGGGACAGCGAGGCGCTGCTCCGGCAGTACGACGCCGTCCTCGCCGCCCACCCCGCGCTCGCGGAGCGGCTACGGCCGCTGCGGGCCCAGGTGGCGGCCCACGCCGCGGCCTTCACGGAGGGCGCTTCCGGGGGCGGTACGGCGACGGGCTCACCGTCGGCCACGGCGTCCCCGCCGGCCTCCCCCGAGGTTCCGGCCGACGAGAGGTCCGCGCTCGCCGCGCTGGCCGCCGCCGAGCGCGGCCTCGCCGACCGGCGGGCCAAGGAACTGCTGGACGTGCCCGGCGAACTGGCGCGGCTGCTGGCCGGGGTCTCGGCGGCCGGGTCCGCGCACGCCTACCTGCTGACGGAGGGTGAGAAGTGAGCGACGAGGCGGAGGCCGGGGTGCTGGCGGCGCTCCAGGCGGCACTGGCGGCCGAGCACGCGGCGGTCTACGGGTACGGCGTCGTCGGCGGGCGGGTCGGCCGGCAGCGGCTGACCGAGGCCCGTTCGGCGTACGACGCACACCGGGCCCGCCGGGACGCGCTCGCCCGTGAGGTGCGGGACCTGGGTGCCGCACCCGTCGCCGCGAGCGCGGCCTACGCGCTGCCGTTCGCCGTCACCGACGCGGCGACGGCCGTACGGCTCGCCGCCGAGCTGGAGGACCGGGTGGCCGACGTGTACTCCGACCTGGTCCGGGCGTCCTCGGGCGAGCGCCGCGGGTCGGCGGCCGGGGCGCTGCGGGAGGCCGCGGTGCGGGCGGTGCGGTGGAGCGGGAAGAGCGTAGCCTTCCCTGGGCTCGCCGAGCGGGACGCGCCGCTGGGCCGGGCCGGCGGTTCGGCGTCGCCCTCGACCTCGTCGACTCCCTAGCGCACCCGTGCAGGAAAGGAACGACTCGCGTATGGCTTTCGAACCGCCGCGGCGCCTGGTGAAGGCACTCGGTGAGACGGCGCCGGACGGTGACGAGTGGCTGGAGAAGCTGCCGGGCGCGGTGGAACGGGCCGTCGCGCTACGCGAGTTGACCGTGGAACGGGTCCAGGTACCCGGCGGGCGCAGCAGCGTCGTCCTGCTGGTGCGGCGGGCGGACGGGACACCGGCGGTGCTGAAGCTGGCGCCGCGGCGGGCCCGGCCGGAGAGCGAGGCGGCCGCGCTGGCGCACTGGGGTGGCCTGGGTGCCGTACGGCTGCTGGACGCGGACGCGTCCGACGGGGTGCTGCTGCTGGAGCGGCTGCATCCGGAGGTCTCGGTGCGGTCGCTGCCCGAGGCGAAGGCGTTGTTGGAGGCGGCGGGGACGTTGCGGCGGCTGTGGGTGGAACCGCCGGACGGACCGGTCTTCGAGACGGTGGCGGAACGGACCGGGCGGCAGGCCACGGCGATGCGTGCGGCCGCCGACCTGGAGGTGACCCCGCTGGTCGACGCGGCGCTCGCCGCCCGGGACGAGCTGCTGGCCGCGCCCCCTGAGCGGCGGTTGCTGCACGGCACGTTCCGGCAGAGCAAGGTGCTGGCCGGGGAACGGCTGCCGTGGCTGGCGGTGGGGCCGGATCCGGTGGTCGGGGAGTGCGCGTTCGATCTGGCGCGGCTGGTGCGGGACCGGGTGGAGGATCTGATCGCCTCGTCGTCGGGGGCGGCGATCACCCGGCGGCGGATCAAGCGGCTCGCGGAGTCGCTGGAGGTGGATCAGGAGCGGTTGCGGGGGTGGACGTTGTTCCGGGCGGTGGAGTCGGGTGTGCGGGCGCTTCGCGTGGGGCGGCCGAGGGATGCGGAGCTGTTGCTTGAATTCGCGGGGTGGGTCTGACGGGGTCGGGTGCGGGCTCGGTGGGGGGCTGAGCGCGCAGTTCCTCGCGCCCCTGAGGGGCGCTCAGCTCTGCCTTGGTTTCAAGGCGAGGACCGGACAGTCCGCCGCTGCCCTTCGGGCTCGCTTTCTGGTGCGGGGTGGGATGGGCCGGCCGTCGATGACGGGGTAGCCCCACTCGTCCAGGGTGATGTGTTCCGGGAGGAGCTCCGCGCACAGGCCGTGGGCCTGGCAGGACGTCCAGTCGATGTCCAGGTGCTGGTCCATGTCAGGTCCTCTCCGCGGGGACGGGCAGCAGGGGCGTGTGGTCCGTCGCGGTGCACACCCCGTCGGCGTGGGCTTCCACCTCGGTCGCGAACGTCGTCAGCGCGCTGCGGACCAGGCGGGTGGTGCCGTCGGGGTGGTGGCAGGCGCCTCGGCCCGCCACCAGGCCCGCCCAGCGCGAGATGTCGGCGCGGCTGCTGCCCTGGGGGCCGGGGGCGGCCAGGGTCCGGAAGGCGGCGGCGATGCGCGGGAGGCCGTTGCGGCAGGGGCCGCACTGGCCCGCCGATTCCAGGGCCAGATATCGCAGGACCCGCGCGGTCTCGGCCACCCCGCAGCGGCCGGCGGGCAGGGCGGCCAGCACTCCCGCGCCCAAGCAGGCGGAGGAGAGCGGGACCTGGGCGGCCTCGGTCGCCGGTATCCAGGTGCCGTGGTAGCCGCCGACCAGGGCCGCGGACGCGCCTTCCAGGGGGAGCAGACGGCCGATCGGCATGCCGAAGGGGGCCTCCACCACCCGGACTTCGCGGCCCGGCACATGCAGGGTGCACAGGGTGCTGCCGGGGTCGGCGGGGGTGCCTGCCGTGCGGAACCAGTCCGCGCCGTACCGGGCGATCAGCGCCAGGTGGGCCAAGGTCTCGACGTTCTGGACCAGGGTGGGGGCGCGGCGCACCCCGCGTTCGCGGACCGGCGGGACCGGATGGGTGGGGCGGGCCGGGCCGCCGGAGATGTACCGCGCCAGGGCCGAGGCCTGCCCGGAGAGGAAGCGGGCGGGCACCCGTACGACCGTGACGCTCACCGGGTCGTGGCGCTGGGCCAGGGCCGATTCCAGGTAGGAGGCGCCGTCTTCCACGGCGAGGTAGGCCGCCCCCGCGCCGATCGCCTCGGCCGCCAACTGCAGCCCGTCCAGGACCAGGTGGGGTGAGAGCCGCAGGAGGGTCTTGTCCTTGTGGGCGGCCGGTTCGCTCTCCGCACCGTTCGCCACGACGACCGGGGCGCGTTCGGTGCGCCGGGCCGCGTCGGCGACCGCGACGAACTTCCGGTAGGCCGGGAAGCCCGCCCCGCCGCGGCCGGTGAGGCCGGATTCGGCGAGGGTGCGCAGGACGGCGGCCGGGTCGCCGTGGGAGAGCGGGCCGTAGCGCCGCACATGCGTGGTGAGGTCGGCCGGGGTGCCGCCGGGGGCCAGCAGCCGGGGTGACATGTAGACGTCGGTGAAGAGCATGGTCATCGGTGGGCCTCTTCGGGGTGCAGAAGCGCGGCGGGGGTCTGGCCGGAGGCTCGGACGGCCTGGGCGGTACGCAGGGCGAAGGCGGTGATCACCGTCGCCACGCAGGCCACCGTCAGCCAGGTCATCCAGTCGGTGCCGGCGTCCGTGCCGATGCCGATGCCGTGGATGAGGGCGACCGGCCAGGAGAGGTACGCCAGCCAGTGCACGGCCCGCCAGGTGCGCCGGCCGAGCCGGTCGCGGAGGAGGCTGGTCACCAGGACCGCGAGCAGGAGGTCGAGGGCGACCGTGCCGAGGCCGAGCCAGAGCGGCCGGTAGGCGGAGACGAAGGGGACGAGGGCGTCGAGGGGGCTGATGCCGACGTAGCCGTCGACCACCGCCGCGGTGATGTGCAGGGCCAGGAAGCCGGTGGCGGAGAGGGAGAGACTGCGGTGCAGGGCGACCGTGCCGAAGCGGGGCAGGCCGGGGAGGCGGGTGCGCAGCCGGACGGCGATGCCGAGCAGGACGACGACCGTGAAGAGGACCAGGCAGACGGCGCCGGTGGCCCGGTTGGCGTACCAGAGGGTCTCGGAGGTCACGCGGCCGCCTCCAGCGGCGCGGCGGGGGCGGGCCAGCCCGGGGTCGTGACGACCGTGCCCTGGTGGGTCACCAGCCGGGCCGGCAGGCCGAGCCGGGTCAGCCGGCGTTCCGCGCCCGCGCCCTTCACCAGGGCCGCCGTGCTCGCCGCGTTGGCGTCGGCACAGGTGGCCGCGGCCACGGACACCGTGCGCCACGGCGAGCGGACCGGCAGTCCGGTGCGCGGGTCGACGATGTGGTGGAGGTCGTAGCCGCCGCGCTGCCAGCGGCGGGCGCCGGTGCCGGAGGTGGCGAGGCCGCCGGAGCCCAGGCCGACCGTGTCGTACGACCCCTGCGCGGGTCGTTCGCCGACCGGGCCGGTGATGTCCTGGACGCGGATCTGCCAGCCGCCCGCCGGGGGTTCACCGGCGACGGCCGTGTCGCCGCCGAGGCTCACCAGCACCCCGCAGCCGGCCGCGCCGGCCAGCATCCGCGCGGCCCGGTCGGCGGCCCAGGCCTTGGCGGTCGCGCCCAGATCGAGGCGGACGCCCTCGGGGACGGTCACCGTGCCGGTGGCCCGGTCGAGGGTGACCTTGCGCCAGCCCGGGGCGCGCCGCACCCGCAGGGAGACCGGGCGGTCGTCCTCGCGGACGAGGGTGAAGTCGCGGTCGTAGCCGATGGCGTCCATCGCCGAGCCGACCGTGGGGTCCACCGCGCCGTCGGTCGCCTCGGCCGCGCGCAGGGCGACGGCGAGGGCCTCGGCGAGCAGCGGGCTGACCCGGACCGGGCGGCCCTGGGCGGTGTCGAGGGCGGCCAGTTCGGAGTCGGTGCGGAACCGGCTGCAGGCCGCGTCCACCTCGGCGAGTTGCCGGGCGAGGAGCAGGTTGCAGGAGTCCAGCAGGGCCGGGTCGGTGACGACCAGGCGGACGGTGGTGCCGAGGGCACGCCAGTCGGCGGCGGCCTTCGTCCGCGGGGCGAGGCCGGTCATGACGCCCCCGAGGTGGCGTCGGTGGAGCCGCTGCCGGAGGTGAGGCCGCCGGAGGAGGACTGGAGGTCGGAGGAAGAGCCCGCGGAGGAGTCCGCGGAGCTCGAGGAGGAGTCCGCGGAGCTCGAGTCGGTCGAGGAGCCGGACGAGGAACTGTCCTCGCTGGAGCTGGAGCTGGAGCTGGTGCTCGACGTCGTACCCGTGCTGCTGCTCGCCGCCGCCGTGTCGGCGTCCGCCTGCATCGTGCCGACCAGGGCGAACACCCCGGCCGCCGCGGCGAGCGTGACCGCCGCCGCCAGGGCCGCCGTGCGCCGGGCCCCCCGGCGGACCACCGCGGCCGCCAACTGCCCCGTCTTCTCCCCCTGCTGCCTGCGCTGCACTCTCTCGGTCATGACCGATCCCCTCCTGCGTGACTCTCTGTCACGCATTACGTTCGGGGATCACCCTGAGAGAAGTCTGTGAGGCTCCCATACGGAGCGGAAGAACTCTCTGAGACGTTCCTGAAAAGGCGCGGCGGCCGCCGGTGTGTCACCGACGGCCGCCGCTAGGGGACTTGGGTCAGTTCGCGCTCAGGCGGGCGATCGCCTCGTCCACCGTCAGCTCCTCGCGCTCGCCCGTCCTGCGGTCCTTGAGCTCCAGGACGCCCTCGCCGGAGCGACGGCCCGCGACCAGGATCTGCGGTACGCCGATCAGCTCGGCGTCCGTGAACTTCACGCCCGGGGAGACCCCGGCCCGGTCGTCGACCAGGACGCGCAGCCCGGCCGCCCGCAGCTTCTCGGAGACTTCCAGGGCGAGTTCGGTCGGCAGTGCCTTGCCTGCGGCGACGACGTGGACGTCGGCCGGGGCGACCTCGCGGGACCAGACCAGGCCGTGCTCGTCGGCGGTCTGCTCGGCGAGGGCGGCGACGGCGCGGGAGACGCCGATGCCGTAGGAGCCCATGGTGACGCGGACCGGCTTGCCGTGCTGGCCGAGGACGTCCAGCTTGAGCGCGTCGGCGTACTTGCGGCCCAGCTGGAAGATGTGGCCGATCTCGATGGCACGGTCCAGCTTCAGGCCGGTGCCGCACTTCGGGCAGGGGTCGCCCTCCAGCACGACGACGACATCGACGTACTCGTCGACGGTGAAGTCACGGTCCGCCACGACGTTCTTGGCGTGCGTGCCCGCCTTGTTGGCGCCGGTGATCCAGGCGGTACCCGGGGCCACGCGCGGGTCGGCGATGTACTTCACCTTCTCGCCGAGGCCCTGCGGGCCGACGTAACCGCGGACCAGGTCGGGCCGGCCGGCGAAGTCGGTCTCGGTGACCAACTCGACGGCGGCCGGGGCGAAGTGCTCCTCGACCTTGCCCATGTCGACCTCGCGGTCGCCCGGTACGCCCACGGCCACGATCTCGCCGTCGACCTTCACCAGGAGGTTCTTCAGGGTGGCGGAGGCCGGGACGCCGAGGTGGGCGGCGAGGGTCTCGATGGTCGGGGTGTCCGGGGTGGGGATCTCCTCGAGGGCGGGCACGCCGGACGCGTCCACCGGCTTCAGCTCGTAGGCGATCGCCTCGGTGTTGGCCGCGAAGTCGCAGTTCGGGCAGTCGGCGAAGGTGTCCTCGCCGGCCTCCGCCGGGGCCAGGAACTCCTCCGACTTCGAGCCGCCCATCGCGCCGGCGGTGGCGGCGACGATGCGGTAGTCGAGGCCGAGGCGCTCGAAGATCCGCTGGTAGGCCTGGCGGTGCAGGGCGTAGGAGTGGGCGAGGCCGTCGTCGTCCAGGTCGAAGGAGTAGGAGTCCTTCATGAGGAACTCGCGGCCGCGCAGGATGCCGGCGCGCGGACGGGCCTCGTCCCGGTACTTGCTCTGGATCTGGTAGAGGATGACCGGCAGGTCCTTGTAGGAGGACGCCTGGTCCTTCACCAGGAGCGTGAAGATCTCCTCGTGGGTCGGGCCGAGGAGGTAGTCGCCGCCCTTGCGGTCCTGGAGACGGAACAGCTCGGGGCCGTACTCCTCCCAGCGGCCGGTCGCCTCGTACGGCTCCCGGGGCAGGAGGGCCGGGAGCAGCACCTCCTGGGCGCCGATCGCGTCCATCTCCTCGCGGACGACCCGCTCGATGTTGGACAGCACCTTCAGGCCGAGGGGCAGCCAGGACCAGATGCCGGCCGCGGTGCGGCGGACGTAGCCGGCCCGGACGAGGAGCTTGTGGCTGAGGACCTCGGCGTCCGCCGGGTCGTCACGCAGCGTCTTCGCCATCAACTGGGACATGCGTTGGACCGGTGCGTTCGCCATGGTTCTCGTACTCCTGCCGGGAAAGGTTGATGGCTAGGAGGTTAGCCGGGCCTGCTGTGCCGGTGGAAATCCGTTAACGGCTATCGGCGGAGCAGCGGCAGCGGGGCGCCCATCACGGCGTACGGCCTGGGCGCGCTCGGGAAGTGGACCCGGCGGGCCAGGTCGACGTATCCGAGGGAGTGGTAGAGGCCGCGGGCCGGGCTGTCGGTGTCGATCGCGGAGAGGATCGAGCGGGACTCGGCGGCGCCGTCCGTGATCGTCGTGATCAGCCGGCGGCCGATGCCGCGGTTCTGGTGGCCGGGGTGCACATGCAGCTCGGTGATCACGAAGGAGTCGTCGAGCCAGTCGGCGTGGCCCTGGGCGCGCAGATAGGGCTCCACGACGGTGGACCACCAGTGGGTGCGGCTGTTCGGCATGCCGTAGACGAAGCCGACGAGCAGGCCGTCGGAGGTCGCGCCGAGGGCTCTGGCGCCGGGGTACTGCATATGGCGAACGACGATCTGGCGGCGTACGGCTACCTCGTCGGGGCCCAGGCCGAAGGCGACCGCTTGGACTGCCAGGGCCTCGTCCACGTGGGAGGAGAGGTCCAGGGAGCCGATCACGAGGTCCATGTGGGGAGGGTACAGGGAGGTTCCGGTCGCTGCCCCGGGCGCCTGTCTCCGGAGAACGGTCAGAACAGGACACTCATGAACGCGCCGACTTCCTGGAAGCCCACCCGCAGATACGTCCTTCTCGCCGCCGTGTTGAAGTCGTTGACGTAGAGGCTGACCACCGGGGCCACGTCGGCCAGGGCGTAGCGCAGCACCGCCGCCATGCCCGGGGCCGCCAGGCCCATCCCCCGGTACTCGGGGGCCACCCACACACCCTGGATCTGGCAGGCCTGCGGGGTCGCCGCGCCGATCTCCGCCTTGAAGACCACCCTGCCGCTGTCGTCGAGCCGGGCGAACGAGCGGCCGGAGCCGACGAGTTCGGCGACCCTCGCCTGGTAGAGGAGACCGCCGTCACCGGCCAGCGGGGAGACGCCCACCTCCTCGGTGAACATCGCCACGCACGCCGGCATGATCGCCTCCATCTCGTCCTTGCGGATGCGGCGGACGTACGGATCCGGGGCGATGTCGGCGGGCATCCGGTCGGTGACCATCAGGGGCTGGTGGGCGCGGACCTCGCGGGCCGGGCCCCAGTGCGGCTCCAGCAGGCGCCACAGTGGGGCGGTGGCCTCGCTGGGGCCGACGATGGAGGAGCAGCGGCGGCCGGCCCGGCGGGCGCGGTCGGCGAACGCCCGGACCGCGCGCGGGGTGGCGCAGATCGGGACCAGGTTGGCGCCGGCGTAGCAGAGGGACGTGAGCATGCCGTCCTCGTACCAGCCCCACATCTCTCCGCCGAGGCGCCAGGGGTCGAGGCCGGCCACCTGGACACGCGAGGTCACGAAGGCGTTCGTGACCGGCTCGCGGTCGAGTACGGCGAGCGCGGCGTCCAGGTCGCTCGGTTCGAGCACCCGAGAGGTGGTCTGCGTCAACACGTGCGGGACCTCACGCTGAGGGGTTCTGCTGATCTCCGCACTGTACCTGCGGAAGCTTGGCCGTGCCGCCCCGTGTGGGTGACCGCCGGTCCTGCCGTGCCGACGGCCGCGGTCCCGTCGCCGGGGCCCCCGCCCCGGACCACGCTTCGAGGCGCCTGCGAGCTCGGGAACCACGTCTGTGCGCGAGCGCGGGTCGTCGGGGGCTGGTCGCGCAGTTCCCCGCGCTCCTATCGGGGCGGAGGACCTGGGGGGCTCCCTCAGCCCGCCACCGCGACCGAAGGCTCTCCCGACGCCACGCCCTCCGCCTCCATCTGTTCGGCCAGCTTCATGGCCTCCTCGATGAGGGTCTCGACGATCTTGGATTCGGGGACGGTCTTGATGACCTCGCCCTTGACGAAGATCTGGCCCTTGCCGTTGCCGGAGGCGACGCCGAGGTCGGCCTCGCGGGCCTCGCCGGGGCCGTTCACGACGCAGCCCATGACGGCGACGCGCAGCGGGACCTCCATGCCGGTCAGGCCCGCCGTGACCTCCTCGGCCAGCTTGTAGACGTCGACCTGGGCACGGCCGCAGGACGGGCAGGAGACGATCTCCAGGCCGCGCTGCCTGAGGTTGAGGGACTCCAGGATCTGGTTGCCGACCTTGACCTCCTCGACCGGAGGAGCCGACAGGGAGACCCGGATGGTGTCGCCGATGCCCTGGGAGAGCAGCGCGCCGAAGGCGACCGCCGACTTGATCGTGCCCTGGAAGGCCGGGCCGGCCTCCGTGACGCCGAGGTGCAACGGGTAGTCGCACTGGGCGGCCAGCTGCCGGTACGCCTCGATCATCACGACCGGGTCGTTGTGCTTGACGGAGATCTTGATGTCCCGGAAGTCGTGCTCCTCGAAGAGGGACGCCTCCCACAGGGCCGACTCGACCAGGGCCTCGGGGGTCGCCTTGCCGTACTTCTGGAGCAGCCGGCGGTCCAGGGAGCCGGCGTTGACGCCGATGCGGATCGGGGTGCCGTGGTCCTTGGCGGCCGCCGCGATCTCCTTGACCTTGTCGTCGAACTGCTTGATGTTGCCGGGGTTGACCCGGACCGCGGCGCAGCCGGCCTCGATGGCGGCGAAGACGTACTTCGGCTGGAAGTGGATGTCCGCGATGACCGGGAGCTGGGACTTCTTCGCGATGGTCGCCAGGGCGTCCGCGTCGTCCTGCGTGGGGCAGGCGACGCGGACGATCTGGCAGCCGGACGCGGTGAGCTCGGCGATCTGCTGGAGGGTGGCGCCGATGTCCGACGTACGGGTCGTGGTCATCGACTGGACCGAGACCGGGGCGTCTCCGCCGACAGCCACGGAGCCGACCTGGATCTGCCGGCTCTTCCGGCGCTCGGCGAGCTTGGTCGGAACGGACGGCATGCCGAGAGAAATCGCAGTCATCTGCTGTGCAACCCCAAGTCGTGGATCTAGGTCCAGGTCCCGTCGTAAGCGGGTTCCGGACTCCGAGATTACGGCACCGGGCCAGGCGCGAGCACATCCCCTTCGGGTAAACCCACTCAATGGAAGCGGCCCGGAACACAGTGTTCCGGGCCGCTTCGAACGTCGTATGGCTACGAGATTTTCACGGGGTTAACCACGTTCGGCCACCCTCGGAGCCTCGAGAGCCCTCGGGTTCGGAGCCGGGTACGGATGGCCGGCGTCGGGCCTGCCTCGTGGCTCAGGACCGGTGTGCCCGCCCCCTCGTCGTTCAGGAGCTTCACGATCTCCCGCCACACGCCGTCCGCCAGCCAGGTGCGCTGCCGCGCTCGGACCTTCTCCGGGTCACCGAACCGCTGACGGCGAGCGAATGTGATGCGCCCGGTACACGTGATCAGCCGGCAGAAAGACACAGCCGCAGGAGTCGGTCGCGTTCCATCCCGAACAGCGACAGGTCCGTATTCCGTCCTTGCTGCGGAAGCACCCGATATACGGACGCCCGCAACTCCCTCGGATCCGTCCGGTGAGCGGGTACTCCCGGACAGGGTTCCTAAGCTGCCGACTCAGCGCGGCCAATGCTTCCCGAAAGGCACACATCCGTTCAGCCGGGAGAATTGCCGGCAGCGGATCACCACGGGCTCGCCGTGCAGGGGACGTCCGTCATCGTCGAGCCTGGTGGAGCACGTGCCGCGCCGGATTTCCGTACTGGCCAGACCCCGGGGTGTTGGCGCACCGCTGGGGTCACCCATGAACAGCAAGAACGTACGAAAGAGCCCGTACGCGTCGCACAGAAAAGCCGCGCCCTTCACTCGTCAGATTTAGGCGAGTGAAGAGCGCGACCCAGGCAGAGCGACAGAAATTGCTCGTTAGCTAGCTGATTTTGACCGGATTGACGACATCTGCAATGAGCACGAGAACCGTAAAGCAGATGAACACGCCCGCCACCACATAGGCCACCGGCATCAGCTTCGCCACGTCGAAGGGGCCGGGGTCCGGGCGGCGGAGTACCTTCGCCAGGTTCCGGCGGAGTGACTCCCACAGGGCGCCCGCGATGTGGCCGCCGTCCAGGGGGAGCAGCGGGAGCATGTTGAAGAGGAACAGGGAGAGGTTGAACCCGGCCACCAGCATCAGGGCCATGGCCAGCTGCTGCGTGGGCGGGATGTCGAGGGTGAAGATCTCGCCGCCGACCCGTGCCGCGCCGACCACGCCCATCGGGGAGTCCGGCTGGCGGGGGGCGCCGTCGAAGGCCGCGTCCCACAGGGCCGGGATCTTCCCGGGCAGGCCGGCGATGGAGTCGACGGCCTCGCCGAGGCGGTCGCCCATCCAGGTCACCGACTGGCCGAAGTCCTGGCGGACGATGCCGGTGGCCGCGCTGAAGCCGAGGAAGCCGGCCGTGACGTACTGGCCCTGGACGATCTGGCCGCTGGAGTCCTTCTTGGCGACCTGGTTGGTGGCGATCTTCGCGTGCAGGGTGACGTCCTGGCCCTTGCGGTGGACGACGATCGCGACGTCCTTGCCGGGGGTGGCGCGGATCAGGTCGGAGAGCTGGTTCCAGCTGGTGGTCCGCACCCCGTCGAAGGAGACGATCTTGTCGCCGGCTTTCAGGCCCGCGGCGGCGGCCGGGGCGGCCGCGTCGGTCTTCTTGCAGGTGTCGCGGTTCTGGCTCTGGGCGATCACGCACTGGGAGACCGAGCTGACGGTGGTGGTCTGCTGGCTGATGCCGAAGCCCATCAGGACCGTGAGGAACAGGGCCACCGCGAGGATCAGGTTCATGAAGGGTCCCGCGAACATCACGATCACGCGCTTCCAGGGGGCGCGGGTGTAGAAGAGGCGGGTCTCGTCGCCGGGCTGGAGCTCTTCGAAGGCGGCCGAGCGGGCGTCCTCGATCATGCTGCGCCAGGGGGAGGTGGAGCGCGCGGTGATCCGGCCGTCGGCGCCCGGCGGGAACATGCCGATCATGCGGATGTAGCCGCCGGCCGGGATGGCCTTGAAGCCGTACTCGGTCTCGCCCTTGCGGCGCGACCAGACGGTCGGGCCGAAGCCGACCATGTACTGCGGGACGCGGATGCCGAAGAGCTTGGCCGTGGACAGGTGCCCCAGCTCGTGCCAGGCGATCGAGACCAGCAGGCCGATCACGAAGACGACTATGCCGAGGATCATCATCAGGGCTGTCATGCACGCGCCTCCGCGGTCGCCGTCTGTGCTGTCAGTTCCCGGGCCCGGGCCCGGGCCCAGGTCTCCGCTTCGAGTACGTCCGGCACGGTGAGCGAAGTTCCCGTACGAGGGGTTCCGTGTTCCTCGACGACCCGGGTGACGGTCTCGATGATGCCGTTGAAGGGCAGCAGACCGCTCCGGAACGCCTCGACGCATTCCTCGTTGGCGGCATTGAACACCGCCGGGGCGGTGCCCGCGAGCTCACCGACGTGCCGGGCGAGGTTCACGGAGGGGAAGGCCTCGTTGTCCAGGGGGAAGAACTCCCAGGTGGAGGCCTTGCTCCAGTCGAAGGCGGGGGCCGCGTCCGGGACCCGTTCGGGCCAGCCGAGACCGATGGCGATCGGCCCCCGCATGTCGGGGGGCGTCGCCTGCGCGATCGTGGATCCGTCCGTGAACTCGACCATCGAGTGGACATACGACTGCGGGTGCACGACCACCTCAATGCGATCGAAGGGAATGTCGTAGAGGAGGTGTGCCTCGATGACTTCCAGTCCCTTGTTGACCAGGGTGGCGGAGTTGATCGTGATGACCGGTCCCATCGCCCAGGTGGGGTGGGCGAGCGCTTCCTCGACGGTCACCCGGGCCAGGTCGGCCCTGGTGCGGCCCCGGAAGGGCCCGCCGGACGCCGTGACGACCAGCTTGCGGACGTCGGCCCGCGTCCCCGCCGCCAGCGACTGGAAGAGCGCCGCGTGCTCGGAGTCGACCGGGATGATCTGGCCGGGCTTGGCCAGCGCCTTGACCAGCGGGCCGCCGACGATCAGCGACTCCTTGTTGGCGAGGGCGAGGGTGCGGCCCGTCTCCAGGGCGGCGAGGGTGGGCGCGAGGCCGATGGAGCCGGTGATGCCGTTGAGGACGGTGTGGCAGTCGGAGGCGGCGACGTGGGTGGCCGCGTCGGGTCCGGCGAGGATCTCGGGAAGCGGCTCGCCGGCGCCGTAGAGACCGGTCAGGGCCTCGCGCAGTGCCGGTACGACGTCCTCACGGGCGACCGCGACGGTCCGTACCCGCAGCCGGTGCGCCTGCTCGGCGAGGAGGGCGACCCGGCCGCCGTTGGCGGACAGGGCGGTGACCCGGAAGCGGTCGGGGTTGCGCAGGACGAGGTCGATGGCCTGGGTGCCGATGGATCCGGTGGAGCCGAGGATCACCACGTCCTTGGGGCCGTCGCCCGCGAGCGGGTCGTACACGAGGTGCGGGTCGGCGAGGGGGGCCGGACTGGCAGGACTGTCGGTCATCCCCCCATTGTTGCCGCAATCGGCGGCCCGGAGGACAGCGCGTCCCGCACGCGGGTGCCTTATCAGTTCTTGGCGCCGTATGAAGCGAGATTCCCCTTGTGAGGTTCGCGTGAAGATCATGTGATAACACTTCTGTCGGGTCGGCGAAGGGCCGACCCGACCGGAAGACATCCTGGGGGGATCTCTCCATGCGTACTGTGCGCATACGTGCTGCCCTGCCCGCGCTCGCGGGCGCCGCGCTGCTCACCGGCACCGTGCTCAGCACCCCGGCGCAGGCCGCCGGCGGCGTGACCATCTACCACGTCTGGTTCGACAGCCCGGGCAGCGACAACCGCTCCAACACGAGCCTCAACGCCGAGTGGGTGCAGATCAAGAACACCGGCGGCTCGGCCGTCTCCCTCAAGGGCTGGGTCCTGAAGGACACCTCGAACCACCGCTACGTCTTCAAGAACATCAAGATCGGCGCCCACAAGACGATGAAGGTGCACACCGGCCGGGGGACGGACACCGCGTCGGACAAGTTCCAGAACCGCCGCGCCTACGTGTGGAACAACACCAGCGACACGGCGACGCTGACCAAGGCGACCGGCACCAAGGTCGACTCCTGCTCCTGGACGACGCGGGATCCGAGCGACAAGTACTGCTGACCTACTTCAGGGGACGGCGGACGTTCTCGCGCCGCGACGGCCCGGGGGTCGCGTCGGCGATCCACGGGCCCTCGCCCGACGGGTCGACGATCCCCCGCTCCAGCCACTCGTAGGAGCCGCCGAGCACACCCTTGACGACCTTGCGGTCCAGGTCGTCGGTGTTCGACCAGAGGCGGGTGAACAGCTCGTCGACGCGGACCCGGGCCTGCCGGCAGAACGCGTCGGCGAGCTGGTAGGCCTCGCGGCCGTGGTCGCCCTGGCGGCGCAGCAGTTCGGCGCGGACACAAGCCGCGCTCATCGCGAACAGCTCGGCGCCGATGTCCACGATCCGGCCCAGGAAGCCCTGCTTGGTCTCCATCCGGCCCTGCCAGCGGGACATGGCGTAGAAGGTGGACCGGGCGAGCTTGCGGGCGTGCCGCTCGACGTAGCGCAGATGCGGGGAGAGGTCCACGCCGTGCTTGAAGTCGGCGTACGACGTGGGGAGTTGCCCCGGGCCCGCGACCAGCTTCGGCAGCCACTTGGCGTAGAAGACGCCCGCGTTCGCGCCCGCCTTCGCCTTGTCCTGGAGGGACTTGTCGGGGTCGATGAGGTCGCCCGCCACCGAGAGGTGGGCGTCCACGGCCTCGCGCGCGATCAGCAGGTGCATGATCTCCGTGGAGCCCTCGAAGATGCGGTTGATGCGCAGGTCGCGCAGGAGCTGCTCGGCGGGGACGGCACGTTCCCCGCGCGCCGCGAGGGACTCCGCCGTCTCGAAGCCGCGGCCGCCGCGGATCTGGACCAGCTCGTCCGCCATCAGACAGGCCATCTCGGAGCCGTAGAGCTTGGCGAGGGCGGCCTCGATGCGGATGTCGTTGCGGCTCTCGTCGGCCATCTGGGAGGACAGGTCGACGACCGCCTCCAGGGCGAAGGTGGTCGCCGCGATGAAGCTGATCTTGGAGCCGACCGCCTCGTGCAGCGCGACCGGCTTGCCCCACTGCTCCCGGACTGCCGACCACTCGCGGGCGATCTTCAGACACCACTTGCCGGCGCCCACGCACATCGCGGGGAGGGAGAGCCGGCCGGTGTTGAGGGTGGTGAGAGCGATCTTGAGGCCCGCGCCCTCGGGTCCGATGCGGTTGGCCGCCGGGACCCGGACCTGGTGGAAGCGGGTCACGCCGTTCTCGAGGCCGCGCAGGCCCATGAAGGCGTTGCGGTTCTCGACGGTGACGCCCTCGGAGCCGGCCTCGACCACGAAGGCCGTGATCCCGCCCTTGCCGTCCGCGGACTTGGGGACGCGGGCCATGACCACGAGCAGGTCGGCGACCACCCCGTTGGTGGTCCACAGCTTCACCCCGTCGAGGACGTAGTCGTCGCCGTCCCGTACGGCGGTGGTGGCGAGGCGGGCCGGGTCCGAGCCGACGTCCGGCTCGGTGAGCAGGAACGCGGAGATGTCGGTGCGGGCGCAGCGGGGCAGGAAGGCGTCCTTCTGCTCCTGGGTGCCGAAGATCTTCAGCGGCTGGGGTACGCCGATCGACTGGTGGGCGGAGAGCAGCGCGCCGACCGCCGGGTTCGCGGAACCGACCAGGGCGAGGGCCTTGTTGTAGTAGACCTGGGTGAGGCCGAGGCCGCCGTACTTGGTGTCGATCTTCATGCCGAGGGCGCCGATCTCCTTGAGGCCGGAGACGACCTCGTCGGGGATGCGCGCCTCGCGCTCGATGCGGGCCGAGTCGATCTTCGTCTCGCAGAACTCGCGCAACCGTGCGAGGAACTCCTCGCCGCGGCGCACGTCCTCGTCCGCGGGGAGCGGATGGGGGTGGATGAGGTCGAGCCGGAAGCGCCCGAGGAACAGTTCCTTGGCGAAGCTGGGCTTGTGCCAGTCCTGTTCCCGGGCGGCCTCCGCCACCTGACGGGCTTCCCGCTCGGTGACGGTGGGTTTCTTGGTGGTGGGGGCGGACATTGGGGCTCACCTCGCCACAAAAAGGGGTGTTGTGGACCGTTCGTTACCGACCAGTGCTACTGGATCGTTGGTACCCGAAACGGGCCGCACCCACCAGCCCTCGCGGTCCGATCGGGTCACCCGGACCCGTCGACGCGGTCCGCGGTGTTGCATCGGGGGGTTCTTCCGGGGGACGGTTCGGCGAGAGTGCCGTCAATTCACTGTCGAAGCGCTTCGACACCCTATGGACACCCACCCCCACTGGGGCTACTGTCGAACCACCCTTACCCACCCTTGTCAGCAACGCGCACTGTCGAAGCGCTTCACAAAGCTTGGAGAGCTGGATGGTCACCCTCGCCGAGGTCGCCCAGCACGCCGGAGTCTCGGCGAGCACGGTGAGCTATGTCCTCAGCGGCAAGCGGTCCATCTCCACCACCACCCGGCAGCGGGTCGAGCAGAGCATCCGGGAGCTGGGCTACCACCCGAACGCCGGCGCCCGTGCCCTGGCCAGCAGCCGGTCGAACATCATCGCGCTGATGATCCCGCTGCGTACGGACATGTACGTGCCGGTGATGATGGAGATCGCGATCGCCGTGGCCACCACGGCCCGCGCCCACGGCTACGACGTCCTGCTGCTCACCGGCGAGGAAGGGCCGGACGCGGTACGCCGGGTCACCGGCAGCGGGCTGGCGGACGCGATGATCCTGATGGACGTGGAGCTGGAGGACGAACGGCTGCCACTGCTCCGGGGGACCGACCAGCCCTCCGTACTCATCGGTCTGCCCGCTTCCACCACCGGGCTGACCTGCGTCGATCTCGACTTCGGGGCCACCGGCGCACTGTGCGTGGAGCACCTCGCGAAGCTCGGCCACCACGACATCGCTGTCATCGGCGAGGCACCGGCGGTCTACGAGCGGCACACCGGCTTCGCCGAACGCACCCTCGACGGACTGCGGTCCCGGGCCCGGGAGCTGGGGCTGCGGGTGCTGCACCGGCCGTGCGAGGGCGGGTACGACGCGATGGCCGTCACCCTGGCCCGGATCTTCGACGAGCGCCCGGGCACCACGGGCTTCGTCGTCCAGAACGAGTCCGCGGTGGAGCCGCTGCTCGCGCTGCTGCGCCAGCAGGGCCGGGCCGTGCCCGAGGACGTGTCGGTGGTCGCGATCTGCCCGGACCAGGTCGCCGTCCAGGCCTCGGTGCGGCTGACGTCCGTCGCCATCCCCGCCCAGGAGATGGGCCGGTACGCCGTGGAGCACCTGGTCGCCAAGCTGGACGGCCGCGGCGGTGACGACGTCGTGCTGATCGCGCCCGAGTTGACGGTGCGGGCGAGCACGGGCCCGGCGCCGGCCCGGGCCTGACCCACCCCGCTCTTGCGCACCGCCCCGCACCGCCCTGCCGGGGCACCCCCATGTCTGCACTCATTCAGGAGCACGCCTCGTGAATCAGCCTGCCGAAATCCAGTCCGCCGAAGCGCAGCCCAAGGTGAGCCTCGCGCAGTCCTCCCCCACCGTCGGCACGTTCCGTGAGCGGGACGGTGCCCTGGAGTGGAGCGGGCGCCAGGAGACGCTGCGGATCGAGCCGTGGGGGCCGGACGCGGTCCGGGTGCGTGCCCGGCTCGGCGGTCCGGTCCTCGACGACCTGCCGGGCGCCCTGCTCGACGCGCCGCCGGCCACCGGGTCGACCGTCAAGATCGCCGACGGTGAAGGACGGCTGACGGTCGGCGGCCTGACCGTCGAGGTGTCCGCCGAGGGCCTGGTCCGGTACCTGCGCACCGACGACCTCTCGGAGATCCTGGCCGAGCAGCGCGCCCACTTCTGGTGGCCCGGCTCGCGTCTCTACACCGCCGTCGGCAACGGCCACCACCGGCTGGAGCAGCGGTTCGCCGCCTACGAGGGCGAGCGGCTGTACGGCCTGGGCCAGCACCAGCACGGCCGCCTCGACCAGAAGGGCCTCGTCCTCGATCTGGTCCAGCGCAACGCCGAGGTCTCGGTCCCGGTGCTGGTCTCCAGCCGCGGCTACACCCTGCTGTGGAACAACCCCGCGATCGGCCGCGTCGAACTGGCCGGCAACGGCACCCGCTGGGTGGCCGACTCGGCCCGCCAGCTCGACTACTGGATCACCGCCGGCGATCCGGCCGGCGGCCAGCGCAACTACAGCGCGGTGACCGGCCGTTCGCCGATGCTGCCGGAGTGGGCGGCGGGCTTCTGGCAGTGCAAGCTGCGCTACCGCACCCAGGACGAACTCCTCGCCGTGGCCCGGGAGTACAAGCGGCGCGGGCTGCCCCTCTCCGCGATCGTCTGCGACTTCTTCCACTGGACCCACCTCGGCGACTGGAAGTTCGACCCGAAGGAATGGCCCGACCCGGCCGCGATGGTCCGTGAACTGGCCGAGCTGGGCGTCAAGCTGGTGGTGAGCGTGTGGCCGTCGGTGTCCCCGCTGTCCGAGAACCACCCGGTGATGGAGCAGCGCGGGTACTTCATCGGCACCCAGTACGGCCCGATGGCGCACGCCGACTGGCCGGACAAGGAGGTGGCGTCGACCGTCCAGGTCGCCTTCTACGACGCCACCAACCCCGAGGCCCGCGCGTTCGTCTGGTCCCGGGTGAAGGAGAACTACCTCGATCCGTACGGCATCACGGCGTTCTGGCTGGACGCCTGCGAGCCCGAGCTGAAGCCCGGCTTCCAGGAGAACCTGCGTTACTGGACGGGCCCGGGCCTGGAGGTCGGCAACAGCTACCCCGCCGAGAACTCCCGCACCTTCTACGAGGGCCTGCGGGCGCAGGGCGAGGAGGTCGTCACCCTCAACCGTTCGGCGTGGGCGGGCAGCCAGCGCTACGGTGCCGCATTGTGGTCCGGCGACATCGGCACCGACTTCGCGACCCTGCGCCGGCAGATCGCGGCCGGCCTCAACACGGCCCTGTCCGGTATCCCCTGGTGGAACACGGACATCGGCGGCTTCCACGGCGGCGACCCGGACGACCCGGCCTACCGCGAGGTGCTGGTCCGCTGGTTCCAGTTCGGCGCGCTGTCCCCGCTGATGCGCCTGCACGGCTTCCGGGACCCGGGCATGCCGCTGGGCCCCGACATGACCGGCGGTCCCAACGAGGTGTGGTCGTACGGCGCGGAGGCCGGCCCGATCCTGGAGAAGTACCTGCGGCTGCGCGAGCGCCTCAGGCCCTACGTCCTCCAGGTCATGCGGGAGGCCCACGAGGAGGGTCTGCCGGCGATGCGGCCGCTGTTCCTGGAGTTCCCGCAGGACCAGGCGGCCTGGACGGTGGACGACAGTTATCTGTTCGGCCGGGACCTCCTGGTGGCGCCGGTGCTAACGGCGGGCGCCACGGCCCGGACGGCGTATCTGCCGGCGGGTGCCTGGTGGACGGACGCGTGGACCGGTGAGTCGTACGAGGGCGGTACGGCGGTGACGGTGGACGCGCCGCTGGACCGTATCCCGCTGTTCCTGCGGGACGGGGCGGAACTGCCGGTCACGGAGTAGCACCGGGGGACTGCGGTTACCGGCCGGTTAATGTCTCAACTCAGCGGTGTGGTGGGGCAGTTGGAGGGGGTAGTAGGTATCCCCTCTTCCTGTCCCCCCACGAAGGGTCCCGTTGCCGTGTCCTCCGGACCGCTCCCCCTCACGCTCGCCAATCTGCTCCTCAGACCCGCCTCCCGTACCCGCCGCGCACCGGACCAGGCCTTCGAGCGGCTGCTCGACGCGGCCGGGCGGACAGCGGGCGACGAAGCGTTCGCCGACGGCTTCCGTCACCTGCTGCGATGTTGGTCCGGCGCCGAGCACCTCACCCCCGTCGGCTGGCTGTCGGCACGCGGCCACATCGGCCGCCACCTCGCCAACCGGGCCCGGGTCCGCCGACTGCTCGCCGAGCACCCCGGGATCGAGCGGGAGCCGGTCGACCGGCCGGTGTTCGTGGTGGGCCTGCCCCGCACCGCCACCACGCTCACCCACAGCGTGCTGTCTCTCTCCGCGGGCCACCGTTGCCCGCTGCTCTGGGAGTTACTCACCCCGGACCTCGAACTCGGTTCCACGGAACGGGAGAAGGCGATCGAGACCGCCCGCCGCCTGGTCGGCGGGATCAACCTCTTCGCGCCGGGCTTCCGCCACATCCACAACCTGCGCCCGGAGGGGCCGGAGGAGTGCACCTTCGCACTGCCGCACACGGTGATGCCGCTGTCCCAGGCCGTGATCCCGGAGTACCTGCCCTGGCACGAGAGCCATGACTTCGAGGCCGACTACCGGTACCTCAAGCAGATCTACCAGGTACTCCAGTACGGCCGCCCGCGCCGCCGCTGGGTGCTGAAGTCCCCGCTGCACCTGGAGAACCTGGACGCGCTGCGCGCGGTCTTCCCGGACGCCACCATCGTGTGGACGCACCGCGATCCGGCCACCGCCGTGGCCTCGTTCTGCAGCCTGGTCGAGCACGGCATGGCGGTCAGCACCCGCCCCCTCGACCTGGACTGGATCGGCGCCACCTGGCTGGAGCTGCTCAGCCGCTCGGCCGCCCGCGGCCTGGCCGCCCGCGCGGGCATCCCTCGCGAGGCACTGGTGGACGTGCCGTACACCTGGCTGGGCGCCGACCCGGCCGCGGGCGCCCCGAAGCTCTACGCGGCCGTCGGCGCCCGCTGGACCGAGGCCGACGCGGCCCGCCTCCCCGCGGTCGTCGCCCGTCCCAAGGGGACCCCCGTGCACAGCTACGACCTGGCCCGCTACGGCCTCAGCCGCGCGGACGTCGACACGGCCTTCGCCGACTACAACGCGCTGCGCGCGGAGGTCGACCGGGCATGACCGCGCACGGGCCGGCCCCGCGACGCGCACGGGGCCGGCCCGTCCGGCTCAGCTGCTGCTGACGGTGAGGCTGTTGGTGGTGAAGTTCAGCCCGCCGGACGAGCTGGTGATCTCGTAGCCGAACTGCACGTCACCGATGGTCACGTTGCCGAACCAGCCCTTGGTGTCCTTGATCCACTTCAGGATCGGCAGGATGTCGATCGTGCCGGAGGTGGAGTTGGAGCTCCGGATGAACGAATAGACGTTGTTCGCGCCGTTGTTGCCCTTGTAGACGGTCCAGGTGTTGCTGCCCAGGGTGAGCGTGCCCTGCGAGGTCCCGAGCGGGCCGACGGCACCGGTCTTGTTGACCCAGAGCATGATCTCGTTGGCGTACCCGGTGTCCCAGATGTCGTACGACGTGTTGTACGCGCCGGACGACGGGACGGTCACGTTGTAGCTGCTGGTGAGCGATCCGAGAGAGGTGATCGTCTTGTTGATCACCTTCTTGGAGTTGGGGTACGACTTGATGCCGCCGGTGTTGGGGTGGTTGGCGGTGACGCCCCAGTTGGTGCCGGAGTTGGCCCAGATGCACTGGGTGCCGGCGCCGGAGCCCCAGATGTTGTTGTAGAGGGTGTAGCCGTTCAGCGTGGTGTTGCCCCATTGGTCGCAGGAGCTCCAGACGGCGGCCGAGGCGGGCGCCGAGGCGAGGCCGACGGTGGCGCCGAGGGCGAGCGCGGGGGCGATCAGGGCCGTGGCGGCCCTGCGATACGTGCGTGATGCCATGGTGTCCCTTCCATGGGTGGGGGGAGGTGCGGGTGGCTACCACGTCCCCAGGGTGAGGACGTGGTCTTCTCCGGCGACGAGGTCGAGCGGCTGGGCGCCGGAGGAAGTCCACAGGTCGATACGGAGCGTCCGGTGCGGCTTCAGGACGGCTCGCGCGCCTTCAGGGGTCCAGTCGAGGTCGAGTTCGGCTCCGAACCGGGTGCGGATTCCGGTCAGCCGGCCGCGGCCGAGGGCGGCCGGCGGTGCGGGGAGCAGGACCAGCCGGTTTGGGGTCGACTGGACGAGGGCCTCGATCAGGACGGCGGGCAGGGTGTGCGCGGCGTCGGCGTTGTAGACGTCGCGGTTCGGGTAGTGGGCGCTCATCAGGGAGGCGTGGAAGAAGTCGCCGGCCAGGACCCGGTCGAGGGCGGCGGCGACCCGTTCGCCGTCCCTCAGCCGGGCGGCGACGAGCGCGTGGTGGAGGTGTCCGTGCGCCGAGTCGTTCTCGGCTCCGCGCAGTTCGAGCGCGCGACGGGCGGCGGCCGCCAGCTCCGGGGTGTCGTAGGGCGTGATCTCGTCGAGCGGCCAGACGCCGTAGAGGTGGCTGAGGTGGCGGTGGTCGTAGGTGTCCCGCAGGCCGGGCCAGGCCCATTCGGCGAGTGCGCCGTCGGCGTTGATCCGGTGCGGGGGCAGCCGGTCGGCGAGAGCGCGCCAGCGGTCGGCGTCCGGGCCCGGGTGGTAGTCGGCCGCGGTGCGCAGGGCGTGCCGGGCGGCGGAGAGGTCCATCGCCGCGTTGATCGCGCCCCAACTGGCGTTCGCGGGGCGGTTCTCGGGCGAGTAGGAGGGCACGATCACGAGGTGGCCGTCGGCGTCG
The DNA here is from genome assembly GCF_055580905.1 of Streptomyces sp. NPDC031497. Classification (NCBI taxonomy): domain Bacteria; kingdom Bacillati; phylum Actinomycetota; class Actinomycetes; order Kitasatosporales; family Streptomycetaceae; genus Streptomyces; species Streptomyces sp. NPDC031497. The sequence goes on from NZ_JBVIKO010000035.1 coordinate 40,672, forward strand.
GTCCGGGTGAGGAAGTCCTCGTAGAATCGCGCGACTTCGGCCAGCACCGCCGCCGTACGGGGATCACGGCCGCCGCGGATCTCGTCGTGGTCGACGAGCGGCTTGAGCAGCCAGTCGGCGCCGGCCGTCCACAGGTGCAGGGGGTATTCCCGGCTGTAGTGGTAGGCCAGCCCGGACTCGCCGTCGCTGTGCGCGGGCGCGACCGCACCCCGGGCGCCGAACACCGCGCGGGCGTTCTCCCGCCAGTCGCCGAGCTGGCGCTGGATCAGTGCGGCGCAGGCCTGTGTGACTTCGGGAAGGGCGGCGGCCGCGGCCGAGGCCGTCTGGAGGTTGACGTTGGCGTCGTTGGTGAACGCGCCCGACCATGCGGTGTCCCAGTCGCCGGTCCACAGGCCGGTCAGGCGGGGCGGGTTGAGGCCGGAGGCGGAGAGCAGGTGGTAGCGGCCGGCGGCGAAGAGCCGCTCCAGGAGGGCCGCTTCGGCGGGCTTCCTGAGCAACTCGGATCCTGGCAGCGCGCGTTCGGCCGGGTCGGCGCCCAGGTCGAGGGTGACGCGGGTGTAGGCGGTGCGGTGCGGGCCGAGGTGGCGGGCGAGCAGCGCGTCGTACGACTCCTGGTCGGCGAGCAGGTCGCTCAGTGCGCGTGCCTCGGCGGTCACGTCGAGTTCGCCGGTGTGGCGGCGGACCCGGGTGAGGAGGAGGACGGACTCGGCGCCGGTGACGCGGACGCCCGGCGGGACGAGTCCGGTGCTGCCGCCGGTGACGGCGACCAGGGTGACGCCGGTGTAGGCGCGGTCGCTGTCGGGGTAGCGGGCGCGGAGGCTGAGCAGGGCGCCCTCGGGGGTGCGCAGCGCGCCGTGGCCGACGCCCAGGCCGGGCGGGGCGCCGGGGAGCCGGTGGTCGAGGGCGATGTCGAGGTCGGCGGCGCCGACGACCTGCTGCACGATCACGTCGTCCGCGCGGGAGACGAAGACTCGGCTGGTCCAGTCGGCGGCGGTGGCGGTGGCCTCGCCGGTGGTGAAGTCGACGGAGCGGCGGTAGCCGTCGGACCGGCCGTGCGGCCTGCGCAGCCGGATCTGGAAGGCGGGGTGGAAGGGCTGCACCCACTGGAGCGGACGGCCGTCGGTGAAACTCTCGGCGGCGGCCGGCTCCCCGGCGAGCAACCTGTCCTGTACGTCGGCGAGTTCGGCCGCCAGGCGCGGCGGCCGGGCGTGTTCGCCGCCGTTCGGGCGGACGAGGGTGTGGTGGGTGACGATGACACGGTCGTCGTTCGGATCGCCGAACGCGAGGGTGCCGTGGTGGCCGTTGCCGCTCAGGAAGGCGTCCTCCCAGCGAGCGGCGGGGGCCGGCTCCCAGGTGCCGTGGACGGGGCCGGTGGCGGTGTTGACGCGGGTGTCCGTGCCGGTGGCGGTCATGGCTTGAGCACCGCCACGCCGTAGCGGCCGAGGACGGTCTCGTCGGTGACGGTCGTACCGGTCAGCAGGTCTCGATGTGTTCCCATGAGGGAGATCTTCACCTCGTCACGCCCGTGGTTGAACAGGAACAGCAACTCGCCCCGGCGGACCGCCTCGACGCCCGGGGGCAGCCCGTCGAGCACCGGGCGCACCCCCGCGTCCGCCGCGATCCGGCCGAGCAGCTTCCGCAGCGCCTCCGGCTCCGGGAGCGTGGAGAGGTACCAGGCCCGTCCGGTGCGCAGCACGGCGGGCAGCCCGTCGAGTTCCCCGCCCTGGTACGGCACGGTCTCGGAGACCCCGGGCGCGGCCTCGATCTCCTCCGACCACAGGGTTCCCCGGAAGCCCTCGCACGCGACGCGCTCCCCCGCGTCCAGCGGCCACCACTCGTGCAGGGTGCGGATGCCGAACAGCTCGCGCAGCCGTGCGTCCATGCCGCCGGGGCGGATCCGGTCGTCCTCGTCGGCGACGCCGGTCAGGAAGCCGCTGACCAGGGTGCCGCCGCCGCGGACGTAGCCGAGAAGGTTGCCGATCGCGGCGTCGGTGAGGAGGTAGAGCTGCGGGACGACGACCAGCTTGTAGGAGGACAGGTCGTGTTCGGGGTGGGCGAAGTCGGTGGTGAGGTTCGCCTCCCACAGGGCCCGGTGCCAGGCGTGCAGGACGTCGGGGAGGTCCACCTCGGTGGAGAGCCGGCCTTCGTGGGCGCCGGCCCACCAGGAGTGCCAGTCGTGGAGGATCGCGATGTCCGCCTCGATATGACAATCGGTCACCTCGGCTCCGACTGCTGCCAGTTCGGAGCCGAGCCGCTTGACCTCCTGATACGTACGGCCCTCCTCCCCCGCGTGGCTGACCATCCCGGAGTGGAACTTCTCCGCGCCCTGCCTCGACTGCCGCCACTGGAAGTAGCAGACGGCGTCCGCGCCCCGGGCGACGGCCTGGAGGGACCACTGACGGTTGAGGCCACGGGGTTTGGGGTGGTTGACCCCACGCCAGTTGACCGGCCCGGCGGCCTGCTCCATCAGCATCCAGGGGCCGCGCGCCTGGGAACGGGTGAGGTCGTGGACGAGCGCGCCCTGCTGCGCGCCCAGCGGATCGCGCGGGTCGGGATAGAGATCGACGGAGACGACGTCCTCCTCGGCCGCCCAGCGCCAGGCGTCCTGGCCGATCCACAGCGGCATGAAGTTGGTGGTCACCGGGATGTGCGGGGTGTGCCGGGCGACGATGTCCCGTTCGGCCGTGTAGCACTCCAGGAGCATGTCTGAGGTGAACCGGCGGAAGTCCAGCACCTGGGTGGGGTTCTTCATGTAGTGGGCGTGGCGCGGCGGCAGGATGCCGTCCCAGGTGTCGTATCCCTGGCTCCAGAAGGCCGTGCCCCAGGCGGAGTTGAGGGCGTCGAGGGTGCCGTAGCGCTCGCGCAGCCAGCGGCGGAAGGCGGCGGCCGCCTCGTCGCCGTAGTCGAAGGTGCAGTACTCGTTGTTGATGTGCCACAGGGTGAGGGCCGGGTGGCCGCCGTAGCGGGCGGCGAGGTCCTCGGTGATGGCGGCGGCGTAGCGGCGGTAGGTGGCGCTGGAGTGCGAGAAGTGCTGGCGGCCGCCCCACCACTCGGTGCGGCCGTCGGCGTCCCGGGGCAGGGTGTCCGGGTGCAGTCGGCCCAGCCACGGCGGCGGCGCGGAGGTCGGGGTGGCGAGGACGACTCCGATGCCGTTGTCGTGCATCAGGTCCATGAGCCGGTCCAGCCAGCCGAAGTCGCGCTCTCCCGGCTGGGGTTCGAGCTTCGCCCAGGAGAAGACACCCATGGTCACGGAGTTGACGCCGGCGGCCTTCATCAGCCGGACGTCCTCGGGCCAGGTCTCCTCGGGCCACTGCTCGGGGTTGTAGTCGCCGCCGAAGAGGATGCGGCCGCGGGAGGCGTCGGCGAGGTTCGGCATCAGACGGGCTCCCCGTACTGGATGCCGCGCCCGTTGGTGGCGAGGTAGACCCGGCCGTACACGCGCGGGTCGCCGGTGATCGCCTGCCCGGTCCAGCCCCACTGGTGCCGGTCGTCGTTGATACGGGTCCAGGTCCCGGCCTCGTCGTCGGAGCGGTGGACGGCGGTGACGGACTCGGTGGAGCCGACGAGATAGACCGCTGGGTAGCCGGCGCCGTCGGCGGCCTTGCCGAAGCCGAGGGTGTAGGCGGCCCGGCAGCTGGCCACCTTGGTGAAGGTCGCGCCCCCGTCGGTGGACCGGTACAACCCGTTCCACTTCACGCTCAGCCATAGGTCACCGGATCTGCCGGGAGCCGCGGCCAGCTGGAACTGGCTGTCCCCGGCGGGCAGCCCGGTGGCACGCGCCGTGAACGTCCGGCCACTGTCAGTGCTGGCTTGTAGCGTTCCTGTGTCGGTGTCGTATGCGTAGAAGAGCGTCGGGTCGGCCGGGTCGGCGACCGGCGTGGCGCCCTTCGGGAAGGAGGGGATCTCGGTCCAGGTGGCGCCGTTGTCGTCCGACCGGTGGGCGGGGTACTTCGTCCCGTCCCAGTGCACGAAGGACCACAGCAGCGCGCTGCCGTCGGCGTTGGCGGCGATCGGCCCCGGTGCGTCGTGGGCGAGGGAGGGCTGGGCGGCGAAGGGCGCCCAGGTCCGGCCCCCGTCGTTCGAGAAGGCACCGTTGCCGTGGTCGCCCCAGCCGGTGCGGACCACGTACGCCGGCCTGCCCGCGGCCTGCGCGAGCCCCGTCGCCGACCCGAACACGGGGTTCGTGGCCATACCGCGGGACGGAGACGCGGTGAGCCGCTCGTGGTACAGGACGCCGATGTCCCCCGAGCCGCTCAGCAGGTGCGCCTCCCCGACCGGGGGCGACACCAGCTGCAGTACGGACGTCTCCTCCAGACCGCGGATCCGCGGGGCCCAGTGGACGAGGTCGCGGGTGCCGTAGAGGGTGGCGCCGGTGCCGTATACGACGTGCTTCGAGTCGTGCGGGTCGACGGCCACGGCCTGGATCCACCACCCGAACTTGGGCTGATCAGCGCCCCACTTCAGGAAGGGAGTCTCCGACACGTCGAAGACCGCGGTGTCCTTCAGGGACGTCCAGGTACGGCCGCCGTCGGTGGTCCGGTAGAGGGTGTCCACGGCCGCCCACCGGTTGTTCGTCGAGACGACGACGGTGCCGGGCCGGCGGGCGTCGACGGCCACCCCGCCGTAGCCGAAGGTGTCGCCGCCGCCGGGGTGGACCGGGGTGACCTCGGTCCAGCGGCCGGTGACGGTGGAGAGCTTGTGCACGCTGCCGTCGGCCTGGCCGTTGGGACCGGGGGCGTCGGCGTAGGTCACGTACAGCTCGCGCGCGTGCCGGTCGTGGGCGGCGCGGACCGGGATCTTGGCGGAGGTGCCGGTGGGTTGGCCGGGGACGGCTGCCCAGGTGCTCCCGTCGGTGGTGCGGTACAGGTTGACGGCGCCGGTGCTGCCGTCGGCGTCGCCCCAGCCGGCGTAGACGGCGCGGCCGACGGCGACGAGGAGGGTGACGCCCTGGCCGGAGGCGGCGGGGGTGGCCGGGAAACCGGTGACGGCCGCCCAGGTGGCGCCGCGGTCGGTCGACTTGAGCAGTCCGTCGTGCCGCGTCCCCAGCCAGAGGGTGTCGCTGTCACGCGGGTCGACCAGGAGGCGCTCGCCCATGCCCCGGCCGTCCTCGTTCGCGCCGAGCTTGACGGCGAGGTCGGTACGGGTCCAGGTGGCGCCGCGGTCGTCGGAGCGGAGGACCGCGCCGTTGCCGGCCCAGGACTGGGCGTAGGTGCCGAGCGCGAGGTAGAGCCGGTCCGGGTGGGCGGGGTCCACGGCGAGGGCCTCGACACCGAGGAGGTTCCAGTCGTCCCAGCCGAGGTGGTCGGTGAGGGGGGTCCAGCGGGCGGCGGGGGCGTCCCAGCGGTAGGCGCCGCCGATGTCGGTGCGGGCGTAGGCGAGGCCGGGGGTGGTGGGGTGGAAGAGGACGCCGGTGACGAATCCGGTGCCGCCGATCGCCGCGTTGCGCCAGCGGTACGCCTGCGGGCGGGGCTCGGCCGCGAGGGCGTTGGCGGTGAGGGCGGGGAGAGTGGCGAGGGCGGTGGCGGTGGCGGCGAGGACGGTTCTGCGGCTCAGGGTGGGCATGGGGAACCTTCGGTGGGTTGGGTGGGCGACCGGGGTGGGGGCTGGGCGGGGGTGGGGACGCTTACCGGCGCTTGCAGGGTGCCGCCCGCGCCCACCCGTGCCGCCTGAGGGTCCCCCAAGGTCTTTCGGGCTCCGGGGGAGGCACGACTGCCCGCGGCCGGAGAGTGTCACGAGCGCCCGCGGCTGGGGAGATGCGGCGGCTGCAGCGCCCCTTCAGGGGCGCGGGGAACTGCGCGGCCGGCCGCGAACCACCCGCAGTCGCCGACACTCCCCCGCCACCCCGTTCACAAGGCGCCGTCGGCTACCCCTTCACCGCCCCCGTCAGCATCCCCTTCTTGAAGTGCTTCTGGACGAACGGCGAGAGCACCGCCACCGGCAGCAGCGCCATCACCATCACCGCCATCTGCACCCCGAGCCCGGACAGCTGACCCGTCTTGATCGCCTGCCCCAGCCCCACCGGGGCTTCCTGCTTCTGCACCAGCTGGATCATGACGTTCTGCAGCGGCATCTTGTCCTGGTCGTTGAGGTACAGGGACGCGTTGAACCACGCGCTCCAGTACCCGACCGCGTAGAAGAGGGTGATCACGGCGAGCACCGCACGCGACAGCGGCATGACGATCTGCCACAGGATCCGGAAGTCGCCGGCGCCGTCTATGTGCGCGCTGTCGATCAGCTCCTGCGAGATGCCCATGAAGAACCCGCGCAGGACGAGGATGTTGAAGACGCTCACCGCGCTCGGCAGGATCAGGGCGAGATAGCTGTCGGTCAGGCCCAGGGACTGGACGAGGAGGTACGTCGGGATCAGGCCCGCGCTGAAGAACATGGTCGCCAGCAGCAGCATCAGGAACCAGCGGTGGCCCAGGGAGCCGATGCGCGAGAGGCCGTACGCGCACAGCACCGACACGGCCATCGAGAACAGCGTGCCGACGACGGTGATCAGGATGCTGATGATCGTGGCCCGGGTGACCTGGCCGCCGCTCAGCAGCTCCTTGTAGGCGATGAAGGTGATGCCCTTGGGCACCATCACCAGTCCGCCGGCCTCGTCGATCGTCTTCCGTGAGGAGAGGCTGGTCACGACGATGATCCACAGGGGGAAGAGGATGCCCAGGCAGGCGAGGGCGAGCACGAGACCCTTGCCGGCCAGGCCCGCCCTGCCGGGCTCCTCCTCCCATGCCGGACGGGGTGGGGCGCCCCATCGGGAAGGTTCCCGTACGGGAGGCTTGTCGATGACGGCGGTCACTTCTTGTACACCCCCTGCTCGCCCATGAGATGGGCCACTTTGTTCGCGGCGAGGACCAGGCCGAGGCTGACCACGCCCTTGATCAGACCGGCGGCGGCCGCGTAGCCGAAGTCCTGGTTGCGGACGCCGTTCCACCAGACGAAGGTGTCGAGGACTTCGGCGGCTCCTGGGCCGACCGCGTCCCGTTGGAGCAGGATCTGTTCGAAGCCGACGGTCAGCGCGTCGCCCACGCGCAGCACCAGCAGCAGGGCGATCACCGGCCGCAGGGCGGGCAGCGTGACATGCCAGATGCGGCGCCAGCGGCCGGCCCCGTCCATCGCCGCCGCCTCGTAGAGGTCCGGGCTCACGGAGGCCAGCGCGGCCAGGAAGACGATGATCCCCCAGCCCGCGTCCTTCCAGACGCCCTCCGCCGTGACCAGGAACTTGAAGGTCGACGGGTCGGTCATGATGTCGAGGCCGTCGTAGCCGTGCTGTCTCAGCAGCTGCGACAGCAGACCCGCGCCACCGAAGATCTGCTGGAAGACGGAGATGACCAGCACCCAGGAGAAGAAGTGCGGGAGGTACAGGACCGCCTGGGAGATCGCCCGCACCCGGGGCCGGACCACGCTGTTGATGAGCAGCGCGAGTGCGATCGGGATCGGGAAGAACAGCACGAGCTGCAGGGAGAACAGCACGAGTGTGTTCTTCACCGCGTCCCAGAACGCCGAGTCGGCGAAGATCCGCTGGAAGTTCTCGAAGCCCACCCAGGGGCTGTGCAGCATGGAGACGATGCCGTTGTCGCTGATGTACGGGTCGTAGTCCTGGAAGGCGACGATGTTGCCGAGGATCGGCAGGTAGTTGAAGACCAGGATCAGCAGGACCGCCGGCAGCGTCATCAGGATCAGCGCGCGGTCGCGTCTGAATCTGAGGCGCAGGCTCAGCTTCCCGGCCCCCGTCTTCCCGCGGGTGCCGGTGGCGCCGCCGGACGCCACGGGAGTCCGCCCCGCGCTGTCGTCTGCCTCGGCCCTGCTGCGAGGCACCGTGCTGTGGGACACGGCCGTTCTCCTTGCCTCGGTGCCGGGTCAGCTCGCCGACGAGCCGTTGTCGTCGAGCAGCTTCTTGTACCAGTCGCGCAGCCGGTCGCCGCCCTTGCTCTTCCAGTCGGAGACGGCCTGCTGCATGTCGCTGATCTTCTTGCGGCCGCGGGTGATGTCGTCTTCGAGCGTCTCGAAGTCGTTCATGAGGTTGGTGTAGCGGGACGGCTCGGTGATCATCTGGCCGAAGAAGCTGGACTTCCTGGTGAAGGAGCCCATCCGCTGCTGCCACTCGACCTGCGCCTTGGCGACGTCGGGGAAGTCGGGGTGGGCGATGGTGGGGGCGGGGCTGGCGACCATGACGTAGGCGTTGAGGACCTCGTTGTTGCCCTGGGTGGTCTTGGTGGGCACGCCGTTCTTGACGGTGTAGTGGGTGCCCTCGACGCCGTAGTTGGTGGCCATGTACTCCTTGGTGCCGTAGGGCGCGGCGGTGACGTTGGCGACGGCCAGCACGTCGTGGACGACGGACTCCGAGGCCTTCTTGTTGATGAAGGCGAAGATGCCGGCCGGCTGTTCGGCCCAGACCTGCGGGTCGCCGCCGTCGTGGGCGTAGACGTCCATGCCCCAGATCTTGTATTCCGGGTTCTGGGTGGCCTGTTCGGCGGTGCGGCTCCACCACTGGCTGATGTCGTTGGGGTAGATCAGGAACTCGCCGGCCGCGAACTTGGGGCCCGCGTCGGGGGCGTTCTTGCCGAGCTTGGCGTCGGGGTGCACGACGCCGGCGGCGAAGAGCTTGCGGGTCCACTCCAGTGCTTCGAGGTACTCGTCGGTCTCGATGCGGTTGATCAGCTTGCCGTCGACGAGGTTCCAGCCGAGCGGTTTCTCGCTGCCGGACAGGACGCTGAACATCTGCCAGGCGGTCCACTTCATGTCCATGCACGCCCAGCGCTTGGCCTTGGCGTTGGTGATCTCCTTGGCCAGGGAGAGGAACTCGTCCGCCGAGCGCGGGACCTCGTAGCCCTCCTTGTCGAAGATGTCCTTGCGGTAGAAGGGCACGATGTTGGTGACGTACGAGGACGGCATCGGCAGTCCGCGCAGCTTGCCGCCGAAGATGCAGCGCCGCCAGGCGTCGGTCGGGATGGCGGCGAGGTTCGGGTAGTCCTTGACCTTGTCACCCGACAGATACGGGCCGAGGTCGGCGAACTTGCTGATGATGGCGGTGGGTATCTTGCCGCCCATGTTCCAGTTCGGGACGACCACGACGTCCGGTACGTCGCTGGAGGCGAGGACCGCGCCGAGCTTCTGGTCGTAGGTGTTGCCGTCCTGGTTCTGCCACTCGACGTCGACGCCGATCAGGGCGTTCATCGCCTTGTAGTAGGCGTTGTCCTGCTTGGGCGGGGAGCCCCAGAACGGCGACATGACGGTGACCTTGCCGCCCTTGCCGAGCGTCTTCGGGACCGAGGTCTTCAGGGTCGCCAGGTCGAGCTTGCTGGTGAAGCCGATCGCCGAGCCGTTCTTCGCCGGGATGTCCGGGGCCACCACGTTGTTGGCGACGTAGGACGGCAGCAGCTTCGTCGCGTCCTTGCCCGAGGAGGAACCCCCGCCCGACCCGCTGTCCGACGCCCCGCAGGCGGCGAGCAACGGCGTGCCCCCCGCCACCGCTGCGGCGGCGACCGCCGTGGAGGCGAGGAAGCTTCTCCGGCTCGGACCGGAAGGACCAGAGGAGGGGGAAGCGGCGTTCGGCGTCATTGCGTCAACCCTTCATGGCGCACCAGGACACCCGGCGGTGGCCGTCGGCTGCGGTGTCTCGAGTGGAACTGGCTGAGCTGAAGCGATCCCCCGACCACGGTCGACCGCTGTCATGTGGTCCCTGGGGCGGACCGGTGAGTCGGCTGGTCGGCCAGTCGAAGCGCTTCGATGTTGCTGCGAGGTTAAGTGAACACCCGGGGGTGCACAAGGGTCGCTCCCAAGATTCCTCCGAGCCGACAGGGATGACCTCTTCGTATGCGCCGCTTGAAATTTCGGTGAGCGTCTCTTGACACCCGACGGTGCGTCGAATGAGCATCGAAGCGCTTCGAAAGCGCCTCGTCGCTCCATCGCAAGGGGAACCGCACGTGACCGATCGAACGCCGCCTACGCCGCCTTTCCGCGATCCGCACCTGCCGTTCGCGAAGCGCATCGACGACCTGCTGGCGCGGCTCACCCTGGACGAGAAGGTCTCCTTCCTGCACCAGTTCGCTCCCGCCGTGGAACGCCTGGGCATCGCCGCCTTCCGCACCGGCCAGGAGGCCCTGCACGGTGTCGCCTGGATGGGCCCGGCCACGGTGTTCCCGCAGGCGGTCGGCCTCGGCGCGACCTGGAACACCGATCTCGTACGACGGGTCGGCGAGGCCGTGTCCCGGGAGGTCCGGGCGATGCGCGCCCGCGACGACCGCGTGGGCCTCAACGTCTGGGCGCCGACGGTGAACCTGCTGCGCCATCCGCTCTGGGGCCGCAACGAGGAGGGCTACTCCGAGGACCCGAAGCTCACCTCCGCCATCGCCACCGCCTACACCCGCGGTCTGCGCGGCGACCACCCGGTGTACTGGCGCACCGCGCCCGTCCTCAAGCACTGGCTGGCCCACAACAACGAGACGGACCGCGCCACTTCCTCCTCCTCGGTCCGCCCGCGGGTGCTGCACGAGTACGACCTGCGCGCCTTCGAGGAGACCGTGCGGGCGGGCGCGGTGGCCGGCGTGATGCCGGCGTACAACCTGGTCAACGGCCGCCCCAACCACGTCTCCCCGTACCTGCGCGAGCAGTTGCGGACGTGGACGGCGGAGGATCTGCTGGTCTGCTCGGACGCCGGCGCGCCCAGCAACCTGGTCGACCACGAGCACTACTTCGACACCCACGAGGAGGCCACGGCGGCCGCCCTGCTCGCCGGTGTCGACAGCTTCACCGACCACGGCACGGACGGTTCGGAGATCGTCGCGCGGATCGACGGGGCTCTGGCCCAGGGCCTGTTGACCGAGGCCGACATCGACACGGCCGTACGCCGCCAGCTCTCGGTCCGCTTCCGCCTCGGCGAGTTCGACCCGCACGACGATCCACACGCCGACCCGCACGCGGACCCGTCCGACTTCGACACCCCCGCGCACCGCGCCCTCGCCCAGGAGGCGGCGGAACAGGCGGTCGTCCTCCTCAAGAACGACGGCGACCTGCTGCCGCTCGCGCCCGACACCCGGATCGCGGTGGTCGGTCTGCTCGCCGACGAGTGCAAGCTCGACTGGTACAGCGGCACCCTGCTGCACCGCTCCACCCCGCTGGAGGGCCTGTACGAACGGTTCGGCGCGGAGCGGGTGGAGTTCGCGGAGGGCGTGGACCGGGTCCGGCTGAGGCTCGCGGACGGCAGCTTCCTGCACGTACCGCCCGCCCCCGAGGCCGCCGAGGAGACGCGTGGCGCGACGGGCGCCCTGGACCCGGCGCTGCTGGCGGGCCGCACCGACCTGCCCCCGCTGACCACCGACGCGACCGGCACCGAACTCGCCCTCGTCGACTGGGGCGAAGGCGTGCTGACGCTCCGCGCCCCCGACGGCCGCTATCTCTCGGTCGCCGACGACGGCCGGGTCCGCGCCTCCGCCGACCAGCCCGGCGGCTGGGTCGTCCAGGAGACGTTCCGCCTGGAACCCCATGAGAACGGTCACCTCCTCCGGCATCTCGGCACGGGTCGCCACGTCTCTGTCGCCACCGACGGCGTGCAGGTTGCCGCCGAGAACGCGTCGATCTTCGAGTTGATCATCGTCGAGCGGGGTGCGGAGGCCGTCGCCAGGGCGGCCGCCGCGGCCGACGCGGTCCTGGTCGTCGCAGGCAACGACCCGCACATCAACGGCCGTGAGACCGAGGACCGTACGACCCTGGCCCTGCCCCCGCACCAGGAGCGTCTGTTGCGCGCGGCCCGGTCCGCGAACCCGCGGACGGTCCTGGCCCTGACGTCGGCCCACCCCTACGCGGTGGACGTGGCCCGCCTCCCGGCGGTCCTGTGGACGGCGCACGGCGGCCAGGCGGCCGGCACCGCGCTCGCCCGGGTGCTGGCCGGTGACGTCTCCCCCGCGGGCCGCCTCCCGCAGACCTGGTACGCCTCCGACGCCGACCTCCCCGACCTGCTCGACTACGACGTGCTGGGCGCCCGCCAGACGTACCTCTACTTCGAGGGCACCCCGCTCTTCCCGTTCGGCCACGGCCTGTCCTACGCGTCCTTCTCCTACGCCGACCTGGTCACCGAGGTGGCGGACGGGACGGTCCGCGTGTCCTTCACGGTCACCAACACCGGTGACGTGACGGCGGACGAGGTGGCCCAGCTGTACTCCCGGGCGGTCGAGCCGTCGTCGGTGCGCCCGCGCCGCGAACTCCTGGCCCACCGCAGGATCACCCTCGCCCCCGGCGCACGGACCGGGCTGACCTTCGAAGTCCCGCTCTCCGCCTTCGCGTTCTGGGACGTGGCCCGGGACGGATGGCGCCTGGAGAAGGGGCCGTACGAGGTCCTGGTCGGCGCGTCCAGCGAGGACATCCGGCTGCGTACGACGGTGATCCTGGACGGCGAGCCGGCGGTACCGCGCGATGTCACCGCCCAACACGGCCTGGAGGTGGCCGGCTTCGACGACCAGTCGGGCATCGCGATCGTGGACCGTACGAGGACGGCGGGCGACGCGGTCACACCGAAGGGTGACGGCCTCGGTGAACTCGTCTACCGGGACTGCGACTTCGGTCAGGGGGTGACGGAGGTGACCGCGCGGGTGTCGGGCGCCGGCTCGCTCGAACTGTCCCTGGACGGCGGCCCGTCGCTGACGGTGCTGACGCTCGCCGAGCCGACGCCGGGCCCGTACGCGTACACCTCGCTCACCGCCGGCATCGCCGCCGAGGGCGTGCACGACATCCACCTCAGACTGCGCGGCCCGCTGCGGCTCGCGCACGTCGGCTTCTCCGGTTGAGGGTCCGGAGCGGCCGGCACCGAGAAGGGGCCCGGCACCGGAAGGCAAGGGTGCCGGGCCCCTTCGAGGGGACGACGATCGAGCGTCACGACCGAACGTCTTTGAAACTCGGCATCCACCCGCACACCGAGTTGGGGCAGGACGACATGTCGCGCCCTCAACTGTGCACCCTTCAACGAGCTACGGACGCGCAGCGCACGCAGGTTTTCGCCGCCGGGCGAACTTCGAGGCGCTCCGTCGGGATCGGCTCACCGCATAGCTCGCAGCGCCCGTAGTCGCCTCTCTCCAACCGTTCCAGGGCGCGATCGAGATCGTTCAGATGCTCGCGCGACTGGGACAGCAGAGCGGTGACGTGCGCCCGCTCGAAGGCCGTGCTCGCCCCCTCCGGGTCGTGCTCGTCGTCAATGGCCACCAGTGCGTTCGCCTCGACGATCCCTTCGAACTCACGGCCAAGGGCGGATATCTGCTGCAGCGTGGCGACACGGTCGGCCGCGAGCAGCGCCCGCATCGACTCGCCCTGAGGCACGGGAAAAGCGGCATTGGTGCATTGATCGCTCATATCGGAGGAAACCTCATTGTCTTGTGTCGAATTCCCGGCTGCTCGGGCGACGACGGCCTCAGCGATGACGTGGGCGGCCACGCTGGTACTGCTTCGGCCACGGGACGTCGTCACCGAGCACGCGGGCCGCGCGGAGTGGCCAGGTCGGGTTGCGCAGCAGTTCGCGCGCGAGCATGATCGCGTCGGCCGAGCGGTCCACGAGGATCTGGTCGGCCTGCTCCGGTGCGGTGATCAGGCCGACCGCGGAGACGGGCAGGGCCGCGCCCTCGCGGACGGTTCGGGCGAAGGGCACCTGGTAGCCGGGCTCCACTTCGATACGGGCGTTGTGGACGAGCCCGCCGCTGGTGACGTCCACCAGATCGACGCCGTGGGCCACCAGGTGCCGCGACAGCTCGACCGTCTCCTCCGGGGTCCAGCCGCCGTCGGCCCAGTCCGTGGCCGAGAAGCGTACGAACAGCGGGCGGTCCTCGGGCCACTGCGCCCGTACGGCGTCGGTGACCTGGACCAGGAAACGGCTGCGCCCGTCGAGATCGCCTCCGTACTCGTCGCTGCGGTGGTTGGACAGCGGTGACAGGAACTGGTGCAGCAGATAGCCGTGCGCGGCGTGGATCTCCAGGACCTCGAAGCCGGCGGACAGCGCCCGCGCGGCGGCCTCGCCGAAGGCCCGGACCAGAGCGCGGATGTCGTCCGCGCCGAGTTCCCGCGGGGCCGGCCAGTCGCCGAACGGCAGCGGTGACGGTGCGACCGTCTGCCATCCTCCGGCCTCCGGTTCGACGTACACGTCACCCTCCCAGGGCGGTGCCGTCGACGCCTTGCGGCCGGCATGGGAGATCTGGATGCCGGCAATGGCTCCCTGCCCGTGGACGAAGTCGGTAATCCGCTTGTACGCGGCGGCCTGCCCGTCATCCCAGATGCCGGCGTCGGAAGGGGTGATCCGGCCCTCGGGTTCCACTGCCGTGGCCTCCTGCATGACCAGGCCGGACCCGCCGCGTGCCAGGGAGCCGAGATGGACCAGATGCCAGTCCTGCGGATAGCCGTCGACCGAGCTGTACTGGCACATGGGAGCCACCCAGGACCGGTTTGGGAAGGTCGTGCCGCGGAGGGTGAGCGGCGAGAAGAGACGGCTCATGGGAGGCCTCGCAGGAGGGATGGGGGACGCCGGGTGCCCCGCACCCGTCGGGCCGTGACGGCCTGGGTTCCTGCGGGGCGCCCCGCACGGTGGGTCTACTCGAGTACCCCGGCCGCTCGTGGCACACACCACCGGCCAGGCATGCTCACCCGCGCGGATGTCCTGCCCAGGTCACACCCCCGTGCGCAACACCACGGCCGGAGCCCCCGCACAGCGGGCTTCGGCCGTGGTGAGCTGTCCTGGCAGGTCAGAGGGCGAGGCCGGTGAGGACCAGGACTCGCTCGTAGGTGTAGTCGTCCATCGCGAACCTGACGCCCTCGCGACCGACGCCGGACTGCTTGGCGCCGCCGTACGGCATCTGGTCGGCGCGGTAGGACGGGACGTCGCCGATGACGACACCGCCGACCTCGAGCGCGCGGTGGGCACGGAAGGCGGTCTGCAGGTCGTGGGTGAAGACGCCCGCCTGGAGGCCGTACTTGGAGTCGTTGGCGGCGGCGAAGGCCTCGGCCTCGCCGTACACCTTCTGCACGGTGAGGACGGGTCCGAAGACCTCCTCGCAGGAGATGGTGGTGTCGGCCGGGACCTCGGTGAGGACGGTCGGCGCGAAGCTGGCACCGTCGCGGTCGCCGCCGGTGACCAGGGTGGCGCCGGCCTCCACGGCCTCCTTCACCCACGCCTCGACGCGCTCCGCGGCGGCCTCGCTGACCAGCGGGCCGACGTCGGTCTTCGCGTCGGCGGGGTCACCGGTGACCTGGGCCTCGACGGCGGCGACGATGCGCGGGAGCAGCCGGTCGTAGACGGAGGCGTCGGCGATGACCCGCTGCACGGAGATGCAGGACTGGCCGCCCTGGTAGTTGGAGAAGGTGGCGATGCGGGTGGCGGCCCAGTCGAGGTCGGCGTCGCTCGCGTAGTCGCCGAGAACGATCGCCGCGCCGTTGCCGCCCAGCTCCAGGGTGCAGTGCTTGCGCGGCACCGAGTCCATGATCGAGTAACCGACCTTCTCGGAACCGGTGAACGAGATGACCGGGAGCCGCTCGTCCTGGACGAGGGCGGCCATCTTGTCGTTGGCGACCGTGAGGATCGACCAGGAGCCGGCCGGGAGGCCCTCGGTCTCGGCGAGCAGGTCGCCGATGATCAGGCCGGAGAGGGGGGTGGCGGGCGCCGGCTTGAGGATGATCGGCACGCCGGCGGCGATGGCCGGGGCGATCTTGTGGGCGCAGAGGTTGAGCGGGAAGTTGAAGGGCGCGATGCCGAGGACGACGCCCTTCGGGAACCGGCGGGTCAGCGCGAGCCGGCCCTGGCCGCCGAGGTCGGTGTCGAGCCGCTGGGCCTCGCCGCCGTTGAAGCGCCGGGCCTCCTCGGCGGCGAACCGGAACACGGAGACGGCACGGCCGACCTCGCCGCGCGCCCACTTGATCGGCTTGCCGTTCTCGGCGGAGATCAGCTGGGCTATCTCCTCGGTGCGCTCGACGAGGCGCCGGCTGACGTGGTCGAGGGCGGCGGCGCGTATGTGAGCCGGGGTGGCGGCGAACTCGTCCCGTACGGCGTACGCGGCGGCGACGGCTTCCTCGACCTGCGTGTCGGTGGGCACGCCGACCTTGCCGACAAGGCGCCCGTCCCACGGGCTGGTGACGTCGAAGGTGTCCTCGCCGGTGACCTGACGGCCGGCGAGCCAGAAGGCGTGGGTGGCGGTCATGAGAGTCCCGGCCCTTCCGCGTGTGTGGGGATGTTCTTGGCTTCCAAGGTCCACCGTAGGCGCGGGAAAGAGAAGCGGCGCTTGTCCGGGGTGTAGTGGTGGCGAGCGGGGGTGCGCCTCTTTGGCAGAGGCACACGGGCCGGGTTCTCCGGGTTCTCGGGCTTCTCGGGCGGCGGTCAGTCCGCCGATGTCGCCTTCAGCGCCAGCCACAGCTCCATCCGGGCGTCCGGGTCGTCCAGGGAACGGCCCAGGATCTCCTCGACCCTGCGCATCCGGTACCTCAGCGTATGCCGGTGCACGCCCAGGTCGGCCGCCGCCGCGTCCCACTGGCCGTGCCGGGACAGCCAGGCCCGCAGGGAGGCCACCAGGTCACCGCGGCCCGTCGCGTCATGCTCGTACAGCGCCCGCAGCAGACCGTCCGCGAACGCCTTCACCGCGTCGTCGGCCAGCAGCGGCAGCACCGAACCGGCGGCCAGCTGCTCGTGCTCGACCAGCACCCGACCCCGCCGCCGGGCCACCGACAGGGCCTGCTCGGCCTGTTTGTAGGCGGCCGCCGCGCCGATCGGACCGGACGGCGCCGACAACCCCACGACCAGGTCGTCCTCGTCGGTGGCGTCCTTCTCCGGTGCGGCCCGCGCGGCCTCGCGCGCCGCCGCGTGGTCGACGCCGGCCGCCACCGCCGCGCCCCCGTCCGCGGCCAGCACCACCAGCCGCTCCCCCTCCGGCACCACCAGCACCGCCTCCCCCGCGCGCGCCGCGGCCGACTCGACGGCCTCCGCGAGACCGGCGAGCAGTTCGGCGCCCGCATCGGCGACGACCATCCGGAAGGGCGCGTCGAGAAGTCCGCCGTACAGATCCCCGGCGACCCCCCGGGCGTGGTCCGGCTGCCCGGCGAGCAGCATGCGCAGGACCGCCGCGCCCACCCGCTGCTCGGCCGCGTGCAGCGAACGCGAGCGTTCCGTCGTGAGCGTGAGCAGGGCGATGGCCGAGTGGACGGCGTACCGCTCGGCAGTGCCGAGGGCCGCGGCGGTGCCGACCGCGAGGGCCGCCCGGGGCCTGCGGCCGGTGCCGAGCGAATGCAGCTCCACCCGGTCCTCGTTGTCCGGGCCGCCCACCACCGACGAGGCCGGCGCCGGGCGCTCCCGCAGCCGTTCCACCTCGGCCGTCAGCCGGGCCGCCCGGCGGCCCGCCCACTCCGGCGCCGTGGCGACGACCGCGCCCGAGGCGTCGTACAGCGCCGCCCAGCCGTTGACCTGCGCGGCGAGAGCGGCCAGCAGGCCCTCAGGACCGGCGTTCAGGGCCTGCCTGGTCAGTTCACGCTGGGCGGCGAAGCCCGCCGTCACCGCCCGGTACTGGTCGGCCGCGATCGCCGCCGACACGGCCTTGCTGATGGCGAGGAAGGGGGTGCGGCGCGGCACCTCCAGCAGGGGCAGGTCCTCCTGCTCGGCCGCGTCGACCAGGGCCTTGGGGATCTCCTCGTAGTTGACCCCGACGGCGAAGCCGAGACCCACCACACCCGCTCCCACCAGGCGTTTCACATACCGTCGCATCGCCTGCGGATCGTCCGCGTCCAGCTTCAGCGCGGTGATCAGGAGCAGTTCCCCGCCCTCCATGTACGGCACGGGGTCGGCGAGTTCGCTGACATGGGCCCAGCGCACGGGTACGTCGAGGCGGTCCTCGCCCGCGCGCACCGTCAGTTTGAGCGCGGAATGGTGAACGAGCGAGGCGAGCGTGGGTGGCATCGGGCCGTCAGATCTTCTCTTCGGTCGTGGACACGTGAAGACGTGCACAGGGGCAGCGGGCCTTTGGCCGTCTCGTATGAACGACCTCTATCGATTCTGCCTCACTGTACGGTCGCGTGTGACTCCCTGTTCAAACCCGGCCGGCGCCGCCCCTGAGGTCCACCAGCAGCGGTGGCGCGTGCTCGCCCTTGACGGTCGTCAGGGAGAGGACCGCATGGCCCGCGGGTACGCCGTGGGCGAGCTCGGAGGCCGACCAGCGCTCGCGCTCCACCTGCCGGACGGTGACCGCGCGGGCCGTGGGCGCCTTGCCGGTGATGACCTGCCGTACGACGTGCAGCGCCTTGCCCGCCGGGGTCTCCGCGATGATCTGGCGGTCGGTGACGTCCCGGGCCTCGGTCCACTCCTTGCCCCAGACCTCGGCGAAGTCCTGGCCGTCCCAGGGGGTGAGTCCGGCGAAGGCCATCCGGCAGCCGGTGGCCCCCAGCAGCGGCCCGCGCAGGGGGCGGGGTACGTCGTCCAGCGTGCGCAGGGTCAGCGCGACGCCGGCGTTGGCCGACCGCAGGCGCTGGACGGCGCGTACCGCCTCCGGCGTCACCACACCCGTCGCGTCGTCCAGGAGCAGGCAGGCGAAGAGCGAACGGTCGTCCCGTACCGTCACGCTCGCCGTGAACTGGGCGAGCACCAGCCGGGCCAGGATGCGGGAGGCGTCCGCGTGGCCGCGCTCGGGCAGGTCGATACGGACCCGGACCGGGTGGTCGAGGGCCTTGAGAGAGAAGGGGCGGGACTGGCCGGAGGTGTCGAAGAACCCGGCGAAGGCCGGACGGTCGAGGAGAGCGATGCGGTCGGCGAGCACCGCGCCCACGTCCCCCGGTTGCCCCATCTGCCGTTCCCGGGCGTCGAGTTCGCGCAGCAGCGACTCGTGTCCTGTGGCTGTCAGCGCCTTGCGGAGCGCGGCCACCGGGCCGGGGGCGCCATCGAGGAGCTGGCGGAGTTCGGGTACGGAGGGGAAGCGGCCGTGGACCGCCTTGAACGGGCCGAGCAGCTGGGCGAGGACGGTGGTGGAGCGGCGGCTGTCGCTGCCGGGGTGCGGGTCGGCGAGGTCGCCGACGAGGGCCTCGGCGATTATCGCGGCGGCCTCGTCGGGGTCGGTGGTGCCGCCGTACAGGTCGAGGTCGTAGACGGACTCGGGGTGGGCGATGCGGACGACGACGTCGTAGGAGTCGGCGGGTCCGAGTCCGGCGCCGGCCGCGCCGACGACGACCACGGAGGCGCGGCCGGCGAGCGCGTGCAGGCAGAGCGACTCGGCGAGCGGGCGCACCAGCGCGCCGGTCTTGCCGGAGCCGGCCGGGCCGACGGCGAGCAGGGAGGTGCCGAGCAGGTCGGGGCCGACGGCGAGGCCGGTGCCGCGGTAGAGGTAGGGGTTGCGGGGGTCGTCGGCCGTCGTACCGAGCCGAACCTGGCCGGTGATCAGGTCGTGCCTGGCGTGCCGGGCGGGCAGGTCGCGTTCCCCGGAGGGGTGCAGGCAGGCGGCGGCGCCGTCCTTGACCACGGCGGCGGAGAACGACGCCATGCTGTGCCGGCCGCTGCGCACGCCCTGCCAGGCCCGCGCGATCCGGGCCTGATCCACGTCCCCCATCAGCCCGGCCCGCGCCTCGGCGGCGAGCCGGTCGGCGGCGTCATGCGCCCCGGCGGCACGGAGGTGGGGCCACTGGGCGGGGTCTTCCTCCGCGGTGAGGGGCTCCTGGCGGGACACCGGAGCCTTGAAGCGGGGCGCGACGAACCGCCGCCACACCTCTCCCCACCGGCCCAGCTTGCCCACCACCAGCATGATGGTGAGGAAGACGAGGTACGTGTATCCCCGATAGATGAACTGAGCAGTGGTCTTCCCGATCGTGCCGTTCTCGCCCTGCCACGAGTCAGGAAGGAACAGCCGGAGTGGCAGGCCCCACCACGCACCCAGGTAGCCGTGCGTCAGCAGGGACCAGACCAGCCACCCCACCAGGAAGGCGATCAGCGCCCCGCTCAGCAGTTGCCTGGCCGGGACCTGATCAGGCTCTTCCGCGGGCCGGGACCGGTATCCGAACCGCCACACCCCGGGCGGCGCCTCCGGCCGCGGCGCCCGCAGCCAGCTCAGGAAGGCCGAGCCGTCGGGCCTCGGCGGCGCCCCGGGCGGCAGGTTCGGCGCCCCGGGCGGCAGCTTCGGCCGCGGCGGCACGGCGGCGGCCTCGGCCGGCGTCCTGCCCACGTCCTGCGGCCCCGCCGGACGCGGTACAGGATTCGTGTGCGTGCCCTGTGTGTCCCGCGTCCCGTCGCTGTCCATCGCCCTTTCCCCCTGACCAGCCGTTCCGTCCACCGTCAGCGAGTCAATCTAACGCCCTCCCCAGGGGAGTTCACCGCTTACGCGGCCGAGGAACCGTCAGCCGGGTCCCGCCGCCGCCCGGCGCAGTATGTCCACCACGGACAACGCCACCCCCGGACAACACCCACATGGAGCATGCCCACCTCCCACGGCCGGACCTAGCCTGCGAAGAAAGAAGGAGAGCGTCCGGATACGCACCGCCGGAGCCGCCCCGGGGCCGCCGGACACGCACAGCGCCCCGGAACGCACGATTGATCAGGGAGCCCCCATGACCGCACTTCCGCAGGAGCGCCGCGTCGTCACCGCCATCCCCGGCCCCAAGTCGCAGGAGCTGCAGGCCCGCCGTACCGCCGCGGTCGCGCAGGGTGTCGGTTCCGTGCTGCCGGTGTTCACCGCCCGCGCGGGCGGCGGCATCATCGAGGACGTCGACGGCAACCGTCTGATCGACTTCGGTTCCGGTATCGCGGTGACCAGCGTGGGCGCCTCCGCCGAGGCCGTCGTACGCCGGGCCGCCGCCCAGTTGGCCGACTTCACCCACACCTGTTTCATGGTCACCCCGTACGAGGGCTATGTGGCCGTCGCCGAGGCGCTGGCCGAGCTCACCCCGGGTGACCACGCCAAGAAGTCCGCGCTGTTCAACTCCGGCGCCGAGGCCGTCGAGAACGCCGTGAAGATCGCCCGTGCCTACACCAAGCGGCAGGCCGTCGTCGTGTTCGACCACGGCTACCACGGGCGGACCAACCTCACCATGGCGCTGACCGCGAAGAACATGCCGTACAAGCACGGCTTCGGACCGTTCGCGCCCGAGGTGTACCGGGTGCCGGTGGCGTACGGCTACCGCTGGCTCACCGGCCCCGAGAACGCCGGTGCCGAGGCCTCCGCTCAGGCCATCGACATGATCAACAAGCAGATCGGCGCGGACAACGTGGCCGCGATCATCATCGAGCCGGTGCTCGGCGAGGGCGGCTTCATCGAGCCCGCCAAGGGCTTCCTGCCGGCGATCAGCCAGTTCGCCAAGGACAAGGGGATCGTGTTCGTCGCCGACGAGATCCAGTCCGGGTTCTGCCGTACGGGTCAGTGGTTCGCCTGCGAGGACGAGGGGATCGTCCCGGACCTGATCACCACCGCCAAGGGCATCGCCGGCGGTCTGCCGCTGGCCGCCGTCACGGGTCGCGCCGAGATCATGGACGCCGCGCACTCCGGCGGTCTCGGCGGCACCTACGGCGGCAACCCGGTCGCCTGCGCCGGTGCGCTCGGCGCCATCGAGACCATGAAGGAGCTGGACCTCAACGCCAAGGCGAAGGCGATCGAGGCGATCATGAAGACCCGCCTCACCGCCATGGCCGAGAAGTTCGACGTCATCGGCGACGTGCGGGGCCGCGGCGCGATGATCGCCATCGAGCTGGTCAAGGACCGTACGACCAAGGAGCCGAACCCGGAGGCGACCGCCGCCCTCGCCAAGGCCTGCCACCAGGAGGGCCTGCTGGTCCTGACCTGTGGCACCTACGGCAACGTGCTGCGCTTCCTGCCGCCGCTGGTCATCGGCGAGGACCTGCTGAACGAGGGCCTCGACATCATCGAGCAGGCCTTCGCTCGGATCTGAGCCACAGGCTTCGCGTAGCCCGCTCACAGGGTGTCGAACCCATGTGTCACCACCGCCCCTCCCCTCCCACCTGGCGTGATGCGGGGGGCTGGGGCGGCCACCGTCAGGCCGTGTGAAGAAGGTGTGCGAGGTGGATGACGGGACGCGATTCCGCCTGTCGCCGCACCGCACTCTGCCGTAGGTTCTCAGCAGATGAGAGATACACCCCGCCCACAGGGGACTGTGGGCGACTTCAGGCCGGGGCCTCCCCAGCTTCGACCTGGTCGTGCCCTCGCGCACACAACCGGGGCCTCTGGCTCCGGATCTCCTCACCGATCGGACGGTCGCTCGCCCCAAACCCCCCGGGGCGCGCGGCGTTCCGATCCGGACGGCCGCCTCGGAACCACCCCCCCTGTTCCGGGGCGGCCGACCTCCTTCCTTCGCTTTCCCCTCGCGGGACTCCTGGGGCTCGTGGTCCTTCCGGCCCTTCTCTTCACGCTGATCACCTGGCAGGTCGTGGCCCATGGCCCCCTGCTCCGCCTGGACAGCCGTCTGAGCAGCGCACTCGTCCACCCGGACCGGTTCTCCGAGCTGCTCTCCGACCTCGGGAACGTGCAGGTCGCGGTGCCGGTCCTGGTGATCGTCATCGGCTACGTCGTCCGGCGTGGCCGTGCCACTGGTACAGACCGCTGGTGGCTGCCGCCCGCCGCTGCCGCCGTCCTGATGGCCCTGGTCCCGGCGATCATCGTGCCGGTCAAGGACTGGACCGCCCGTCCGGGGACCCCGGTGGTGCCCCCGGCGGTCGGCTACTTCCCCTCCGGTCATACGGCGACGGCGGCGATCGCGTACGGCTCCGCGACCCTGCTCCTCCTCCCCTGGCTCCGTTCCCGCGCCGCCCGCCGCACCGCCGTCACCGCCTGCGCGGCCCTGGTCCTGGCCGTCTCCTACGGTCTGGTCCGGCGCGGCTACCACTGGCCGCTGGACGTGGCGGCCAGCTGGTGCCTGTGCGCGGTCCTGCTGACGGCACTGCGGCTGCTGCTCAGCCGAAGTACGCGTCGAAGGTCTTCTGGAACTCCCAGTTCGAGAACCGGTCCCAGTTGACCGACCAGGTCATCAGGCCGCGCATCGTCGGCCAGGTGCCGTGGGTGGCGTACGAGCCGCAGTTCGTCTTCTTCGTCAGGCAGTCCAGGGTCTTGGTGACCTCGGCCGGGGCGACGTAACCGTTGCCCGCGTTGGTCGAGGCCGGCATGCCGATCGCGATCTGGTCCGGGCGCAGCGGCGGGAAGACGTTGTTGGCATCGCCCGCCACCGGGAAGCCGGTGAGCAGCATGTCGGTCATGGCGATGTGGAAGTCGGCGCCGCCCATGGAGTGGTACTGGTTGTCGAGGCCCATGATCGAGCCCGAGTTGTAATCCTGGACGTGCAGCAGGGTCAGGTCGTCGCGCAGGGCGTAGATGACCGGGAGGTAGGCCCCGCAGCGCGGGTCCTGGCCGCCGAACTTGCCGGTGCCGTAGAACTGGTAGCCCATCTGCACGAAGAAGGTCTCGGGCGCCATGGACAGCACGAACTTCGCCCCGTACCTGGCCTTCAGCGTCTTCAGCGCGGAGATGAGATTGACGACCACCGGGGTCGTCGGGTTCTTGAAGTCCGTGTCGCTCGCGTTCAAGGACAGCGAGTGGCCCTCGAAGTCGACGTCGAGGCCGTCCAGGCCGTAGGTGTCGATGATGTTCGAGACGGAGGAGACGAAGGCGTCCCGGGCGGCGGTCGTGGTCAGCTGGACCTGCCCGTTGGCGCCGCCGATCGATATCAGCACCTTCTTGCCGGCCGCCTGCTTGGCCTTGATCGCCGCCTTGAAGTCGGCGTCGCTCTCGACGTTCGGGCACTCGGTGACCGGGCAGCGGTTGAAGCGGATGTCCCCGGAGGTGGCCGAGGTCGGCTCGCCGAAGGCCAGGTCGATGACGTCCCAGCTGTCGGGGACGTCGGCGAGCCGGGTGTAGCCGGAGCCGTTGGCGAAGCTGGCGTGGAGGTAGCCGACCAGGGCGTGGGTGGGCAGGTCGGTGGAGCCTCCGGACGACCCGGCGCTGGTGGTCGCGGTCACCGCGGCCGACTTCGCGGACTCACCGGCGTCGTTCACCGCGGTGACCTGGAAGCTGTAGGCGGTGGAGGGCGTGAGGCCGGTGACCGTGGCCGAGGTCCCGGTCACCGTCTGGACCTTCGTGCCGTTCCGGTAGATCGCATAGCTGGTGGCGCCCGTGGCGGCCGTCCAGGACAGACCCACGCTGGAGGAGCTGATCGTGCCGGTCTTCAGTCCGGTCGGAGCGGCGGGCGGCTGGCCGGTGGCGCCGCCGGGGCCGACGAGGGAGATGTCGTCCGCGTAGTAGGCGCCGGTGCCGTACCAACCGTGGGTGTAGATGGTGACCTTGGTCGTCGAGGCGCCGGTGGTGAAGGTGGTCGTGAGTTTCTGCCAGTCGGGGGCGGACTGGGTCCAGGTGGAGACGTCGGTGCTGCCGGTGCCGCTCGCGCCGAGGTAGACGTAGGAGCCGCGGACGTAACCGGACAGCGTGTACTGCGCGCCCGGTTGCACGGTCACCGTCTGCGCGCACTGGGCGTTGTCGCTGCCGGCCGGGGTCGCCTGCAGCGCGGAACTTCCGCCGTGCACGGGTGAGCCGACCGTCGTACCGCTGCCCGCCGTGCAGGTCCAGCCGGAGAGGCCGGACTCGAACCCGCCGTTGACGGCGAGGTCCGCGTCGGCCGCACGGGCGGCCGACGAGAGCGCGGTGATGCCGGACACGGCCAGCAGCCCGGCCGTGAGCATGGTGAGGACAGGTCTCGCACGAACCACAAGTGCCTCCGGGCTTGGGGGAATTGGAGGAGGTGAAGCCGCGCTCAACTTGGTCCAGACCAATTCGCTTGTCAAGACCTACGGCACCGATCCGGCTGCCGGCCCGACAGCGCGCCCTCAAGGGGCACGGGGAACTGCGCGACCAGCCACAACGAACCCGCAGCCGACCGACACCCCACACGCGGTCGGCGTTCAGTCATCGGCCAGGCCGGCGGCAGCCTCGTGCATGGCCAGCTCCAGCAGCGCCGGATCCGTCAGCGTCCCCGACCCGTCCGGCGCCACCAGCCACCGCACCCCCTGGGTCGACCGGCCGGGATACGGCACGACGATCCAGGTGCCGGCGCCCGCCGTGCGGATCCCGGTGCCGAGCCACCGTGCGGCCGTGCCGGGCGGCACGAAGAAGCCCACCCGGTTGTCCCCGAAGTCGACCAGGACGGGCCCTGGTTGGTCGAGGACGCGGGTGAGCACGTCGAGCGTGGGGTAGCCGAGCTCGCCCGGCAGGATCAGTACGTCCCAGGCCTTGCCGGCGGGCAGCAGCGCGACCCCGAGGGGGTTGCGCTCCCATTCCCAGCGGCACGCCTCGGGATCAGGTGCGACGGATGCCAGCCATTCGACCGCCGTCTTCGCCCCAGTCATCAGAAGACCTCCCAGTCCCACTCGTCGACGCGGGCTTCGCGTCACGGGGAGAGAGGGAGGCCTTCCAGGGGCATTACGCGGGTTTCACCACTCCTTTGGAGTGAGCTGGATCACCTACGTGAACGGGTCAGCTGTCGAAGCCCAGTCCCATCCGGTCCATCGCCCTGAGCCACAGGTTGCGTCGGCCTCCGTGGGCGTCGGCGCGGGCCAGCGACCACTTGGTGAGGGCGATGCCCGTCCAGGCGAACGGCTCGGGCGGGAACGGCAGCGGCTTCTTGCGGACCATCTCCAGGCGGGTGCGCTCGGTCTCCTCGCCGGCCAGCAGGTCCAGCATCACGTCGGCGCCGAACCGGGTCGCGCCGACACCGAGGCCGGTGTACCCGGCCGCGTACGCCACCCGCCCCTGGTGGGCGCTGCCGAAGAACGCCGAGAAGCGGGAGCAGGTGTCGATCGCGCCGCCCCACGCGTGCGTGAAGCGGACGCCCTCCAGCTGCGGGAAACAGGTGAAGAAGTGCCCGGCGAGCTTGGCGTAGGTCTCCGGGCGGTCGTCGTACTCGGCGCGGACCCGGCCGCCGTAGTGGTGGATGGCGTCGTAGCCGCCCCAGAGGATCCGGTTGTCGGCCGACAGCCGGAAGTAGTGGAACTGGTTGGCCGAGTCGCCGAGGCCCTGCCGGTTCTTCCAGCCGATCGCGCCGAGCTGCTCGGCGGTGAGCGGCTCGGTCATCAGGGCGTAGTCGTAGACCGGGACGGTGTAGGCGCGGACCCGCTTGAGCAGGTTCGGGAAGATGTTGGTGCCGAGCGCGACCCGCCGCGCCCGGACCGAGCCGTACGGGGTGCGTACGGCCATGCCGGCGCCGTACGGCTTCAGTTCGAGGGCGGGGGTGTGCTCGTACACCCGGACGCCGAGGGCGAGGCAGGCCTGCTTGAGGCCCCAGGCGAGCTTGGCCGGGTTGACCATGGCCACGCCCCGGCGGTCCCACAGCCCGGCCTCGAAGGTGGGCGAGTCCACCTGCTCGCGCAGCGCGTCGGCGTCGAGGAAATCGATGCCGTCCGCGAGGCCCTTCCGCTCCAGCTCCTGGTGCCAGTCGCGCAGTTCCCGGGCCTGGTAGGGCTCGGTGGCCACGTCGATCTCGCCGGTGCGCTCGAAGTCGCAGTCGATGCCGTGCCGGGCGACGGCGGCCTCGATCTCGTCGAGGTTGCGCCGGCCCAGCTCCTCCAGGCGGTGGATCTCGCCGGGCCAGCGGGCGAGCCCGTTGGGCAGCCCGTGGGTGAGGGAGGCGGCGCAGAAGCCGCCGTTGCGGCCGGAGGCGGCCCAGCCCACCTCGCGGCCTTCCAGCAGGACCACCTCGCGCCCGGGGTCGCGCTCCTTGGCGTTGAGCGCGGTCCACAGTCCGCTGTATCCGCCGCCGACGACCAGCAGGTCGCAGGTGTCGGCGCCGGTGAGCGCGGGCTCGGGGTGGGGCTTGCCGGGGTCTTCGAGCCAGTACGGGACCGGCTGTGCTTCGGAGAGAGACCTGGTCCAATCTGCCTGACGGCTCATGGCGCTTGGGGCCATGATTTTCAACTCCCTACAGAGTTTTTATGGTGCTTCATGCCTTTTGCCTGGTCCGGCGGTTGGTGATGAGCATCGATACCAGCACGAGCAGTACCGCGACCAGGAACATGGCCGTACCGATGACATTGATCTGGACGGGCGTGCCGCGCTGTGCCGAACCCCAGACGAACATGGGGAAGGTGACGGTGGAGCCCGCGTTGAAATTGGTGATGATGAAATCGTCAAAGGAGAGCGCGAAGGACAGCAGCGCGCCCGCGGCGATTCCGGGGGCCGCGATGGGGAGGGTGACCCTGACGAAGGTCTGGACGGGACCGGCGTACAGGTCCCGGGCCGCCTCCTCCAGGCGCGGGTCCATCGACATCACGCGCGCCTTGACCGCGGTGACGACGAAGCTGAGGCAGAACATGATGTGGGCGATCAGGATCGTGTAGAAGCCCAGCTGGGCGCCCATGTTCAGGAAGAGGGTGAGCAGCGAGGCCGCCATGACGACCTCGGGCATCGCCATCGGCAGGAAGATCAGCGAGTTCACGGCGCCGCGGGCGCGGAACCGGTAGCGGACCAGGGCGAAGGCGATCATCGTGCCGAGGAGCGTGGCGCCGATCGTCGCCAGGGCGGCGATCTGGAGGCTGATGGAGAGCGAGCCGCACATGTCGGCGACCCCGCACGGCTGCTTCCACGCGTCGAGCGAGAACTGCTGCCACTCGTAGTTGAAGCGCCCCTTCGGTTTGTTGAAGGAGAACACCGTGACAATGACGTTCGGAAGCAGCAGATATCCGAGGGTGAGCAGTCCCGCGATGACGACGAGACGCTTCTTGAACCAGTTGACGAAGGGCATTTAGACCAGATCCTCCGTCCCGGACCGGCGAATGTAGATCGTGACCATGAGCAGGATCGCGGCCATGAGGATGAAGGAGAGCGCGGCCGCCGTCGGATAGTCGAGAATCCTCAGGAACTGCGTCTGGATCACGTTTCCGATCATGCGGGTGTCGGTCGAGCCGAGGAGTTCGGCGTTGACGTAGTCACCGGCCGCCGGGATGAAGGTCAGCAGCGTGCCGGAGACCACGCCCGGCATCGACAGCGGGAAGGTGACCTTCCGGAACGTCGTCCACGGCTTGGCGTACAGATCGCCGGCCGCCTCGTGCAGCCGTCCGTCGATCCGCTCCAGCGAGGTGTAGAGCGGCAGGATCATGAACGGCAGGAAGTTGTACGTCAGTCCGCACACCACCGCGAGCGGGGTGGCCAGGACGCGGTCGCCGGCCGTCCAGCCGAGGAAGTCGGTGACGCTCAGGATGTGCAGCGAGTTCAGTACGTGTACGACCGGGCCGTTGTCGGCGAGGATCGTCTTCCAGGCCAGGGTGCGGATCAGGAAGCTGGTGAAGAACGGCGCGATCACCAGGATCATGATCAGGTTCCGCCAGCGGCCCGCCCGGAAGGCGATCAGGTACGCCAGCGGGTAGCCGAGCAGCAGGCAGAGCACGGTCGCCCCGGCCGCGTAGAAGACGGACCGCAGGAACTGCGGCCAGTACTCGCTCAGCGCGTCCCAGTAGGTCGCGAAGTGCCAGGTGACCTTGTAGCCCTCTTCCAGGGAGCCCGTCTGGATCGACGTGGACGCCTGGTAGATCATCGGCAGCGCGAAGAAGATCACCAGCCAGAGCAGGCCGGGCAGCAGCAGCCAGTACGGCGTGAAGCGGCCCCGCTTGCGCGGGGGCTTCTTGGCGGGTTCGGCCGGCGCCAGCGGCGGCGGCGCCTCGGAAAGCGTGGCCATCAGGCGGCTTCCTCCTCGGTGCCGGCGTCGATGTCCTGGTCGGCGTCGAGACCGAAGGTGTGCGCCGGGCTCCAGTGCAGGACGACGTCGGCGCCCGGGACGAGCCGCCCGTCGCGCTCGACGTTCTGCACGTACACCTCGAACTCCGGGCAGACCGCACTGTCGATCACGTACTGCGTGGAGACGCCGATGAAACTGGCGTCGGCGATCTTGCCGGTGATCCGGTTGCGCCCCTCGGGGATCGAGCCGGCGTCGTCGGCGTGCGTGAGGGAGATCTTCTCGGGCCGGATACCGACGAGCACCTTGCCGCCCGCCCTGGTCGGCGCCGAACATCGCGCCTCGGGCAGCACCAGCTTGCCGCCGCCGGCCTTGAGGATGATGTCGTCCCCGCTCTTCGTGTCGACCTCGGCCTCGATGAGGTTGGACGTCCCGAGGAAGTTGGCGACGAAGGTCGTGTTGGGGTTCTCGTACAGATCGGTGGGCGAGCCGAGCTGCTCCACCCGTCCCGCGTTCATCACGGCGACCGTGTCGGCCATGGTCATGGCCTCCTCCTGGTCGTGCGTGACATGGACGAAGGTGATGCCGACCTCGGTCTGGATCCGCTTGAGCTCCAGCTGCATCTGGCGGCGCAGCTTGAGGTCGAGGGCGCCCAGCGGCTCGTCGAGGAGGAGCACCTTGGGGTGGTTGATGAGCGCGCGGGCCACCGCGACCCGCTGCTGCTGGCCGCCGGAGAGCTGGTGCGGCTTCTTGCGCGCCTGCTCGCCGAGCTGGACCAGGTCGAGCATGTCCTCGACCTGCTTCTTCACGCTCTTGATGCCGCGCCGGCGCAGGCCGAAGGCGACGTTCTCGAAGATGTCGAGGTGCGGGAAGAGGGCGTAGGACTGGAAGACGGTGTTCACCGGCCGCTTGTAGGGCGGCAGGTTGGTCACGTCCTGGTCGCCGAGGTGCACGGTGCCGCTGGTCGGCTCCTCAAGGCCCGCGATCATCCGCAGGGTGGTCGTCTTGCCGCAGCCGGAGGCTCCGAGCAGGGCGAAGAAGGAACCCTGGGGCACGGTCAGGTCCATCGGTTTCACGGCCGTGAAGCCGTTGTCGTAGGTCTTGCCGATGCCGGTGAGGCGGACGTCGCCGCTGCTGTCTGTCGTCATGGTGTCGTCACGCCCCTGTGAGCTTCGCGAACTTCTGCTGGTATGCCGTCTCTTCCTTCGAGCTCAGCGAGCGGAAGGCATGGGACCTGGCCTGCATGGCCTTGTCGGGAACGATCAGCGGGTTGTCCGCCGCCGACTTGTCGATCTTGGCGAGGTAGGGCTTCACGTCCGCGACCGGGCTGACGTAGTTGATGTAGGCGGCGAGTGCGGCGGCCGGCCCGGGCTCGTAGTAGTAGTCGATGAGCCGCTCGGCGTTCGTCTTGTGGCGCGCCTTGTTGGGGATCAGCAAGTTGTCGGTCGACGTCATGTAGCCGCTGTCCGGGATGACGTAGCCGACGTCCGGGTTGTCGGACTGGAGCTGCACGATGTCACCGGCCCAGGCGACACAGGCCGCCAGGTCGCCCTTGCTGAGGTCCGAGGTGTAGTCGTTGCCGGTGAAACGGCGGATCTGGCCGTTGTCGACGGCCTTCTGGAGCCGGGCGATCACCGCGTCGTAGTCGTCGCCGGTGAACTTCGCCGGGTCCTTGCCCATGTCGAGCATGGTCATGCCGACCGTGTCGCGCATCTCGGTCAGCAGGCCGACCCGGCCCTTGAGCGCGGGGTTGTCGAGCAGGTCGGAGACCGACTTCACCTCGACGCCGTTCAGCGCCTTCTTGTTGAAGGCGACGACGGTCGAGATGCCCTGCCAGGGGTACGAGTAGGCCCGGCCCGGGTCCCAGTCGGGGCTGCGGAACTGGTCCGACAGGTTGGCGAAGGCATGCGGCAGGTTCGACGCGTCCAGCTTCTGGACGTAGCCGAGCCGGATCATGCGGGCGGCCAGCCAGTCGGTGAGGACGATCAGGTCCCGGCCGGTGTCCTGGCCCGCGGCGAGCTGCGGCTGGATCTTGCCGAAGAACTCGTCGTTGTCGTTGATGTCCTCGGTGTACTTCACCGTGATGCCGGTCCGCTTGCGGAACGCGTCCAGCGTGGGACGTTTCTTGCCGCTGTCGTCGACGTCGATGTACTCGGGCCAGTTGGAGAAGTTGACGACCTTCTCCTTCGCCGAGTGGTCGTCGGCGGAGACGCCGCCCTGGGACTTGCCGGCCGCGGGGATACCGCAGGCGCTCAGCGCCCCGACGCCGCCCACCGCGAGCGCACCGCCCAGGAACGACCGGCGGGCCAGGGCGGCCCGGCCGGTGCGGAGGCTGCGCCGGATGGCGGCCACTTCGACCGGCGTCGGGCGGTCGGGCTCGTACTGCCTCATGCGCTTGATGCCCTTTCGGGAAGAGGGCCGTGATGAGCGGCCGCAGGTATGACTATCGGTCCCCGAAGATCGTGCGGTGCCAGTCCTTCCGGGCAACCGCCGTATTGTCGAACATTACGTGCTTGACCTGGGTGTACTCCTCGAACGAGTACACCGACATGTCCTTGCCGAAGCCGGACGCCTTGTAGCCGCCGTGCGGCATCTCGCTGATGATCGGAATGTGGTCGTTGACCCACACGCACCCCGCCTTGATCTCGCGGGTGGCGCGGTTCGCCCGGTAGACGCTGCTGCTCCACGCGGAGGCGGCCAGACCGTACGGGGTGTCGTTGGCCAGCCGGATTCCCTCATCATCACTGTCGAACGGCAGAACGACCAGCACCGGACCGAAGATCTCGGCCTGGACGATCTCACTGTCCTGCGGCGCGTCGGCGATCAGTGTGGGCCGGTAGTACGCGCCGCTCTTCAGCTCGTCCTGCGGCGGCTCGCCGCCGGTCACCACGCGCGCGTAGCCGCGCGCCCGCTCGACGAACCCGGCGACCCGGTCGCGCTGCGCGTGCGAGATCAGCGGCCCGAGGTCGGTACCGGGGGCGAACGGGTCGCCCAGCCGCACGGTCTCCATCAGGGCGGCCGTCCGCTCGACGAAGGCCTCGTAGAGCGGCCGCTGCACGTACGCGCGGGTGGCGGCGGTGCAGTCCTGCCCGGTGTTGATGAGCGCCCCCGCGACGGCCCCGTTGACGGCAGCCTCCAGATCGGCGTCGTCGAAGACGACGAACGGCGCCTTGCCGCCGAGCTCCAGATGCAGCCGCTTCACGGTCGCCGTCGCGACCTCCGCCACCCGCTTTCCGACACCGGTGGAGCCGGTGAAGGAGGTCATGGCGACGTCGGGGTGCCCGACGAGATGCTCTCCGGCCACCTTCCCCGTCCCGGTGACGATGTTGACGACACCGTCGGGGATACCGGCGAGGGTGGCCGCCTCGGCGAAGAGCAACGAGGTCAGCGGGGTCAGCTCGGCCGGCTTGAGCACGATGGTGTTGCCGGCCGCGATCGCCGGAAGGATCTTCCAGGCGGCCATCTGGAGCGGGTAGTTCCAGGGCGCGATCGACCCGACGACACCGATGGGCTCGCGGCGGATGTACGACGTGTGGTCGCCGGAGTACTCACCGGCCGCCTGCCCCTGCAGATGCCGGGCGGCTCCCGCGAAGAACGCGGTGTTGTCGATGGTCCCCGGTACGTCGAACTCACGCGTCAGCTTGAGCGGTTTGCCGCACTGGAGGGACTCGGCACGGGCGAATTCCTCCGCGCGGTCGGCGAGCACGGCGGCGAACCGGTGCAGCGCGTCCGACCGCTCGCCGGGGGTCGCCCCGGCCCACCCGGGAAAGGCGTCCCGCGCGGCGGCGACGGCCCGGTCGACGTCGTCCGTCCCGGCCAGCTCGTACGTGTACACGTCCGCGCCGGTGGCCGGGTCCACGACGGCGTGCGTACGGCCTGACGTGCCCTTGCTGAACCGGCCCGCGATGTACTGCGCGCCGCCCGCGAGCCGCTCCTGCGCGGGGAAGGTCTCCGGGGTGGCGGTGCCCGGGTTGTCCATGTCGCTTCTCCTCCGCCGTCGTCCCGTCCCGAGGGGTGGGTGGCGTAGCTCCAGCTGGATTTGACTGCCGATCCTGACAGAGCAGAGGGAGTCCAACAAGTGATTCCGTTGTTGCCTTTTGGTTACGCGACGGAATCTGTCGACCACGTGTCGAGTCGGAACCGAAAAGGCGGGACGGAGTGTCAGTGGTGCCTGCCAGACTGGCGTGCATGGCGGAGATCGATTCTGCGGAAGCCCTGATCAGGGCGGTCCGGGCGGGGGCCGGGATCAAGTACCTGCACTTCTGGGGACACCGGCCGAGGCCGGACGGACAGCTCTCGGCGAGCTGCCTGAGCCAGTGGTGGCCGTCACGCTTCGTGGTCGACGGTGTGGATTACGCGACCGCCGAGCACTGGATGATGGCAGGAAAGGCCCGGCTGTTCGGGGACGCGGAGGCCGAGCGCCGGGTCATGGCGGCCGGACATCCCGCCGAGGCGAAGAAGGCGGGCCGGCTGGTCCGGAACTTCGACGAGGCGACCTGGGAGCGGGAGCGCTTCGAGCTGGTGGCGCGCGGCAGCGTGCACAAGTTCGGCGCCGACCCGCGCCTGCGGGAGTACCTGCTCGGCACCGGCGACCGGGTACTGGTGGAGGCGAGCCCGGTGGACCGGATATGGGGGATCGGCTTGGCAGCGACGGACGAGGCGGCGGAGGACCCGTCCCGGTGGAAGGGGCTGAACCTGCTGGGATTCGCGCTGATGGAGGCACGGGAGAGGTTGCGGGCGGCGGGGGTGTAGGCAGGGACGGGAGCGGCGCACCGCCGAAGGGCGACGCTTCTGTCTGGCGGGGACCGGTCCCACCCGAAGGAGCAGGAGACCGGGCGCTTCCAGCCGACGGGGACCGGTCCTACCGAACGGGGCGCGGGGCGCTGTCCGATCTGCGGCTCCGCCGCGTGGGTGCGACCAGCCCCCGTCTACCCGCACCCGACCACGCGCCGCCGCCACCTTTACTGCGAGCTCGCCACCACAAGCAGCACGATGAACCCCGCGGCGAGAACAAGCCCCGCCGACCCGCAGATGATCCCCGCCAGCGCCTGCCCCCCGTTCGTGGCCTCCCCCCGGCCGACCCGGGCCCGCCCGATCGAGCCGAAGACGATGGCCAGCACCCCCATCACCAGCGCGGCCGGCCACGCACAGAACCCGACCACGCTGATGATCCCGGTGACGAGGCTCGCCGTGCCCAGCCCGTTGTTGGGCATCGGCTGCATACCGGGCCAGCCGCCGTACCCCCCGGGCCCGCCGGGGTACGGCGGAAACGGCTGCCCGGGGTAGCCGTACCCCGGACCGGGAGCCGGTGCGCCCGGGTAGCCGTAAGGAACCTGACCGGGCCCCTCCGGAGCCATCGGCGGCGGCGGTACCGCCGCACTCTGCGGATACGGCGGCGCGGGCGGGGCGTAGGCATTCGGCGGCGGGTAGGCGCTCGGCGCGGGCGGGGCGTAGGCGCTCGGCGCGGGCGGCGCGTAGGCATTCGGCGGCGGGTACGCGCTCGGCGCGGGCGGCGCACCCGGCGCCGCGAAGGGGTTCACCGGCGGAGCCGGAGCCGCGTCCGAGGGCGCCGCGAAGGGGTGCGCCCAGCCCTGGGGCGGCACCCCGTCCTCCGCCCCCGGCATCGCCGCGACCGTCCGCTGGTCGTGGAGCGAGGGCGGTACCGACGGCTCCGCCCCGGCCCCCTCCCTCTCCCCCTCCCTCTCCTCGGCCGTCTTGTCCAGCCGTATCTTCGGAGTCTTCGGCGCCTCGTCAGCCATCTCGCGATGTCCCCTCTCCCGCACGCGTGCCGCCGTCATGCTAAGGCCCGTCCACCTCGAATGCCGGTCCGGCCTACGATGGCCCCGAATCACCGATCAGCCGATCACCGCGCAAGGGGCCAGCTCAGGGCGTACCACCGCCGAAGGCGGCCCCGCGCCGTTCCGGGGAGGAACCCTTGTCCGACCGCCACACCGAACCCGCCCTCCGTGACGTGCACGCCTTCATCGCCGGGCTGCCCAAGGCCGAACTGCACGTCCACCACGTCGGCTCCGCCTCCCCCCGGATCGTGTCGGAACTGGCCGCCCGGCACCCCGACTCCAGGGTTCCCACCGACCCCGAGGCCCTGGCCGACTACTTCACGTTCACGGACTTCGCCCACTTCATCGAGGTCTATCTCTCGGTCGTCGACCTGATCCGCACGCCCGAGGACGTCCGGCTGCTCACCTACGAGGTGGCCCGCGAGCTGGCCCGCCAGCAGGTGCGTTATGCCGAGCTGACCATCACCCCCTTCTCCTCCACCCGGCGCGGGATCGACGCACGGGCGTTCATGGACGCGATCGAGGACGCGCGGAAGGCGGCGGAGGCCGAGTTCGGGACGGTGCTGCGCTGGTGCTTCGACATTCCCGGCGAGGCGGGCCTGGAGGCCGCCGAGGAGACGGTGCGGCTCGCGACCGACGACCGGCTCCGCCCGGAGGGCCTGGTCTCCTTCGGCCTCGGCGGCCCCGAGATCGGCGTGCCCCGGCCGCAGTTCAAGCCGTACTTCGACCGGGCCGTCGCGGCCGGCCTGCACTCCGTCCCGCACGCCGGTGAGACCACGGGACCCGGCACGGTCTGGGACGCCCTCGTGGAACTGCACGCCGAGCGCATCGGCCACGGCACCAGCTCCGCGCAGGACCCGAAGCTCCTCGCCCACCTCGCCGAGCGGCGCATCGCCCTGGAGGTGTGCCCGACCTCCAACATCGCCACGCGCGCGGTCCGCACCCTCGAAGAGCACCCGATCAGGGACTTCGTGGACGCGGGCGTGCTGGTCACGGTCAACTCGGACGACCCGCCGATGTTCGGCACCGACCTGAACAACGAGTACGCGGTCGCCGCCCGCCTCCTCGGCCTCGACGAACGCGGCGTCGCCGACCTCGCCAAGAACGCGGTGGAGGCGTCCTTCCTGGACCAGGCGGGCAAGGCGAGGATCTCGGCCGAGATCGACGTGTACACGAAGGCATGGCTCGCCCCCTGAAAATCCCCTGCGGAGCCCTGAGAACATGGGCTCATGCAGACCGTGACCGCCGTGGCCCACCGCGGCGACCCCTACCGCTTCCGCGAGAACACGCCGGACTCCCTGCGTTCCGCGCTCCAACAGGGCGCGGACGCGGTGGAGATCGACGTACGGCTGACGCGTGACGGCGTCCCCGTCCTCCTGCACGACGAGACCCTGAACCGGCTCTGGGAAGTCGACCGCCCGCTGAGCGCGCTGTCGGCGGACGAGGTGCGCGGCCTCACGGCGGGCGGCGTGCCGACACTCGCCGAGGCGCTGACGGCGGCGGAGGGCAGCCGGGTGATGATCGACCTGCCCGGCGGCCCGAGCGAGCGGGCGGTGGCCAGGATCGTGGCCGTGGCCCGGGAGTGCGGTGCGACGGAGCGCGTCTACTACACGGGAGACGCGGCGGCGATGCTGGCGGTACGGGCGGCGGACGCGGCGGCGGAGATCGCCCTGACCCGCAAGACCCTGGCGCCCGCGCGCCCGGCGCTCCTGGACGTGATCCGCCCCCGCTACCTCAACTACCGCTTCACCCTGCTCGACCACGCCCTGACCGAGCACGTCCACCGCAGCGGCTACCTGGTCTCGTGCTGGACCCCGGACACCCGCCGCTCGCTGCGCCGCCTGCTGGCCATGGGCGTCGACTCGATCACCACGAACCGGGTGGACGTGCTCGACTCGCTCCGGCGCTACACGACCGACCGCTGAGCGACCGTCGCCGGATCGCCCGGCGTCCCCCGTGTCACGTACTGCGGAACCGGCGCCGAGTCCTTCCCGTCGTCCCGGACCAGCCCGTACCGGATGGCCCCGTCCGGCGGCCCGTACAGCACGTCCTTCTCCACCGCGTCCCAGGTCGAAGGGAAGACGCTCACCCCGTAGTCAGCCCCCCGCTCGTTCACCGTGAACGTGACGCTCCCGTCGACGTAGAAGTACTCGTTCTGCCACATCTGCTGGGTGCCGGCCGGCAGGACGGCGTAGCCGGTGGCCGAGCTGCCCATGCCGGTGGCGGAGGCGTCGGTGCTGCTGACGCGGTCGTCCATCCGGCGGCCGCCGCCCGACGCCACGTGGAACAGCCTGCCCTTCAGGCCGGTCCAGCTGGGCATGACGAGGCTGCCGGCCCGGGACAGCGGGGCGATCTGCCAGCGGACGAGGACATAGCCCCGCCCGGTGAGGGTCACGTTGTCCCCGCGGTGGTTCAGGACGGCGTGCGCCCCGCCCGTGCTGGTGATCCCCGTCTCCGGCCGGTGCGGCAGCGTGCCGGGGCGGGTGTCCGGGTCCGGTGCCCTGTCGACCGCGTCGACGACCGAGCCGTACGGGGCGGCGCTCGCCGACGGGGACGGTGACGGCGAGGCGGAGGGCAAGGCCGACGGGGACGGCGGGGCGGTGGCCGAAGGGCTCGGTGCCGGTGCGCCGGTGACCGCCGCCGTGGGCGCGGTGGCCGTGTGCGGTGCCGGACGGTCCGGGGTCTGTACGACGACGTACGCGCCGCCCGCCACGATGGTCGCCCCCGCCGTGACCGCCACCGCGGGCTTGGTCAGCGCGCCCAGCACCTTCGCCGACCAGCCGACGGAGGTCACCGCGGCCGCGGTCTTGCCGCCGAGCGCCAACGACAGCGTGAACCCCACCGGCACCGGTACCAGCGCGATCCCGACCAGCAGCCGTTCCGCCGGTACGACGGAGTCGCGGGGGTCGCCGCAGTAGCCACAGCCCCGGATGTGCCGGGCCAGCCGCTTGCGCCAGACGGAGTCGGGGTGCCCGTCCCAGCGGGCGGTCAGCTCGCGCAGTTCGGGGCAGGCGCCGTCCAGCGCGCGCACGATGCCCCGCGAGATCTCCAGCCGTTCCTTCATCCGCTGCACGCGGACGGCGGCGTGCTGCCTGCTGATGCCTACGGCCGCCGCCAGCTCGCGCCGGGTGAGTTCGCCGGAGACCTCCAGCCACCACAGGGACACCAGCTGCCGGTCCTCGGCGTCCAGCCAGCGCACCGCCTCCGCGACCTCCCGCCGCTGGCCCTCCAACTGGAGGCGCAGCACGGTGAGTTCGGCGAAGTCGGCGGTGCCGTCCGGGACGCCCTCGTCCAGTTTCCGCTCCTGCCTGCGGCGCGCCCGGTCGCGTATCTGCCGCATGGCGATGGCCACCAGCCAGGACCGGAAGCTGTCCGGGTCGCGGAGGCTGCCGAGGTGGTCGACGGCGCGCAGCATGGTCTCCTGGACGACGTCGTCGACGTCGGTGTGGCCGTTGAGGGCGCGGCCGACCACGTTGTAGACCAAGGGCAGCCAGCCCTCGACCAGTTCGTCCAGCGCCCGCCGGTCGCCCGCCTGCGCGGCCGCGATGGTGGCGCGCCACTGCCGCGACACGTGCACGTCCGTCCTCATGACCGCACCTTCTCAGCCGGGGCGGTGAGCTTGGCAATGTCGGGGATCACAGTGTGGAGACGGAGGACGGATTCCGGGATAACACTTTTTTCAGCCCGGCCTCCCTACCGCCCGCACCCCTACGGGCCATCCCCAGCAACTCCCTTATTGTCGAAGCCAGTTGATGAGGGGCGACTCAGGGGCGTACGCCCTCCTCGGCGACGATCCGCCGACCGCCGTGCTCCCCGCAGGATGACCAGGTCCCTGCACCCGTCGCCTCCCTGGAGCCCACACATGCGTGTCCGCAACCGGAGCACCGTCCTCGCCGCCTCCCTCGTCCTGGCCCTCACGGCCGGACCGCTGGTGGCGCCCGCCCTCGCCGCAGCCGCACCCGCCGTCACCGCGCCCACCACCGCCGGCCCGGACGGCGAGGCCCTGCGTGCCGCGATCGCCGGGCTGCCCGACGCGGACGCCACCGCCGCGCTCGTCCGGGTGGGCGGCACCGACGGCGCCTGGCGCGGCAGCGCGGGCGTGCACGACCTGACCGGCGGCGGCGCGGCGGACCCGGACGGCCGCTTCCGGGCCGGTTCCACGACGAAGGTGGTGACGGCGGCGGCCGTACTGAAACTGGCCGCACAAGGGCGGATCGACCTCGACCGCCCCGTCCAGCGCTACCTCCCCGGCCTCTTCACCCGCGCCTTCCGGCCCATCACCGTCCGGCAGTTGCTGAACCACACCAGCGGAATCCAGGCGGCCGACGGCTGGGGCGACTCCTTCGAGGCGCAGTACGCGCACCGCTTCGACACCCTCACCCCGGAGCAGGTGGTGCGGTCGGCGGTGGCGAAGGGGCCGGAGTTCCGCCCGGGCCGGAAGCAGGACTACCTCAACATCAACTACACCGTGCTCGGGCTGCTGATCGAGAAGGTGACCGGGCGGTCGTACGCCTCCGTCGCCACCCGGCTGGTGCTCCGCCCCGCCGGGATGCGGGACACCTACTTCCCCGGCACCGACCCGCGCATCCTCGGCCCGCACAACCACGGCTACCAGAAGGTGACTCGGGCCGACGGGACGACGTCGTTCGTGGACGTCACCGACTGGAACCAGGCGGACCGGTTCGCGGCCGGCGACATGATCTCCACGACCGCCGACCTGGAACGGTTGCTGACCTCCCTCTTCCGCGGGCGGATCGTGCCGCCGGGACCGTGGCTGGAGGAGATGTTCACCGTCCCGGCGCACATCGAAGGCGCCACCTACAGCGCCGGGTTGCAGCGCTTCGAGTACGACGGCCGGGTGTACTGGCTCAAGTCGGGCTCCCGGTACGGCTACAGCGCGGTGCTCGCCGGGACCCGGGACCTGAGCCGGACCCTCGTCTACTCGGTCGGCTCGACCGACGCCAAGGGCGAGGAGATGAACCCGGTGGCACAGCGGATCGCGCTGGCCGCGCTCAAGCAGGGCTGACGGCACGGGCCTCGCACTCGGCCGCGGTCGGTCTCGTTCGGTCCTGTTCGCGGCTTCCGTCATCGACGCCACCTGACCTTCCGCATCCGCGGGCTGTGTCTGGCGGCCCTGGAGGACCGGGCCCGACGGCTGGAGATCGAGCAGGAACAGCAGGTGCGGCCGTACCCGCGTACTCATCGTGACCACCTTCGACCTCGAGGAGTACGCGTACGACGGACTGCGCGCCGGGGCCGGCGGGTTCCTGCTCAAGGACGCCCGCCTCGAGGAACTCGTCGCGGGCATCCGGGCGGTGGCGAGCGGGGACGCCGTGGTGGCCCCCTCGCTGACCCGTCGGCTGCTGGACGCCTACGCCCACCGGGTGCTGGCGCCCACCGCCGCCGTCACGGACCCCCGGCTGAGGTCGCTCACCGACCGCGAGCACGAGGTGCTGGTCGCCATCGGCGAGGGCTGGAACAACACCGAGATCGCCGAGCGCCTCGTCCTCACCGAGTCCACGGCCAAGAAACACGTCGGCCGGGTCCTCGCCAAGATCGGGGCGCGCGACCGGATCCAGGCCGTGATCACGGCGTACGACACGGGGCTGGTCCACGCCAAATGAGCACGGCGGGGAGGGCGGGGCCGGGAGAGCGGACCCCCTCTCCCGGGGCGGCGGATCCAGGCGTAGCATGTGAACGAAACAGTTTCGTTCACGGAACGGACCTCGCATGGAGAAGACAGGCATGGTCTCCGTACTCGTCGTCAACGACCAATCCCTCCAGCGCCTCGCCCTGCGCATGCTGCTCACCGCGGAGCCGGGCCTGACGGTCGCCGGGGAGGCGACGGACGGGGACGGGGCGATCCGTGCGAGCGCCGCGCTCCGCCCCGACGTCGTCCTCATGGACAGCCGGATGTCCGGGGCGGCCGCCATCGAGACCATCCGGCGCCTCACCCACCCCGCCCTCCGGACGACCCGCGCCCCCGGATTCCCCGCCGCGGCCGAGGACGTCCACGCTCCCCGGGTCCTGATGCTGACCGCGGCCGGGCAGGAGGCGGAGGCCTGGGCCGCCCTGCGCGCCGGCGCCGGCGGCTTCCTGCTCGACGACGCCGACCCGGCCGAACTGACCGCGGCCATCCGGGTGGTGGCCGCCGGGGACGCCGTCATCACGCCCGGCCTGACCCGCGCGCTCATCGACGCCGTCCGCGAGCAGCACACCGTCCGCCCCCTCCCCCGCACCGCCGGGCTCGGCGCCCTCACCGAGCGCGAGCGCGATGTCCTGGTCGCCGTGGCCTCCGGCTGGTCCAACGCCGAGATCGCACAGTGGCTGTCCATCGCCCCGACCACCGTGAAGACGCACGTCAGCAACGTCCTCGCGAAGATCGGCGCCCGCGCCCGCGTACAGGCGGTGGCCTTCGCCTACGAGACCGGACTGATCCGGCCGGCGGCCTAGAAGCTCTCGCCGCCCAGAGCCTTGATGAACGCGAGCGGGTTCCAGTACTCGCGGTACTTGACGATCTTGCCGTCCTTGAACGTCACGAACGTCGCGTAACTCATGTCGTACGGGTTCCCGTTGGCCAGGACCCGGCCGGTGACGGTCCAGTCGGCGATGGCCGTGTCGGGGTCGTCGGTCCCGCGGACGGTCGCCGACGTGATCTGCTGCACGTCGATGAGGTCGGGGTAGCCG
Organism: Streptomyces sp. NPDC031497; assembly: GCF_055580905.1. Lineage (NCBI taxonomy): Bacteria > Bacillati > Actinomycetota > Actinomycetes > Kitasatosporales > Streptomycetaceae > Streptomyces > Streptomyces sp. NPDC031497. The sequence goes on from NZ_JBVIKO010000035.1 coordinate 81,804, forward strand.
CGCAGGTACTCGTAGACGGCGGTCCGGCCCTCCAGCCGGGTGGGGCTGCCCTCCGGGGCGAAGGGGAACTCGACGACGACGTTCTCGTCGCACTGGTCCGCCCAGGCCTTCATGTCCTTGGAGAGGAAGATGTCGAGGCTGCGCTGCACCAGGTCGGCGGCGGAGAGGTTCTCGCTCATGGTTCGTTTCCCATCGTGATATGGAGTGGGCCACTCATTAATGTGGCTAGCCACATAATTACTTGGCTAGCCACATAAGTCAAGGGGTTCCGCGCTTCACGTGAAGAGGCCGCCGCCGTCCACGTTCAGGATCTGTCCGGTCAGCGCCTCGCCCTCGGGGCTCGCCAGGAAGCCGACCGTCGCCGACACGTCCTCGGGCGTCAGCGCGCGGGGCAGCGCCTGCCCGGCCTGCGAGGCCTCGAAGGCGGCGTCCGGCTGGTACGCCGTGGACGCGGTCCGGGTCAGGCCGGGCGCCACTCCGGTCACCGCGATCCCGTGCTGCCCGAGCGCGGCGGCGAGCGACCGGGTGACGGCGATCAGCGTGCCCTTGCTGGCCACGTACGCCAGCAGGTCCGGGCTCGGCGGCTTCCAGAAGGTGTCGGAGACGATGTGCACGATCCTGCCGAAGCCGCGCTGCCGCATCCCGGGCACGAACGCCTGGGCCAGCAGCAGCGCGGACTCGACGTTGACCGCCTGGACCCGGCGCCAACGGTCCAGGTCCACGGTCTCCACGTCCATCAGGTCGGTGGCGGCGGCCGCGTGCACCAGCACGTCGCACCGCCCGTTCTCGGCCAGGACACGGCGCGCGGCCGCGCGTACGTCCTCGGCGTCGGCCAGGTCGCAGACGATGTCGCCGGCACGGTCCAGGACCCGTACCACATGGCCGCGTGCGGCCAGCTCGCGGACGATGGCGCCGCCGATGGCCCCGGCCCCGCCCACGACGACGGCGACCTTGGGCGCGGTGGATTCCTCAGGCATCAGGTGCTCCTTCTCGTGATGGTGTCTCGCAGTGCTGTCTCGCAGTGCTGTCTCGTGGCGCTGTCTCGTGGCGCTTTCTCGCGTCGATGTGTCGCGTCGATGTGTCGCGGTGGCATGCCAGGGCGATGCCCTGGCGGTGGCGGTCCGCCGGGGCGCCGCCCTGGCCGCCGCCCTCCGCGCATGAGTCGGTGCGGTACGTCGACGGCTGCCCCTGCCCCCTACGTACCGCACCGACCGTCTTGTGTTGGTTCTATTTGCTCGCGTAAGCAATCAACTGCTGCCGCGAAAACCGGTCAGGGGTGGATGGCGCTGCCCAGACCGAGGTCCAGCCGCAGGGACTCCACCAGCGAGAAGGCGCTGCTCTCGGTGAAGACGTCGGCGGCCGCGAGCGTCCCGGTGTACTTGGCAGCGACCGGGGCCGCCGCCTGCCGGCAGACCTCGTCGAGCCAGGTCTTCACGACGGCCCAGATGTTGTTCCCGTACTTCGCCGCGTAGACCCCGTAGTCCACGGTCCCGAGCGCCTGCTTGAGCGACGCGGTCAGGTCCTCGAGGTACTGCTGGTGCACCGTGACGTCGGCGCGCTTGCCGAGCCGTCCCATGTGACCGGCGATGTGGTACTTCCACGGGTACGAGAGCGCCTTGGCCGGGGCGGCGAGGTAACCCTGGATGTCCTCGCTGAAGTTGAGCGCGCCGAACGGGGCCCAGCCCGGAATGTTGATGTCGACCAGCATCAGGGCGTCGTGGTGCGGGAACCGGATGTAGATGTTGTCCGGCGAGTGGTTGCTGCCGTGGTGCGCGAGTTCCACCCGCTCGCCGCCGACGTGCAGGGTGTAGCGGTCGGCGAACGTTATCTCGGGCGCGGGCTTGTTCGGGTCGTTGTCGCGCCGCAGCAGCCTGCGGTTCTCCTCGTGCCCGATCCGGACCACGTGACGGCCGAAGAGCCCGGACGCGCCGACGTGGTCGGAGTGGTGGTGCGAGTGGACGATGTGGGTGACCTTGTTGCTGGTGCCGTTGGCGGCGGCGATCTCGTCGACGGCACGCTGGAGGTTGTGGCCGATGGTGGGCGGCGCGTCGAAGAGGACCACGCCGTCGCGGGTGGTGAGGAAGGCGGCCTGGTAGTCGCCGTCGGTCACCCAGTAGAGGTTGTCCTTCACCCGGCCGACGTAGTAGCCCTGGCTGTTCACCGCCGGGCCGAGGGATCCCGCGGGCACCGGCGCGTAGTCCGGCAGACCGGCGCCGGAGGATCCGGCGGCCGGGGTACGGGGGGTGGCCGCCGAGGCAGCCGTCGCGGTGCCCCCGGCGACCAGGGCCGCGGCCGCCGGCACGGCGGTTGCCGCGGCGACCTTGGCGAGGAACGAACGGCGGTCGGTTCCGGATTCGGAGCTGGATGACATGACGATTCCCTTCGGAACGGTTCCAGGAAGGGCCAGGGGACGATCCGCCCCTGCGGCTCCCGCCCGGCGCAACGGGCTCACCGTAGCGCCCATTAGCTTGCGCACGCAAGCAACTTGTCCTCGCTCCGACGTACCGCCGGATGCCTGACCTCCCTCGGGGACCGCAGCGGAACCAGCCGTCAACATCCGCTGCGACTAAGGTATTCCCAGCCCCGGAAGCAGCAGAGAGCAACGACTTCCCGCCCCCTATCGCCAGACGAGGAGCGCCATGCCAGCCGCAAAGCCCGACCCGGTGATGCCTCGGCCCAGCCTCGTCGAACGCGCACCGGTCAGCTTCGGGCTCTTCGCACTCTCCCGCGAGCTGCACGGCTACGGCGCCGAACTCCTCCTGAAGCTCGGCCTGCACCCCGGCCAGGAACTGATCCTCATGCGCCTCTTCGACCGGGACGGCCAGACCCAGGCCGAGTTGCAGCAGGCGGTCGGGCTCGACCACTCCACGGTCTCGCGGTCGATCCGCCGCATGGAGGACGCGGGCCTGGTCGCCCGGGCCCGCGCCGAGCACGACCGCCGGGCCTTCGTCGTCTCACTCACCGAAGGCGGAGAGGCGCTCCGCGAGCCGCTCGCCGACCTCTGGACCGCCCTCGACCGGCTCGCCACCGACACCCTGCGCCGGCTGAAGGGCGCCGACTTCCTCAGCACGGTCGCCGAGCTGGAGCGCGCCTACGCCACCGCCCGCCGCGGCTGACCCACCCCCCCCCGGCCCCCACCCCACCACCGCGTTACCGCCCCGCCCCGTCGTACGCCGAGGTGACGCGGCATGCATGCACCAGGCTCATGGACCGCACCTGTTCTAGGCATTGGACGCATACATATCCGGCTGCCAGGCTTTCAGGAGTGAGCACGTTCCCCGGAGACACGAGGCGCTTCGTGGCTCCCCGACGCACCTCCGAAGTGTCTCGAAGCGACCCGGACGCGCTCTGGCAGCACTCTGGAAACGACGTGGAAAACGGACAAGGAGCCGATCATGGGGACCCAGTGGAACGCCGACGAGGGGCACATGGAGACGACCGCCCGCGGCCGTGCCGTGCTCTCCCAGCCTCGCCTCAACCGGGGCACCGCCTTCACCCGGGAGGAACGGCGGTCACTGGGCCTGGTGGGCCTGGTCCCGTCCGCGGTGCTGACCCTGGAGCAGCAGGCCGAGCGGGCGTACCAGCAGTACGCGGCCCAGCCCACCGATCTGGCCAAGAACGTCAACCTCACCGCGCTCCACGACCGCAACCAGGTGCTCTTCTACCGGCTGCTCGGCGACCACCTCGACGAGATGCTGCCCATCGTCTACACCCCGACCGTCGGCCGGGCGATCCAGCGCTACAGCAACGAGTACCGGCGCCCGGCCGGCGTGTACCTGTCGGTGGACGCTCCGGAGGAGATCGAGGGCGCGCTCATGGCCACCGGCCTGGGCCCGGACGACGTCGACCTGATCGTGGCCACGGACGGCGAGGCGATCCTCGGCATCGGCGACTGGGGCGTGGGCGGCATCGACATCTCGGTGGGCAAGCTGGCCGTCTACACCGCCGCCGCCGGCATCGACCCGAACCGCACCCTGGCGGTCATGCTGGACGTCGGCACCAACCGCCAGGAACTCCTGGACAGCCCGCTCTACCTGGGCAACCGGCACCCGCGGGTGGACCGGGAGACGTACGACGCCTTCATCGACGCCTATGTCCTCACCGCCCGCCGGCTCTTCCCGGACGCCCTGCTGCACTGGGAGGACTTCGGCGCCGCCAACGCCCGCCGGATCCTTGAGCGTTACCGCCCGAACGAGTTCACCTTCAACGACGACGTCCAGGGCACCGGCGCCGTCAACCTCGCCGCCGTGCTCTCCGGGGTGAAGGCCAGCGGGATCGCGCTGCGCGACCACCGTGCGGTGATCTTCGGCGCGGGCACCGCCGGCATCGGCATCGCCGACCAGCTACGCGACGCCATGGTCGCCGACGGACTGACCGTCGAGGAGGCCACCGCCCGCATCTTCGGCGTGGACCGCTACGGCCTGCTCACCGAGGACCAGGAGGGGCTGCGCGACTTCCAGGTCCGCTACGCCCGCCCCGCCGCCGAGGTCGCCGACTGGCACCGGGACGAGAAGGTCGGGGGCATCCCGCTGGCCGAGGTCGTCGAGCGGGTACGGCCGACGGTCCTGATCGGCACCTCCGGCCAGGGCGGCTCCTTCACCGAGGACATCATCCGTACGATGGCCGCCCACACCGACCGTCCGATCATCCTGCCGATGTCCAACCCGACGGACCTGGCCGAGGCAGTCCCCGCCGACGTGCTGGCCTGGACGGACGGCCGCGCCCTGATCGCCACCGGCAGCCCGTTCCGCCCGGTCGAGCAGGACGGGGTCCGGTACGAGATCGGGCAGGCCAACAACGCGCTGATCTTCCCGGGCCTCGGTCTCGGCGCGATCGTCGCCCGCGCCACCCGCGTCACCGACGGCATGCTGGCCGCCTCCGCGCACGCCGTCGCCGGCCGGACCGACGCCACCGGCCCCGGCGCGCCGATCCTGCCCCTCACCGACCAGCTGCGCGAGACGTCGGTGGCCGTGGCGGTCGCGGTGGCCCGCGCCGCCGCCGCCGACGGGGTGGCCCGCGCGACGGTGGACGACTCCATCGAGGACCGGGTGAAAGCGGCGATATGGCAGCCGGTGTACCCGCCGATCAAGGCCGTCTGAGCCGGCGAGGCGGCGGCACACCGGGGCGGTGGAGAACGGGGACGGCCAGAACATCGGGGCGGCCGGAACATCGGGACGGCCGGGACATCGGGACAGCCGGGGCACCGGGGAAGCCCGGAGTCCGCGCGGTGGGCGTGGGGTTCCCGGTCATGCCGTCAGGACCTGAATACGTCCCGTCCGATGTGGCGGGAGAATAGGACCATGGATCTCCAGGTACTCCGCTCCTTCCAGGCCGTCGCCGAAGGCGTGACCGTCACCGAGGCCGCGGCCGCCGCGCACATCACCCAGCCCGCCCTCTCCCGGGCTCTGAACCGGCTGGAGAGCGAGATCGGCGCGGAGCTCTTCCAGCGGGTCGGACGGGTCCTGCAACTCACCCCGGCCGGGCGGGTGTTCAAGGAGTACGTCGACACCGTGCTGGACAGCTACGACCGGGGGCGGCGGGCTGTGGCCGAGGTCGTCGACCCCGACAGGGGCGTGGTCTCGCTGGCCTTTCTGCACACCCTGGGCACCTGGCTCGTACCCAGGCTGGTCACCGGTTTCCGGCAGCGCTTCGCCGCCGTACGGTTCGAACTGCACCAGGCCGACGAGAACGGTCTCACCCAGCACCTCCTGGACGCCACCGCGGACCTGATCATCACCGGCAAGGACCCCGGCCACCCGCTGATCACCTGGCGGCTGCTCCTGGTCGAGCCCCTCTGGCTGGCCGTCCCCGCCCGCCACCGGCTCGCGCAGCGCCGGCGGGTGCGGCTGGCCGAGGTGGCCGACGAGCAGTTCATCGTGCTCAAGCCCGGCTACGGCCTGCGCAGCGTCACCGAGACCCTGTGCCGCCAGGCCGGGTTCAGCCCCCTCGTCGGCTTCGAGGGCGAGGAGGTGGAGACCTTGCGCGGGCTGGTCGCGTCCGGTCTGGGCGTCTCCCTGATCCCGGCCGCACCGGACGCCACCGCGGCTACGGAGGCGAACCCGGACCTCCCCGTCCGCTACCTCAGGCTCACCGACGTGCGGGCCGCCCGGGACATCGGCGTCGCCTGCCTTGCCTCCCGCACCCTGCCCCCGGCCGCCCGGCGCTTCATCGACCACGCCCTGAACACGACCGCCGGAACGGGAGAGGCGCCTCTGGTCCACCCCTGAGCCACCCTGAGCACCGCACCACCGCTCCGACGCACCACCGCGGGATTTAACGCAACGCGGTTGCACTAATAACGCAACCGTGTTGTGCTGTCGGTATGACTACCCACACCTGGTTCATCACCGGCTCCTCCCGCGGCTTCGGCCGTGACCTCGCGATCGCCGCCCTGGAGGCCGGCGACAACGTCGTCGCCACCGCCCGCAGGCCCGAGCAGTTGGAAGACCTCGTCGAGAAGTACGGCGACCGTGTCCTGCCCGTCGCGCTCGACGTCACCGACCGGCCCGCCGCCGTGGCCGGCCTCCGGGCGGCGGTCGGACGCTTCGGCCGGGTCGACGTCGTGGTCAACAACGCCGGATACGCCAACCTCGCCGCCGTGGAGACGACCCCCGAGGACGACTTCCGCCGCCAGTTCGACACGAACTTCTGGGGCGTCTACAACGTCTCCACCGCCGCGCTCCCGATCCTCAGGGCCCAGGGCGGCGGCACCCTCGTGCAGTTCTCCTCCGTCGGCGGCCGCGTCGGCGGCACCCCCGGCCTCGGCTCCTACCAGGCCGCCAAGTTCGCCGTGGACGGCTTCACCCGGGTTCTCGCCGCCGAGGCCGCGCCCTTCGGCGTCCGCTGCCTGGTCGTGGAACCCAGCGGCTTCGCCACCGACTGGGCCGGCCCCTCGATGCGGATCCCCGAGGTCGCCCCGGAGTACGACTCCACCGTGGGGGAGATGGTGCGCCTGTTCGGCGGCACCGTGTCCGCCGCCGGCGACCCCAGGCGCGCCGGCGAGATCCTGGTCCGGGTCGTCAAGGCGCCGAACCCGCCCACGCACCTGCTCCTCGGTGTCAATGCGGTCGAGATGGCGCAGAACTACTCGCGCGGCCAACTGGAAGAGGCCGCCGCCTGGGAGCAGGTGAGCCGCTCGGCCGACTTCGACCAGGACTACCCGACCGAACTCCCCGACGGGGCCCGGCCGATGAACTAGTCCACGAACGGGCCCGGCCGGAGTGCTCGGGCCCGGCCCTTCCCTTGAGTACGAGCCGGGCCACCTCGCCGGGCGATTGCCGCGGTTCGTCGAGTACTTCGACGCGCACCACGTCCAGCTCCCCCTGGACAAGGGCGACGCCGTCTTCTTCCACCCCGCGCTCTTCCACGCCGCCGAACACAACGGGTCCACCGACATCCGCCGTACGGCCAAGCTGCCACAGATCTCCTCCGCCTGCGGCCGCGCGATGGAGACGGTGGACCGCTCGACCCGCGTACGGTGCGTCCCGCCGTGTCACGGCTACCGGTACAGGGCCGGGCGTTCCACCAGCTCGACCTCCACGCGCCGCCCCTCCCGCTGGGACAGCACACCCGCCTCGCACACCGCCGCGGCGGCGTAACCGTCCCAGACGCCGGGTCCGGTGACCTCCCCGCGACGGGTGGCGTCGACCCAGGCCTGGACCTCGCGGTCGTAGGCATCCTGGAAACGCTCGATGTAGTCCGGCGTGACACGTCCGCCCCAGCGGCCGTCGGTGCTGACCCGCGGCCCGTGCTCGTCGCCGATGCGTACGGTGCCGTGTTCGCACACCGCCTCGGCGTGCACCTCGTAGCCGTAGCCGCAGTGCCCGAAGATCTCGACGTCGACGAGCGCGCCCGACCCGGTTTCGAAGAGGACGAACTGGGGGTCGCTCATACCGGCGGGCGCCTGTGCCGACGGCGCCGGTTTGTGCACGGTGACCGCTGTGATCTCCTGGCCGAGGAGCCAGCGTGTCACGTCCATCTCGTGCACGACCGAGTCGTTGATGAGCATCTCCTCGGTGAACCAGGTGGGCATGGCCGGGTTGCGGTGCCGTTGGTGCAGCATCAGCGTCCTGCCCAACTTGCCTTCGTCGAGAAGCCCCTTGAGCTTCAGGTACTCGGCGTCGTACCGGCGCATGAAGCCCACCTGCACGCGCCGGTGCCCGAGCCTCTGTTCGGCCTCCAGGACGCGCAGGGCGGAGGCCGCGTCAGGGGTGAGCGGCTTCTCGCACAGCACCGGCAGGTCCCGGCGCAGGGCTTCGAGCAGAGCCGCCTCGTGGGCGGGCCCCGGTGAGGCGATGAGGACGGCGTCCACGTCCTGCGCCGCCATGGCGACCGCGGGTTCGGTGTACGCCGTGCAGCCTTCGGTCGCGTCGGCCAGCGACTTGGCCCGTTCCGCGTCGATGTCGACGACGGCTGTCACGCGCGCCCCGCTGATGACGTGTCGGAGTCTGCGCACATGGTCCGCGCCCATCGTGCCGGTGCCGACGACGGCAACGCGCAGCTCTCGCTGAGATGACATGTTCCGGTGTCTCCCGTGGTCGTGGTCAGTCGGTGCGGGGTTCGCCGACCCGAAGTGCGTCCGCTGCGGGGAGTTCCTCGACGGCCACGCCCCGGACCTGGGACAGTTCGTGCTTGAGGGCGGCGAGTTCGGTGCCG
>NZ_JBVIKO010000036.1:0-90376 GCF_055580905.1 Streptomyces sp. NPDC031497
TCCTTTGTACTCACCCTCTCGGGCTTTCCTCCGGGCTTCCCTTCGGTCTTGCGTTTCCGACTCTATCAGACCGTTTTCCGATCCGATTTCCTCGGCGCTTTCCAGGTTTCCGCTCTCGCGTTTCCCTTTCCGGCGGCTCCGACTCTATCAGATCCTTTCGGCGTCCGATTCCCGGTCGGCGGGATTGTCTGAGGCTTTCCGGCTTTCGCCTGTCGGCCTTTCGACATTCACTACGTTAGCCGATTCCCAGCGAGACTCATAATCGAGTTCCATGAGTTCGAATTCGGGCATGCGGGCATGACGAATTCGACCCCGCCAAGGGAAGTCGTAGTAGTGGGTGGCCGCTTCCGGCTGCTGGCGAATGCCGTACCCGGTTCAAGCGGCTCGGGCTACGTTACGCACCTTCCAGGGACGCGTCAACTTGAGCGGCGCCGGGGCGCATGGGCCCTATAGGGGCTGACCGTCGGGTCATCGGCAATCCAGTACCGCCAGGGATGGACGTCGCCATTGCCTCCCTCGCCGGCGACTCCGGTGCGTGGACCGTTCCGGACCTGGTCGGGAGGCACGGGGGTGCCGGTCAGCATCCGCAGGGGTGTCTCGCCGGCGGCGCACGCGTCCGTGCCGTCCAGGGCCCGGTCGACGCCCAGGGCAGTGGCCAGGCGGGCCGGGCCTTTGGCCAGTTCTCTGTCATATCGGGCCGAAAGCCGACGTTTGCGTGCGAGCTCGGCGCCCTCGACGATCTCGCCAGCGCGGAGCAGGACCGCACTCGCCCTGCCCTCTGGGCCACAGACGAGGTTCATGCAGAACCACATGCCGTAGGTGAAGTAGACGTACACGTGTCCGGGTGGACCGAACATCACCCCGTTGCGGGGTGTGTGGCCGCGATAGGCGTGCGACCCCGGGTCGTTCGGGCCGTCGTACGCCTCCACCTCCGTGAGGCGCACCGCGATCGGACCGTCCGGGGTGGTGCGGAGGAGGATGCGGCCGAGGAGGTCGGGGGCGACCTCCAGTACAGGGCGGTCGAAGAAGTCCCTGGGGAGTGGCGTACGGTCCGGGGGCGCGATCATGGCGTCCGAGCCTAGTCCAGGCCGGGCGTGCCAAGGGGTGGTCAAGGATTCGTCTCCTTGCCAGGGTGTGGGCCGGAACCGGTCGCGGCCGGATCGCGTTTGTAGGGATCAAGGGTCCGTACGTAAAGGGAGAGTCATGGGGTTCAAGAAGCTGCTCGCGAGCCTGGGGGCCGGTGGGGCTTCCGTCGAGACGGTGCTCACCGAGGTCAACGTCGTGCCGGGCGGTGTCGTCCAGGGCGAGGTGCGGATCCAGGGCGGCTCGGTGAACCAGGAGATCCAGGGGCTGTGCGTGGGTCTTCAGGCGCGGGTCGAGGTGGAGCGCGGCGACGAGGAGTACAAGCAGAACGTCGACTTCGGCAAGGTGCGGCTCGGCGGTGCCTTCGAGCTTCAGGCCGGGGCGGTGCACGCGGTGCCGTTCGGGCTGGAGATCCCGTGGGAGACGCCGGTCACGATGATCGACGGGCAGGCGCTGCGCGGGATGCACATCGGGGTGACCACCGAGCTGGAGATCGCGCGTGCCGTGGACTCCGGTGACCTGGACCCGATCAACGTGCACCCGCTGCCGGCGCAGAAGGCGGTCCTGGACGCCTTCATCCAGCTGGGCTTCCGCTTCAAGAACGCGGACCTGGAGCAAGGTCACATCCGGGGGACCCGGCAGACGCTGCCGTTCTACCAGGAGGTCGAGTTCCACCCGCCGTCCCAGTACCGGGGTCTGCACCAGGTCGAGCTGAGCTTCGTGGCGGACGAGCACGCCATGGACGTCATCCTCGAAATGGACAAGAAGCCGGGGCTCTTCAGCGAGGGCAGTGACACCTTCCGGTCGTTCCAGGTGGGTCTGCACGACTTCCAGGGGACCGACTGGGCGGCTTATCTCAACCAGTGGCTGTCCGAGGTCGGCAGCAAGCGCAACTGGTTCTAGGCTCGGGAACCACGGAGTCCGTTACGGCTTCCGTAAGCGATCAGTATCGATCAGGAGGTACCGAGGTGACCGAGCTCAAGCGGCGGCCTCTCCCCCATGACTTCCACCCGCCCGTCCCGTCGTTCACGGTGACGAGCGAGGACGTCGAGGAAGGGGCGACGCTCAAGGACGCTCAGGTCTACGCGAAGGGCAACACCTCGCCGCAGCTGCGGTGGGAGGGCTTCCCGGCCGGGACCAAGAGCTTCGCCGTGACCTGCTACGACCCGGACGCCCCGACAGGGAGCGGGTTCTGGCACTGGACCGTGTTCGACATTCCGGCCTCGGTGACCGAGCTGCCGGCAGGCGCGGGCAGCGGGAAGTTCGAGGGCCTGCCCGAGGGCGCCGTACAGGTGCGCAACGACTACGGGTCGAAGGACTTCGGCGGTGCCGCGCCGCCGCCCGGGGACGGCCCGCACCGGTACGTCTTCACGGTGTACGCGGTGGACCAGGAGAAGCTCGGCCCGGACGCCGATGTGTCGCCTGCCGTCGTCGGGTTCAATCTCCGGTTCCACGCGATCGCCCGCGCGCAGTTGATCGGCGAGTACGAGAACCCCGAGAAGGGCTGACGCACCACGCGAAATCAGCCAAGCGTTCATTGAACGTTTGCCCGTCCCTGGTCTTGGAAGTGATCAGGGGCGGGCAGTTTTTATTGCGTTGTCCATCTCGGCGCGCCCGTCCAGAGTTGATCCAAGCCCGCCGGGGGTGGGCACGGTGCACATGGGAGGTGGGCTGGATGCGTGACACGCTGGTGCTGAACGCGAGCTTCGAGCCGCTGTCTACGGTGACTTTGAACCGAGCCGTCGTCCTGGTGCTCCAGGACAAGGCCGTCGTCGAGCAGGCCCACCCCGAACTGCGCATGCGCGGTGCCGATGTGGACATACCTGCGCCTCGGGTGATCAGGCTCTGCAGGTATGTACGGGTGCCGTTCCGGAGACAGGCGCCCTGGTCGCGGCGTGGGGTGCTGGTCAGGGACCGGCACCGGTGTGCCTACTGCGGGCGGCGGGCGACGACCGTCGACCACGTGGTGCCGCGGGCCCAGGGCGGTCAGGACTCCTGGCTGAACACGGTGGCCTCGTGCGCGGAGGACAATCACCGCAAGGCGGACCGGACGCCTGAGCAGGCGGGGATGCCGTTGCTTCGGAGGCCGTTCGAGCCTTCGCCGCAGGATGCGATGCTGCTGGCGATGGGGGCGGAGGATTTGGCGGCGCTTCCTGAGTGGCTGTCCGGAGATGTTGCGGCCTAGTCGTCTGCCTGGCTGAGTCCGGCGGGCGGCCTCAGGTCGTTCGTGGCTGCTCGCGCAGTTCCCCGCGCCCCTGAAAAGGTGGGCACGGGGAACGTTTGTCTTCAGGAACCGTCAGTCGATGTTCGGCTTCTCGCGGCGTTCCTGGGCCGGGACGCTGCCGCTGCCGCTGCCGCCCGAACCGCCGCCCAGGTTGCCGAAGTTGCCCATCGCGCCGGACAGGCCCTTGAGGGCGTCGCCGATCTCGCTGGGGACGATCCAGAGCTTGTTGGCGTCGCCCTCGGCGATCTTCGGGAGCATCTGGAGGTACTGGTAGGAGAGGAGCTTCTGGTCCGGGTCGCCGGCGTGGATCGCCTCGAAGACCGTGCGGACCGCCTGGGCCTCACCCTCGGCGCGCAGGGCGGCCGCCTTGGCCTCACCCTCGGCGCGCAGGATCTGGGACTGCTTCTCACCTTCGGCGGTGAGGATCGCGGCCTGCCGCGTACCTTCCGCGGTGAGGATCGCGGCGCGCTTGTCACGGTCGGCGCGCATCTGCTTCTCCATCGAGTCCTGGATGGAGGTCGGCGGCTCGATCGCCTTGAGTTCGACGCGGTTGACGCGGATGCCCCACTTGCCGGTGGCCTCGTCGAGGACGCCGCGCAGGGCCGCGTTGATCTCCTCGCGGGAGGTCAGGGTGCGCTCCAGGTCCATGCCGCCGATGATGTTGCGGAGCGTGGTGACCGTGAGCTGCTCGATGGCCTGGATGTAGCTGGCGACCTCGTAGGTGGCCGCTCGCGCGTCGGTGACCTGGTAGTAGATGACCGTGTCGATGTTCACGACCAGGTTGTCCTGGGTGATCACCGGCTGGGGCGGGAACGGTACGACCTGTTCACGCAGGTCGATGCGGTTGCGGATGGTGTCTATGAACGGCACCACGATGTTCAGACCCGCGTTCAGGGTCCGCGTGTAGCGGCCGAAGCGCTCCACGATGGCGGCGCTTGCCTGTGGGATGACTTGGATCGTCTTGATCAAGGCGATGAAGACCAACACCACCAGAATGACCAGGACGATGATGACCGGTTCCATCGTCGCTCCCCGTACCCTTCTCCGCCTCGGCGCTCGGCAGATCTTATGGTTGTTGAAGATCTTGCTGGACGAGCATGACAGACCCTCGCCCAACTCGGGAGTCCTTCCGCTGAGTTGCGTCGTACGAGGTCAGATGACGATGGCCGTGGCCCCCTCGATCTCCACGACATCCACTTCCTCTCCGGCTTCGTAGGCGCGCCCGGTGTCGAGCGAGCGTGCCGACCAGACCTCGCCGGCCAGCTTGATCCGGCCGCCGGAGCCGTCGACGCGTTCCAGTACGACGGCCTGCTTGCCCTTCAACGCGTCTATGCCCGTGGCGAGTTGGGGTCGCTGGGCGGCGTGCCTGGCCGCGATGGGCCGTACGACGGCGATCAGGGCGACGGAGACGACGACGAAGACGAAGACCTGGAGCACGACGCCCGCGCCGAGTCCGGCGGTGGCCGCGGCGGCCAGCGCGCCGACCGCGAACATGCCGAATTCCGGCATCGCGGTCACCACGAGCGGGATTCCGAGCGCCGCCGCGCCGACGAGCCACCACACCCATGCGTCGATGCTGTTCACATTGTCATGGTAGGGCCGCGGGTGCCGACCCCGACAGGGCGCTTTCCCGGGGCGGAACGCCCGTCAGGACCCGTCAAGGCCCCTCAGGACAGGGGGAGTCCGTGGGCCGTCCAGCGGTCGCCGAGCTGTTCGACGACGAGCGGGAGGCCGAAGCAGAGGGAGAGGTTGCGGGAGGAGAGTTCGAGCTCCAGGGGGCCGGCGGTGAGGACCTTGCCCTGGCGGATCATCAGGACGTGGGTGAAGCCGGGGGCGATCTCCTCGACATGGTGGGTGACCATGATCATGGAGGGGGCGATCGGGTCGCGGGCGAGCCGGCCGAGGCGGCGGACCAGGTCCTCGCGGCCGCCGAGGTCGAGGCCGGCGGCGGGCTCGTCGAGCAGCAGCAGCTCGGGGTCGGTCATCAGGGCGCGGGCGATCAGGGTGCGCTTGCGCTCGCCCTCGGAGAGGGTGCCGAACTTCCGGTCCACGTAGTCGGTCATGCCGAGGCGGTCGAGGAAGGCGCGGGCGCGCTGCTCGTCGACCTCGTCGTACTCCTCCTGCCAGTGGGCGGTCATGCCGTAGGCGGCGGTGAGTACGGTCTCCAGGACGGTCTGACGCTTGGGGAGCTTCTCGGCCATGGCGATGCCGGCCACGCCGATGCGGGGGCGCAGGTCGAAGACGTCGACCTTGCCGAGGGTGTCGCCGAGGATGGTGGCGGTGCCCTTGCTGGGGAAGAGGTAGCTGGAGGCGATGTTCAGGAGGGTGGTCTTGCCGGCGCCGTTGGGGCCGAGGATGACCCAGCGCTCGCCCTCCTTCACCGACCAGGAGACCTGGTCCACCAGAGCCCGGCCCTCCCGGACCACGGATACGTCCTGAAGCTCCAGAACATCGCTCATGAGCGCGTTGTCTCCCCTTGCAGTGTGGCCGGTCTCGGCTGGCGCGTACGCCTGTGGCTCGGGCGGCGGCGCCGGTGGGCGCGGCCCTTATGAAATCTACGCCACGAGTGCGTCGCTCCATTCCATCGGTCCGGTCCTTAGGGTGGAGGCATGCTTTCGGAACCGCGTTCAGGACGCCTTGCAGCTTGGGGAAATGCCCTGTTGGCCGGACTTGTCTCCCCGGATGACGCCGTGCTCGCCATCGTCGGCGAGGACACGGTGCATCGGGTGGAGGGGCTGCCCGGGGAGTCCGCTCCGGTCGGACTCACGCTGGCGCTGGGGCGGCTGCGGTCGCTGGGGGCGACCGGGCTGCGGGTCGCACTGCCGGCGTCGGGGCATCCGCTGGGGCTGAGTGGTCCGCCGGAGTTCAACGCGCGGGCACTGGAGGCCGAGGAGGCCGTGATCGGTTACGGCACCGCGTTCGGGCTGGTGCCGGAGGTGTACGAGGCCGGTCCCGCCGGTGATGTGCATGTCGAGGTGGTCTGGCATGTGCTGCCGGTGCGGGAGGCGCCGCCCGCGGACGTGCCCTCGCTGGGCGAGGCCGAGCGGGAGCTGGCGGAGGCGCTCAGGGACGCGACGGAGATGCTGTCGAAGCTGGATGTGGCCGGGTCGGGTCCGGTGGCGGAGGCGGCGATCGACGCGTACCGGGCGCGGGCCGAGCGGGGGCGGGAGGTACTGGCTCCCGGGTATCCCCCTCGGGCGGTGCGGGTCCTCGAGTTGGCGCAGCGGGTCGGATTGCTGATCTCGCTGGCCTACGAGAACGGGCACGGGGGCGCGGTGAGCGCGTCGGAGATGGCGGCGCGGTCGCTGGCCCTGCGGCCGGTGGAGCGGACGGCCCGGCGGGCGCAGGTGGCGGCGTACAACTCGGTGGTGGAGGAGCGCGAGCGGGGGCGTTAGAACGCCCGAGGGCTACGCCGGACGGCGTAGCCCTCGACGGTGGCGCCGGTCCTACTTGTTGACCGCGGTGTTGCCGAACGCGGGGTTCAGGAGGCCGACCACGTTGGCGGAGAGACCGCTGACGTTGACCGGGACGTTGGCCGGGATCTGGGCGACCAGGCCGGAAGCGACGCCCGGGGAGGCGACAGCGTCGCCGTCGGCAACCGCGTCGGCGACGGCGGCACCGGCGGAGGCGCCCGCTGCGATACCGGCGACGGTGAGGGCGACGGCGGCCTTCTTGGCGATGTTCATGGGAAGGGTTCCTCCTGCGTGTGCGTGTCCGACCCGGCCCTGGGCCGCGCGCTGATCAACGCCGGAGGGGTCCTCGGTGGTACGGGGCGCCGGACCCTGACTGCCCATTCGGATCATTGGCCGTAAGAGTCGTTGGAAGTAAAAGCCGACCGGCCTTCCGGGGGCGCCCGGAAGGCCGGAGGTCGATGCCGCCGTGCGGCGCGGTCTCAGTGGTTGAGGCCGAGGTTGCCGAAGGCGGGGTTCAGCACGCCGATGACGTTGACGCTGTTGCCGACGGCGTTGACCGGGATGTGTACCGGGGCCTGGATGACGTTGCCCGAGACGACGCCCGGAGAGCCCTGGGCCTGGCCGTCGGCGTGCGAGCCACCGGTGTGGGCGGAGGCCATCCCCGCGCCCGCGGCCATGATCCCGCCGGCCACCATCGTCACGGCCGCTGCCTTCTTCAGGTTCTTCACTTCTTGAGCCCTCCTTGGCGATCGCCGCGGCGATCGCCGCGGCACGCACTGAAGAACGCCGGTGGCCGGGAGAGGATGCGCCGTCCGGGTGACATTCCCACGACGGTATGAATCTCAGCCCGTAGGACGACCCTTCATGTTGCCGTCGGTGAAGCGTTACGGAGGACGTTTCAGCCGGTCACGCCATGGCGTACGGCCCACAGGGCGGCCTGGGTGCGGTCGGCGAGGTCGAGTTTCATCAGGATGTTCGAGACGTGCGTCTTGACGGTCTTCTCGGAGAGCACCAGGGCGCGGGCTATCTCGCGGTTGGAGCGGCCGTCGGCGATCAGCCCGAGCACCTCGCGCTCCCGCTCGGTGAGCGAACCGCCCCTGCCCTGGCCGGAGTTGGCCTCCTCCTGGGAGAGCAGGGCGCCGGCCACCTCGGGCTGGAGCAGGACGTGTCCGGCGTACACCGAGCGGATGGCGGTGGCGAGCGCGTCGGGATCGACGTCCTTGTAGACGTACCCGGCGGCGCCGGCGCGCAGGGCCGGGACCACCGTGCGCTGCTCGGTGAAGCTGGTGACGATGAGCACGCGCGCGGGGTTGTCGAGTTCGCGGAGTTTGCGCAGGGCCTCCACGCCGTCCATGCCGGGCATCTTGACGTCCATGAGGACGACGTCGGGGCTCAGCTCCTGGGCGCGCTCGACCCCTTCGGCGCCGTCGGCGGCCTCGCCGACGACCTCTATGTCGTCCTGGACCTCCAGGAAGGTGCGCAGGCCCCGCCGGACGACCTGGTGGTCGTCCACGAGCAGGACCCTGATCGTGTCAGCCACCGGGGGCCTCCATCTCGATCGTGGTGCCCTTGCCGGGCGCCGATTCCACGGTCAGCGTGCCGCCGACCCCGCTCGCCCGGTCCCGCATGGAGACCAGGCCGAGGTGGCGTCCGGCACTGCGGGTGAGGTGCGGGTCGAAGCCGCTGCCGTCGTCCGTGACCCGCAGCACGGCCCCGGCGCCGCGCCGGTTCACGGTCACGTCGACGTGCTCGGCACCGGAGTGCCGCAGGGCGTTGTGCAGGGCTTCCTGGGCCACCCGGAGCAGTGCCTCCTCCTGGGCCGCGGGCAGGGCGCGGAAGCCGCTGGCGGCGAAGGTCACGCGCGCGCCGTGGGCGCGGTCGAGGACCTGGACCTGGGTGCGGAGGGTGGCGACCAGGCCGTCCTCGTCGAGGGCGGCGGGGCGCAGCTCCACGACGGCCGCGCGCAGTTCGTCGGTGGCCTCGGCGGCGAGCGCGGCCACCTGCTGCATCTCGCCCTTGGCGCGGGAGGGGTCGCGGTCGACCAGGGCGGCGGCGGCCTGGGCGGTCAGGCGCAGGGAGAACAGTTTCTGGCTCACCGCGTCGTGCAGCTCGTGGGCGAGCCGGGAGCGTTCCTCGGCGATGGTCAGCTCGCGGCTGCGCTCGTAGAGGCGGGCGTTGGTGAGGGCGATCGCGGCGTGCTGGGCGAGGATGGAGAGCAGTTCCTCGTCCTCCGCGGTGAAGCCGCACCTGCCCTCGGGCTCGGGGCACGGGGGGTGTGGGGAGCCTGCCTCCACCGGGCGCACCTTGTTCGCCAGGAACAGCGCGCCGATGATCTCGTCGCCGTCCCGGATCGGCAGGCCCAGGAAATCGGACATCTCGGGGTGGGCCGAGGGCCAGCCCTCGAAGCGGGGGTCCTTGCGGACGTCGGCCAGCCGCTCGACCTTCGCCTCGTGGAGCATCGCGGCGAGGATGCCGTGCTGGCGCGGGAGCGGGCCGATGGCCTTCCACTGGGCGTCGGTGACGCCGTCGACGACGAACTGGGCGAAGCCGCCGTGGTCGTCGGGGACCCCGAGCGCGGCGTACTGCGCGTCGAGCAGCTCACGGGCGGAGGCGACGATCGTCTTGAGGACGTCGCGCACCTCCAGGTGCCTGCTCATGGCCAGCAGCGCGGAGCTGACCGCGGCGAGGCCGGACCGGGGACCTTGACTCATGCCCTCACGGTACCGGCGGGGTGTGACAGCGCGGATCGGCCGATGGTGGCGGGACCCGGGCCGATGGCCGTAGGACCCGGGTCCTAGGGCGCAGGCCCCGGACCGGCGGCGTAGTCCGAAGGGCCCCGCCGGATTGCGGCCCGCGTCCGAGGCGGCCGGGGCGGTGCGGTTCCTAGGTTGAGTTCACCGCCGACGGAGGCGGACGGAGCCGAGGGGACGGTTGTCATGCCGGTAGCGATCATCACGGGGGCGTCGAAGGGGCTGGGGCGGGCGCTGGCGGAGGCGCTGGCCGCGCGCGGCTGGGACCTGGTGCTGGACGCCAGGGGCGCCGGGGCTCTGAAGGAGGCGGCGGAGGCCGTCGCGGGGCCGGGGACACGGGTGGCGGCGCTGCCCGGCGATGTCACGGACGCCGGGCACCGGGCCGAGCTGGTGGCGGCCGCGCGTCGGCTGGGCGGCCTTGACCTGCTGGTGAGCAATGCCAGCGCGCTGGGTGCCGAGCCGCTGGTGCGCCTCGGTGAGCTGCCCCTTGCGGGGCTGCGCCGGGCGCTGGAGGTGAATGTGGTGGCCGCGCTGGGCCTGGTCCAGGAGGCGCTGCCGCTGCTGCGGGAGTCGGCGGCGGGGGCGGTGATCGCGGTGAGCTCGGACGCGGGCGCGGAGGCGTACGAGACGTGGGGCGGCTACGGCGCCTCGAAGGCGGCCCTGGACCAGCTGGCGGCCGTGCTCGGCGTGGAGGAGCCGGGGCTGCGGGTGTGGGCGGTGGATCCCGGGGACATGGCGACCGGCCTGTACGCGGCGGCGGTACCGGACGACGACGATCCACGGCCGGCACCGGAGAGCGTCGTACCGGCGTTCCTGCGGTTGCTCGACGAGCGGCCGGCGAGCGGGCGGTACGGGGCGCCGGCTCTGGTGGCGGGGCGATGACGACGGCTCTGCGGGTGCCGGAGGAACTGTCCGCGCGGGTGCCGGCCGAGCAGCGCGGGCCGGGTCTTGAGCGGGATGCCGTACGGCTGCTGGTGTCGCGCGGGACGGCGGTGTCGCATCACGCCTTCGCCGAGCTGCCGGTGCTGCTGCGGGCCGGGGACCTGCTGGTGGTGAACACCTCGCCGACGCTGGCGGCCGCCGTGGACGGGCGGATCGGGCACGCGCGCGTGGTGGTGCACTTCTCCACGCGCGGGGACGACGGCCGCTGGGCGGTCGAGCTGCGGGAGCCGGACGACACGGGGACGACACGCGCGCGTGCGGGCGCGTACGCGGGGAGCGAGGTACGGCTGCCCGGGGGCGGGCGGCTGGTCCTGGCGGAGCCGCTGAGTGCGCGGGGCGAGCGGCTGTGGTGGGCGCGGGTCTCGGGGAACGTGCCGGGGATGCTGCGGGAGCACGGGCGGCCCATTCGTTACTCCTATACGGAGCGGGACCAGCCGTTGTCGGTGTACCAGACGGTGTTCGCGCTGCCCTCGGCCGACGGGTCCGGGAGTGCGGAGATGCCGAGTGCGGCACGGCCCTTCACCGCGCGGCTGGTGGCGGAGCTGGTGAGCCGGGGTGTGCAGTTCGCGCCGATCACGCTGCACACGGGGGTGTCGTCGGCGGAGGCGCACGAGCCGCCGTACGCGGAACGTTTCGCCGTGCCGGCGGCGTCGGCGCGGCTGATCAACGCGGCCAGGGCGGGTGGCCGGCGGGTCGTCGCCGTCGGGACGACCGCCGTGCGGGCCGTGGAGTCGGCCGCGGGCGCCGACGGGGTGGTGCGGGCGGCCGAGGGGTGGACGGAGCTCGTCGTGACGCCCGAGCGCGGGGTGCGGGTGGTGGACGGGCTGCTGACCGGGCTGCACGAGCCGGAGGCCTCGCATCTGCTGATGCTGGAGGCGGTCGCGGGACGGGCCGCCGTCGACCGCAGCTACGAGGAGGCGCTGCGCGGGCTCTACCTGTGGCACGAGTTCGGGGACGTGCACCTCATCCTCCCGGAGGAGGAGCCTCACACAGAGCATTGCGCCAGCAACTCCGGGTGAGATTCATATGCGGCCGATGTGAGGCCGCACATAGGGCGCACATCACGTACGAACGGACATAGGAGATAAAGGCTCCCACGATGAACGGGGCAGACTGCCTAGTCTGTCCCGTTTTGCCCTTCCGGGCGCTACTACCGGGGATCGTACGTCACACCTTTGCCAGGGAATTTTGCGGCCGCTAACAATGGCTCCCGTCGCTCGGCACCGCGGGTTCCCCCCGCGGTGT
This sequence comes from Streptomyces sp. NPDC031497, assembly GCF_055580905.1. Taxonomy (NCBI): domain Bacteria; kingdom Bacillati; phylum Actinomycetota; class Actinomycetes; order Kitasatosporales; family Streptomycetaceae; genus Streptomyces; species Streptomyces sp. NPDC031497. The sequence goes on from NZ_JBVIKO010000036.1 coordinate 11,658, forward strand.
TCGTGCAGGAGGAGCCGGTCTCCCCCACGGACAACGAGCGACCTCCGCGCTATTCGAAGAGGTCCACTGCTATGCCCAAGCACTCTCACAGTCCCACGCTGACCAAGCATCACAAGATCGCGCTCGCCGGTGTCGCCACGCTCGGCGCCGCCGCCCTCGCCTTCTCCGCCGTGCCCAGCAGCGCGGAGACCGTCGCGGCCGGGTCCCCCCAGGCCGCGGCCCAGGTGGCCTACGGCACGGAGCAGATCAAGGACGTCAAGGGCACGGTCACCGACCAGCTCGCGTTCCAGAACGTCAAGGTCGAGGCGATCGCCGCCAAGAAGAAGGCGGCCACGCCCCACACCCGGCACCTGGCCCACGTGAAGCAGGCGCACGCCCTGCACGCGGCTCACGTCAAGAAGGTCCAGGCGGCGCACGCGGCCCACACGGCGCACGTGAAGAAGGCCCACGCGGCCCACACCGCCAAGGTCAAGGCCGCACACGCCGCCCACGTGAAGCACGTCGAGGCAGCCGCCAAGCAGGCCGCCCACGCCGCCCACGTGAAGCACGCCGCCAAGCAGGCCGCGAGCCGGTCCGCGCTGCGCCCGCAGATCCAGCAGGTCGCCGCGAAGACCTACTCGAACACCCTCGACGGCTGGATCCGCCAGTCCCTCGACATCATGAAGGCCAAGGGCATCCCGGGCTCCTACAACGGCCTGCACCGCAACATCATGCGGGAGTCGTCCGGCAACCCGAACGCCATCAACAACTGGGACATCAACGCCATCAACGGCGTTCCGTCCAAGGGCCTGCTCCAGGTCATCCCGCCGACCTTCGCCACGTACCACGTCAACGGCACGTCCTGGAACATCTACGACCCGGTAGCCAACATCACCGCCGCCGCCAACTACGCGGCCAACCGGTACGGCTCGATCGACAACGTCAACAGCGCGTACTGAGGCCTGCGCGGACCTCTTCACGCACACGCCGAAGGGCGGCACCCCACTGCGGGGCGCCGCCCTTCGGCGTCGTACGGGCGACTACTTGCGCATGACCTCGGGCTCGTGGCGGCGCAGGAAGCGGGCCACCAGGAAGCCGCAGATCACCCCGAGGACGATCAGCGCGGCCATGTCCATGGTCCAGGCGCCGGCCGTGTGGTTCCACAGCGGGTCCGTGTTGGTCGGGTCGTCGGTGTTGGGCGCGATGTTGTTGAAGTCCAGCGTGGCGCCGTCGGCGCCCACCGCCCAGCGGGACGGCATCAGGTACGAGACCTGGTTGACGCCGACCGCTCCGTTCAGGTTGAACAGGCAGCCGGTGAAGACGACCTGGATGATCGCGAACATCACCAGCAGCGGCATGGTCTTCTCGGAGGTCTTCACCAGCGAGGAGATGACCAGGCCGAACATCATCGAGGTGAAGCCGAGCCCCATGATCGGGATACACAGCTCCAACAGGGTGGAGTGGCCGAGGACCACGCCCTCACCCGGGATCTCGCGGCTGGAGAAGCCGATCAGGCCGACCATCAGGCCCTGCAGCACGGTGATCACGCCGAGCACGACCACCTTGGACATCAGATACGCCGACCGGGACAGGCCGGTCGCCCGCTCCCGTTCGTAGATGACCCGTTCCTTGATCAGCTCACGCACGGAGTTCGCGGCGCCCGCGAAACAGGCGCCGACGGCGAGGATCAGCAGGACCGTCGTCGCCGTGCCGTTCGGGACGGGCACCCCGGTCTTCGAGCTCACCGGGTTGACCAGCAGACCCTTGTCGCTGTCGATCAGCAGGCTGACCGCGCCGAGCACCGCCGGCAGGATCACCGTCAGCGCCAGGAACCCCTTGTCCGAGGCGATGACCGACACATACCTCCGGATGAGGGTCAGCAGCTGCGACCCCCAGCTCTGCGGCTTCTTCGGCCGCATCGCCTGCATCGCGGGCATCTGTACGGACTGCGGGGCAATGGCGTCGATGTCCGCGGCGTACATCTGGTAGTGCTGCGAGCCCTTCCAGCGGCCCGCCCAGTCGTAGTCACGGTAGTTCTCGAAGGCGGAGAAGACATCGGCCCAGGTGTCGTAGCCGAAGAAGTTCAGTGCCTCCTCGGGCGGGCCGAAGTAGGCGACCGCACCGCCCGGCGCCATCACCAGGAGCTTGTCGCACAGCGCCAGCTCGGCCACCGAGTGGGTGACGACGAGGACCGTACGGCCGTCGTCGGCGAGGCCGCGCAGCAGCTGCATGACATCGCGGTCCATGCCCGGGTCGAGGCCCGAGGTGGGCTCGTCGAGGAAGATCAGCGACGGCTTGGTGAGCAGCTCCAGGGCCACCGAGACCCGCTTGCGCTGGCCGCCCGACAGGGACGTGACCTTCTTGTCCTTGTGGATGTCGAGCTTCAGCTCGCGCAGCACCTCGTCGATGCGGTCGTCGCGCTCCTGCCCGGTGGTGTCGGCGGGGAAGCGCAGCTTGGCCGCGTACTTGAGGGCCTTCTTGACGGTCAGCTCCTTGTGCAGGATGTCGTCCTGCGGGACCAGACCGATGCGCTGGCGCAGCTCGGCGAACTGCTTGTAGAGGTTGCGGTTGTCGTACAGCACCTCGCCCTCGTTGGCCGGGCGGTAGCCGGTGAGCGCCTTGAGCAGGGTCGACTTGCCGGACCCCGAGGGGCCGATGACCGCGATCACGGACTTCTCCGGGACACCGAAGGAGACGTCCTTGAGGATCTGCTTGCCGCCGTCGACCGTGACCGTCAAGTGCCGTGCGGAGAAGGAGACTTCGCCGGTGTCGACGAACTCCTCCAGCCGGTCGCCGACGATCCGGAAGGTGGAGTGGCCGACGCCGACGATGTCGTTCGCGTCGAGCAGCGCGGTGCCGCCCTTGGCGATCGCGACACCGTTGACGTACGTGCCGTTGTGCGAGCCCAGGTCGCGGATCTCCATACGGCCGTCCGGCGTGGAGTGGAACTCCGCGTGGTGGCGCGAGACCTGCAGGTCGGACACGACCAGCTCGTTCTCCAGGGCACGGCCGATGCGCATCACGCGGCCGATGGAGAACTGGTGGAACGTGGTCGGGCTGCGGTCGCCGTAGACCGGCGGCGCCCCCGCGCCACCGCCGGAGGCCATGGCCGGGGCACCCTGCTGCTGCGGGATCGCCGACGGGGCCTGCTGCCAGTCCTGTTGGGGAGCCGACTGTTGCGGAGCCGCCGGCTGGGACCAGCCGGCGCCGCCCGCGCCCTGCGCCGCGTACGGCTGCTGCTGGGGCTGCGGTCGGGCGGCGGCGGCCGCGGTGCCGGACAGGCTCAGCAGCGGTCCGTCGTTCGCGTTGCCGAGGTGCACGGCCGAGCCCGGGCCGACCTCCGTCCGCTGGACCCGCTGGCTCCGCACGAAGGTGCCGTTGGTACTGCCGTGGTCCTCGATGACCCAACTGCGGCCGTCGAAGCTGATCGTGGCGTGCCGCCAGGAGACCCTGGCGTCGTCGAACACGAGGTCCCCCTGCGGATCGCGTCCGAGGGTGTAGGACCTGGACGGGTCGAGCGTCCAGGTACGTCCGTTTGATTCCAGTACGAGTTCCGGCACTCCAAGCCCCATGAGTAGTCCCCCGAGTTACCCCCATCACGGGGAGTCTAGGGATGTCGAACATCGTCGGGAACTATTTCAGGCTCGGCCCTCTGACCGAAAGCCGGGCCTTGCGGAGGCCGTGCACGAGCGCTTCAACTCTTTCCGTTGACGGGGTTGAAACCGGGCCGGAGAGTGGTAATCCACGCGAGGGGGACAAGCGCGGCGGAGCGGCCCGACGCGTCCGCGGATCGGGGGGTCAGCCATGGGTTCTGGCACGTCCGGCACGGGAGTCGAGAACGGGAGGCACGGCGCGCGGCTGCCGTGGGGCGACATCCTGCTGTCCGCGATCGCCGCGGTGAGCTGGGCGTTGATCGGCATGGCGGGCACGGCGGCGCTGGGTCTGCACCTGCTGCAGGCCGACGCGGCGGGCTCACTGGGCCCGATGACAGCGGCGGTTGTGGCACTCGGGGCGGGTGGTTCGGTCACGCCGCACGGAGATCTGTCCGCATTCGGTCTGAACGGAGCGGAGGCCACCACAGCCATCGAGATCACGCCATTGGGTGTGAGCCTGGTGGGAGCCCTCCTGCTGTCCTGGTTCTTCTTACGGTCCCTGCGCACGGCCGGAGTTGTGATCGCACCGGCCGAACTGCTCGCCCGCGCGGGCTCGGTGGTGGTGCTGTTCGTGGCGACGCTGGGCGGACTGGCCTGGGCCGGGCACTCGGTCGTGACCATCGACGGCGGTGCGCTGGGGCTGGACAAGCTGCCGGGCACCGGCGGAGGAGGCGGAGGGGGCGGCGGTCTCAAGATCCCCGGCATCGGGGATGTCGGCGGGCTGCTGCCGGACCGCCTCGGCGACCTCGTGCACGCGAACGCGGCGGTCGGTTTCAGCGTGGACACGGCGGCGACCCTGCTCGGCGGCCTCGGCTGGTCGGTCGGTGTCCTGCTGATCGCCCTGCTGGCCTCGCGCCGAACTCCGCTGCCGCGCGGCTGGGAGGCGGTGCACGGGGTGGTACGGCCGGCGGTCTCGGCGCTGGTGACGGTCCTGCTGGTGGCGGTCGCGGCGGGCTGGGCGGCGGCCGCCTTCGCCGCGGTCGGCGACCCGCACCCGGCCCGGATCATGGGCGCGGCGCTGCTCGGCGCCCCGAACGGTGTCTGGCTCGGCATCCCGATCGGCCTCTTCGTGCCGTTCGACGGCAGGGCGACGGGCGTCCTCACCATGTTCCTGCCGCATCCCCTGGACGACCTCCTGAACTCGCCGTCCGACCAGTCGGTGACGCTGGGGCATCTGGCCGACCTGGACGGACGGGTGTGGCTGCTGGGCATCGCCGCGGCCCTGCTGATGCTGCTGGCCGGGGTTTTCACGGCGGTCCGGACGCCGGTGGCCGGCCGCGGGGCCGGGGCGGGCGCCGGCGGGGGCGGAGCGGCGGGTGCGCCGCGGGGCTCACGCGGCGACGCCGACGGCGGAGGCGGGTGGGGTTCACGCGGTGGCGCCGACGGCACGGGCGGACCGGGCTCGCGTCCGGGCGCGCTCGGGTTCGCCGGGCGGTGTGCGGTGCGGCTGGGGATCGCGACCGCGCTCACCCTGCCGCTGCTGGCCTGGCTGACGAACGTGTCCGTGAGCGCCTCGCTGTCGGTGCTGGGCTTCGACGCCTTCGGCGCCGGCATCGAACTGCACGGGCAACTGGGCATGGCCCTGCTCCTCGGCGCGGCCTGGGGTGCGGCGGCGGGGGCGGCGGGGGCCCTGCTGGCATGGGCGACCGGCGCGGCCGGCACCCGCACGGCACGACTGGCACCGGGTGACGCGGGGGCCGGTGACGCGAGCGGCGGGCCGGCGTACCCGGCAGGGCCTGGGGCGGCAGACCGGGCCGGAAGCGGCGGGGCGGCAGGGCCTTACGCACCGGTGACCCCGCACCGCCCGCCGAATCCGCAGACGAACCCCTATCTCCGGGTACCGGACGAGCTACGCGAGCCGGGGAACGCCGACCGGAAGGCCCGGCCCGAGAGCCCGGGGGAACGGCGGGGCCCGGGGCGGTACGACGGAGGGGCACCCTGGCCCGATGCGCCGCAGGAACCGCAGGCCCAGGCGCCGTACGACAGCCGGACGCCCCGGCCCGACGCGCCGTGGCAACCGCAGGCGCCGGGCCCGTACGACCGGCAGACGCCCCGGCCCGACACGCCCCGGGAACGGCAGTCCCCGGGCCCGTACGACGGACTGGCGCCCTGGCCCGACACGCGGCAGGAACCGCAGGACTCCAGGCCCGCTGACGAGCGGGGCGGCCGGCCCGGGGGCGTGCGGGAGCCGCGGGACGCGGCGGGGCCGTACGGCGCTCCGGGGCCGGGGGTGGCGCCGGCGGGTGGTCCGGGCCATCGGTCGCCGGCGGGCGCGTCGTCCCCGGCGGACGGTCGGTCCCCCGACAGCCGGTCCCCCGACGACCGGCGGTCGGCGGAGGAGTGGCGGCACGGTAGCGGCGGTGACTCCTCCGACGTACCGCCCGGGGCCGGCGACGTGTACGGCGCTCCCACCATGGCCCGGCCGGTCGACCCGCCGCCCCGCTCCTCGCGGCGCGGCCGAAGGACCCCGGACGGTCCGGCCGCGGGCCCTCCACCTCCTCCTCCCCCGCCGCCTCCGCCGCCGCCACCACCCAGGCGGCCCCATGGGTGAGGTCGCCCATCGGGACGGGCACGGCGGTGGGGCCGGTGTCGCCTGCCCCCTGCGTGGAGCGGCACTGAACTGTGCGTGAAGGCGCGGCCAGGGAGTGTCTCCTTCCCGGCCGCCGACATCGCACGCAGTTCGGCCGTTGTACGGAAGCAAGGCCTCCGACACCGATCCGACACTTATTGTTCCGTGTCCGTCAGGCGGACCACCTGCGCCGCAGGCACTGCGTGCCGGTTACGGTGGTTACACCATGAGCGATCCTCAGACCTCCGAGGTCCCCACTCTCCTCGTCAAGATTTTCGGCAAGGACAGGCCGGGCATCACGGCCGGCCTCTTCGACACCCTCGCCGCGTACATGGTCGACGTGGTCGACATCGAGCAGGTCGTCACGCGAGGCCGTCTGGTGCTGTGCGCGCTCGTGACCCACCCCGCGGCCGGGCTTGAGGGCGACCTCAGGGCGACCGTGCACAGCTGGGCCGAGTCCGTGAAGATGCAGGCGGAGATCATCTCCGGTCACGGCGACAACCGCCCGCGCGGACTCGGCCGTTCCCTGGTCACCGTTCTCGGCCACCCCCTGACCGCCGAGTCGACGGCCGCCATCGCCGCCCGGATCGCCAAGGCGGGCGGCAACATCGACCGTATCTTCCGGCTCGCCAAGTACCCGGTGACGGCAGTGGAGTTCGCGGTCTCCGGTGTGGGGACCGAGGCGCTGCGCACCGCCCTGGTCTCGGACGCGGCGGAACTCGGCGTGGACATCGCGGTCGTCGCGGCCGGCCTGCACCGTCGGGCCCAGCGTCTGGTGGTCATGGACGTGGACTCGACGCTCATCCAGGACGAGGTGATCGAACTCTTCGCCGCGCACGCCGGCTGCGAGGACAAGGTCGCCGAGGTGACGGCGGCCGCGATGCGCGGGGAGCTGGACTTCGAGCAGTCGCTGCACGCACGCGTGGCGCTGTTGAAGGGGCTGGACGAGTCGGTCGTGCAGAAGGTGCGCTCCGAGGTGCGGCTGACGCCGGGCGCCCGTACCCTGATCCGCACACTGAAGCGGCTCGGCTACCAAGTCGGCGTCGTCTCGGGCGGTTTCACCCAGGTCACCGACGATCTCCAGGAGCGGCTCGGGCTGGATTTCGCCCAGGCCAACACGCTGGAGATCGTCGACGGGAAGCTCACCGGCCGGGTGACCGGCGAGATCGTGGACCGTGCGGGCAAGGCGCGGCTGCTGCGCCGGTTCGCCGCCGCGGCGGGCGTACCGCTGTCACAGACGGTGGCCATCGGTGACGGCGCCAACGACCTGGACATGCTGAACGCGGCCGGTCTCGGTGTCGCCTTCAACGCCAAGCCGGTCGTCCGCGAGGCCGCGCACACGGCGGTGAACTTCCCCTTCCTGGACACGGTCCTGTATCTGCTGGGTGTCACCCGCGAAGAGGTAGAGGCGGCGGACACCCACGACGAGAGCTGAACCGCTCCGCGGTCCTGTCGGAAGGGGCCCGGCACCGAGGCCGAGGAGGTCGGTGCCGGGCCCTTTGCCGTCCCGTACCGGAGAGCGGCGGTCGTGCGGTGTCTCAGTCGGAGGGCGCCCAGTAGTCCGCGAGCGTGGCCGCGCCGGGTTCCAGGCTCTTCCAGGAGCCCTCGAAGGTCATGACGGCGAAGGCGGCGGCGGGAAAGCCCCGGCTGTTCATCCGGTCGCGTGCGTCGTCCTCGGAGCTGCCGGCCAGGATCTCGGTCACGCCGTGCACGCCGGGGTTGTGGCCGATGAGGATAACGTCCTGTGCGTCGTCGGGCACCTCGTTGAGCACGGCGATCAGCTCACCGGGAGAGGCGTCGTACACCCGCTCCTCGTAGACTGTTTTCGGCCGGTGCGCGAGCTCATGGACGGCGAGCTTCCAGGTCTCCCGGGTGCGCACGGAGGTGGAGCACAGGGCCAGGTCGAAGGCGATACCGCTGTCCGCCAGCTTGCGTCCGGCGATGGCCGCGTCCATTCGGCCCCGCTCAGCGAGCGGTCGCTCGTGGTCGGTCACCTGTGGCCAGTCGGCTTTCGCATGGCGGAAGAAGACGATCCTGCGGGATTCTGCGACGCTCATGTCACCCAGCTTCGCATGAAACAGGCCATCGGGCGCAGGGAGTTGACATGCGGCTTCGCCCGGCCCGGAGGCTTTGGGGCTAACGCGTGACGATCTGCTGGACCCGCTCGACGAGATGGGTGACGGCCGGGTCACCGGTGGTCGCGTGGGCGTCCACCGGGTTCAGTATCAGCACCAGCAGGGCGACGAAGGCGAGCGCGGGCAGGGCGAGGGCCCACCAGGGCAGCCGGACGTCGACGCTGCCCGGGGTGGCGGGGTGGGGCAGGGTGTGCGTACGGGCCGGCATGATCGCCTCCGCTGGTCTCCGGGCTTCGGTGACCGCCTCTCGCGGCCACAACTCGAAATTACGGAATCCGCGGCCGTCAACCCATCCGGTGATCCACCCACTTGACCCTGACCCTCACCCCCTAGGGGATGGTGGTGCTAGCCCCACCATCGGCCGCGGGGGCGGTGGTCAGGGTGACGCGAGGGTCGCGATGACGGCGATGACGATGAAGATGGCGAAGAACGAGCCGAAGACGATCAGCATCTTCTTCTGACCGTTCTGGGGGTTCGGGTCGAGCACTGGCATGCGACCAGTCTGGCACCCCTCGAAGGGGACGGATCGGGCGGGGTGGCCACAACACGCCGCCGGAACGCAACACGCGGCGGGGACGCCGACAGGACCGGGCGCCGACGGGACCGGGGCAGCATCCTGGCGGGCCACGTCGGCATCAGCCGGCCTCGGCCGGTCGGTACCGGCGTCAGCGTTGGCGTCGGCCAGCCGGCTACGGCCCAGTCGGTATCGGCGTCCGCCCCAGCAAGCCACCGCCAGTCGGTATCGGCGTCCGCCCCAGCAAGCCACCGCCAGTCGGTATCGGCCTCAGCCGGCCGCCGCCGCCTCGTCCTCGACCGTGCGGTCGCGGCCCGCCAGGACGCCGACGGCCATCTGCGGGATCATCAGGCCGGCCATGAGGGCGATCGGCAGGCCCCAGCCGCCGCTGTGCTGGTAGAGCACGCCCACCAGCAACGGGCCCGGGATGGAGATGAGGTAGCCGACGCTCTGGGCGAAGGCGGAGAGCTGCACGACGCCCGCGCCGGTCCGGGAGCGCATCCCGACCATGGTGAGGGCCAGCGGGAAGGCACAGTTGGAGACGCCGAGCAGCAGGGCCCAGGCCCAGGCACCGCCGGCGGGGGCGGCCCACAGGCCGGCGTATCCGGCGAGGCCGCAGACGCCGAGCGCGATCACGATCGGGCCCTGGCGCGGCAGCCGGGTGGCCACGCGCGGGATGACGAAGGCCAGCGGTACGCCCATCACCATGGTGACGGCCAGCAGCAGTCCGGCGGTGCCCGCGGGCACGCCCGCGTCCCGGAAGATCTGCGCCATCCAGCCCATCGTGATGTAGGCGGCGGTGGCCTGCAGCCCGAAGAACACGGCGAGCGCCCAGGCGGTACGGCTGCGGGTGATCCGCAGGGCGGACGCGTGCCGGTCCGCACCTGCGCGTGCCTCGGCCACCGGCGTCGGCGCAGGTCCCCGCTCCCGGACCAGCGGAAGCCACGGCAGCACCGCGACCGCCGCCAGCCCCGCCCACACCGCGAGCCCCGACTGCCAGCCGCCGCCCAGCGCGTCCGTCACGGGCACGGTCACCGCGGCGGCGATCGAGGTACCGGCCGCGAGGGCCATCGAGTACAGGCCGGTCATGGAGCCGACCCGGTCGGGGAACCAGCGCTTGACGATGACCGGCATCAGCACGTTGCTGACCGCGATGCCCATGAGGGCGAGCGCGCTGCCGGCCAGGAATCCGGCGGTGCCGCCGACGTACGGGCGTATCAGCAGGCCGGCCGTGATGGCGACCATGCCGGCGCAGACCACCGCCGGCGGGCCGAAGCGGCGGGCCAGACGGGGGGCCATGACGCCGAAGACGGCGAAGCAGAGCGGCGGCACAGAGGTGAGCAGTCCGGCCACGCTGCCGCTCATGCCGAGCCCGTCGCGGACCTCCTCCAGGAGCGCGCCGAGGCTGGTGATGGCGGGCCGGAGGTTGACGGCGGCCAGCAGGATGCCGACGACGAACAGCCGTGCCGTCCACGCGCGCGTGCCGTTCGCCGGACCCCCGCCGGGTTCCGTCGGACGTGCTGTCGTGGATGTCGTCGTGGTGGTGTCCTCGGCTCCCATGCCGCCCATCATAGAATCATGGGATGATTGGTTGTCCAGTCCCGGGTACCGGACCACGGCGGACCCCGCCGTCCTCTCCCGGCCCTCGCGTGCGAAGGTGTGTCATGCCTCTGAGCCACCCGCGCCGCTCGGCGCTGTCCGAGCAGGTCATCGCCGAGCTGCGGAACCAGATCGCCTCCGGCGAGTGGCCGGTCGGCTCGCGCATCCCCACCGAGCCGGAGCTGGTCGAGCAGCTCGGGGTGGCCCGCAACACCGTCCGGGAGGCCGTCCGCGCGCTGGCGCACAACGGCCTGCTGGACATCCGGCAGGGGTCAGGCACGTACGTCGTGGCGACCAGTGAGCTGGCCGGCGTGATGCACCGCCGGTTCGCCGGGGCCGACCCCCGGCACATCGCCGAGCTGCGCTCCACGCTGGAGTCGTCGGCGGCGCGGCTGGCCGCGGTCCGGCGCACGGAGAAGGACCTCAGGCAGCTGGACGCGATTCTGGCGCACCGGGAGCGGGCCTGGGAGTCCGGCGAGGCGGAGGCCTTCGTGACGGCGGACGCGACCTTCCACCTGGCCGTCGTGGCCGCCTCCCACAACGACGTGATGACGGCGATGTACGCCGACCTGGGCGAGGTGCTGCGGGACTGGCTGCGCGCGGACGTCGGCGCCGAGCTGACCCCGGAGACGTACATGGACCATGCCCGGCTGGTCGACGCGATCCGCGCGGGCGACGCGGACGCGGCCGCCAAGGAGGCGGCCAGCTACCCGTACCTGTGCCGTCCGGGCAGGCTCAGCTCGCCTTCTGGTGGCTGATCCACACCGAGCCGACGTCCTGCCAGCAGCGGCCGGTGAGCCGTACGGTCATCGCGGGCCCGGTGTCGACCGGGGAGCCGTCGGTGTCGATGTCCCACCATTGGGCGCACTCGATGTGCAGCCGTACCCGGTCGGTGTCCACATAGGGGTTGTGGCAGTAGGCCACCACATGGGAGCCGCGGACGGTCGTCCGGCACGACGCGCCGAACAGCTGCGGGGCCGGCTGGTGACCGCCGGGCACGCGCGCGTGGGACACGGCGTCGTACGGCAGGGCCAGCACGAGGGCGAGGGCCACGGTCACTGGGGCCAGGCTGCGGGACAGGCGCACAAGGGGACCTCCTCGGCCGGGCTGGGGAGGGAATCGCGCGGTGAACGCGTAATCCGACGCGTATCCCCAGGGTGCGCCGCCCGGGCGACGAGGGCCCGGCCGGTGGGCCGAACGGGTGAGGCCCGCACCCCTCACGGGATGCGGGCCTCGGAAAATCCGTGCCGACGGTGCCCGTACGGATGGTGCTTGTACGGATGGTGCCTGTGCGGGTCAGGCGCCGATGGCGTGCAGACCGCCGTCCACGTGGACGATCTCGCCGGTGGTCTTCGGGAACCAGTCGCTCAGCAGGGCGACGATGCCCTTGCCGGCCGGCTCGGGGTCCTTGAGGTCCCACTCCAGGGGCGAGCGGTGGTCCCAGACCGAGGCCAGCTCGGTGAAGCCCGGGATGGACTTGGCGGCCATGGACCCGAGCGGGCCCGCGGAGACCAGGTTGCAGCGGATGTTCTGCTTGCCCAGGTCACGCGCGAGGTAGCGGCTGGTGGCCTCCAGGGCGGCCTTTGCCGGGCCCATCCAGTCGTACTGCGGCCAGGCGTACTGGGCGTCGAAGGTGAGACCGACGACCGAGCCGCCGTTCTGCATCAGCGGCAGGCAGGCCATGGTCAGCGACTTCAGGGAGTACGCCGAGACGTGCATGGCGGTGGCGACGGACTCGAAGGGCGTGTTGAGGAAGTTGCCGCCGAGCGCGTCCTGGGGAGCGAAGCCGATGGAGTGCACGACACCGTCGAGCCCGCCGAGCTCCTCACCGACGAGGTCGGCCAGCCGCCCGAGGTGCTCGTCGTTGGTGACGTCGAGCTCGATGACCTTGGTCGGCTTGGGGAGCTTCTTGGCGATGCGCTCGGTCAGCGTGGGCCGCGGGAACGCGGTGAGGATGATCTCGGCGCCCTGCTCCTGGGCCAGCTTGGCCGCGTGGAAGGCGATGGAGGACTCCGTCAGCACACCCGTGATCAGGATGCGCTTGCCCTCGAGGATTCCACTCATGGTGATCAGTGACCCATTCCCAGTCCGCCGTCAACGGGGATGACGGCTCCAGTGATGTACGAGGCGTCGTCCGAGGCGAGGAACCGCACCGTCGCGGCGACCTCCTCGGGCTCCGCGTACCGGCCGAGCGGCACCTGCGACACGATGGTGGCGCGCTGCTCGTCGGTGAGCACCTTGGTCATGTCGGTGTCGACGAAGCCGGGCGCGACGACGTTGAAGGTGATGTTGCGCGAGCCCAGCTCACGGGCGAGGGAACGCGCGAAGCCGACCAGCGCGGCCTTGGAAGCGGCGTAGTTGGCCTGACCGGGACCACCGTAGAGGCCGACGACCGAGGAGATGAGGACGACACGGCCCTTCTTGGCGCGCAGCATGCCGCGGTTGGCGCGCTTGACCACGCGGAAGGTGCCGGTGAGGTTGGTGTCGACGACCGAGGTGAAGTCCTCCTCGGACATACGCATCAGAAGCGTGTCCTTGGTGATGCCCGCGTTGGCGATCAGGACCTCGACCGGGCCGTGGGCGTCCTCGATCTCCTTGTAGGCCTGCTCCACCTGCTCGGAGTCGGTGATGTCGCACTTGACGGCGAGGCAGCCCAATTCCTTCAGGACGGCCGGCGGCTCGCCCGAGCGGTACGTGATGGCAACCTTGTCGCCGTTGTCGGCGAAAGCGCGGGCGATGGCGAGGCCGATGCCCCGGTTGCCTCCAGTGACGAGAACCGAGCGGCTCAACGGATCACCCTTTCGTTCGGTCTGACCACCCGCCCGAGCAGCTGGCACGACAGGCGGCTTCATCGAAAACCTATCGGTCCCGCCATCACCGCGAGCAAGCGGGCACCGACAGTGGCTCGGCGGTGTCGCTGTCGGGTCCCTACAGAAAGGCCCGGCGCCGGACCGAAACCTGTGGTCCGCACACCCGCGGGCGCGACATGATCGGACGGACAGGCCACGACAGCAGGGAGACCTCCGTGCCTCATTCCATCGACGAAGCCTTCACGGCGCTTCCGCTACGGGCCCTGGCCGACGCCGCGCTGGCGCGCGCGCGTGCGCTGGGGGCCCAGCACGCGGACTTCCGGTTCGAGCGGGTGCGCAGCGCGTCCTGGAGCCTCAGGGACGCCAAGCCCGCCGGATCGTCCGACACCACCGACCTCGGCTACGCGGTCCGGGTCGTGCACGGCGGTACCTGGGGCTTCGCCTCCGGGGTGGACCTGACCCTGGACGCGGCCGCCAAGGTCGCCTCCCAGGCGGTGGCGATGGCCAAGCTCTCGGCGCAGGTGATCAAGGCTGCCGGGTCCGAGGAGAGGGTCGAGCTGGCCGACGAGCCGGTGCACGCGGAACGGACGTGGATCTCGTCGTACGAGATCGACCCGTTCACCGTGCCCGACGAGGAGAAGGCCGCGTTGCTCACGGACTGGAGCGCCCGGCTGCTGGCGGCGAACGGCGTCAACCATGTCGACGCCTCGCTGCTCACCGTGCACGAGAACAAGTTCTATGCCGACACGGCGGGGACCGTGACCACCCAGCAGCGGGTGCGGCTGCACCCGCAGCTGACCGCCGTGTCCGTGGACGAGTCGAGCGGCGAGTTCGACTCGATGCGGACCATCGCGCCGCCGGCTGGCCGCGGCTGGGAGTACCTCACCGGCACCGGCTGGGACTGGGACGCCGAGCTGGAGCGGATCCCGGAGCTGCTCGCCGAGAAGATGCGGGCGCCGAGCGTGGAGGCAGGGCTGTACGACCTGGTGGTCGACCCGTCCAACCTCTGGCTGACCATCCACGAGTCCATCGGCCACGCCACCGAGCTGGACCGCGCGCTCGGCTACGAGGCCGCCTACGCCGGTACCTCGTTCGCCACCTTCGACCAGCTCGGCAAGCTCAGGTACGGCTCCGAGCTGATGAACGTCACCGGCGACCGCACCGCCGAGCACGGCCTGGCCACCATCGGCTACGACGACGAGGGCGTCGAGGCCCAGTCCTGGGATCTGGTGAAGGACGGCACGCTCGTCGGCTACCAGCTGGACCGCAGGATCGCGAAGCTGACCGGCTTCGAGCGCTCCAACGGGTGCGCGTACGCCGACTCCCCCGGGCATGTGCCCGTGCAGCGCATGGCCAACGTCTCGCTCCAGCCCGACCCGGGCGGCCTGTCCACCGAGGACCTGATCGGTGGGGTCGACCGCGGGATCTACGTCGTCGGCGACCGTTCCTGGTCGATCGACATGCAGCGCTACAACTTCCAGTTCACCGGTCAGCGGTTCTTCAGGATCGAGAACGGGCGGATCACCGGACAGCTCCGGGATGTCGCCTACCAGGCGACGACCACCGACTTCTGGGGCTCCATGGCGGCCGTCGGCGGCCCGGGTACCTACGTCCTGGGCGGCGCCTTCAACTGCGGCAAGGCCCAGCCGGGACAGGTCGCCGCCGTGTCCCACGGCTGCCCCTCGGCCCTCTTCAAGGGCGTCAACATCCTCAACACCACGCAGGAGGCCGGTCGATGAGCGCCCGTGACAACAAGCCGCACGAGATCGTCGAGCGGGCCCTGGAACTCTCCCGGGCCGACGGCTGTGTGGTCATCGCCGACGAGCACTCCACCGCCAACCTGCGCTGGGCCGGCAACGCGCTCACCACGAACGGCGTCACGCGCGGCCGTTCGCTCACCGTCGTCGCGACCGTCGACGGCAAGGAGGGCACGGCCTCGGGGGTCGTGTCCCGGTCCGCGGTGACCGCCGACGACCTGGAGCCGCTGGTGCGGGCCGCCGAGGCCGCAGCCCGCGGCGCCGGTCCCGCCGAGGACGCGCAGCCGCTGGTCACCGGCGTACCGGAGGCGCCGGACTTCACGGACGCGCCCGCGGAGACCTCCTCCGCCGTGTTCGCCGACTTCGCCCCGGCGCTCGGCGAGGCCTTCGCACGCGCGCGTGCCGGCGGCCGCGAGCTGTACGGCTTCGCCAACCACGAGCTGGTCTCGACGTACCTGGGCACCTCGACCGGACTGCGGCTGCGCCACGACCAGCCCACCGGCACCCTGGAGCTGAACGCCAAGTCGCCGGACCGTACCCGGTCGGCCTGGGCCGGGCGGTCCACCCGGGACTTCAAGGACGTCGACCCGGGCGCGCTCGACGCCGAGCTGGCCGTCCGGCTGGGCTGGGCGGAACGCCGGGTGGACCTCCCGGCGGGCCGGTACGAGACGCTGCTGCCGCCGACCGCCGTGGCCGACCTGTTGATCTACCAGCTGTGGTCGGCGTCCGGGCGGGACGCGGCCGAGGGCCGGACGGTGTTCTCCAAGCCGGGAGGCGGTACCCGCGTCGGCGAGCGGCTGACCGAGCTACCACTGACCCTGCGCAGCGACCCGAACGAGCCGGGCCTGGAGTCCGCGCCGTTCGTCGTGGCGCACTCCTCCGGCGGTGACCAGTCGGTCTTCGACAACGGGCTGCCGGTCGCCGCCACCGAGTGGGTCGCGGGCGGCGAGCTGAAGCACCTGACCACCACCCGGCACACGGCGGGTCTGACCGGGCTGCCGGTCGCCCCGGCGGGCGGGAACCTGATCCTGGACGGCGGGCAGGACCGCTCTCTGGAGGACATGGTCGCCGCGACCGAGCGCGGGCTGCTGCTGACGTGCCTCTGGTACATCCGCGAGGTCGACCCGGCGACGCTGCTGCTCACCGGCCTGACCCGGGACGGCGTGTACCTGGTGGAGAACGGCCAGGTCACCGGCCAGGTGAACAACTTCCGGTTCAACGAGTCGCCGGTGGACCTGCTGGGGCGGGCCACGGAGGCCGGGCGCACGGAAAAGACGCTGCCGAGGGAGTGGAGCGACTGGTTCACTAGGGCTGCGATGCCCGCGCTGCGCGTGCCCGACTTCAATATGAGCTCTGTCAGTCAGGGCGTATAACCTCGTAGCCGGTGGTCGCACGACTGCCCCGAGATCATCCATGGCTCATCCGAGATCGCCCAAGGAGATACGAGAACCGTGACGGACATCGTCGACGAGCTGAAGTGGCGGGGGCTCATCGCCCTCTCCACGGACGAGGACGCATTGCGCAAGGCGTTCGCGGACGGTCCTGTCACGTTCTATTGCGGCTTCGACCCGACCGCGCCCAGCCTGCACCTCGGCAACCTCGTGCAGATCCTGACGATGCGCCGGATCCAGCAGGCGGGCAACCGCCCGCTGGGCCTGGTCGGGGGCGCCACGGGCCTGATCGGCGACCCGAAGCCGAATGCCGAGCGCACGCTGAACGCACCCGAGGTCGTCGCCGAGTGGGTCGAGCGGCTGCGTGCGCAGATCGCCCCGCTGCTGGACTTCGAGGGGCCGAACGCGGCGGTCATGGTCAACAACCTGGACTGGACGCAGGGCCTGTCGGCCATCGAGTTCCTGCGGGACATCGGCAAGCACTTCCGCGTGAACAAGATGGTCGCGAAGGAGGCCGTCGCCCGGCGCCTGGAGTCCCAGGAGGGCATCAGCTACACCGAGTTCAGCTACCAGATCCTCCAGGGCATGGACTTCCTGGAGCTGTACCGGCGGTACGGCTGCACGCTGCAGACCGGCGGCAGCGACCAGTGGGGCAACCTCACCTCGGGTACCGAACTGATCCACAAGGTCGAGCCCGGCGCCGTGGTCCACGCGCTGGGCACGCCGCTGATCACCAAGGCCGACGGCACCAAGTTCGGCAAGACGGAGTCCGGCACGGTCTGGCTCGACCCGGAGATGACCACGCCGTACGCCTTCTACCAGTTCTGGCTGAACGCGGACGACCGGGACGTCTCCAAGTTCCTGCGGATCTTCAGCTTCAGGTCGCACGAGGAGATCGAGGACCTGGAGAAGCAGACCGAGGAGCGTCCGCAGGCGCGGGCGGCCCAGCGGGCGCTGGCCGAGGAGCTGACGACGCTGGTGCACGGCGCCGACCAGACGGCCGCGGTGATCGCCGCGAGCCGTGCGCTCTTCGGGCAGGGGGAGCTGGCGGAGCTGGACGAGAGGACCCTGGCCGCGTCGCTCTCCGAGGTGCCGCACATCCAGGTCGCCGAACTGGGGCCGGTGGTCGACCTGTTCGCCGAGGTCGGGCTGGTGGCGAGCAAGTCCGCCGCGCGGCGGACCGTGAAGGAGGGCGGGGCCTACGTGAACAACGTCAAGGTGACCGCCGAGGACGCGGTGCCCTCCACCGAGGAACTGCTGCATGGGCGGTGGCTGGTGCTTCGGCGGGGCAAGAAGAATCTGGCGGCTGTGGAGGTCGTCGGTTCGTAAGCGCGGGGGGTGCGGGTGTTCTGCGGACCGCGCGTGCGTCGTGGCTGGTCGCGCAGTTCCCCGCGCCCCTTTGGGGCGTTCGCGCTCAGCTCAGACCCGGTGCTTTCGCTTGCCCAGCGTTGCCATGTACAGCATGTCGCCCAGGAAGACGATGATGATCGCGGCGACGAGCTGGAAGATGTGGCGGCTCCAGTCGATGCCCCTCGTCTCCGCCACGCCCACCGCGCGGGCGATCGCGTTGCCGGCGATCGCGCCCAGCATGCCGAAGATGGTCGTCAGCCAGAGCGGGCTGTGCTGCTTGCCTGGGATGACCGCCTTCGCGATCAGGCCCAGCACGAATCCCACGATGATCGCCCACAACCAGCCCATGGCTGCCTCCTCGTACGGCTCGACGTGAGCATTACGCCAAGTCTCGGCCCGTACGCCGTACGGCGCATGTCGGTACGCCCGTACGCGGTACAGCGCAGGACGTTCACGCAGGCGGGAGGGCGACCCGCTCTCGAAGGCGGCGCAGGCGCGGCGTAACGTAAGAGGCGTCCCGGCCCGGTTCCCCGTACGGGTGCGGACAGGGTAGGGGCCGGGGAGAGTCCGATGCGGGCGGATGGTGGAATGTGATGCGGAAGCAGCGCGGCGGCAGCGGCGTCCAGGTGTTCCGGATCACCGGGGCCCGCACCGGCCTTGCGGAGGACGTGCGCGGCCGGCAGCGGCGGTATGTCATCTCGATGACCGTCCGGACCATGTCGGTGATCCTCGCGGTCGCGTTGTGGAACGTGGAACGGTATGTCGCCGTCGTGGCGTTGGTGCTGGGGGCTCTGCTCCCCTATGTCGCGGTGGTCATCGCCAACGCGGGCCGAGAGCGTCCGCCCTCGCTCCCGTCGACGTTCGGTGTCGCGCCGACCCGGCTGATGATCGCGCCGCCGCGCGCGGAGGACCCGCATATGGAGTCCGTCCCGGAGGACGCGGTGGCGGATCCGGCGGCGGGGGTACGCGACGAGCAGCCGGGGCCGGTCTGAGCGTCGGGAATGCGGCTCAGGCGGACGGCTGCCACGTACAAAGCTCAAGAAAAGCTCAGATCAATCGTGCAGTTCCGGTGCCGGGCGGCGGGTGACCCGTGACATACTGCGTACGCGCTCCGCATCCCCCGTCGGAGCGACGGACCGACGCCGGGCAGCTCCCCCCGTGGCTGCTCGGCGTCGCCTTGTTTGCGGGGCTTCTTGCAGGACGAAGCAGTGAGTGACGTTATCTGTTCAGCGAAGGGCTGCCGGGCCGACGCCGTGTGGGTGCTGGCGTGGAACAACCCGAAGATCCACACGCCGGAGCGGCGGAAGACCTGGCTCGCGTGTGAGGAGCACCGGGAGCATCTCTCGCAGTTCCTGAGCGTGCGGGGGTTCTTGAAGGACGTCGTGTTGTTGAAGGAGTGGGATCCGTCCCAGTAGGGCTCCGGTAGAGCGGCCGCCGGGCGGCGGCTCCGGTAGCGCGGCCGCCGAGCGGCCACTAGCCCCCGATCGCGGACATCGGCCGGTCCGGCTGCACGAACGACGGGTCGTCCAGGCCCGCCCCCGCCTTCTTCCCCCACATCGCCAGGCGCCAGATGCGGGCGATCTCCTCGTCGGATCCGCCCGAGCGCAGTGCGCCGCGCAGGTCCGTCTCCTCCCTGGCGAACAGGCAGTTGCGTATCTGGCCGTCGGCCGTGAGACGGGTGCGGTCGCAGGCCGCGCAGAACGGGCGGGTGACCGAGGCGATGACGCCGACGCGGTACGGGCCGCCGTTCACCAGCCAGCGCTCCGCCGGGGCGGCACCGCGCTCGCCCGCGTCCTCGGGGGTGAGGTCGAAGCGGGTGTGGAGCGAGGCGAGGATGTCCCCCGCCGTCACCATGCCGTCGCGCCTCCAGCCGTGCTGGGCGTCCAGCGGCATCTGCTCGATGAAGCGCAGTTCGTAGTCGTGCTCCACCGCCCAGGCCAGCAGGTCGGGGGCCTCGTCCGCATTCAGGCCCGGCATCAGGACCGTGTTGACCTTGACGGGGGTGAGGCCGGCGTCGCGGGCCGCCTGGAGGCCGTCGAGGACGTCCTGGTGGCGGTCGCGGCGGGTGAGGGTCTTGAAGACCTCCGGGCGGAGGGTGTCGAGGGAGACGTTGACCCGGTCCAGACCGGCCGCCTTCAGGGCCGTGGCGGTGCGCCGCAGACCGATGCCGTTGGTCGTCAGGGACATCTGGGGGCGCGGGGCCAGGGCCGCGACCCGCTCCACGATGGAGACCAGGCCGGGGCGCAGCAGGGGCTCGCCGCCGGTGAAGCGGACCTCCTCGATGCCCAGCAGGCGGACGGAGATGTCGATCAGGCGGACGATCTCGTCGTCCGTGAGCAGGTCGGACTTGGTCAGCCACTGCAGGCCCTCCTCGGGCATGCAGTACGTGCAGCGCAGATTGCACCGGTCGGTCAGCGAGACCCTCAGGTCGGTGGCCACCCGGCCGTAGGTATCGATGAGCACGTGGGCCCCCTCCCTCGTTACGGATCCGTTCTCTTCCGTCACCTGCGAGCCTACGTGACCGCGCTGACATCGCGCGGGGGCCCGATGCCACGAGGTACGACGCGGCCGCGTCGTAGGACCCTACGATCCCGTCGACGCGGCCAGTCGTACGAAGGTCAGTGCGCTCCGGTGCCGGTCAGGGACCGCACCTCCAGTTCCGCGTACTTCGCGGCGTCCGGGACCTCCTTGGACAGGTAGGTGCCCACGACGCCGAGGAGGAAGCCGACCGGGATCGAGATGATGCCGGGGTTCTCCAGCGGGAACCAGTGGAAGTCGACGTCGGGGAACATCGACGTCTCCTTGCCGGACACCACCGGTGAGAAGAGGACCAGGCCGACCGCGGTGACCAGGCCGCCGTAGATCGACCAGAGGGCGCCCGCGGTGGTGAAGCGCTTCCAGAAGAGGCTGTAGAGGATGGTCGGCAGGTTCGCGGAGGCGGCGACCGCGAAGGCGAGCGCGACCAGGCCTGCGACGTTGAGGTCGCGGGCCAGGGCGCCGAGCACGATCGAGACCGCGCCGATGCCGACGGTGGCGTAGCGGGCCGCGTTGATCTCCTGCTTCTCGGAGGCCTGGCCCTTCTTGATCACGTTGGCGTAGATGTCGTGCGCGAAGGAGGACGACGAGGCCAGGGTGAGGCCCGCGACCACCGCGAGGATCGTCGCGAAGGCGACCGCCGAGATGGTGGCCAGCAGGATCGCGCCCCAGTTGGAGTCGACGCCGCCCAGATGGAGGGCGAGGAGGGGGGCCGCGGTGTTGCCCGACTTGTTGGAGGCGATGATCTCGTCCGGTTTGATCAGCGCGGCGGCGCCGAAGCCGAGGGCGAGGGTCATCAGGTAGAAGGCGCCGATCAGGCCGATCGCCCAGAGCACGGACTTACGGGCGGCCTTCGCGGTGGGCACGGTGTAGAAGCGGATCAGGATGTGCGGCAGACCGGCGGTGCCGAGGACCAGGGCGATGCCGAGGGAGAGGAAGTCCAGCTTGCTGGTGCCGGTGGCGCCGTACTTCAGGCCGGGCTCCAGGAAGGCGGTGCCCTTGCCGCTGTTGTCGGCGGCCTTGCCGAGCAGGTCGGAGATGTTGAAGTTGAACTTGGCCAGGACCATGAAGGTCAGCAGCAGGGCGCCCGCGATGAGCAGCACGGCTTTGACCATCTGCACCCAGGTGGTGCCCTTCATGCCGCCGATGGTGACGTAGACGATCATCAGGACGCCGACCAGGGCGACGATGGCGATCTTGCCGCCGTCGCTGGTGATGCCGAGGAGGAGGGAGACGAGGACGCCCGCTCCCGCCATCTGGGCCAGCAGGTAGAAGATCGACACCACGATCGTCGACGTGCCGGCCGCCGTGCGGACCGGGCGCTGGCGCATGCGGTACGCCAGCACGTCGCCCATGGTGTAGCGGCCGGAGTTGCGCAGCGGCTCGGCGACCAGGAGCAGGGCGACCAGCCAGGCGACCAGGAAGCCGATGGAGTAGAGGAAGCCGTCGTAGCCGAAGAGGGCGATGGCGCCGGCGATGCCGAGGAAGGACGCGGCGGACATGTAGTCGCCGGAGACGGCGAGGCCGTTCTGGAAGCCGGTGAACTGGCGGCCGCCCGCGTAGAAGTCGGCGGCGTCCTTGGTCTGGCGGCCGGCCCAGATGGTGATGACGAGGGTCGCGGCGACGAACACCGCGAACAGGGTGATGATCAGCGTCCGGTGCTCGCTGGCCTCGCCGGCCGCCAAGGTGATCGCGGGGCTCATGCGCCGCCCTCCATCCGGGACTTGATGGCCTCGGCCTTGGGGTCGAGCTTGGCGGCGGCGTGGTGCGCGTACCACCAGGCGATGAGGAACGTGGTGAGGAACTGGGCGAGGCCGAGGACCAGGGCCACGTTGATGTTGCCGACCACCTTGGTGCCCATGAAGTCGCCCGCGTAGTTGGAGAGCAGGACGTACAGCAGGTACCAGGCGATGAAGCCGACGGTCAGCGGGAAGGCGAAGGAGCGGTAGGAGTGCCGCAGTTCGGCGAACTCCGCACTCTGCTCCACCTCGGTGAACTCCTCGCTGGAGGGGAGCCGGGTCTGCGCTTTCGAGGGCGGTGGTGTCTCGGTAGCCACGGAGTCTCCTCGCGATACGGACATGCGGATTCTGACCTCACAGACATGTGGATCACCTACCCGGAGTGATACGGCGGCTCCGGTAAGTGATTCCGACGGGGGGCCTCGATCCTGCTGTGGCTCCCTCCTCAAGGTCACGGCGCCACGCGTGGACAGGTTCAACTCGCCGGAGTTCTTTCGGAAGTCGTCCGTGTGACCCGACTCCGGTCATTGCTGGCCGGCGAGTGCGGGAGATAGCTTCGCCCTGCACCACCCGTCATGTACCTGCCCAAGCAGCACGCACGGCTCGGGCGGGCCCGTTCTCGGTTGATGTTCCGGATGATGTGGAGACCCCATGGCTCATCTGCGTTCCAGACGCACGCTGGCGCTCGCCGTACCGGTTGCCCTGTCGCTGACCGCCTCGCTCGGCCTGCTGCCGGCGGCGGCCTCGGCTGCACCGCTGACGGCCTCGGCGACGCCGGCGGCGGACAGGCCGAACCTGGCCTATGTCGTCAACACCAGGACGGATCACCGCACGATCGAGTCGGTGCAGCGGGCGATCACCCGCAACGGCGGCACGATCGTCGTGTCGTACGACAGGATCGGCGTGATCGTCGCGCACTCGGCGGACCCGGACTTCGGCGCCGCGATGCGCGCGGTGCGCGGGGTTCGGTCGGCGGGGGCGACGCGGACGGCTCCGCTGAGCGCGGCGGGGACCACGGCCGAGGGGACCGTGCAGGTCCTGTCGAAGGCGGAGGCCGCGCAGGTCGAGAAGAGGTCGGCGGCGGGCCAGGAGCCCCTGGAGGCCGACCAGTGGGATCTGCGGACGATCGGCGCCGACAAGGCCGCCGCGGTCAACCCGGGGAGCCGGTCGGTGACGGTCGGTGTCATCGACACCGGCGTCGACGACACCCATCCGGACATCGCCCCCAACTTCTCCGCCGCGCAGTCCGCCAACTGCGTGAGCGGCAAGGCCGACACGACGTACGGCGCCTGGCGGCCGGTGGACGCCGACCACTACCACGGCACGCATGTCGCCGGTGAGATAGCCGCCGCCCGCAACGGCATCGGCGTGGCGGGCGTGGCACCGGGGGTGAAGGTCGCGAGCATCACCGTGGCCCAGCCCGACTCGACGCAGCTGTTCTACCCGGAGAGTGTCGTCTGCGCCTTCGTGTTCGCCGCCGACCACGGCGTCGAGATCACCAACAACAGCTACTACGTGGACCCGTGGCTGTACAACTGCATGGACGACCCCGACCAGCGGGCGATCGTCGACGCGGTGAACCGGGCCCAGCTGTACGCCCAGAAGAAGGGCACCCTCAATGTGGCGGCGGCGGGCAACTCGAACGACGACCTCGACGCGAACGCCCTCACGGACGCCTCCAGCCCCGACGACTCGACGGCCACGACCCGCACGGTCGACCCGCACGAGTGCCTCGACGTGCCGACCCAGCTGCCCGGTGTGGTCACCGTGAGCGCGGTCGGCGTCAACAACACGAAGTCGTACTTCTCCAGCTACGGCCAGGGCGTCGTCGACGTGGCGGCGCCGGGCGGCGACAAGTACCAGATCCCGGACACGCCGTCGCGGAACGGCCGCATCCTGTCCACCCTGCCGAACGACCAGTACGGCTTCCTCCAGGGCACCTCGATGGCGTCCCCGCACGTGGCCGCGGTCGCCGCGCTGCTGAAGTCGGCCCACCCGCACGCCTCCCCGGCCCGGCTCCAGGCGCTGCTGAAGGCCGAGGCGGACAACCCGGGCTGCCCGGCGGGCCCCTACGACGGGGACGGCGACGGCGTCGTGGACGCCACCTGCGTGGGCGGCAGACACGTCAACGGCTTCTACGGCTCAGGGGTCGTGAACGCGCTCCGCGCGGTCAAGTGACCACCCCTCAGCAGGACTTCCCGCACGGCATGCTCGTTTCGCGAACGAACCGGAGGCTCACCCACATGACAGCGCCCCAGTCGCGCCACCGCCGCGCGCTCGCCATCCCGCTCGGCATGGCCATGGCCACGGCCCTGGCGTTCCTGCCCGACGTCTCGGCGTCCGCCGCCGACACCACGGTCACGGCCACGGCCGGCGCGGCCACGGGCGCTTCGGACGCGAGTGACGCGACGTCCCTCAGCTATGTCGTCAACGTCCGCCCCGGCCAGGGCACCTCGCAGCGCGTCCAGCGGGCGATCGGCCGGGCCGGCGGTTCGGTGGTGATCGCGTACGACGAGATCGGCGTGATCGTCGTCCACTCGTCCAACCCCGACTTCGCCAAGACCCTGCGCAAGGTGCCCGGCGTGGACTCGGCCGGTGCCACCCGGAACGCGCCGCTGCCCGCCCAGTCGACCACCGACGTCGGCACGCCCAAGGTGCTCAGCTCGGCGCAGGTCACGGAGGCGGACGCAGAGGCGGCCGACGGACAGGACCCGCTGGAGCCCCTGCAGTGGGACCTGCCCGCCATCAAGGCCGACAAGGCGCACGAGAAGACCCTGGGCAGTTCGAAGGTCACCGTCGCCGTCATCGACACCGGCGTCGACGACACCCACCCGGACATCGCCCCCAACTTCTCCGCCGCGCAGTCCACCAACTGCGTGTCGGGCAAGCCGGACACGACGTACGGTGCCTGGCGGCCCAGCGCCGCGGAGAGCCCGCACGGCACCCATGTGGCGGGTGAGATCGCGGGCGCCAAGAACGGGATCGGCATCACCGGTGTGGCGCCGGGCGTCAAGGTGGCGGGCATCAAGGTCGCCACCACCGCCGGGTACTTCTACACGGAGGCCGTGGTCTGCGGCTTCGTGTGGGCGGCCGAGCACCACATCGACGTCACCAACAACAGCTATTACACCGACCCCTGGTACTTCAACTGCACCGACGACCCGGACCAGAAGGCGCTCGTCGACGCCATCACCCGGGCCTCCCGGTTCGCGGAGAAGAAGGGCACCGTCAACGTGGCGGCGGCCGGCAACGAGAGCTACGACCTGGCCTCCGACTCGATCACCGACCCGGTCTCGCCGAACGACGGCACGCCCAGCGACCGGGTGATCGACCCGCACAAGTGCTACGACATACCGACCCAGTTGCCGGGCGTGGTCACCGTCGCGGCCACGGGCGCGAAGGGCCTCAAGTCGTCCTTCTCCAACTACGGCCTCGGGGTGATCGACATCGCCGCGCCCGGCGGCGACTCGACCGCGTACCAGGCCCCCGCGCCCCCGGCGACCAGCGGCCTGATCCTGGGCCCGCTGCCGGGCGGCAAGTGGGGCTACATGGCCGGTACGTCGATGGCGACCCCGCATGTCGTCGGTGTCGCGGCATTGATCAAGTCAACCCATCCGCACGCCTCCGCCGCCCTGGTGAAGGCCCTGCTGTACGCCGAGGCGACCGCCACGCCGTGCACCGACCCGTACGACATCAACGGCGACGGCAAGGTCGACGCGGTGTGCGAGGGCTCGAAGAACCACAACGGGTTCTACGGCTGGGGCACGGCGGACGCACTGGCGGCGGTGACCCGGTAATATATTGATTCAGTCAATACTGCATAGTGCAGTCATGACTGGAATCAACTACGCGTGGTCCGCGCTGGGCGGCGATCCCTCACTGCCCGCGCGGATCACGACCGTGGCACGCGCGGGCACGCTCCCGGCACGCCTTCCCGTACGACGGCTCGCACGCGCGTGTGTCGGAGCGTGCGCGCTGGCCGCCGCCGAGCTGGGAGCGCGGCGGACCGGAACGGTGGAGGTGCCCGCGGTCCGGGTGGACGACGGGGCCCTGGCGGCGGCGTTCACCAGCGAGCGGCAGTTGCTGGTCGACGGGCGGCCACCGGTGCCGTTCGCCCCGCTGTCCCGCTTCTGGCGCACGGTGGACGGCTGGGTGCGCACCCACGCCAACTACCCGCACCACCAGGCCCGGTTGCTGGCCTCGCTGGGGCTGTCGGAGGGCGCTTCGCCGGAGGAAGTCGCGGCCCGGATCGCCGGACTGCCGGCACGGGAGGTGGAGGAAGCGGCCTACGGCGCCGGCGGGCTCGCCGTGGCGCTGCGCTCGCCCGAGGAGTGGGCGGCGCACGAGCAGGCGGTCGAGGTGGCCGCACGCCCCCTCGTCGAGCGGGGCCGCCTGGACGCGGCCCACGCGCGCGTGCTCCCGCCGCTGGACGCCGGCGCCGCTCCCCTGCTGCCCGCCGCCGGGCTGCGCGTCCTGGACCTGACCCGGGTCCTGGCCGGCCCGGTCGCCACCCGCACCCTGGCCCTGCTGGGCGCGGACGTCCTGCGCCTGGACGCGCCCTGGCTGCCCGAACTCCCCGACCAGCACGCCGACACGGGCTTCGGGAAGCGCTCGGCGACGCTCGACCTCACGACCGGCCGGGCAGCCTTCGAGGAGCTGCTGGCCTCGGCGGACGTCGTGGTCACCGGCTACCGGCCAGGCGCCCTGGACCGGTTCGGCCTCTCCCCCGAGGCACTGGCCGAACGGCGGCCGGGACTGGTCGTGGCCCAGGTGTCGGCGTGGGGTGCGTACGGGCCGTGGGCCGGGCGGCGTGGCTTCGACAGCCTGGTGCAGGTCGCCACCGGCATCGCGCAGACCGAGGGCTCGGCGGAACGGCCGGGTGCGCTGCCCGCGCAGGCGCTCGACCACGGCACGGGGTATCTGCTGGCGGCCGGCGTGCTGCGAGCGCTGACCGAGCAGTCCTACGACGGCGGCAGCAGGGTCGTGCGGCTGGCGCTGGCGCGCACCGCGCGGTGGCTGACGGCGGAGACGGAGCCGGGGCCCGAGGGCGGCGAGCCGTACGAGGGGCCGGACACCTGGCTCGCCGAGACGGACAGCGCGCTGGGGCGACTGCGGTACGCACGGCCGCCGGTGTCCTTCGCGGGCGGCCCGGCCGACTGGGCGCGACCGCCGGCGCCGTGGGGGTCGGATCCGGCCACATGGGCATGACCGGACCGCCCGTCCGGCCGGAAACGTACGAAGAGCCGGAATGACGCTCCGTCAGTTGTTTTCCGCTACTTGCCCGGTTCTGTCATGACTGGCGAAGATCGTGGGGTGACGGCGACACGACCGACCACCGAAGCGGCCGACGCGAACGGCCCCGCGAGACGCCCCGGTACCGGCCGGGCCGTCGCCGTCCTGGTTCTGGTGGCGCTGGGCGCGCTGGTGGTGCCGCTGCTCGGACCGTCCGTCGCGTTGCACGACACCGGGGAGGCCGCGGCACCGGGGGTGGGCGGCATCGCCTTGCTGCGCGGGGTGCTGTTCGCCGCTCTGTGCGTGCCGTTGGGCGAGCTGTGCGTGGACCGGCTGGCCCGCCGGCTGCCGGACCCGCCGCCCGAACGGCCTTCCAGTTGGGCGGTGTTCGCGGCCACCGCCGGTTTCGTCGCCGCGCTGGGGCTCGCCTCGGTCGTGTCGACGGGCAATCTGGTGCCGCGCTCTCTCGCCGACGTCGACGTGGGCGGCCTGTACCAGTCGCGTGACGGCACGTTGGCGCTGATCGAGGTCAACGCCTTTCTGCTGGCCGGTCTGTGCGCCCGCGCGCGCCGCCCGGTGCTCCAGGTGTGGCCGCTGACCGCGGTGGTCGTCGCCGAGGCGTTGCGCGCCCATCCCGCGCCCGAGCACAGCCCGTGGCTCGGCTCGGCTCTGACCCTGGTGCATCTGAGCTGCGCGACGCTGTGGGCGGGTGGTCTGCTGCACGCGCTGCGCCTGCTGCGCCGGTGGCGCGGCAGGGAGGCCGGGGCGGTGCTGCTCGGTCTCTACGCGCGGGTGGCCGCCGTGCTGCTCGCGGCCATCACCGCGACGGGCGTGTGGAGTTCGCTGCGGCGGATGCCCGCGGACACGATCCTGGACCAGCTGACGACGACGGCGTACGGTCGCACCCTGCTGGCCAAGGTGATTCTCGTCGCCGCCGTCGCCGCGCTCGCGCTGTGGGCGCGGTTCCGGCTGCGCCGGGCGGCCGACCCGCTCACCGCGTACCTCCCCGCGCGGGCCGAGGTGGCCGTGCTGGGGGTGGTGGTCGCGGTGTCGGGGGTGCTGACGGCGCTGCCGGTGCCGATCAGATGGACTTGATCAGATGGACTTGATCAGGTCGACCCGATCAAGTGCGCCCAGTCAAGTGGACCTGATCAACCATTGACCGGGACGTTGATTCAGTCGTTGGTGACGAGCACCTTGAGGGCGGTGCGCTCGTCCATCGCCTTGTAGCCGTCGGGTACGCCCTCGATGCCGACGGTCAGGTCGAAGACCGGCGAGGGGTCGACGGTGCCGGCGAGGACGTCGGGCAGCAGGTCGGGGATGTAGGCCCGGACCGGGGCGACACCGCCGCGCAGGGCGATGTTCCGGTCGAACATGACGGAGAGGTCCAGACCGGTGCCGCTGCCGTGCGGGACGCCGACGAAGCCGATCGCACCGCCGTCCCGGGTGATCTCGACGGCCGTCCGCATGGACTGCTCGGTGCCGACTGCCTCCACGACGGAGTGCGCGCCCTGGCCCCGGGTGAGCTCGCGGACGGCCGCCACGGCCGCGTCCCCGCGCTCGGCGACGACGTCGGTGGCGCCGAAGCGACGCGCGATGTCGGTGCGGACCTCGTGCCGGCCCAGCGCGATGATCCGCTCGGCACCCAGCCGCTTGGCGGCCAGCACGGCGCACAGGCCGACGGCGCCGTCCCCGACGACGGCGACCGTGGCACCGGGACGGACGCCCGCGCCGAGGGCCGCGTGGTGGCCGGTGCCGAGGACGTCGGAGAGGGTCAGCAGGCCGGTCAGCAGGTGGTCGTCGGAGGCCGCATCCTTGGGCAGCTGGACCAGGGTGCCGTCGGCGAACGGGACGCGCACGGCCTCGCCCTGGCCGCCGTCGTACCCCACCGAGCCCCAGAAACCGCCGTGCTCGCAGGACGTGGTCAGGCCCTCGCGGCAGTAGTCGCAGACGCCGTCGGACCACATGAACGGGGCCACCACGAGGTCACCGCGCCGGACGGTGCCCACCTCGGAGCCGGTCTCCTCGACGACGCCCAGGAACTCGTGCCCGATGCGCTGCCCCGGCTGCCGGGACGCCTCGCCCCGGTAGGCCCACAGGTCGCTGCCGCAGATACAGGCGCGCAGCACGCGTACGACGGCGTCGGTGGGCAGTTGCACCACCGGCTCGGGCACGTCCTCCACACGCATGTCGTAGGGGGCGTGGATGGTGGTGGCGCGCATGGCGAGGATCCTTCTCGTGCGAGGTCGTGAGTGCGCTCAGGGGGTGGTCGGGCGCACTTCACGGTACGCCGTGGCCGGCGCGGGCCGCGCGTCGAGGGTGCCCCGGACCAGCAGGAACTGTCCGGCCACGTAGGTCAGCATGATCCAGAAGTCGGGTCCGGGCAGCTGCGGCCAGTCGGCGACACCGGTCGCGATGAGGGTGTCGGAGAGCATGAAGAGCGCACCGCCGAGCCCGGCGACCGGGCCGAGCCGGGTGACCGCCGTGTACGCCATGGCGGTGAGCAGGGTGCTGTAGCCGGCGACGGGGAGACGGAGGCCTGCGGGCAGATCGGGCCACAGCAGGACGACCAGGATGACGAGGGCGGCGGCGTAGGCGACGGCGAGAACACCGGCACGCGCGTGTGGCGGTCCGTGGCGGCGGAACAGGGCGAGGTAGCAGACGTGTCCGGCGGCGAAGCAGGCCATCCCCGCCATGAAGGCGGGGTCGGCGTCCGAGAGCAGCAGCACATCGCCGCCCCAGCCGCACAACAGGGCGGCGACGAGCAGCCGCGGGCCGCCCGCGCGGGCGGTCCAGGCGGCCAGCAGCGGCATCAGGAGCACCTTGGCGACGATGTGCCCGGGGTGGAAGCCGGCGGCCAAGCAGCCGAGGTCGGCCGCGACGGCCAGGGCGAAGGCGGCGAGCAGTGCCCGGGACGCTCTCACGCGGCCACGGACTCCTCGGTCTGCTCCACGGCGGCCGGCGGTGCCCAGCCGGGCCCCCCGAACACCCGCCCGGCCCGCTCCCGCCAACTGCGGGCGGCCTTCAGGTCCCTGCCGATGGCCAGGTACTCATGGGTGGCCACCTTGATCGGGTTGAACGTGTTGATGTTCTTGGTCAACCCGTACACCGGCCGCTCGACCTCCGGCACCCACGAGCCGAACAACCGGTCCCAGATGATCAGGATCCCGCCGAAGTTGCGGTCCAGATAGCCGCCCTGGGAAGCGTGGTGCACGCGGTGGTGGGACGGCGTGTTGAACACGAACTCGAACCACCGGGGCATCTTGTCGATGCGTTCGGTGTGGATCCAGAACTGGTAGACGAGGTTCGCGGAGGAGCAGAAGGCGAGCGCGGCCGGGTGCACACCGACGGCGACGAGCGGGACGTAGAACGGCCAGACCGTCAGCGAGGTCCAGGGCTGGCGCAGTGCGGTGGTGAGGTTGAACTTCTTGCTGGAGTGGTGGACGACGTGGCAGGCCCACAGGATGCGGATGACGTGGTGGCCGCGGTGGGACCAGTAGTAGAAGAAATCCTGCGCGAACAGCATCAGCGGGACCGTCCACCACAGGACGGGAACGCGCAGCGGGGTGAGTTCGTAGACCGCCCAGTAGATCGCGACGATCGGGATCTTCCAGACGAAGTCGAAGACGAGCGACCCGAGCCCCATGCCGACGCTGGTGGCGGCGTCCTTGGCCTCGTACCCGTCGCTGTCGTCGTCGGGATGGATGCGGTAGCTGATCACCTCGATCACGGTGAGCAGCACGAAGGCGGGTATCGACCACAGCACGACATCGGGCAGGTTCGGCATGGGGGCACCGTAGAACCGCTGGTCGACTGCGGCTAGACGTTGTTACCCACAAGTATTGCCCGCGGTATGCGCTTGCTTGTTGGCGATCTCCGCCAACGGCCGGGGCGCCGCTAGACCCCCACCGCCCCCAGCAGACTCCCCGCCGCGTAGGTGACGCCCATGGCCAGCGCGCCGCCCACCACGTTCCGTAGCATCGCCGGACCCACCGCCGCCGCCCCCAGCCGCGCGCTGCTCCATCCCGTCAGGACCAGCGCGGCCAGCACCGACCCCACGGTCACCGGAAGCCGCCAGTCGGCGGGCGGCAGCACGATCGCCAGCAGCGGCAGCAGCGCCCCGACCGTGAACGCCAGGAAGCTCGCCAGCGCCGCGTTCCACGGGTTGGTCAGCTCGTCCGGGTCGATGCCCAGCTCCACGCTCGCGTGGGCCTTCAGCGCGTCCCGCTCGGTGAGCTGGACCGCCGCCTCCCGTGCCACCTCCCGGGACAGCCCGCGCCGCTCCAGCAGTTCGGTCAGCTCCTCCAGTTCCGCCTCGGGCTGCTCCTTCAGCTCGCGTTTCTCCAGCGCGAGGGCGGCCAGTTCCGAGTCGCGTTGGGTGGACACCGACACGTACTCGCCCGCCGCCATGGACATCGACCCGGCGAGCAGCCCCGCCAGGCCGGCCGTCAGCAGGGCGCTGCGGTCCCCGGTGGCGCCCGCGACGCCGACGACGATGCCCGCCGTCGACACGATGCCGTCGTTGGCGCCCAGTACGGCCGCCCGCAGCCAGTTCAGCCGGGAGCCGAGCGCTCCCCCGTGGGCCTCGTTGTCGTGCGTCTGTTCCGTCACGACAGGGAGGATCGCACCCCGCTCCCGGTGAGGGGAGTACCGGCGTCACCAGACCCGTACCGAGGCCCCGCGCGCGAACACCGGACTCGTGGCGTCCGCCGGCGGCTCCCGCAGCGGTTCCGCGATCTCCGCGACCGTCGGTCCCACCCTGGCCGCGATCGGGTCGAGGAGGTCGAGGTCGAAGCCGTACACGCGGGCCGCGTTGCCGCCGAGCATCGCCGCGACCTCGTCGCGCGGGACACCCGCGTAGGCGAAGCGCAGGCCCTCACGGGTGTAGGGGTAGGTGCCCTCGTCGTGCGGGTAGTCGCTGCCCCACATGATCTTGTCCAGGCCGATGCGGTCGCGCAGCGGCACCTCGTGCGGGCGCATGAAGCTGGCGCCGACGAAGCAGTTCGACCGCCACACCTCGGAGGGCGACCTGCCCATGCCCTCGGCCAGCCCCGCCCCGAACTTCGCCTCCGCGGTCGTCGCCGTCGAGGCCGCGGCCAGCAGGCGGCCGTGGTAGTAGTCCAGCATGGCCAGGACCCCGGGGATCCAGCCGGAGCCCTGCTCGGTCAGCACGAGCCTCAGGTCCGGGTGGCGGCGGAAGGCGCCGCCGAAGACCAGGTGCCACAGCGCCCGGTGCGAGAACCAGGTCGTCTCGACCATGAAGACCGCGCGGGCGGCCGGTTCGTCGCCGAGCGGCGGGGACGCCGAGCCCGCGTGGTGGTTGACGGGGACGCCGAGTTCCGCGCAGACGGCCCAGATCGGGTCGTACGCGCGCGCGTGCAGTTCGGGCAGGCCCGAGCTGGGCGGGGTGCCGGGCAGCATGAGGCCGCCCGTCAGGCCCGCGGCCGCGGCCCGGCGGATCTCCTCGACGGCCTCGTCGACGTCGTTGAGGAGGATCTGGAAGACACCGGCCCGGCGGCCGGGCGCGTCGGCGCAGAAGTCGGCCAGCCAGCGGTTGTGGGCGCGCAGGCCCGCCCAGCGCAGCTCGGTCTCCGCACCCGTCGGCGCGGGGGCCATCAGGGAACCGGACGGGAAGAACGGCGGGATGGTGTTCGGGAAGATCACCTCCGCGACGATCCCGTCCTGCTCGAGCTCCGCGAGCCGCCGCGCGGAGTTCCAGTTCCGGTCGGCGGAGTCGGAGAGCAGGTCCTCGTACGGGTTGACGTAGGTTGCCGCCCAGTCGTCGAAGTCGTCGTGGTACCGCTTCTCCAGGTACGGCTTGTAGTCGAGGAGATCGGCGCCCGCGTGGCAGTCGGCCGAGATCACCGTGTAGCGGTCGGTCACCGCGTCACCCCCAGAACCGGGAAGTCGTTGTCCGTCAGCCAGTGGCGGCCCACCTCGCGCGAGCGCGCCCAGGAGGCCGCCACGGCCGTCTGGTCGGCCGGCTGGCCCAGGTCGGCGGGGGTGGGGCCGATACGGCGGGCCAGCGGCGTCAGGCGCGCCACGTCGAAGCCGAAGACCTCGGCCGCCGCAAGGCCCAGCATCCGGCGGGTCTCGGCCACCGGGATGTCGTGGAAGGTGCGGCGCAGCCACGCGCGCGTGTCGGGCCAGGTGCCCTCCGGGTGCGGGAAGTCGCTGCCCCAGAGGATGTTGTCGACGCCGATCTCGTAGCGCTGGGCGAGTTCACGGCGTTTGGTGTTGGTGGCGCAGACGAAGACCTGCCGGTCCAGGTACTCGTGCGGCGGCCGCTTCAGCTCCTCGAAGGGGGACAGCTTCTTGCCGCCGTGCGCGCCGAGGTAGAGGCGGTCCATGAACCAGAGCAGGTTCGGCAGCCACCAGCAGCCCGACTCCGCGACGCCGAACCTGAGCCTGGGGTGGCGTTCGAAGACCCCCGACCAGAGCAGGAACCACAGCGGCCGGGCCGGCCACCAGGTCACCTCGCTGACGTAGATGCCGAGATGGTCGCCGTACTCGTGGCGCGGGGCGGCCCCGGAGTGGGTGAGGACCGGCATCCCGCACTCGGCGGCGGCCGCCCACACCGGGTCGTAACGGCGGTCGTGGTACGGCTCCTTGTCGACCCACATGGCGGGGATCATCAGCGCGCCGAGGCCGGTCTCCTTCGCGCGGTGCACCTCGGCGACGACGCGGTCCACCGGGGCCGTGACCGGCAACAGGGCGACCCCGCAGTGCCGTTCGGGGTGCTCGGAGACGAAGTCGGCCAGCCAGCGGTTGTGGGCCTGCGCGCCCGCCATGCCCAGCTCCGGGTCGTGGTCGCCGGAGAGGCCGAGGCCCACCCCGAAGGGTGCGGCCGTCCGGCTGTCGACCGCGTCGGCGTCCGGGAAGACCACCTCGGCGGCCACGCCGTCGCCGTCCAGCTCCTTCAGCCGCTGCGCGCTGTCCCAGCCTCCGCGCAGGCCCTCCTCGTTGTCCTGGAACCACTTGCTCGCGAACGCCTCGTTGCGGATGCCGAGCCGGGTCATCTCCTCCCGGCGGCGGTCCCGCCCGGCGAGGAACTCGTCGAAGTCCCGGTGGAAGCGGGCGTCCAGATACGGCCGGTACTCCTCGGTGGGCAGCCCGGCATGACAGTCGGAGGAGATGATCAGATACGGATCGTCGAACGAGGTCACGACAGCCCCCTGTCGGTCCAGGTGCTCAGTCCAGGATGAAGCTCTCGAGGTACGACGGGTTGGCCCGGTCCAGCATCGAGCGCGCCCGCGCCCGGATCCGGTCGTCGCTGTGGTCGCTCTCCGGCAGCAGCCAGAAGCGGTCCGCGCGGATGCCCGCCACGACGAACTCGGCGACCTCCTCGACGGGTGTGAAGGCGACCTCCTTGCCCGCCGCGCGCATCGCCGCCTCCCACTGGTCGAGGCTGCGGTACGGCGTCCTGCGCGGCCGCTGTTTGGCGTAGCGCTCGGGCCGGTTGCGGTGCGACTCCCACAGACCCGTGCGCAGCATGTGCGGCCCCGGGAAGAGCACCGAGGCGCCCACGCGCGCGTGCTCCGCCCTGAGATGGGCGTACAGGGACTCGGTGAGCGTGACCACGGCCGCCTTGGTGACCGCGTAGACGGAGGCCGTCGGCAGCGGCGCGATACCGCCGTCGGCGGAGGATGTATTGACCACATGACCGGGTTGACCCGACTTGATCATCCTCGGCAGGAAAGCCTGTACACCGTGGAAGACACCCCACACATTGACCTCGAACGCCCACTTCCAGTCGTTGGGTTCGTGCTCCCACATGCGGCCCTCGGCGCCCGAACCGACCCCGGCGTTGTTGCACAGGACGTGCACCGCGCCGTAGGTGTCGTAGGCCGACTCGGCGAGTTCCACGACCTGTTCGCGCACGCCGACGTCGACCACGCGCGTGTGCACGTCGGCACCGGCCGCGCGGAGGTCCGCCGCGGCCTTCTCCAGGGCGGCCGGCTCCACGTCGGCGAGGACCACCTTCAGGCCTTCGGCGGCGAACCGCCGGGCCATCGCGAGCCCGATCCCGCTCGCCGAGCCGGTGACGACGGCGACCTGTCCGGCACCGAGTTCCATCAGGCCTCGCTCCGTTCCGGGGGCGCGTCGACGATCTGGCGGGCGTCGTCGTAGCGCTGGTGGGCGTAGGGCAACAGGGCCTGGGGGTCGACCCGTTCGGCGATCCGGCCGCGCTGGTCGCTGGTCTTCTCGCCGAGGGTGATGTCCAGCAGGCGCAGCACCGGGAGGTCGGCGACCGGGTCGTACGCCGACTCACGGAGGATCACCTCTCCCGTCACGCGCTCCAGCCGGCGGACCTTCTCCTCGCGGACGCAGTGCACCAGCAGCGGGTCACCGTCGAAGCCGGAACCGTCGACCGCGGGGAGGAACTTGAAGTAGAAGTCGGTCTTCGGCGCGGGTTCCGGCAGCGGCAGCGGGGGGCCGACCGTGCCGCGCACCTCCACGAAGGCGACGCCGTGCCGGGCCAGTACCGCGCGGACGTGGTCGCCCTCGCGCTCCACGGTCACCTCGCCGAGCTTCTTGGGCTCACCGAAGACCTCACGGCCGCCGGTGAGGGCGCGTTCGTGGGTCATCGGCATCACCAGCGGATACCAGCCCTCGGCCGCGCCGTGCGCGGCGGCGACCGCGAACGAACCCGCGCCCAGCGGGTATCCGGGCAGCCGGACCTGGCTGATGCTGACGCGGACCAGGGGGCGGCCGGTGGGTTTGAGCGGGGGCGGCAGCACCGCCGCGACCGCGTCCGGGTCGCTCTCCCAGACGGCCACCACGCCGGTGGACCAGACGTCCGGGAGTCTCGTGGTGCGCGCGGCCGCGATCTCCGCCTCGGTCCGAGCGCCGTACCGTGCGCGTGCCATCCGCCGTACCGCCCTTCCGTCGACCGTCCGAGCGCCGCGCCGCCGCGGAGTCGTCGCCGCGTCAGCGCCGGGCGGGGTGCACGGTGGCACCGGGCGGCGAAAAGGTCCATAGCCACGCGAAGGGCAATCAGGACATGCGAACGGGCGGTGGCGGCGGGCGACCTGACGGACCGGACTGTCGGCCGGGGCCCGTATCCTCAATGACCATGCTCGAAGACCTGACGACCGCAGTCTCCGCCGGCACCCCGTGGCCCGCCGCGTATCCCGAGGGGTACGCGGTCGTCGACGTGGAGACCACCGGCCTTGCCCGGGACGACCGGATCATCTCCGCGGCCGTCTACCGGCTGGACGGGCGCGGCGAGGTCGAGGACCACTGGTACACGCTGGTCAATCCCGAGCGCGACCCGGGCCCGGTGTGGATCCACGGTCTGACGAGCGAGGTCCTCGAAGGGGCGCCGCTCTTCACCGACGTCGCAGACGAGTTCGCGGCCCGGCTCGACGGCCGGGTGCTGGTCGCGCACAACGCGGTCTTCGACTGGCAGATGATCGCGCGCGAGTACGCGCGCGCGAAGAGCGAGCCCCCGGTGAAGCAGCGGCTGTGCACGATCGCGCTCTCCAAGGAGCTGGGGCTGCCGCTGCCCAACCACAAGCTGGAGACCCTGGCCGCGCACTTCGGTGTCGTGCAGCGGCGGGCGCACCACGCGCTGGACGACGCGCGGGTGCTCGCGGAGGCGTTCCGGCCCAGCCTGCGGGCCGCGGCGGCGGGCAACGTACGGCTGCCGCTGCTCGAGTGCCGGCCGCTGACGGAGTGGTCGGAGACGCCCCGGATCGGGCAGCAGGCGAGCGGCGGCTACGGCGGCGGCTACCGTGCGAACAGCTGGCGTCCGTCCCGCAAGCGGCCGGCCTGCCCGTATCCGAACCCGGGACGGTACGAGGACGGCAGCCCGCTCAGGCAGGGCATGCGGGTGGCGTTCTCCGGGGACACCTCGACCGAGCGGGAGCTCCTGGAGGACCGGGCCGTCGAGGCCGGCCTGCACGTGTCGACGAGCATCTCGCGGCTCACCAGCCTGCTCGTCACCAACGACCCGGACTCGGGCACCTCGAAGGTGCTCAAGGCACGCCAGTTCGGCACGCCGGTCGTCGACGAGGCGGCCTTCGGGCAGTTGCTGCGGGACGTGGCGCCGGCATCGGAGAAGTGACCGCGCGAGGAGACTTCCACGGGGCGACGGGCTGACTTCGGGCCGTGGACAAGAGCGTCTGGATGCGGCACGGCACCGCCTCGGGGAGACACTGGGCGGCTTCGCCGAAGAGCAGGACGGCTGAGTCTGTTCACTCGACGGACGCCCGCACAAGGCGCTCGGCCGGAAAGCCCCGGCCGAGCGCAGCGGCACGCCCGGCGTCACCGCGTCCCAGGCCTACACCTATGACGCGGCGGGCCGTCTCACCCAGGTCCAGGACGCCGGAGCCGACGCCTACTGCACCACCCGCACCCACACCTACGACAAGAGCGGAAAGCCCTGGCTGCACGCGGATCGCGTCTACGCCTACCCCGGCAAGCTCGAGGACGTGATGGCCCACTACTCGAAGGAGGCCACGGCGGCCGGCTGGCAGTTCGAGCACAATCCGTCTCCTGATGCGGCGCCCGACACCGTGGAGGGAGCCTGCTGGACGAGGACCGAAAAGGGCCGGCACCTGCTGCTCAACGTCGACAACCGCATCGAGGCCTACTCCCCGGCACCCGAGGTGGGCACCGGAATCGCCTACGAGGTGTCGATCGGCACCACTTCCGACGGCAGCAACGACGACGGCGAGGCCACCTGCTGGCACTGAGTCTCCGTCGTCGCGGCCCTGCGTCTGCCCGGACCGGTGTTGACGAGCCGTGGGCCGCCAGGGACGTCGGGATCGTCCTGTGCCCCAGCCGGGCTGGTTGTCCCTCGTCCGGAGTCACCCGGTCCGACCAGCCCGGTCTCGTAGGCGGGTACCACGGCCCGGGCCCGGTCGCGGAGCCTCCACGTGGCGGCCGGGCCGGCCATTCGAGCACGACCCGGACTCCGGAGCACAGCCCGCCACCGCGGCAGGCGCCTGCTGGGCCAAGATCGGACAGGGCCGGGTCCGGGTCGTCCGGAAGGTGCTCCGGGCCGTGGTCATCCACCCCGCCCAGAGGCCCGTCGGCTACACAGCGGAGCCGACCTTGGCCACGATGCCGACCTTGCCCTCCGTGCGGGCACAGTGCGCGCCGCAGTACCAGTGACCGTCCGCGTCGACGCCCTGGCCGATGATCTGCACCTGGCAGTGCTCACAGATGGGAGCCATACGATGGATCGCACAGGCGAACGAATCGAAGACGTGACGTGCCCCGTCCCGGGTCTCGACAGTGAACGCCAGCTCGTAGTCGTTCCCACACACTTCGCAACGTGTCATAAGCCGCATCGTCGGGCGCGGGGCGGGCGCTCGCAAGCCGACGGCGCTACGCCGACCAGGTGCGACACCTGGTCGGCGTAGCGCCGACGCCGAGCACGACCGGCGGGGTTGTCGGCTCTCCGAGGGGGCCCTCCTTCGGAGAGCCGGCACGCGAGGGGTACGGTCTCTGTTCGTGTACCGCTTCCTGTTGACCCGGCAGTGGGTGATCCTCACCCTGATCTCCCTGCTCCTCATCCCCACGATGATCCGGCTGGGGTTCTGGCAGAAGCACCGGTACGAGGAGCGCAGTGCCCGTAACGCCCTGGTGGCCCAGGCGCTCGACGCCAAGGCGGTGCCCGTGGAGCGGGTGACCGAGCCGGGGCACGCGGTGACCCGCAAGGAGCGGTACCACACCGTCACCGCGACCGGCACCTTCGACACCGCCGACGAGGTCGTCGTCCGCCGCCGTACCAACTCCGACGACGAGGTCGGCTACCACGTCCTCACCCCCTTCGTGCTGGCCGACGGCAGGGTGCTGCTGGTCAACCGGGGCTGGATCCCCTCGGACGGCCCGAGCCAGACCGCGTTCCCCAAGATCCCGGCCCCGCCGGCCGGCCGGGTCACCGTCCAGGGCCGGCTGATGCCCGACGAGACCACCGCGGCGAGCGGCATCAAGGACCTCAAGGGCCTGCCCGACCGGCAGATCATGCTGATCAACAGCGAGGAACAGGCGCGCCGGCTCGGCAAGCAGGTGCTCGGCGGCTACGTCCAGCAGACCGCGCCCGAGCCCAAGGGCGACACCCCGGAGCAGATCTCCGACCCGGGCAAGGAAGACGCCCCGCTGAACTACGCGTACATGATCCAGTGGTGGCTGTTCGCCGCGGGCGTCCCCTACGGCTGGTTCGTGCTGGTCCGCCGTGAGGCCCGCACCCGCGAGGAGGCGGCCAAGGAAGAGCCCGCGACGGAAGCGGAACCGGCGGCCGCCGTCTGAGCCCGGTGTCACTCCCCCGGCGCACCCCCTGATTGGCCCACCGACCCGGCGGGAAACCGGAACCCGTGGACCGACGCATCGAGGACTACGCCCTCATCGGCGATGAACAGACCGCCGCCCTGGTCGGCCGGGACGGCTCCGTCGACTGGCTGTGCGTGCCCCGGTTCGACTCGGCCGCCTGCTTCGCCAGGCTCCTGGGCGACGAGGACAACGGCCACTGGCGGATCGCCCCGAAGGACGCCACCACATGCACCCGGCGCGCCTACCGGCCCGACACACTGGTCCTGGACACCGAGTGGGAGACCCCCGAGGGCACGGTCCGCGTCACCGACCTGATGCCCCAGCGCGACCGCGCGCCCGACCTGGTACGCATCGTCGAGGGCGTCAGCGGCCGCGTCACCGTGCACAGCACGCTCCGACTCCGCTTCGACTACGGCTCGGTCGTCCCCTGGATGCGCCGCTCGGGCGGCAACCGGGTCGCCGTCGCCGGTCCCGACTCGGTGTGGCTGCGCAGCGAACCGTCCGTACGGACCTGGGGCGAGGACTTCGGCACGCACTCGGAGTTCACCGTCGCGGCGGGCGAGCGGGTCGCGTTCGTGCTCACCTGGCACCCCTCGCACGAGCCGCGGCCGCCGCTGGTGGACCCGTACGAGGCGCTGCGCTCCAGCGTCACCGGCTGGCGGCGCTGGAGCGCCCGTTGCACCTACGACGGCCCCCACCGGGACGCGGTGATGCGCTCCCTGATCACGCTCAAGGCGCTCACGTACACGCCTACCGGCGGTATCGTCGCCGCCGCCACCAGCTCGCTGCCCGAGGAGCTGGGCGGGGTGCGCAACTGGGACTACCGCTTCTGCTGGCTGCGCGACTCCACCCTCACCCTCGGCGCCCTGCTGTCGGCCGGCTACCACAAGGAGGCCGAGGCCTGGCGCGACTGGCTGGTGCGCGCGGTCGCCGGCGACCCGGCCGACCTGCAGATCATGTACGGCCTGGCCGGTGAGCGCCGGCTGCCCGAGTTCGAACTGCCCTGGCTGCCCGGCTTCGCCGACTCGGCGCCGGTGCGCGTCGGCAACGGCGCCGTCGACCAGCTCCAGCTGGACGTGTACGGCGAGGTCATGGACTCGCTGTCGCTGTCCCGCAACGCCGGCCTGTCCACCAGGCCGCACATGTGGGCCATCCAGTGCTCGCTGATGAAGTTCCTGGAGAAGATCTGGCGCCAGCCGGACGAGGGCCTGTGGGAGGTGCGCGGCGGCCGCCGGCACTTCGTGCACTCCAAGGTGCTGGTGTGG
Source organism: Streptomyces sp. NPDC031497 (assembly GCF_055580905.1). NCBI lineage: Bacteria > Bacillati > Actinomycetota > Actinomycetes > Kitasatosporales > Streptomycetaceae > Streptomyces > Streptomyces sp. NPDC031497. The sequence goes on from NZ_JBVIKO010000036.1 coordinate 52,468, forward strand.
GTGGCCGCGGACCGCGCGGTACGCACCCTGGAGGAGCACGCGGAGCTGGAGGGCGAACTGGAGCGCTGGCGCGCGCTCCGCGACGAGGTGCACCGGGAGGTGTGCGACAAGGGGTTCGACCCGAAGCGCAACACCTTCACCCAGTACTACGGCTCGCGTGAACTCGACGCCGCCCTGCTGCTGATCCCCCGCTTCGGTTTCCTGCCGCCGGACGACCCGCGGGTGATCGGCACGGTGGACGCGATCCGCGACGACCTGGGCCACGACGGCTTCGTGCGCCGCTACGACACCGACGCGATCGGCGTCGACGGCATGCCGGGCGGCGAGGGCGCCTTCCTGGCCTGCTCGTTCTGGCTGGCCGACGCGTTGCACATGACGGGCCGTACCGACGAGGCGAAGGAATTGTTCGAACGGCTGGTGGGACTCGTCAACGACGTGGGGCTGCTCTCCGAGGAGTACGAACCGGAACTCGGGCGTCTGCTGGGCAACTTCCCTCAGGCGTTCAGCCACATCGGGCTGGTGAACACCGCCCTCACACTGTTCGGCGGCGAAGAGGCAGGATAGGGCGCATGGATCTTGGACTGAAGGACCGGGTGTACGTCGTCACCGGAGCGACCCGCGGGCTGGGCAACGCCACAGCGCGCGAACTGGTCGCCGACGGGGCGAAGGTCGTGGTGACCGGACGGGACGAGAAGACGGTCGCCGAGGCGGTGGCCGAGCTGGGGCCGAACGCGGCGGGCATCGCCGTCGACAACGCGGAGGCGGACGCACCGGAGCGGGTGATCGCGGCCGCCCGTGAGCGGTTCGGGCGTTTCGACGGCATTCTCGTGAGCGTGGGTGGACCCCCGGCCGGGTTCATCGCCGACAACACGGACGAGCAGTGGCAGACCGCCTACGAGGCGGTGTTCCTGGGGGCCGTACGGCTCGCGCGGGCGACCGCGGCCGAGTTGGAGCACGGCGGTGTCATCGGCTTCGTGCTGTCCGGGTCGGTGTACGAGCCGATTCCCGGACTGACGATCTCGAACGCGCTGCGGCCGGGGCTCGCCGGGTTCGCCAAGTCGCTCGCGGACGAGTTGGGGCCGCGCGGGATCCGGGTGGTGGGACTGCTGCCGTCGCGGATCGACACGGACCGGGCGCGGGCGCTGGACGCGCTGTCGGCCGACCCCACGGCCACCCGGATGGAGAACGAGTCCCGGATTCCGCTGCGGCGGTACGGGACGCCGGAGGAGTTCGGGCGGGTGGGCGCGTTTCTGCTGTCGCCGGCGGCGTCCTATCTGACCGGGATCATGGTGCCGGTCGACGGAGGTATGCGGCACGGATTCTGACGGTCGGAACGCCATAGGGGTTCCCTATGGCAGCCGCTGCTATTTCGTCTTTGCCTCTGGTTCTTCTCCCTCCGTACCGTGAACAACGAACCGAAACGCGAGGGAAAGGAACGGTGGCATGGCCACAATCGAGAACGGATCGGGAACGCGGGAACTCGCCGGAAAGCGGGCCCTCGTCACGGGTGGTTCTCGCGGAATCGGCGCGGCTGTGGTGCGCCGGCTCCTGGACGCGGGCGCCGAGGTGCTCACCACCGCCAGGTCGGCGACGGGCACGGTGCCGGAGGGGGCCGCCTTCGTGACGGCCGACGTACGGACCCGGGCCGGCGCCGAGGCCCTGGCCACGGCCGCGCGGGAGGTGCTCGGCGGGGTGGACGTCCTGGTCCACAACGCGGGCGGGGGGCGGCCGTACGAGGGCAGCTCGGCCATCCCCGACGAGGAGTGGCAGGAGGCGCTGGACCTGAACTTCCTGGCGTCGGTGCGGCTGGACTCGCTGCTGGTGCCGGGGATGCGGGAGCGGCGTTCGGGGGTGATCGTGCATGTCTCCTCGGCCGCGGTACTCGCCCCGGTGGCGCCGTTCCTGCACTACACGGCGGCGAAGGCGGCACTGGAGAACTACAGCCGGGGACTGGCTTCGGAGCAGGCCCCGTTCGGGATCCGGGTCAACACCGTGACCCCCGGCAGGGTCACCACTCCCGGCGGTGAGGAGGCGCGGGAGCGGTGGGCACGCCTGGACCTGAAGCCGGGCGCGGTCAACGCCGCCGACACCGCGCCGCTGGGGCGGGACGGCCGGCCCGACGACATCGCCCACGCGGTGCTGTTCCTCGCCTCCGAACGGGCGAGCTGGCTGACCGGGAGCAATCTCATCGTGGACGGCGGCGAATTCCCCCGGGGCTGACGCCTGCTGAATTCGGGCGTGATTCCGATGGGATTCCGGTGTGATTCCGGTGGGATTCCGGAACGCTGTTTTCCGCAGAAGTAATTCGGTGGCGCCCGCATCCTTCTCGGGACTCAGGAAACCGGCGTGAAGAAAACGGACTCGGACCAGGTCTCCTTGCGCAGGAATTCGAGCAGGGCCGCCTCCGCCGGGCCCGCGCCGGGCCGGAGGACGGCGACGACGGGCTGGGTCACGGCCGGGAACACCGGGCGTACGAGATGCTCGTGGCCCTGAGGCACCGCGGAGGCCGGGACGAGCGTCACCCCGAGCCCGTGGGCGGCCCAGCGCACGGCGGTCGCCGTCTGGGACACCCGGGCCGCCGTGGCCGGGGCCAGTCCGTTGGTCCGCTCCACGTCCAGCAGGACGGCGTCGAGCGCGCTGTCGCGGTCGAAGCGCACCCACGGCTCCCCCGCCAGCTCCCGCAGGTCGACGCGGTCCGCGGCGAGTTGCGGGTGCCCGGCGCCCAGCACCACGACGAACTCCTCGTCACCGAGGTGGTGGGCGTCGGAGGCGGTCCGCTCGCACGCGGCCATCAGGGCGAGGTTCAGCACGCCCTGGCGGCACAGCCGTTCCAGCTCGGCGGAGCCCGGCTCCTCGAAGACGGTGATCTCCAGGCGCGGGTAGCGGTGGCGCAGCTCGCCCAGCGCGCGCGGCAGCTGCCGGGTGCCGAAGCCCATCTGCACGGCGACCACCAGCTCGCCCACCAGCTCGTCGGCGCCGGCCCGCGCCGTCGCCCGCGCCCGCCGTGCCGCGGTCACCGCGGTCTCCGCCTCCCGCAGGAACGCACGGCCGACGACGGTGGGCACCAGTCCGGTCGGCGTACGGGCGAACAGCTCCACGCCGAGCTCCCGCTCCAGGGCACGGATCTGCTGGGACATCGACGGCTGGGCGACGTGCAGCCGCTCCGCGGCCGCGGTCACCGAGCCCTCCTCGGCGACGGCCAGGGCGTACTCGAACTGACGAAGGCTCATCGGCGCCCGTCCTCTTCCCGTCTTCCCGTCGTCATGACAACGGCAAGCAACCCGGTTCCGCGGGTGGAGATTCCCGTGGCCGGAGCCGGTCCGTCGGACGGCGTGTCAGGTGACCCGCTCCGCGCGGTGTTTCACCGACGTCAGCCGGACCTCCGCCGGGAGCTTCTTCAGGGCCGCCGAGTCCCGGGCGTGGGCCAGTGCCTGCGTGGTGAGGTCGTCCAGGGCCTCGCGCGGTGGCATGTCCGGGTCCAGCTGGAGCCAGACCCGTACCTCCGGAGCCGTCCGCCTGCCCCGCAGGACCGCCTGGGCATGGGTGACGCCCTGCTGGTGAGCCGCGTCGTTCGCCAGGACCGTCTCCAGGGCCCTGCCGCGCAGCAGCGCGCTCTCGCCGTCCCCGGTGTCCACCAGGACCTCGGTCAGACGGCGTCGGCGCAGTTGCGCGGTCAGCCACCACAGGGACAGCAGGAGCAGGACCGCCAGGGCGGCCAGGACCGTCGGCCACCACCAGCCCGCCGCACGCCAGTGGGTGCGTTCGGCGGTGCTGAGGAGGACGTCGTGACGGCCGTCGTGGATCCACCAGGAGGGGGCCGGGGCGCCGAGGCCGACGGCCAGGACCGCGCCGCCCAGGGCGAGGAGCACCAGGCCCACCAGACCGGTCAGTACGCGGTTGATCGCCGTGAGCATCGCTCATCCCTTCCGGCCGGGGCGGACGACGTGCAGGGTCAGCCTGGGCGGGTGGGCCAGCCCCAGGCCGTGGATCGCGTCGGCGAGTGCCGCTTTCAGGTCGGCCCGCACCTCGTCGAGTTCACGGAAGTGGGAGACGGCGAGGACATGGACACGGGAGCGGTGCAGTCGTACCCGCACCCGGCGTACACCGGAGATCTCCATGGCCCGGTCGCGCAGCGCCATCGCTGCGGCGTCGCGGCGCAGCCCGGCGCGCACGTCGGGTTGGCTGCGGCGCATCGGCAGCACGTCCCGCAGGCCGGGCGTGACGGCCAGGGTCAGCAGCCACACGCCGAGGGCCGCGGCGATGCCCGCGCCGAACAGGACCCAGGGGTCGTCGAGGGACTGCCGTGCGAGTTGCCGGGCCAGTTCGCGGCGCCAGTGCATCGCGGGATGGTGGGCCCGTACGGCCGTGATGTCGTACAGGAAGGCGGCCGCCGTCACCAGGAGCAGGACGGCGATCAGGGCCGCGGGGGTGCGGCGCGGCGACCAGAAGCGGGCCTCGTGGCCGGCCGGGGGCGGCGCGGCCTCGGGTGGCTTCTCGACGACCTGTGTCTGCTCAGTGCTCATCAAGCCCTCCCCTGCGTCTGGGCCGGATGCAGCCGTTCGACGTACACGGCGACCTCCCGCACCTCCATATCCACCAACGCGCCTACCCGCTCGACCACATGCCGACGCACAGCCGCGCAGCGGGCTGCGATGTCGGACGGATAGTCCAGTTCCAGGTGGACCCGGACGCGGGCGGTGCCGTGGTGGACCGCCACCGTGGCGTGCGGGGCCACGGCGTCCTTCGGGAGGGGGCCGAGCACCTCGCGGGCCGCCTGTGCCGCGATCTTCGCCACCACCCGGTCGGCGATCCGGACGGCACCGCGCTCGCCGGGCGCCACGGCCGTCGCAGGCCTGCGCGTCGCACTGCTCGCGGTGGTCATCGCCGCCGGTCACGCCGGTCGTCGCGGTTGCGGAAGAAGTCGCCGAGTTCGAGGTCTCCCTCCGCGAACCTGCCGACGACGAACCCGACGGCGCCCAGCGCCGCCACCAGCAGGAAGGCGCCGAACCCGCCGAAGTATCCGGCGAAGCCCAGTGCCATGCCGGCGATCATGCCGACCACGGCCAAGTTCATGGTGCGTTCCCCTCAGCCGTCACTGAAGCCGGGACTCCGGCTCCTCTTCCTCTTCTTCGGGCAGCTTCACATCACTCACCGCGATGTTGACCTCGACCACTTCGAGTCCGGTCATGCGTTCCACGGCCGCGATCACGTTCTCCCGCACCGCGCGGGCCACGTCCGCGATCGAGACGCCGTAGTCCACGACGATCTCCAGGTCGAGCGCGGTCTGCACCTCGCCGACCTCGGCCTTCACACCCCGGGTGACCGACTTGGAGCCGCCCGGCACCCGGTCGCGGACCACACCGAAGGTGCGGGCGAGTCCGCTGCCCATCGCGTGCACGCCGACCACGTCCCGGGCCGCCAGTCCGGCGATCTTCTCCACCACACCGTCGGCGATCGTGGTCCGGCCCCGGGTCGACGGGTCACCGCCGCCTCGTCTGACGGTCTTCCGGGTACTTACCGTCGGGTCCTTCGGGTCCTTCTCCGGCTCCGCAGCCATCTCCGTCATCGCCGTGCGCCCCTTCCGGTGGTCGTCCTGCGACCAAGGTAGGTGCGGATGCCCTGTGATGCCCCGGAGATGCGGCAGGCTGGAGCAATGACGTCGGACCGATGGACAGAAGCGGGACGGCACCGGCTGGGCTTCGGCAGACTGCTCCCGCTGGGCGGACCGCACGACGGGACCTGGCTCACGGAGGCGGCGGCCGACGCGGTGCTGCGCCGGGCGGCGGCCGGGGTGCCGGGGGTGCGGCTGGGGGCGGTGCGGATCGAGCCGGCGGATCCGGAGGACGTGACGGAACCCGTCGTGCCGCCACCGCCCGGTGCCGTGCCGCCGGGGCCGCTGCGGGTGTCGGCGGACTTCGCGGCGACCGCCGCCGAGCCGCTGCCGGCCACGGCGGCACGGCTGCGCCGGGCCCTGGCGGCCGCGGCGACGGCGCGGCTCGGGCTGGCGGTGACCGAGGTGGACCTGCGGGTGACCGACCTGCTGGCGGCGGACCGGGCGGAGCCGGAGGTGGTACGTCCGCCTCGGCCGCCGTCGGTCCGGGAGGGCTCCGATCCGGACGGGGCTCGGGTGACGGCGGTGGCGCTGGCGGTACCGGGCGTGGCGCGGGTGACGGGGGCGCTGAGCCGGGAGGTGCACTTCGAGGCCGCGCTGCCGCGCCGGCATGTGCGGGTGGAGGTGGCGCTGGCCGACGTGCCCAGGGCCGTGGACGTGGCGAGGACGGTCCGTGCCGCGGTCGGCGCGGCGCTGGGGGATCACCCCACGGTGGCGGTGCTGGTGACGGACGTCAGCTGAAGCGCCCCGAAAGGGGCGCGGGGCTGTATCGGCACGCGGCTGTCGGCGCGTGGGCGCGACCAGCCCCCGCCCACACCGAACTACTCGCCCACGCCCGCCAGGTCCCGCAGCCGCCGAGCCTGAGACTGCCGCTCAGCAGCCCGCTGCTCCTCGTAGGTACGGTCGCCGGCGCCCCGTAGCAGCGCCTTGGTCTCCACCACCGCGTCCCGGGGCGCGGCCAGCAGCGCCGCGGCCAGGTCCCGCACGGCGGCGTCGAGTTCGGCACCGGGCACCGCGAGGTTGGCGAGCCCCGACGTCACCGCCTCCTCGGCCTGTACGAACCGTCCGGTCGCGCAGATCTCCAGCGCGCGGGCGTAGCCGACGAGGGAGACCAGCGGGTGCGTACCGGTGAGGTCGGGCACCAGGCCCAGGCTGGTCTCGCGCATGGCGAACTGCACGTCGTCCGCGACGACGCGCAGGTCGCAGGCGAGGGCCAGCTGGAAGCCGGCCCCGATGGCGTGACCCTGAACGGCGGCGATCGACACGATGTCGTTGCGCCGCCACCAGGTGAACGCCTGCTGGTATTCGGAGATGGTCGCGTCGAGTCCGGCGTCGTCACGGCGCGCGAGCTCGACGAAGGTCGGCTCGCCCGGGATCCCCTCCGGCGAGAACATCTGCCGGTCGAGGCCCGCGGAGAAGGACTGGCCCTCACCGCGCAGCACGACAACCCGGACCGACCCCGGCAGCGACCGCCCGGCCTCCGCCAACGCCCGCCACAGCGCGGGGCTCTGGGCGTTGCGCTTGGTCGGGTTGGTCAGCGTCACCGTGGCGAGCGCGTCGTCGACGGTGAGCCGTACGCCGTCCTTGTCGAGAACAGGAACGAGATCCTGGTCGGGCGAAGCCATGGGGCGCCTCCGATGTGTGCGGTCATCACGCATTGCCGTACGGCATGCTAAGTGACTGCACAGTAACCACCCGGCCGATCAGTCGGCCGACCGGGTGGCCACCATCGAAGCCGGTGGACCGCCCGGGGTCAGGACGCGGCTTTCTTGCCCCGCGTCGCCCCGCCACGCCCACGCAGCGTGACACCCGACTCGCTGAGCATCCGGTGGACGAAGCCATACGAGCGGCCGGTTTCCTCGGCCAGTGCCCGAATGCTCGCACCGGAGTCGTACTTCTTCTTCAGGTCTGCCGCGAGCTTGTCGCGCGCGGCGCCGGTTACCCGGCTGCCCTTCTTCAGAGTCTCGGCCACCCGTGCCTCCTCATGGGAAGTGCGCTCTGGTCCCCTCATGATCACCCCTCCGGGGCGCGATGGCCACCCATTCGGCAAGGTCCGTGAGACATCGTTGTGACGACAGGAGTGCATCCCCACAAGCGGAATCCATGATTCCTGCGGGTGTGGTCCATGAGGCCGAACGGGTTCTTCCGCGAAGTGCCAGGTCAGACATGGGAAGCGGCCGACCCCTTGTCGACAAAGGGATCGGCCGCGAAATCGGTGCAGGACACACCTCGATACGAGGAGATCTCACACAGATGATGGATCACCGATAAGCCGAATGATCCATAGCCAGTGGATCAGGCATTCGATCAAACGAGGACGACGAGACCGGCACGTGAGGGCAAGGGCGCCGGTTCCCCCGGTTCTCAGGCGAGCGCGACCAGATCCGCGTAGTCGGCGCCCCACAGGTCCTCGACACCGTCGGGGAGCAGGATGATCCGCTCGGGCTGGAGCGCCTCGACGGCGCCCTCGTCGTGGGTGACGAGGACGACCGCGCCCTTGTAGGTGCGCAGGGCGCCGAGGATCTCCTCGCGGCTGGCGGGGTCGAGGTTGTTGGTCGGCTCGTCGAGGAGCAGGACGTTCGCCGAGGAGACGACCAGGGTGGCGAGGGCGAGCCGGGTCTTCTCGCCGCCGGAGAGGACACGGGCCGGCTTGTCGACGTCGTCGCCGGAGAACAGGAACGAGCCCAGCACCTTGCGGACCTCGACGAGGTCCATGTCGGGGGCGGAGGAGCGCATGTTCTCCAGGACCGTGCGGTCCGGGTCCAGGGTCTCGTGCTCCTGGGCGTAGTAGCCGAGCTTGAGGCCGTGGCCCTCGAGCACCTCGCCGGTGTCGGGCTGCTCGACACCGCCGAGCAGCCGCAGCAGGGTGGTCTTGCCGGCGCCGTTGAGGCCGAGGATGACCACTCGGGAGCCCTTGTCGATGGCCAGGTCGACGTCGGTGAAGATCTCCAGCGAGCCGTACGACTTCGACAGGCCCTCGGCGGTCAGCGGGGTCTTGCCGCAGGGCGCGGGGTCCGGGAAGCGGAGCTTGGCGACCTTGTCGGAGACCCTGACGGCGTCCAGGCCGGCCAGCAGCTTGTCCGCGCGGCGCGCCATGTTCTGCGCGGCGACCGTCTTGGTGGCCTTGGCGCGCATCTTGTCGGCCTGCGAGTGCAGCGCGGCCGCCTTCTTCTCGGCGTTGGCGCGCTCCCGCTTGCGGCGCTTCTCGTCGGCCTCGCGCTGCTGCTGGTAGAGCTTCCAGCCCATGTTGTAGACGTCGATCTGGGAGCGGTTGGCGTCCAGGTAGAAGACCTTGTTGACGACCGTCTCGACCAGGTCGACGTCGTGGGAGATCACGATGAAGCCGCCGCGGTAGGTCTTCAGGTAGTCGCGCAGCCAGACGATCGAGTCGGCGTCCAGGTGGTTGGTCGGCTCGTCGAGCAGGAGCGTGTCCGCGTCCGAGAACAGGATCCGGGCCAGCTCGATACGGCGGCGCTGACCGCCTGAGAGCGTGTGCAGGGGCTGGCCGAGCACCCGGTCGGGCAGGTTGAGCGCGGCGGCGATGGTGGCGGCCTCGGCCTCGGCGGAGTACCCGCCCTTGGTGAGGAACTCGGTCTCCTGGCGCTCGTACTGCCGCAGCGCCTTCTCGCGGGTGGCGCCCTGGCCGTTGGCGATGCGCTGCTCGTTCTCGCGCATCTTGCGGATCAGCACGTCGAGGCCGCGTGCGGAGAGGACGCGGTCACGGGCGAGCACGTCGAGGTCGCCGGTACGGGGGTCCTGCGGGAGGTAGCCGACCTCGCCGGAGCGGGTGACGGTGCCCGCGGCGGGGACGCCGTCGCCGGCCAGGACCTTGGTGAGGGTGGTCTTGCCTGCGCCGTTGCGGCCGACCAGACCGATGCGGTCACCCTTGGCGACACGGAAGGTGGCGTTCTCGATGAGGATGCGCGCACCGGCGCGCAACTCGATACCGGAGGCGGAGATCACGGACAGACTCCAGGGCGTACGGGATTGACGGGTGGGCGGCTGAGGACGTTCCCGCCGTCTATTGCGCGAGGAGAATGGCCATGGGCCAAGTCTAACGGGGCGGCGCAAGCGCTTTTTCGGTGCGCGGGTGTTCGGGGCGGGTGCCGGGGAGGCCGTTGCCGAGGGGCGCGCGGTGCGGGGCGATCCGGCCGAGGTCGTCCACGGCGATGAGCTGCGCGGTCCAGGCGCCGTCCGCGCAGGGCTGGGCGACGAGCAGGGCCGGGCCGTGACGTACGGCACGTTCGGGACGGAACGCGCAGCCCGCGCGGGCGGGCAGCACCCAGCGCAGGTCGCCGTCGGCGGTGCGGTACGCGGCGATGCGGGCCGGGGTGACGACCGCGAGGATGCCGCGGCCGAGGGGGCGCAGGACGCCGGTGCCGCCCTGTCGCCGGAGCCAGCCGGTGGCCGCGGGCAGGGCGCGGTGCCAGCGCACGGAACGGCCGTCGGTGTCGGTGACGAGCCCGTCGTCCCAGACGGCGATCGCATGCCCGCGCGCGGGCAGCACGCTCAGCGGACGCCGCCCCACGCGCGCGTACCGCCACCGCAGGGTCCGCCCGTCGTACGCCTCGACCACGGCCCCGCGCGCGCGTGCGCTGTGCGCCGCCGGACCGGGGGTGAGGTGGTCGCCATAGGGGGCTGGGCGGACCTGCTGAACCACGCAGAGGAGGGCACCGGCCAGGAGCAGGACGAGGGTGAGGGGGAGGAGGTGGCGAGCGAGGGCGACGGGGAGGGGGTGGCGGATGGGGGGTTGGCGTGAGGGGAGGGGTGATAGGGATGCCGGGTGGAGGTCGGCGGGAGGGGGCGATGGAGATGGCGATGGCGCGAACATGCGGGGACCGTCGGGTGCGGAGGCCAGGGGCCGGAGGCTGTCGGGAGCGGGGGCCGGAGAGCGGAGGCTGTCCGGAGCGGAGGCCTGGGATCTGAGGGTGGCGACTACAGCGGCCTGGCTCCGGATGCCGTCGGCGGGGGCCCGGGGGCAGTCCGTGGCGGGGGGCGCTTCCAGAAGGCCGCCGAGCGCGGGGGCCGGGGTGCGGGGGCCGTCGACTGTGGCGACCGGGGCCCGGTGGGCGTCCGTGCCGGGGAAGCCGTCGGCGGTGGTGGGCGGTGGGGTCGTCCCGTGTGGCAGAACGGGCACCGCTCCCCCCTTCGGCGCCCGGGCGGGCGTCCTTGTCCCATGGATCAGGCGCAGAGCGTAGTCACGGCCGCGAGGCGGGGGCAGGCGTGACGCGGGGGTGGGGCGGGACGTCGCCCGATCGGGCGTTCGCCGGGCCATCGGCGCGAAGTGACGGCCGGGATGGCGCAAGGTGGATGCAGGGGACGGTGCGAGCAGAGGGCGGTGCCCCATGCAGTTCGACGACGATGCGAACCTGGACACCTCCGAAGTCCAGGACGTGCGCGGCAGCCGCGTCCCGGGCGGGAAGGCGACCATCGGCGGCGGCCTGGCCGGCCTGATCGCGCTGCTCCTCGCCCTGTTCTTCGGTATCGGCCCCGATCAGCTGGGCCTCTCCTCCGGCGACAGCTCGCCCGCGCCCGCCTCCTCCTCACTCGCGCAGGTGCAGCAGAGCTGCCGTACCGGACGGGACGCGAACACCAAGGACGACTGCCGGATGGTGGCGGTGGTCAACAGCGTGCAGGACTTCTGGAAGCAGGAGTTCCAGCAGCGCCGGGGTACTTACACGAACGCCCCGACCGTCTTCTTCAGCGGGCGGGTCGGCACCGCGTGCGGGACGGCGACCTCGGCGGTCGGGCCGTTCTACTGCCCGGGCGACCGGAAGGTCTATCTGGACCTCGGCTTCTTCGACGAGCTGCGGTCCAAGTTCGGCGCGACCGGCGGCCCGTTCGCCCAGGCGTACGTCGTGGCGCACGAGTACGGGCACCATGTGCAGGACCTGACGGGCACGTTGAGCAGGTCGCAGGACAACCTGACCGGAGTGAACAGCAACGCGGTACGGGTGGAGCTCCAGGCCGACTGCTACGCCGGGGTGTGGGCGCGGCACGCGACGACCACGAAGGACGAGTCGACCGGCCGGCCCCTCATCACCAGCCTGACGGACGCCGACATCCGGGACGGTCTCGACGCGGCGGCGGCCGTGGGCGACGACCGGATCCAGGAGCGGTACCAGGGACGGGTGACGCCGGAGACCTGGACGCACGGGTCGGCGCGGCAGCGCCAGCAGTGGTTTTACCAGGGGTACCGGACCGGCGACATGGCGCAGTGCAACACCTTCCGATGAACCGCCGAGACGAACCGCCGAGATGAGCCGCCGAGATGAGCCGATGAACCGCTGAGCGGATGAGCCGCTGGGTCGCCGGCCTGCACCGATGGTGCGGGCCGGGGTCGTTGTCAGTGCCGGGTGCCAGACTGTGCAACAGGCCGGACGACGGCTTTCGGGGCACCGGCACACAAGGGGAGTGATCGGCATGGCAGGCACGACCGGCGGACGGCCGAGCATCTATCCGTCGCTGCTGTACGCGGACGCGAAGGTGGCGATCAGGCAACTGACGGAGGCCTTCGGCTTCACCGAGCTGTCGGTGTACGAGGGCGAGGACGGCATGGTGCTCCATGCCGAACTGGTGCAGGGCAACGGCGCGATCATGCTGGGTTCCCAGGGCCGCGGCGGCCGTTTCGACGCGGCGATGGAGGGCGCGGGCCCGACCGGGGTGTACATCGTCGTGGACGACGTCGACGCACACCACCAGCGGGCCGTGGACCACGGCGCCGAGATCCTGATGCCCCCCACGGACCAGGACTACGGCTCGCGGGACTACATGGCCCGCGACGTCGAGGGCAACATCTGGAGCTTCGGTACCTACGCCCCGGAGATAGCGGCCTGACCCTCCCGACCCGCCTGACCCTCCCGCCCCACCTGGGCCGTCAGCCGCCGGTGTGCACCTGGAAGGCGGCCCGGCGGACTGCTTTGGCCAGCGCCGGGTCGGGGTGGGCGGCGGCGAGGGCGACCAGGACCTGCACGGTGCGCGGGTGACCGACGGCGCGCACCTCGTCGAGCAACGCGGGGACGGTGGGCTGCAGCGCCGACTCCAGATGGCGGACCAGCAGCGGTGCCTCGCCGTGGTCGGCGACCGCGGCGGCCGTGTCCACCCAGAGCCAGGTGGCCTCTTCGCGGGTGAGCACCTCGTGGGCGTCCTCCGGATCGACCCCGTCGTGCTCGGCCAGCCACAGCAGGGCGTACGGCCGCAGGGTCGGCTCGTCGACGACCGCGCGGACGTCCGGTTCGGCGGGGGCGCCGACCACGCGCAGCGCCTCGAAGGCGAGACCGCGCAGCAGAGCGTCCTCGCCCCGGGCGGCGGCGACGAGTTCGGCGACGGCGCTGCCGACGGGGCGGGCGGCGAGCCAGGCGCGGTACTCGGCGCGGGCCGCGTTGGGGCGGAGCTGGGCGCAGCCGCGCAGCATCTCCTCGGCGGCGACCTCGATGTTCCCGGCGGGGCTCTGCGCGGCCACGCAGATCTGCTCCAGCTTGACCCAGACCGCCCAGCTGCCCAGCGGGGTGAGGGTGGCCTGGCCGACGCCGTAGGTCAGCGCGCCGACGGAGGCGAGCGCGTGCAGGGACCAGTCGAGGAGGGGAGCGAGCTCGGCGTCCTCCGCGGGGGCGGGGTCGTCGGCCGGTGCGCGGTCCGCCAGGTCGGTGCGGGCGGCGGGCACGGCGACGACGGGCACGGCGGACCCGGATCCGCCACCGATCCCGGTCTCCGTCTCGTAGGGGACCTCGCAGCGCTCGGTACGCAGTTCGGTGACCCGCTGTCGCAGCAGGTCCAGGAGCTGCTCGACCGGGACGGGACCGGCGGACAGCTGAAGGAAGGAGAGCACCTGGGGCATGGCCGAGACCACCTCGGCGACGGCGGCGGCCTCGAACTCCGCCGGCTCCGGATGGGCGAGCGACCAGGCGTCGAAGAGGGCGACCCAGCCGCGCAGCACGGCGCTGTCGTCACGGTCCCAGGCGCGCAGGCGCCAGCCGGGGCGTGCGCTGTCGCCGTGCACCTCGACCAGGCCGGCGAGTCGGGCGGTGTCCCAGTCGGCGCGGATCTGAGCCGGGGTCAGGCCGAGATCGCCGGACGCGCGTTCGGCGGACGCCTCGGAGAGAGTGGCCTTGCCGTCGGCGGTCGCGCCGTCGCTGCCCGGACCGAGGGCCGTGTCGGCCCAGTGGGCGACTCGGGCCGCTCCGGCCAGCCCGGACCGTGCCATTCTGGCCAGTTCGGCGGGGGCCGGGGTGCCCTCGGGCGGGCGGGGTGCGGGGCGGCGCGCGGGCCGCTGGTTCATCGCTCGGGGGGCGGCGGCCAGGGGTCGCGTTCGGACGAGTCGAAGCCTTGAGTCGCGCGGGATACGGGACGTCACGGGTGCAGTCTTCCGGTTGACGGTCCGAAAACCCAAACGGAATGTCACGGGGGGCGACGGGGCTGGCCAACGCACGGGGCCCGAGGGGAGGCGGGGAGACATGTTCAGGCCAGTGGTACGGCCTTAAACGGAACCCTCGGGACCGACTGGAATCGGGGCTTCCGGCTTGCCTCGGGGCGAGGTCAGGGAGGTGCCGCACGCGCGGAGAAAATCAGATCAAAGGAGTCATCTCACAAGAGAGGAGATATTCAGGGGCATCACATCAGAGGTGTGAGGAATCGGCGCAGCCGCTCCTCGTACTGCCGGGGGTCGGCGTTCCACATCGCGCCGTGCGGGGCGTCCGGCACGGTGTGCAGGGCGACGCGGTCGGGACGCCGGGCGGCGAGCCGGCGGGAGTACGTCCAGGGGGCCACCGTGTCGTCGGGGCCGTGGACGATCAGGGTGGGCACGGTGAGCCGCTCCGGGTCGACGGGGTCACCGACGTGGTCGGCGTGCAGGCCGGCGCGGCCCTGGGCGGCGCGCACCGCGAGCGGCAGCAGCGGCTCGGGGGTGTGCCGGGCCTGCGCGAGGGCCCGCAGGGTGGCCTCCCAGCTGAGCACCGGCGAGTCCAGGACCAGCCCGGAGACGCGCTCACGCAGCGCCGAGTGGGCGGCGGCGCGCAGCGCCATGGTGGCGCCGGTGGACCAGCCGTACAGGACGACGCGGCGGGCGCCGTAGCGGACGGCGTAGCGGATCGCCGCGTCCAGGTCGCGCCACTCGCTCTCGCCGAGGTGGTTCAGGCCGTCCGGGGAGCGCGGGGCGCCGAGATCGCCGCGGTAGGCGAGGGCGAGGACGGGCAGGCGCCGGCCGTGCAGGAACCGCATCACGTTCATGGGGAGCTCGCGGGTGGTGCCGAGGCCGTGCACCGCGATCACCCAGGTGTCCCGGTAGCCGGGCACGAACCAGGCGGGCAGCGAACCGAGTTCGCCGGGCAGGTCGACGTCGGCGTGGTCCAGGCCCAGGGCGGCGCCGGGGTTGCCGATGTGCACGTTGGGGGTGAGCCAGACCTTGTCGCCGGTTTCGAGGGTGCCGTGGGTCACGCGCTCCAGCCGCCGTACGACGGTGTCGGGGGTGTTCGCGGCGGACTCCAGGACGGCGCCGACGACCGCGTGCGAGCCGTCGCCGGCCAGGCCGTAGGTGCCGGGGCGCAGCGAGGCGAGGTCCCGGGTGAGGGCGATGCTGTCGGCCGTGGTGCCGTGCACGGTGAGCCGGGGCTCGGTGGGCAGCGGCCGGCCCGGCGCCGCCTTCAGGGCGGCGTCACTGGCGAACCGCCCCGCGGCCACGCCGGCCGCACCGGCGGCGAGTACGGCACCGACGGCGGCAGCCGTGACTTTGACTGGGCGCACCTGTCCAGTGTCGGGGCGGACCGGGACGGCGGCCAGTGGAGGCGGGGGCCGCCTGTCGCACGGGCGGAGCTTTCGGGAGGGGGATCGCCGGTCCGGCACCGCCGGAACGGTACGTCGTGGGTTGGCGCCGGCGCGGCGGAGCGAAGTCGGGCGGCGCGGAAAGGAGAAGCACGAAGAGCGGCACGCGAGGAACTCAAGGGACGCGACGCGAGGAAGGCCGCCCCGGCTACGAGAGGGGGCCGCCCCGGCTACGCCTGCCCCTTCCGCTGGCCGTACCCCCGCAGCCGCTCCCCCACCTCCGCCACCTGTTCCGGTGACAGCAGGCTCGGGGTCAGGCCGGGGACGGCGGACGCCGTCAGCCACAGGTGGCACATCCACTCCAGTTGGGCGGTGCGGTCGTAGGCCTGGGTCAGGGTGGTGCCGTAGGTGATCGTGCCGTGGTTCTGGAGGAGGCAGCCGGAGCGGTCGGTCAAGGCGCGGAGCATGTTCTCGGCCAACTCCTCGGTGCCGTATGTCGCATACGGGGCAACCCGGACGGCACCGCCGAGCGCGGCGGACATGTAGTGGATCGCGGGAAGCTCGGGGACGAGCGTCGAGACGGCCGTGGCGTGGACGGCGTGGGTGTGCACGACGGCGCCGGCGTCCGTACCGCCGTAGATCGCGAGATGCATCGGCAGTTCGCTGGTCGGGACCAGGGTGCCGAGGACCTGGCGGCCGGCGAGGTCGACGCCCGTCACGTCGTCGGGGGTGAGCCGGTCGTAGGGCACGCCCGACGGTGTGACCAGCACGGTGTCGCCGACCCGGACCGAGACGTTGCCGGAGGTGCCGACGACCAGGCCGTCGGTCACCGTGCGGCGGGCGGTGGCGACGAGTTCGCGCCAGGCGCTCGCCTCCTCCGCGCGTACATCGCGCCTTCGCGGCTCCGACACACCCTGTGCGCCACCGCGTCCATCCCGTGCGTCACGGTCGTGCCGCTGTTGCTCAGCCATGGCCCGATCCTGTCAGGCAGCGCCCCAACCGGCTTGTACGGCAGGGCACTTTAGGCCGGACATCCCGAATCCAGTAGAGCGCAAAGCGGCACAAAGAGCCCCATTTCATGGCTTGGCCGAAGATCGCCGATGATACGCCGATCTTCCAATAATCTCTGGACGATTTTTCGTACACGTCGCCATTCCGGGGGGAAACATGGCCCGTGACCGCTCTCCGTCGCGCCACCACCGCCACCACGACCGCCATCGTCACCACGCCCGCGTCCTCGTGGCGGCCGTGGCCGCGCTCGCCCTCTCGTGGGCCCCGACCGCGTTCGCCGGGACAACGGCGTCCGCGGCGAGCCTGCCGAAGGGGCACGACGTCTCCTCGCACCAGAAGAACGTCGACTGGCCGGACGCCAGGGCGAAAGGCGCCAAGTTCGTCTACATCAAGGCGACCGAGTCCACCACCTACCGCAACCCGTACTTCGGCCAGCAGTACAACGGTTCGCACGAGGCCGGAATCATGCGGGGCGCCTACCACTTCGCCCTGCCGAACAAGTCGTCGGGCGCCCGGCAGGCCGCGTACTTCGCGAGCCACGGCGGCACCTGGACCGCGGACGGCTGGACACTGCCGCCCGCACTCGACATCGAGTACAACCCGTACGACAGGAAACACAGGTGCTACGGGCTGAGCCACTCCACGATGGTCAAGTGGATCAAGTCCTTCAGCGACGAGCTGAAGCGGGAGACCGGTCAGCGGCCGGTGATCTACACGACCACCCACTGGTGGAACCTCTGCACCGGCGGCAGCAGCGCATTCGCCGCGAACCACGCCCTGTGGATCGCCCGCCACGGCTCGGCGGACGCGGGAGCGCTGCCGGCCGGATGGTCGCACTGGACCTTCTGGCAGTACGACAACAGCGGCAGCCTGCCGGGTGACCAGAATCTCTTCAACGGGTCGGCGAGCCGGCTGAAGTCGTTCGCCAAGGGCTCCTAGCCAAGGGGCGCACGGGCCGCCGGACCGGAGACGGGACGGCGGCCTCGCCCGTGCCCGCGCACACATACCCTGAAGTCGATCACAGACACCACAGAGACCACCTCAGTTCACCTTCCGTTCATCCAGGTTGCCTACGGTCCAACGGCCGATGACCTCTATAGATTGTCTGGGTAAATGGAAAACTTCTCGCTGATCCTCGCGATTGTGGTGGTGACCGCACTCGCGTTTGATTTCACGAACGGTTTCCACGACACCGCCAACGCGATGGCCACGACCATCTCGACCGGCGCGCTCAAGCCCAAGATCGCGGTGGCCATGTCCGCCGCACTGAACCTGGTGGGCGCCTTCCTCTCCGTGGAGGTCGCCAACACGATCTCCAAGGGCCTCGTCGACGAGAACGGCATCCGCCCCGAGGTCATCTTCGCCGCCCTGGTCGGCGCGATCCTCTGGAACCTGGTGACCTGGCTGGTGGGCCTGCCCTCAAGTTCCTCGCACGCCCTGATGGGCGGTCTGATCGGCGCCACCGTCGCCTCCGCCGGCTTCGGCGCGGTCCACGGCGACGCGCTGGTCACCAAGGTCCTGCTCCCGGCGGTCGCCGCCCCCGTGGTCGCGGGCCTCGCGGCGATGCTCTCCACCCGCCTGTCGTACGCGATCGGCAAGAACGCCGAGGGCGCCGAGGACGAGGCCACCCGCAAGGGCTTCCGCGCCGGTCAGATCGCCTCGGCCGGCCTGGTCTCGCTCGCGCACGGCACCAACGACGCGCAGAAGACGATGGGCATCATCACCCTCGCGCTGATCGCGGGCGGCACCATCGCCCCCGGCTCGAACCCTCCCACCTGGGTCATCCTCTCCGCCGGCCTCGCCATCGCGCTCGGCACCTACATCGGCGGCTGGCGCATCATCCGCACCATGGGCAAGGGCCTGACCGACCTCCAGCCGCAGCAGGGCTTCGCCGCCCAGACCAGCGCGGCCACCGCCATCCTGGCCTCCTCCCACCTCGGCTTCTCGCTCTCCACCACGCATGTCGTCTCCGGTTCCGTGATGGGCGCGGGCCTGGGCCGCAAGGGCGGGACGGTCCGCTGGTCCACCGCGACCCGCATGATGGTCGCCTGGGTGCTCACCCTGCCCGCGGCCGCGGTCGTCGGCGCGCTCGCCGAGTCCGTGACGGACCTCGGCGACTGGGGCACGGCGGTCGTCGCCGTCTTCCTCGTCGCCTCCAGCGCCGCGATCTGGAAGCTCTCCCGCCGCGAGGTCGTGGACAGCGCCAACGTCAACGACACCGACGGCATCGAGCCGGCCGGCGTGGTGACCGCGGCGATGGCCGCCGTGACCCCGCCGCCCGCGGGCCCGGTGACCGACGACCTCACCGCCACGATCCCGTCCCCCGCCCCGTCACCCGCGCCGGTCACCGCCACCGACCCGGCCGCGACCGTCTGACCCCCGAGGAAGAACCGACATGAACATCGACTGGGCAGCCATCGGCTCCGTCTTCGGCGTCAGCCTCGTGGTCACCGTGGGCATGGTGGCCCTCTTCACCCTCGGCATCAAGGGCCTCTCCGCCCGTGAACGCGCCACGGCCCAGGGCAACTCCGCGGCCCTGGCAGTGACCGCCGCCTACCTGTGTTTCGCGGCCTGCGCGGCCGCCGTGGCCTACGGCATCCACCTGATCGTGGCCAAGCCCTGACCGTGGCCAAGGCCTGACCGGGCCGGTCGCTCGCGGCAGGCGAAGGCTCCTCCCCGACCCGCTCGGGAGGAGCCTTCGGCATGCCCCACGGGCCCCGCTGGACCACCGGTGTGGGCCTTCCCACACACTCCCCTCGCAGGTCAACGGCAAGTTGACGGGTCTTCCGGGGGCGTGGTGGACTTCCGGAGCCAAGTACGGCGGCAAGAGAGGAAGCCGGTGCGAATCCGGCGCGGTCCCGCCACTGTCACCGGGGTAGCCATCCCCGGGAGCCAGGAACTCTCACCGCCGGTCTCGTCGAACCAGGGCGTGGACACCCTGAGTGAGGACATATCGCCATGCGCGGCTGCCGTTCGAGGTTGAGTACCCGGCCCCTTCCCGCTCCCGCGGCGGGCTGAGCCGATGGGTGCCGGTCGCGTCTTCGCGTACGGCGCCGCCGCCGGCCTTCTCGGCGATCTGCTGCTCGGCGATCCGCGCCGGGGGCATCCGGTCGCCGCGTTCGGCCGGGCGGCCGGGTCCGTCGAACGGGCGCTGTGGCGGGACCACCGCGGGTGGGGCGCGCTGCACACCGCGGTGTGCGCCGGCGGCGCCGTGACTCTGGGTGCCCTGGCCCAGCGGTTCGTACGACCGTCCACCGCCGCGTCCGTCGCGCTCACCGCGACCGCCACCTGGGCCGTCGTCGGGGGCACTTCACTCGCCCGTGAGGCCGGTGCCATCGGGCGCGCCCTGGAGACGGGGGACGTCGAGGCCGCGCGGGCCCGGCTGCCGCATCTGTGCGGAAGGGATCCGCAGGCCCTGGACGCCGACGGGATCGCCCGGGCGGTCGTGGAGTCCGTCGCCGAGAACACGAGCGACGCGGTCGTGGGTGCGCTGGTGTGGGGGGCCGTGGGCGGGGTGCCGGGGCTGCTCGGGTTCCGGGCCGTCAACACCCTGGACGCCATGGTGGGCCACAAGTCGGCCCGGTACCGGCGGTACGGGTGGGCCTCGGCGCGGCTGGACGACGTGGCGGGGTGGCCGGGGGCGCGGCTCACCGCCGTACTGGCCGCCGTCGCCGGGGATGACACCAAGGGAGCCGTACGGGCCTGGCGGGCCGACGCGGCGAAGCATCCGAGTCCCAACGCCGGGCCGGTGGAGGCGTCGTTCGCGGGGGCGTTGGGGGTACGGCTCGGCGGGACCTTGTCATACGGCGGGCGGGTCGAGCATCGGCCGGTGCTGAACGGGGAGGGGCGTGCAGTGGAAGTCACGGACATCGAACGGGCGGTGCGGTTGTCGCGGCGGGTGGGGTGGCTGGCGTGGGGGGTGAGTGCGGCCGGGGCCCTGCTGCGGGGGCGGGTTGCAAAGAACCCGGCGCCGTCGGCCGTGCGGCTCCCGGGGAGTTCCTCATGAACAACGGAGGTCTCCTCGTCGCCGGTACCACCTCCGACGCCGGCAAGAGCGTGGTCACCGCCGGTATCTGCCGGTGGCTGGTGCGGCAGGGCGTCAAGGTCGCGCCGTTCAAGGCGCAGAACATGTCCCTCAACTCCTTCGTCACGCGCGAGGGCGCCGAGATCGGGCGGGCGCAGGCCATGCAGGCGCAGGCCTGCCGCGTCGAGCCGACCGCGCTGATGAACCCCGTGCTGCTCAAGCCGGGCGGCGAGCAGAGCAGTCAGGTCGTGCTGCTCGGCAAGCCGGTCGGTGAGCTGAGTGCGCGCGGCTATCACGGTGGACGGCAGCAGAAACTGCTCGGGACCGTGCTCGACTGTCTCGCCGAGTTGCGGGGCACGTATGACGCGGTGATCTGTGAGGGGGCGGGCAGTCCGGCGGAGATCAATCTGCGCCGGACCGACATCGTGAACATGGGGATCGCGCGCAACGCGCGGATTCCGGTGCTCGTCGTCGGCGACATCGACCGCGGGGGCGTGTTCGCCTCGTTCTTCGGCACCGTCGCCCTGCTCTCGCCGGAGGACCAGGCCCTCGTCGCCGGGTTCCTCGTCAACAAGTTCCGGGGCGACGTCTCCCTGCTGGAGCCGGGCCTGGACATGCTGCACGGCCTCACCGGGCGGCGCACGTACGGCGTGCTCCCCTTCCGGCACGGGCTCGGGATCGACGAGGAGGACGGGCTGAGGGTCTCGCTGCGCGGGACCGTCCGGGAGTCGAACACGGCCCCGCCCGTCGGGGCGGACGTGCTGCGGGTCGCCGTCTGCGCGATCCCCCTGATGTCCAACTTCACGGACGTGGACGCGCTGGCCGCCGAACCCGGTGTCGTGGTGCGGTTCGTGGACCGGCCCGAGGAACTCGCCGACGCCGATCTCGTCGTGATCCCCGGGACCCGGGGGACGGTCCGGGCCCTGGACTGGCTGCGGGAGCGGGGGCTCGCGGACGCGCTGCGGCGCAGGGCCGCCGAGGGGCGGCCGGTGCTCGGCATCTGCGGTGGCTTCCAGGTCCTCGGGGAGCACATCGAGGACGAGGTCGAGAGCCGGCGCGGCCGGGTGGCCGGTCTCGGGGTCCTGCCCGTACGGGTGCGGTTCGCCCGGGAGAAGACCCTCACCCGGCCCGTCGGCGAGGCCCTCGGCGAGCGCGTCGAGGGGTACGAGATCCATCACGGAGTCGCCGAAGTCACCGAAGGGGAACCCTTCTTGGACGGCTGCCGGGTCGGGCAGACCTGGGGCACCCACTGGCACGGCTCCCTGGAGTCGGACGGTTTCCGGCGGGCCTTTCTGCGCGAGGTGGCGGCCGCCGCGGGCCGCCGGTTCGTGCCGGCCCCCGACACCTCGTTCGCCGCGCTGCGCGAGGAGCAGCTCGACCGGCTCGGCGACCTGATCGAACAGCACGCGGACACCGACGCGCTCTGGCGGCTCATCGAGTCGGGCGCGCCGCAAGGACTGCCCTTCATTCCACCGGGAGCGCCCGCATGAGCACTGTGTTGTTGTTGTCGACCGCCGACACCGATCTGCTGGCGGCCCGGGCCGCCTCCGGTGCCGACTACCGGATCGGCAATCCGACGCGCGTCGATGTCGCGGAGGAGCTGCCCGCGCTGATCGAGGGCGCGGACATCGCCGTCGTACGGCTGCTCGGCGGCAAGCGGGCCTGGGAGGACGGGCTCGCCACGCTCAAGGCCGCCGGGATCCCCACCGTGCTCCTTGGCGGCGAGTCCGTGCCGGACGCCGAGTTGATGGCCGAGTCGTCGGTGCCGGCCGGTGTGGTCGCGGAGGCGCTGCGCTATCTCGTCGAGGGCGGGCCCGCGAACCTCCTTGAACTGTCCCGGTTCCTGTCCGACACCGTGCTGCTGACCGGCGAGGGGTTCGCCGAGCCGCAGAAGATGCCCGAGTTCGGGGTGCACGGCTCGTACCGGATCCGGCCCGGCCGTCCCACGGTCGGGGTGCTCTTCTACCGAGCCCACGAACTGAGCGGCAACACCGCCTTCGTGGACACCCTGTGCGACGCGATCGAGGCGCGGGGCGCCAACGCCCTTCCGGTGTACTGCGGTTCGCTGCGCGGCGCGGACGCCGGGCTGTACGAGACCCTCGCCGGGGCCGACGCGCTGGTCGCCACCGTGCTGGCGGCCGGCGGCACCCACGCCTCGCAGGCCTCGGCCGGCGGTGACGAGGAGGCCTGGGACATCGGGGCGCTCGCCGATCTGAACGTCCCGGTGCTGCAGGGCCTCTGTCTGACCTCCTCCCGGCAGGCCTGGGGCGAGTCCGACGCCGCCCTCTCCCCCATGGACGCGGCGATGCAGGTCGCCATCCCGGAGTTCGACGGCCGTCTGATCACCGTGCCGTTCTCCTTCAAGGAGCAGGGCCCGGACGACGTCCCGGTGTACGTCGCCGACCCCGAGCGGGCCGCACGGGTGGCCGGGATCGCCGTACGGCACGCGCGGCTGAAGCACAAGCCGAACGCCGAGAAGAAACTCGCGCTGGTCTTCACCGCCTATCCCACCAAGCACTCGCGCGTCGGCAACGCGGTCGGGCTCGACACCCCTGCCTCGGCGGTACGCGTACTGGACGCGCTGCGGGATGCCGGGTACGGGGTCGAGGGACACCCAGACAACGGGGACGAGTTGATCCACCGGCTCATCAACGCCGGTGGCCACGACGTCGAATGGCTCACCGAGGAGCAGCTGGCCGCCGCGCCCGCGCGGGTGCCGCTCGGCGACTACCGGGCGTGGTTCGACAAGCTGGACCCTGACCTCAGGGCAGGCATGCTGGAGGCGTGGGGCGAGCCGCCGGGCAGCCTGTACGTGGACGGCGACGACATCGTCCTCGCCTCCCTGCAGTTCGGGAACGTCGTCGTCATGATCCAGCCGCCGCGCGGCTTCGGCGAGAACCCGATCGCGATCTACCACGACCCGGACATGCCGCCGTCGCACCACTACATGGCGGCCTACCGGTGGCTCGAGAACTCTTTCGGCGCGGACGCAATCGTGCACATGGGCAAGCACGGCACGATGGAGTGGCTTCCCGGCAAGGGACTCGGGCTGAGTGCCGGCTGTGCACCGGACGCGGTCCTCGGCGAGCTGCCCCTGATCTACCCGTTCATCGTCAACGACCCCGGCGAGGGCACCCAGGCCAAGCGGCGCGGGCACGCCACCGTGGTCGACCATCTGGTCCCGCCGATGGCCCGTGCCGACACCTACGGCGACCTGGCCAAGCTGGAGCAGCTGCTCGACGAGTACGCGCTGGTCTCCGACCTGGACCCGACGAAGGCGCCGGCCGTGCGGGCGCAGATCTGGACGCTGGTCAAGGCGGCCGAACTCCACCACGACCTGCATGTGGACGACCAGCCGGACGACGCCGACTTCGACGAGTTCGTCATGCACATCGACGGCTACCTGTGCGAGATCAAGGACGTGCAGATCCGCGACGGCCTGCACATCCTCGGCGGCGGCCCGGTCGGCGAGGCGCGTGTGAACCTGGTGCTGGCCGTGCTGCGGGCCTCGCAGGTGTGGGGCGGGCAGGCCAACGCGCTGCCGGGGCTCAGGGCCGCGCTGGCCGCGCACTTCGGCCTGGCCGAGAAGGAGTTGCTCGCCGAGCCCGGTGCGCCGGTGAAGGTGCCGGTCGAGCTGTCCGATCTCGTGGAGGGTCCGTCCCGCACGGCCGCCGACGCCATCGACCTGCTGGAGCAGCTCTGCCGACGGATCGCGGAAGGGATGGAGGAGCGCGGCTGGGCGGTCGCGGACAGCCGTTCTCTCATCCGTGACGTCCTCGGCACCGAACTCCCGGACGCCGTCGCGGTGCTGGAGTTCGCCTGCGCCGAGGTCGTGCCCCGGCTGGCCCGCACCACGGACGAGATCAGCCACATCCTCAGGGCACTCGACGGCGGTTACGTCCCGGCGGGACCGTCCGGCTCCCCCACCCGCGGGCTGGTCAACGTCCTGCCGACCGGCCGCAACTTCTACTCGGTCGACCCCAAGGCCATTCCCTCCCGGCTGAGCTGGGAGGTCGGCCAGTCCCTCGCCGACTCGCTGGTGCAGCGGTACCTCCAGGACACCGGCGCGTACCCGAAGTCCGTCGGGCTGACGGTGTGGGGCACCTCGGCGATGCGCACCCAGGGTGACGACATCGCGGAGATCCTGGCGCTGCTGGGCTGCCGTCCGGTCTGGGACGAGGCGTCGCGGCGCGTGACCGGCTTCGAGGTGGTCCCGCTGGACGAGCTGGGCCGGCCGCGCATCGACGTCACGGTCCGGATCTCCGGCTTCTTCCGGGACGCGTTCCCGCACGTGGTCGGGCTGATCGACGACGCCGTGCGCAAGGTCGCCGAGCTGGACGAACCCGCCGACCGCAACTACGTGCGCGCCCACGCCGACGAGGACACCGCCGAACACGGCGACCGGCGGCGTGCCACCGCCCGTGTCTTCGGCTCCAAGCCGGGCGCGTACGGCGCGGGGCTGCTGCCGCTGATCGACGCCCGCAACTGGCGCTCCGACGCCGACCTCGCCGAGGTCTACGCGGTCTGGGGCGGTTACGCCTACGGGCGCGGGCTCGACGGGCGGGCGGCGCGCGGGGACATGGAGACCGCGTTCAGGCGGATCGCGGTCGCCGCGAAGAACGTGGACACCCGCGAGCACGACCTGGTCGACGCCGACGACTACTTCCAGTACCACGGCGGCATGGTCGCGATGGTGCGCCATCTGACCGGCACCAACCCCGAGGCGTACGTGGGTGATTCGGCCACCCCCGACCAGGTGAGGACCCGGACCCTCGGCGAGGAGACGCACCGTGTCTTCCGGGCCCGGGTGGTCAACCCGCGCTGGATGGCGGCCATGCGCCGGCACGGCTACAAGGGCGCCTTCGAGATGGCGGCGACCGTCGACTACCTCTTCGGCTACGACGCCACGGCCGGGGTCGTGGACGACTGGATGTACGAGAAACTCAGCGCGGAGTACGTCTTCGACCCTGAGAACCGGGACTTCATGAAGAAGTCCAACCCGTGGGCGCTGCGCGGCATCACCGAACGGCTCCTGGAAGCCGCCGACCGGGGCCTGTGGGCCGAGCCGGACGCGGACACCCTGGAGCGGCTGCGCGCCACCTACCTGGAGCTCGAAGGCGACCTGGAGGGCGACCAGTGACCACCCCCTTTCCCTTTACGGCCGTCGTCGGCCAGGACGACCTGCGGCTGGCGCTGCTGCTGAACGCCGTGTCGCCGGCGGTCGGCGGCGTGCTGGTGCGCGGCGAGAAGGGCACCGCCAAGTCCACGGCGGTACGCGCCCTTTCGGTGCTGCTGCCGACCGTGGACGTCGTCGCGGGCTGCCGTTTCTCCTGTGACCCGGCCGCCCCGGACCCGGCCTGCCCGGACGGGCCGCACAACCCGCCCGGTGCCTTCGAGTCCCGCCCGGCGCGCATGGTCGAACTGCCGGTCGGCGCCTCCGAGGACCGGCTGGTCGGCGCCCTCGACATCGAACGGGCCCTGGCCGAGGGCGTGAAGGCCTTCGAGCCGGGTCTGCTGGCCGACGCCCACCGGGGCATCCTCTACGTCGACGAGGTCAACCTCCTCCACGACCACCTGGTCGACCTGCTGCTGGACGCGGCCGCGATGGGCGCCTCGTACGTGGAGCGCGAGGGTGTCTCGGTACGGCACGCGGCGAAGTTCCTGCTCGTCGGCACCATGAACCCCGAAGAGGGCGAGCTGCGCCCGCAGTTGCTGGACCGGTTCGGGCTGACCGTGGAGGTGGCCGCCTCACGCGAGCCCGACCAGCGGGTGGAGGTGGTCCGCCGGCGGCTCGCGTACGACGACGACCCGGCCGGTTTCGCGACGCGCTGGGCCGGTGAGGAGGCCGCCGTACGGCAACGGATCGTGGCGGCGCGGGCGTTGCTGCCGTCGGTGCGGCTAGGTGACGGGGCGCTGCGGCAGATAGCGGCGACCTGTGCGGCCTTCGAGGTCGACGGTATGCGCGCCGACATCGTGATGGCGCGGACGGCTACCGCGCTGGCCGCGTGGGCCGGGCGGACCGAGGTGCTGGCGGAGGACGTCCGGCAGGCCGCGCTGCTCGCGCTGCCGCACCGCAGGCGCCGTAACCCCTTTGACGCGCCCGGGCTCGACGAGGACAAGCTGGACCAGACGCTGGAGGAGTTCTCCGGGGAGTCCGAGTCCGAGGACGACGATCCCGATCCGGACGGTCCCGGCGGGGGCGGCGGCCGGCCGGCGCCCGACGACGGTGACCCGCAGGGCGGCGACACGGGGGCGCGGCCCGAGGCCGGGGAGGACGGCGAGCCGCAGGCCTCCGGCGGCTCGGGCGAGCAGGCGCCGACCCGGTCCGCCGAGCCCTTCCGCACCAAGGTGCTGACCGTGCCGGGGATCGGTGCGGGCGCCGCCGGCCGGCGGTCCCGGGCACGCACCGAGCACGGCCGTACGACGGGTGCGCGGCGGCCCCGGGGCGCCCTGACCAAGCTGCACCTGGCGGCGACCGTGCAGGCCGCCGCCCCGCATCAGCGGGCGCGCGGGCGGTCCGGTCCCGGCCTGGTGGTCCGGCGGGACGACCTGCGGCAGGCGACCCGGGAGGGGCGCGAGGGGAACCTCGTGCTGTTCCTGGTCGACGCGTCCGGGTCGATGGCGGCCCGGCAGCGGATGAGCGCCGTGAAGGGGGCCGTGCTGTCGCTGCTGCTCGACGCCTATCAGCGGCGGGACAAGGTGGGGCTGGTGACCTTCCGGGGCTCGGCCGCCGAGGTCGCGCTGCCGCCGACCTCGTCCGTGGACGCGGCGGCGGCCCGCCTGGAGGCGCTGCCGACCGGGGGGCGTACGCCCCTCGCCGCCGGGCTACTCAAGGCGCACGACGTGCTGCGGGTGGAGCGGTTGCGGGACCCCGCGCGGCGGGCCCTCGTGGTCGTGGTGACCGACGGACGGGCCACCGGCGGTCCGGAGCCGGTCGCGCTCGCCGGGCGGGCGGCGCGGCTGTTCGCGGCCGACGGGGTCGCCTCGGTGGTCGTGGACTGCGAGTCGGGGCCGGTACGGCTCGGACTCGCCGGGCAGTTGGCCGGTGAGCTGGGCGGTGCGGCGGTGACGCTCGACGAGTTGCGGGCGGACTCGATCGCCGGGCTGGTCAAGGACGTGCAGAGTCGTTCAAGGAGGGCCGCGTAGTGCCGCAGGGACAGCCGAGTGTCGTACCGGACGACGGACTGACGACTCGTCAGCGTCGTAATCGGCCTCTTGTCGTCGTGCACACGGGCGTCGGCAAGGGCAAGTCCACCGCCGCGTTCGGGCTCGCGCTGCGCGCCTGGAACCAGGGGTGGCCGATCGGGGTGTTCCAGTTCGTCAAGTCGGCGAAGTGGAAGGTCGGCGAGGAGCGGGCGCTGCGCGTCCTCGGGGACTCCGGGGAGGGCGGGACCGTCGCCTGGCACAAGATGGGCGAGGGCTGGTCCTGGGTGCAGCGCGATCTCCAGGGGGACAACCTCAGCAACGAGGAGAAGGCCCGGGAGGGCTGGGAGCAGGTCAAGCGGGACCTGGCGGCCGAGACGTACCAGCTGTACGTGCTCGACGAGTTCGCGTACCCCATGCACTGGGGGTGGGTGGACACCGACGAGGTCGTCGAGGTGCTGCGGAACCGGCCCGGCAACCAGCATGTCGTGATCACCGGGCGGAACGCGCCCGAGAAGCTGGTGGACCTCGCCGACCTCGTTACCGACATGTCCAAGGTCAAGCACCCGATGGACGTGGGGCAGAAGGGGCAGAGGGGCATCGAGTGGTGATGTCTTCCGTCCCACGGCTGGTCATCGCCGCGCCGTCGTCCGGCAGCGGCAAGACCACCGTTGCCACGGGGTTGATGGCCGCGTTCGCCGCGCGGGGGCTCGCCGTGTCCCCGCACAAGGTCGGACCGGACTACATCGACCCCGGGTACCACGCGCTCGCGACCGGGCGGGTGGGGCGGAATCTCGACGCGTATCTGTGCGGTCCCGAGCTGATCGGGCCGCTGTTCGCGCACGGTGCGCGGGGCTGCGACATCGCCGTGGTCGAGGGCGTGATGGGGCTGTACGACGGGGCCGCCGGGGAAGGCGAACTCGCGTCCACCGCGCATGTCGCCAAGCTGCTGCGGGCGCCGGTGGTGCTGGTCGTGGACGCGTCGTCGCAGTCGCGGTCGGTGGCCGCGCTGGTGCACGGGTTCGCGTCCTGGGATCCGGAGGTGCGGGTCGGGGGCGTGATCCTGAACAAGGTGGCGTCGGACCGGCACGAGGAGTTGCTGCGGGAGGCGCTGGAGTCCTCCGGGGTGCCGGTGTTCGGGGTGCTGCGGCGGGTGGCCCGGGTGGACACGCCGTCGCGGCATCTGGGGCTGGTGCCGGTCGCCGAGCGGCGGGGCGAGGCGGTGGAGGCGGTGGCGGCGATGGCCGCGCAGGTCTCCGACGGGTGTGACCTGGAGGGGCTGCTGAGGTTGGCCCGGGGGGCCGGGGTGGTGCCGGGTGCGGCGTGGGATGCGGGTGCGGCCTTGGCTTCCGTGGTTTCCTCGCCCCCGCCGCCCCTGCCCGTCCCTTCACCAGGGGCGGGCGCCCCTTCGACCCCGGCTTCGGGGGCTGCCGCCCCCGGACCCCCGCTTCGGCCTGAACGGCCTCGTCCTCAAACGCCGGACGGGCTGAATGATGGGGGTGCGCGACCTGTAGCGGACGGGCTGCATGACGCGGGTGCGCGATCTGTACCGGGCGGGCTGCATGACACGGGTGCGCGATCGGTATCGGACGGACTGGATGGCAGGGGTGCGCGGCCTGTGGTCGCCGTCGCGTCCGGGGCCGCCTTCACCTTCTCCTATGCCGAGCACACCGAGCTGCTGGCCGCCGCCGGGGCAGACGTCGTGCCGTTCGATCCGTTGCGGGACGAACAACTGCCGGACGGGACGCGGGGATTGGTCGTCGGCGGGGGTTTTCCCGAGGTGTACGCCGCCGAGCTGTCCGCCAACGAGCCGCTGCGCAAGGCCGTCGGCGCCCTCGCTCACAGCGGCGCTCCGGTGGCCGCCGAGTGTGCGGGGCTGCTCTATCTGTGCCGGGAGCTGGACGGGCTGGCGATGTGCGGTGTGCTGGACGTCCGCGCGGAGATGACCGAGCGGCTGACTCTCGGCTACCGGGACGCGGTCGCCGTGAGCGACAGTGTGCTGGCGGTCGCCGGGACGCGGATGCGGGGGCACGAGTTTCACCGGACCGCGGTCGAGCCGGGGGCCGGTGCGGCGCCCGCGTGGGGTGTGCGTACCCCCCGGCCGCGGGTCGAGGGTTTTGTACAGCAGGGTGTGCACGCGAGTTATCTGCACACGCACTGGGCGTCCGAGCCCGGTGTGGCCCGAAGGTTCGTGGAGAGGTGCCGGACGTCATGAGCAGCAGCAGGCTGATCGGAGTCGGGGTGGGTCCGGGTGACCCCGAGCTGGTGACCGTGAAGGGCGTCAACGCCCTGCGTGCCGCCGATGTGGTCGTCGTACCCGTCATGGCTGGGCCTGATGGAAAAGACGTCGGTGAGCGGGGGCGTGCCGAGGCCACCGTGCTGCACTACGTCGGCGCGGAGAAGGTCGTCCGGGTCGTGTTCGCGCTGAACGAGCGCAGTGACCGGGGGCGGCGCGAGGCAGCCTGGGACGCGGCGGGTGCCACGGTCGCCGGGTTGCTGCGCGAGCACGGCTCCGTCGCCTTCGCCACCATCGGGGATCCGAACGTCTACTCGACCTTCACCTATCTCGCGCAGACCATCGCCGGGCTGGTGCCGGACGTGGTCGTGGAGACCGTGCCCGGCATCACCGCCATGCAGGACCTCGCAGCCCGGTCCGGTGCCGTGCTCACCGAGGGGACCGAGCCGTTGACGCTGGTGCCGGTGACGGCGGGTGCCGAGGTGCTGAAGGACGCGCTGAGCGGGCCGGGGACGGTCGTGGCGTACAAGTTCGGGCGGCAGGCCGGCGCGGTCGCCGAGGCACTGCGGGAGACCGGTCGGATCGAGGACGCCGTGTGGGGGTCGGCGCTGGGCCTTGACGAGGAGTCCATCAGGCCCGCCGCCGAGCTCGACGGCTCCCCGCTGCCATATCTCTCCACGCTCATCGCGCCGCCGCGCCGGGACGGTGGCAGAGGCGGGAAACTGTGAGCGCCTCAGCCCGAGATGCCCACCACCAGCCAGATGAAGGCGGCTCCGGCCACCGTGCACAGCAGGGTGGAGCGGGCGGGGTGTTCGTGGTGGGCCTCGGGGAGGATCTCGGCGGCGGCCAGATACAGCAGGACGCCGCCGAAGAGGCCGAGATAGCCGCCGAGCACGGTCTCCGGGATGGTGAAGAAGACGGTCGACAGGGCGCCCAGGACGGGTGCGCAGGCGTCGGCGATCAGCATGCCTATCGCCCGGCGGCGCGCGTTGCCGTAGAGGCTCGTGATGGTGAACGTGTTGAAGCCGTCGGCGAAGTCGTGCGCGATCACGGCCAGCGCGACCGCCGTGCCCATGCCGCCGCCCACCTGGAAGGCCGCGCCGATCGCCACGCCGTCCATCGCGCTGTGCCCGACCATCGCGCCGGCCGCCGTCAGGCCCACCTCGGGCGCCCGGTGACCGTGTTCGTCGCCGCCGTGCGCGGCCTGGCGCAGGGCCAGCGTGCGTTCCACCAGATGGGCCAGCAGGAAGCCGGCCACGAAGAGCAGCAGGGCGGCCGGTACGCCGAAGATCTCCCGGCCGGCCGCGTGCAACGCCTCCGGCAGCAGGTCGAGGCCGACCACCCCGAGCATCAGGCCGCCGGCCAGGCCCAGGACCAGATGGCGACGGTCGGTCACGCGCTGTGCCGTCCAGCCGCCGGCCAGCGTCATCAGGAACGCGCCGAGCGCGACGAAGACCGCCATGTGCCCTTGCTATCCGATCGACCCGCCCCAGCGCACATCCAGCAGCACCCGTAACACCGTTTGTCCAGAGAGGACCGATTTTTCATGGCCGATGCCGCTGCCGCCGCCACTGCCTTCGGCGCCGCCCCCACCGGCAAGGTGACCTTCGTCGGTGCCGGCCCCGGCGCCGCCGATCTGCTGACGTTCCGGGCCGCGCGCGCGATCGCCGAGGCCGACGTGGTGATCTGGGCCGCGAGCCTGGTCCAGGCGGAGGTCCTCCAGCACGCGCGCGAGGACGCGGAGATCCTCGACTCGGCCACGATGTCGTTGGAGGACGTCGTCGCCGTCTATGAGCGGGCCGGGGCGCAGGGGCTGCGGGTCGCCCGGATCCACTCCGGCGATCCGGCCCTGTGGGGCGGTACCCAGGAGCAGGTCGACCGGTGTGCCGGGATCGGTGTCGAGGTCGAGATCGTGCCGGGCGTGTCCTCCTTCTCGGCCGTCGCCGCGCTCGCCCAGCGCGAGCTGACCATTCCCGAGGTCGCCCAGTCCGTCGTCCTGACCCGGCTCGGCGGCGGCAAGACGCCGATGCCGCCGGGCGAGGAGGTACGGGAGTTCGCCCGGCACGGCACCACCATGGCGATCTTCCTGTCCGCCGCACGCAGCGGGCAGCTGGTGCGGGAGCTGCTGGAGGGCGGCTATCCGACGTCGACGCCGGTGGTCGTCGCCTACCAGGCGACCTGGCCGGAGGAGCTGGTCGTGAAGTGCACGATCGAGACGCTGGAGGAGACGGTCAAGGAGCACAAGCTCTGGAAGCACACCCTGTTCCTGGTCGGCCCCGCCCTGGACGCCCACGGCACCCGCTCGCACCTGTACCACCCCGGCCACTTCCATGGCTTCCGCAAGGCCGATCCGGAGGCGCGGAAGGCGCTGCGCGAGCGGGGGGCCAGTACATGATCACAGTCATCGGTACGGGGACGGGGGCGCCCCTGGCTCCGGAGGCGCTGGCCGGGGCCGAGCTGGTGGTCGGCGGGCGGCGGCACCTGGACGCCGTGCGGCTGCCGGAGGGCGCCGAGCGGATCGTCCTCGGGCCGCTGGCGCCCGCGCTCGACGCCATCGAGGAGTACGCCGGCAAGGACCGTTCCGTGGCCGTGCTGGCCTCCGGCGACCCCGGGTTCTTCGGGATCGTGCGGGCGCTGGCCGAGCGGTTCGGGCCGGAGCGGCTGGAGGTGCGGGCCGGAGTGTCGTCCGTCGCCGCCGCGTTCGCACGGGTCGGGCTGCCCTGGGACGACGCGGTGGTGGTGAGCGCGCACGGGCGGGAGCCGCGTACGGCGGTCCATGTCTGCCGGGCGCATCCGAAGGTGGCGGTGCTGACAGGTCCGGGGGCGGGCCCGGCGGAGCTGGGGGCGGCGGTGCCCGCGGACCGGCGGCTCGTCGTCGCGAGCGCGCTCGGTGATCCCGAGCGGGAGCGCGTCGAGTGGGTCACGCCCGCCGAGGCCGCCGGCCGGGACTGGGGCGCGGACGTCAGCGTGGTGCTGTGCCTGGACCCGGCGCGGGCGCTCGGGGCGGTGC
Source organism: Streptomyces sp. NPDC031497 (assembly GCF_055580905.1). Lineage (NCBI taxonomy): Bacteria > Bacillati > Actinomycetota > Actinomycetes > Kitasatosporales > Streptomycetaceae > Streptomyces > Streptomyces sp. NPDC031497. The sequence continues at coordinate 85,259 of NZ_JBVIKO010000036.1, forward strand.
GCACCGTCGCCGGGGTGCCCGCCGGGCCTGCCCGATGGGCCCTGGACGAGCGGGAGTTCGCGCACCGGGACTCGATGATCACCAAGTTCGAGGTGCGGGCGCTGGCGCTGGCCCGGCTCGGGCCGCGGATCGGCGACCTGGTCTGGGACGTCGGCGCGGGTTCCGGGTCGGTGGCGGTGGAGTGCGCGCGGCTGGGTGCGGCCGTCGTCGCGGTGGAGAAGGCCGCGGACGGGGCCGAGCGGATCGCCGCCAACGCGCGGGCGCACGGCGTGTACGTGGACGTGGTGCACGGGACGGCGCCGGATGCCCTGGCCGGACTCCCCGATCCCGACGCCGTGTTCGTCGGCGGGGGCGGAGGCGAGTTGCCCGCCGTGGTCGGCGCCTGTGCGCTGCGGGCCCGGCGGACGGTGGTGGTCGCGCTGGCCGCCCTGGACCGGGTACCGGCGGCGCGCGAGGCGCTGACCGGTGCCGGGTTCTCCTGCGACGGGGTGCTGCTGCAGTCCTCGCGTCTCGCGCCGCTGCCGGGTGACGTGACCCGGCTGGCGGCGGCCAATCCCGTGTTCCTGCTGTGGGGGACCCGAATCCCCCTTTCCGAAGAAGGAGTTGCTCAGTGATCGGCCTCATTTCCGCCACCGCGGCGGGGGCGGCGGCACGCGACCGGCTGGCCGCGGCGTGGCCGGACCGCACGCGGGTGTACGACGGTCCGGTCGGGGACGCCGTGCGGTCCGCGTTCGCGGAGTGCGGGCAGCTGGTGTGTTTCCTGGCCACGGGTGCGGTGGTCCGGCTGATCGCCCCGCTGCTGGGCGAGAAGACGGCCGACCCGGGTGTGGTGTGCGTCGACGAGGGCGGCCGGTTCGCCGTGTCCCTGGTCGGCGGACACGCGGGCGGCGCGAACGAACTCGCCCGGGAGGTGGGCGAGGTACTGGCCGCGCAGCCGGTGGTGACCACGGCCACGGACTCCGTCGGACTGCCCGGCCTCGACGCCCTGGGTTTCCCGGTCGAGGGCTCGGTGGCGACCGTGTCACGGGCCCTGCTGGACGGCGAACCGGTCGCCCTGCGCACCGAGTTGACGTGGCCGCTGCCCCCGCTGCCGTTGGCCGGGGAGGGCGCGTACACGGTCCGGCTGACCGACCGCGCGGTCGAACCCGCCGAGCGCGAGGTGCTGTTGCGCCCGCCGTCCCTCGTCGTGGGTGTCGGCGCCTCCAAGGGTGCTCCCGCCGACGAGGTGCTCACCCTCGTCGAGGGGGCCTTGCGGGACGCGGGACTCTCTCCGCGCAGCATCGCCGAACTCGCCACCGTCGACGCCAAGGCCGAGGAGGCCGGCATCGTCGAGGCGGCCGCCCGGCTCGGGGTCCCCCTGGTGACGTACACCGCGGAGGAGTTGGCCGCGGTGGCGGTCCCCAACCCCTCCGACGCGCCCCTGGCCGCCGTCGGCACCCCGTCCGTCGCGGAGGCCGCTGCCCTGGTGCGGGGCGGCGAACTGCTCGTCCCCAAGCGGAAGTCGGCCCCGCGCGACGGCCGGCCCGCGATGGCGACCTGCGCGGTCGTACGACGGCTCGCGCGCGGCCGGCTCGCGGTCGTCGGGCTCGGACCCGGCGCGCGTGACCTGCTCACCCCGCGCGCCAAGGCCGAACTCCGGCGCGCCTCCGTGCTCGTCGGGCTCGACCAGTACGTGGACCAGATCCGTGACCTGCTGCGGCCCGGTACCCGCGTCCTGGAGTCGGGGCTCGGTGCCGAGGAGGAGCGGGCCCGGACCGCGGTCGCCGAGGCGCGGGCCGGGCATGCCGTCGCGCTGATCGGCAGCGGGGACGCCGGTGTGTACGCGATGGCCTCGCCCGCGCTCGCCGAGGCCTCCGACGACATCGACGTGATCGGCGTCCCGGGCGTCACCGCGGCGCTCGCCGCCGGGGCGATCCTGGGTGCGCCGCTCGGCCACGACCATGTCTCCATCAGCCTGTCCGACCTGCACACGCCGTGGGAGGTCATCGAGCGCCGGGTGCGCGCGGCAGCCGAGGCCGACATCGTGGTGACCTTCTACAACCCGCGCTCCCGGGGCCGCGACTGGCAGCTGCCGAAGGCGCTCGCGATCCTCGCCGAGCACCGCGCGCCGACGACGCCGGCCGGTGTCGTACGCAACGCCTCGCGCCCCGACGAGTCGAGCCGGGTGACCACCCTGGGCGCGCTGGACCCGGCGTGGGTCGACATGATGACCGTCGTGACCGTGGGCAACACCGCGACCCGGAACATCGCCGGGCGCATGGTCACCCCGCGCGGTTACCGCTGGCAGGAGAGCGCTCCGGAGGGGGCCGAGTGAACCGGGTCGTCCACCCCATCGAGGAGGAGTCCTTCCGGCGGCTGCGGGCCCGCCTGGACACCTCGCACTTCCCGCCGCTGACCCGTGCCGTCGTGGAGCGGGTCATCCACTCCGCCGCCGACCTGGAGTACGCGACCGACCTCGTGACCGACGAGGGCGACCTGGTGAAGGCGCATGCCGCACTGCACGCCGGAGCGCCGGTCGTCGTGGACGTGGAGATGGTCGCCGCCGGGATCACCCGCCGGGAGACGGTGTGCCGGCTGCGTGACGCCAGGTCCGTTGCCGGGCTCACCCGCTCCGCGCACGCGATCCGTCTCGCGTACGAGCAGGTGGGCCCCGGCGCGCTCTGGGTGATCGGCAACGCGCCGACCGCCCTGGAGGAGCTGCTGACGCTGGACGCCTCCCCCGCGCTCGTCATCGGCCTGCCCGTCGGCTTCGTCGGCGCCGTCGAATCCAAGGCCGCGTTGCGGGAGAGCGGGCTGCCCGCCGTCAGCAACGTGTCCGAGAAGGGCGGCTCGGCGGTCGCCGCCGCCGCGCTCAACGCCCTGCTGTACCACCCCACTTCCGAGGAGACGCTGTGACCACCCCGCCCGCCCTGCTCATCGCCGGCCATGGCACCCGGGACGAAGCCGGGGCCGAGGCGTTCCGTGACTTCGTACGGCAGCTGGGGCGCCGCCACCCCGAACTGCCCGTCGCCGGCGGCTTCATCGAGCTGTCCCCGCCCCCGCTGGGCGAGGCCGTGGCCGATCTCGTCGAGCGCGGGGTACGACGGTTCGCCGCCGTACCGCTGATGCTGGTCTCCGCCGGGCACGCCAAGGGCGACATCCCGGCCGCGCTGGCCCGGGAGAAGGAACGGCACCCGGGGATCTCGTACACGTACGGGCGTCCGCTGGGCCCGCACCCCGCGCTGCTGGCCGTCCTGGAGCGGCGGCTGGACGAGGCACTGGGCGCCGGCGAGGGACGTGCCCCGATGGACCGGGCGGACGTGACCGTGCTGCTGGTGGGCCGGGGTTCCACGGACCCCGACGCCAACGCCGAGGTGCACAGGGCGGCGCGGCTGCTGTGGGAGGGGCGCGGGTACGCCGGGGTGGAGACGGCGTTCGTGTCGCTGGCCGCGCCGGACGTGCCGAGCGGACTCGACCGGTGCCTGAAACTGGGGGCGCGCCGGATCGTCGTGCTCCCGTACTTCCTGTTCACCGGGATCCTGCCGGAGCGGGTGCGGCACCAGACCGAGGGCTGGGCGGCCGCGCACCCCGAGGCCGAGGTGCGCTCGGCGGATGTCATCGGGCCCGAGCCGGAGTTGCTCGACCTGGTGATGGAGCGGTACCGGGAGGCGGCCGCGGACGAGGTGCGGATGAACTGCGACTCGTGTGTGTACCGGATCGCGCTGCCCGGTTTCGAGGACAAGGTGGGGCTGCCGCAGCAGCCGCACTTCCATCCCGACGACGACGGCGACCACCACGGCCACCATCATCACCACGGCGGGCACGCGCATGCGCACTGAGGGCGGCTCCGGCGGCTCCGGAGGCGGGCACGATCTGCGGCACCACGGCGACGCCGAGGTCCGTGACAGCGGTTCCGCGCTGGTCGACCTCGCGGTCAATGTACGGGCCGACACTCCCCCGGCCTGGCTGCGGGAGCGGATCGCCGGGTCGCTGGGCGGTCTGGCGGCCTATCCCGACGGGCGGGCGGCGCGGGCGGCGGTCGCGGCGCGGCACGGGCTGCCGGTGGAGCGGGTGCTGCTGACGGCGGGTGCGGCGGAGGCGTTCGTGCTGCTGGCGCGTGCGCTGAAGGTGCGCCGGCCGCTGGTGGTGCATCCGCAGTTCACCGAGCCGGAGGCGGCGCTGCGGGACGCGGGGCACACCGTGGACCGGGTGCTGCTGCGGGAGTCGGACGGGTTCCGGCTCGATCCGGCGGCCGTTCCGGAGAACGCCGACCTGGTGGTGATCGGTAATCCGACCAACCCCACGTCGGTGCTGCATCCCGCCGAGGTGATCGCCCGGCTCGCCCGACCCGGGCGGACGCTGGTGGTGGACGAGGCGTTCATGGACGCGGTGCCGGGTGAGCGGGAGGCGCTGGCCGGACGGACCGATGTGCCGGGTCTTGTGGTGCTGCGCAGTCTGACGAAGACCTGGGGGCTGGCCGGGTTGCGGGTCGGCTATGTGCTGGCCGCGCCGGAGATCATCGCGGAGCTGGCGCGGGCGCAGCCGTTGTGGCCGGTGTCGGCGCCGGCGTTGGTGGCGGCCGAGGCGTGTGTGGCGCCGCGGGCGCTGGCGGAGGCGGCGCACGCGGCGCACCGGGGGGCGGCCGACCGGGCTCATCTGGTGGCGGGTCTTGAGGAGTTCGCGCCGGAGGGGGTCCGGGTGGCGGGGCCCGCGGAGGGGCCGTTCGTCCTCGTCCGGATGGCCGGGGCGGCCGCGGTGCGGCGGCAGTTGCGGGTGTTGGGGTACGCGGTGCGTCGGGGGGACACGTTTCCGGGGCTGGACGAGGAGTGGGTGCGGATCGCCGTGCGGGACCGGGGGACGGTGAACGGGTTCTTGCAGGCGCTGGATCAGGCGTTGATGTTGGTACGCGGCTGAAGGGAGGGGAACTGCGCGCCGTTGTCGGGTGCCGGATGTCTGTGGCTGGTCGCGTCCGCGGGGCGGTAGCCGGGGATCGACTACCGCCCCGGGGCCCCGACGGGGGGCTGCAGTCCTCGGGGGGTGTTTTGGACCACCCCCCCCCACGGGGGTTCGGGGCAGTGACCCGTGGAGAGGCGGTTGGCCAAACCGGCCGCACGACGACAAAAAAAAACAAAAGTGGCT
>NZ_JBVIKO010000037.1:0-87589 GCF_055580905.1 Streptomyces sp. NPDC031497
TTTTTCTTCGCTGGAGGCGTTCTAAACCAGTGGGAGGGGCACATAGGGAAGACGACGGGGCTGTTTCTCGGGCTCGGGGCGGGGCCGCCGGTTTTCCTCCCCCCCCCCCCCCCCCCCCCCCCCCCCACCGGGATACTGAGGGCGGTTACCCGCCCGTCCTCACACGCCCACAGGGCAGGTGCCGTCGAGCAGTGCCGACGGGGCCCGGAGCGGAAGGGGAACGCTCACGGGCGCGGCCTCGGGGCCGTCGTGGCAGGTGAAGCCCAGGCGCGCCATGGCCCGGGTGACTTCGCCGACGGTGAAGTCACGGCGGTCCTGTCCCGTGGTGACCTGGCCCACCTGCTTGACGGGGTAGCGGCGGCGGCCGATGGTCACGGACGCGCCCGTGACCAGCTCGGGCTTGACGCCCTTCATCGAGGCCAGCACCCCGATCTTGGTCAGGTCGAACGGGTACCGGGCGATGACACAACGCATGATGCCTCCCAGGCATGACGGAAAGGAACTGACCCGGGCAGGGTGGATCAGCCGCGGACGGGAACAGGCCGGAGCCGGCTGCCGAGGACGTCCCGCAGACGGATGCGGTCCGTGTACGTGGAACTGGCACGGAGAACGGCGAGCCGGGCCAGAGTGATCGAACCCGTGCTCTGGTCGTCCCCGTCGCACACGGTCAGGTACTCGACACGTGCACCCGCCATGACGGCCAGAGCCACCTCGACGGTCATGTCGTCACAGACCCGAGGCCCGTGCGCTTCCTTGCCGTGGACCACGGTCGTCGATGCGGGGTCCGCCACGCGGCACTGCATCTGAGTGGGCGTCAAAAATGCCTCCTGCGGATCGGGTTGGTCGGCTTGGTGGCCATCGCGGCCTGGGGAGACCGCTGCGGCTCCGGCGTAGTGCTGGGCCTAGGCCGCCGAGTCGATGGCGGTGCGCCGCTGTGCCCTGCGGCCCACCGCCGCGCCGGCGGGCCGCCCCTGCCCGGTGCGGCCCTGACGGCCACGGGACGGGGAAGACGTGCGGCGGGGACGCTCCACGGCCGGAGCGGTGATGACGACCGGGACACCGGACGGCGCCTGGGCGCCGGTGATGCGGCTCAGCTCCACCTCACCCGAGCGCACCGGAGTGATGCGCGGGGTGATGCCGGCCGAGGCCATCAGCCGGCTCATGTCGCGGCGCTGGCCGGGTGTCACCAGGGTGACGACGCTGCCGGACTCCCCCGCACGGGCCGTACGACCGCCACGGTGCAGGTAGTCCTTGTGGTCGCCGGGCGGATCCACGTTGACGACCAGGTCGAGGTTGTCGACATGGATGCCGCGGGCCGCGACGTTGGTGGCGACCAGCACCGTGACGTGACCGTCCTTGAACTGAGCCAGGGTCCGGGTGCGCTGCGGCTGGGACCTGCCGCCGTGCAGGGCGGCGGCGCGGACGCCGCTGCTGAGGAGGTGCGCGGTCAACCGGTCCACGGCGTGCTTGGTGTCCAGGAACATGATGACCCGGCCGTCCCGTGCCGCGATCTCGGTGGTCGTCCGGTGCTTGTCCGCGTCGTGCACGTGGAGTACGTGGTGCTCCATCGTGGTGACGGCAGCCGCCGACGGGTCGACGGAGTGGACCACCGGGTCGGTCAGGTAGCGACGGACCAACAGGTCCACGTTACGGTCCAGGGTCGCCGAGAAGAGCATCCGCTGGCCCTCCGGCCGCACCTGGTCGAGCAGGGCGGTGACCTGGGGCATGAAGCCCATGTCGGTCATCTGGTCGGCCTCGTCCAGGACGGTGACGGCGACGTCCCGCAGTCGGCAGTCGCCCCGGTCGATCAGGTCCTTGAGCCGCCCCGGTGTCGCGACGACGACCTCGGCCCCGGCCCGCAGCGCACTCGCCTGCCTGCCGATCGGCAGGCCGCCGACCACGGTGGCCAGCCGCAGCCGGACGGCGCGGGCATACGGGGTGAGCGCGTCGGTGACCTGCTGGGCGAGTTCACGGGTGGGTACGAGGATCAGGGCCAGCGGCTCCCGTGGTTCGGCGCGCCGGCCTGCCGTGCGGGCCATGACCGCGAGGCCGAAGGCGAGCGTCTTGCCCGACCCGGTACGGCCACGACCGAGTACGTCACGGCCCGCCAGGGAGTTCGGCAGGGTCGCCGCCTGGATGGGGAACGGTACGGTCACGCCCTCGTGGCCGAGCGCGGCCAGCAGCGGCGTCGGCATGGCGAGATCGGCGAACGTCTCGACGGCGGGCAACGCCGGTGTGGTCGTCTTCGGCGGTGCGAACTCACCCTGTGCGGCCCGCCGGTTTCCGTTGCCCTTGGAGCGGCTCTGAACACCGGAGCGGCCGACAGCAGCACTTCCTGCGGAGCGGTCGTATGTGCGAGTCGTGCGTGTGCGAGTCGTGCGTGCTCGGTTCATGTGGAACCTTCCTCGACGTGGGCGCGTATCAAGGAATTTCCGCAGTAGAACGAACGGCGCAGAGAATCGCGAGAACGAGCCGAAAAAAACAGGGCTGAATTGCCCTGGAAATGAAGCGAGCTGGGGCCCGCACCCCAAGGTGCGGGCCCCAGCTGCGAAGTATGCGTAAGTGCCGACGCGTCAGGCGGGAACGATGTTCTCGGCCGTCGGGCCCTTCTGGCCCTGCGCGATGTCGAACGAAACCTTCTGGCCTTCCAGCAGCTCACGGAAGCCCTGGGCGGCGATGTTGGAGTAGTGGGCGAAGACGTCGGCGCCGCCGCCGTCCTGCTCGATGAAACCGAAGCCCTTTTCCGCGTTGAACCACTTCACGGTGCCAGTAGCCATTTTTGTTTCTCCTTCGGAGACGGTGTCAGGAATACGCTCTGTGCGCTTTCCGTGTCGCCGTGATGATCAGCCGCCGGAAAAACAATTCTGGCAACCACACCTGCAACTGATACTGACAGTAGCACGTCGTGAGCGACCCCACGCGGTAAACAATTCCGGGCCGTCTCCCACCTCAGGAATATTTCTCGTGCGCCGTGTCGAATTCTCACCTCCCGACCACAGGAATTGCTCTCCCGGGCCACACTGTTGCCGTCGAGTCCGTCCGGTCGCAGCGCCGTGACCTCCTTCGACGGCTTGGCCGCGGCTGCCGTCGCCATCAGCTGACGACATGCCGACGAACGCGCCGAGACCCCAGCAGCGAGAGGAAGGCCACACGGCGGTTCCGGCGGGGCGACCGCGGCGGTCTCGCGGCCCGCGGGCCGATCGGGCTCCGCACTTGGACGCGATTCTCACTCTCGACCGGTGCGACGTCCGGGCTGTCTGCCCGATGGGCCGCACAAGGCATTCCGGGTGCTCTCGCGTCTCACCTCGGGAAGCGACGGCGCTCGGGCGGCTCTACGGTTCTGACTTGCGAAGGCACCTTGGCCGTCGGAGTGGTTGTCCTGACCGGACCGCCTCCCCGTTGACCGCGGTTGTCCGCCCTCATGGGCACGCTGTGGGACACGGAGCCGGACAGCAGACGAGGAATGCGTCTGTGTTGTCGCTTCCACGCGCCGGACGCCGGACACCTGGGGCTCCTGAACGGCGCGTCGCGTATGCGCATCGAACCGGACACCGACACTCGAACCTGCGCTCTCGGGTTGGGAGAGCTTCTCCCCTTCCAACCCACCGGACTCGTCCAGGGCTACTTCTTCTTGCCGTTGCCCTGCCCGCCGTTCGCCTCACTGTTGGCAGACGCGTTGCCGGAAGCGCCGTCGCCCGCCGTGCCGTTGGCGGAGTTCGCAGCATCCTTGCCGGACTTGCCCGCACCGGCCGAGTGGCTCGGCTTGGCCGTCTCCCGTGTCAGCCGCTCGGAGCAGTAGGCGGCGACCTTGTCCGCACCGCCGGCCGCCGCGACCAGTCGCTGCCAGGCTGTCGCAGCCAGCGCCTTGCCATGGCCCTGGACGTGCTCGTAGGCACGGCAGTGGGCTTCGGTGTCCTGGGCGGTGGCGGGCCGGTCCGTCGGCCGAGCACCAGCGGACGGGTGGGACACGGCCCCGCCGACCGCCCGGTGCGAGGCGGTCGCCGACGGGGGCGTCGTTCCCCGGCCGTCGCCGGCGCCCTCGCCGGCGGAGCCGGCCGAACCGGCGGAACCGATGGCCGCGACCGCCACGCCCCCCAGCGCGAGGCTGGCGAAGACCACGCCGAACGTCAGTTTCGCCGGGCGCCGCACCCGCCGCTCGGCCGTCGGCCGCCAGTCGTCACGGCGCCGGGTACGTGCGCGATGCGCACCCGAGGCGCGGGCGGCCCGGAACGCGGCCACGGCCTGCCGCTCGCCCTGGGACGCGAGATCGTCTGCGCGGACGGCGGCAGCCAGTGCCGTCTCCAGCGCGGCGTCGTCACCCGCGCCCCGGGGGTCGGACGGGGCGCCGCCGGGCTGCACACGTCGACGGCCCCATACCCCGTCGCCGCCCAGCCGTTCACCCATGTCCGCTTCCGTTCCCGTCCGACCGCTTCGATTCGTCCGCTGCCCCGGCTCCGACGCCTGCCTGTCGATCCTGTCGCGGTTGTCGTTCATGTCGACTCCCCCAGCGCGCGGGAAGCCACATCCGTCACACCCTCCTCGGCTCCGCCACCGATACCCAGCTGACGGCCGAGGCGTTTCAGGCCCCGGTGGGCGGCCGTGCGCACCGCACCCGGCCGCTTGCCCAGGACCCGCGCCGCGGCGGGACCGTCCAGACCGACCACGACCCGCAGCAGCACGGCCTCCGCCTGGTCCCGCGGCAGTCCGCGGATCAACTCCAGAGCCCACTCGGTGGAGAGAGACTCCAGAGCCTGCTCATGAGTGTTGTGCGGGCCCGCCAGTTCCAGTACGTCCTGGTCGGTACCGCCCGCCTGGGGCCGCACCCGCCGACGACGCAGGTGGTCCAGCGCCCGGTGCCGGGCGATGGTCGCGGTCCAGCCGCGGAAGCCCGCGCCGTCGCCCTTGAAACGCCCGAGGTCGCGGGCTATCTCCAGCCAGGCGTCGGACGCCACGTCCTCCGCCTCCTCGCCGACGACGCCGCGAAGGTAGCCGAGCAGGCCCGGCTGCACGATCCGGTAGGCGACCTCGAAAGCGGCCTCGTCGCCGTCCTGGGCGCGCGCGACCGCCGCGCCCAGTTCCCCGTCGTACTCCTGTACGCGCCGAGGTTGCCGCACCTGGCCCAAGATTGCCCTCGTTCGCACCGATCACAACCGATTTCACACCGCCCGTCGTGCTCCGGTCGCAACGACGGCCCCACGATGACCAGCGCGCACTCTCACAGAAACGTCACAACGCCCCAGGAGCCTGTCCGGTATCAACCGTCTCCCCGCGCTCAGCCGCTGGATTCGGCAGCCCCGACTGCGACGGAGCGGAACCGGCGCCGTCCGAGCCGGGCGACGCTTCCCGTAGGCCCTGCGCCGGGGAGCAGGAGCTTTGCACCGACCGCACGGGCCGCGGCGATCCACGCCGATGACGGCGCCGCGACCGCCCCCAGCCCCTCACAGAGGGACAGCCGACCTACCGGCAGAGGGCGATCGGCAGCGGGCGGTCAGCAACACCGACCAGGGAGGAGGCCAGGACGAGCGTCACCCCGAGCCCGTGGGCGGCACGCGCCGAAGCCCGCCACAGCCGCCGCCCCGAGCCCGGGACCGCCGGGCCGCGTGATGCTTCGGCGCCCTCGTGCGCTCCCACTGTCATGAGTACCTACCTCCGTCTGCGAGCGGTACCGGCCCCGGCACTGCGCAACAGTCCGGCTTGGCTGGAACGGCTTTTCGCGAGCGATGCGGCGACCGTCCGGCACCAGCCCGGCCAGTGCCCCGAAGAGGTGCTGGACGAGTGCTGCCTGGACCAGGAGCACATCTACACCGGCGCTCCACCGGCCGGTCCCCCGGGACGGCCCCAGGCCCAGGTGGTGCTCGGCGGCCGCCCCGTGTTCCGCACTGACCGGCAGAAGCCGCCGTTGCTGGTCCTCACGGCCGCCCAGGCCCGCCGGGTGGCCGAATTCCTGGAGCAGACCGATTTCGACGCGCTGTGGGACTCCGCCCGGGACGGACTGCTGCCCCGCTACGGCGGAGCGACCGCGGAGCCCGAGACGTCGCGTGCGTTCGCCAGCACGCACCGGGAGCTGCGGGAGTTCTACGCGCACACCGCCGCGTGCGGGAACGCGGTGGTGAAGTGCCGTTCCAAGGCGTGAGGAGTGGCGATCCGAGTCGGGAGAGGTGCCGCTGCGAGGCGGGACATGTGAGTGTCCGGAGTGGGACATATGACGGTCCGGGGCGGGAGGTGTAACAGTTTCGGCCCGCTGCGCTCTTTCCATGCGGACGACCACGTCGGTCGGCTTGGAGAGGAGGCGGGACGCGTGCAGCGGACGGGCGACAGCGGCGCAGGGTACGGCGAGGAGCCGTACGCCGGCGTCGGGTACGGGTATGCCCACGGCCACGAGGGCACCGGCGGCAGCACCACCGCCGACCCGGCCACGGCGGAGCCGGAGCCCTGGACCGCCGGTGCGACACTGCTCGTCGCCGGGCCGGACCACCTCGCCACGACGGAGCGGGACTCTCCGCATGGTGCCGTCATCACCGTGCTGCCGACGGACCTCGACGACTCCGGCCGTCCCGCATCGGAGCCGGACACGTCGGAGAACGATCCGGCACGGCCCGTCTTCGTGGACGCCTCGGGGCGCCGCCAGCGCCGCGTGCGGCGCACCGCACGGCTGCTGCTGATCCCCGCCGGCGTCTATGTCGCCCTGCTGGTCAGCGCGTTGCTGGGCGGCCCCACCATCAGCGCTCCGTTCGTCCCGCTCCCGGACACCACGCCCCCGGCCGCGCCCCGAGCGACCGCCCCCGGATCTCCCGCCGGTACGGGTCACACGGCAGGGAGCGCGGGCTCCGGCGCGACGGACGAGAACGCCCTTGCCACGTCGCCGCGGACGGCCTCCGGCCAGACCGGCCGGCCGACGGCCGCGGCCACCCCCGCGACCACCGCGACCACCTCCCCGACCGCCGTCCCGACCACGACCGCGACCACGACCGCGACCGCGACCACGACCGCGACCGCGAGTGCCACCACCAGCACCAGTGCCAGTGCCAGTGCCACCACGGACGCGCCCTCCGCCAAGGGACGCGCCAACGCCGCATCCCACAAGCCCGTGAAGTGACCCAAGGCCCTGACGTGACCTGTCCGACCGACCCGACCGATCGCCGACGCCGCACCGCCATGCCCCGCCGCCGCGGCCGTACCCGCCGGGTCACCCCCCGCACCCACTGGCTACTGCTGTGCGTGCTCGTGGTGACCCTGTCGGCGGCCCTCCTGTTGCAGGGCTACACCCACCACATGTTCGGGATCACCTCGGACGACGTGACCGGCCCCCGCGGCCGGGCCGACACGGTGCCCGGCCAGGTGGCCCAGGGCGGCCCCGTGATCGCGAACGCCGCCGGCTCCCCGCACACCGCCCGCCCGAAGGCCGGCACCATCGCCCTCACCTTCGACGACGGCCCCGACCCCGTCTGGACCCCGCGCATCCTCGACGTGCTGCGCCGCAACCATGTGCACGCGACCTTCTTCGTCGTCGGCACCCAGGTCGTCGCCCACCCGGAACTGGTCCGGCGGATCGTCGCCGAGGGCCACCAGATCGGCATCCACACCTTCACCCACCCCGACCTCTCCCGCCTCGCCCCGTGGCAGCGTTCCCTGGAGCTGCGCGAGACACAGCTGGCGGTGGCCGGCGCGGCCGACGTCACCACCGCGCTGCTGCGGCCGCCGTACTCCTCGGAGAACGACGCGCTGGACGACGCCGGCTGGTCCGTCCTGAAGCAGGCCGACACAGCCGGGTACGTCACGGTGCTCTCCACCCTGGACGCCGAGGACTGGCAGCGCCCCGGCACGGCCCGCGTCCTCGCGAACGCGACACCGCACGGCAGGGCCGGGCAGATCGTGCTGATGCACGACGCCGGCGGTGACCGCTCCCAGACCGTCGCCGCCCTGAACACCCTGATCCCCCGGCTCAAGGCACAGGGCTTCCGGTTCACGACGGTCGGCGCCGCGGTCGGCATGGACGGCCCCGTCCGGCCCGCCGGACCGGGCGACCACCTCCAGGGCATCGCCCTCATCAGGATGTTGCAGCTCGGCGACTGGGCCATCCGGCTGCTCGGCGTGCTGATGTACGCGGCCGGAGCGATCAGCGTGCTGCGCGCCGCCGTCGTACTGGTGGCGGCCCACCGGCACCGCCGGCTGCGGACAGGGCGCCGGGCCAGGCCCTGGGGACCGCCGGTGACCGAACCGGTCAGCGTCATCGTCCCGGCGTACAACGAGAGCGCGGGAATCGAGGCGGCCGTACGCTCCCTGGTCGCCTCGGACCATCCGGTGGAGATCATCGTGGTCGACGACGGCTCCACCGACGGGACCGCCGACCTGGTGGAGGCCCTCGGTCTGCCGGGAGTGCGGGTGATCCGGCAGCGGAACGCGGGCAAGCCCGCCGCGCTCAACACCGGTCTGGCCGCCGCCGGCTGCGACCTGGTGGTCATGGTCGACGGCGACACCGTCTTCGAACCCGACGCCGTCCGCACGATCGTGCAGCCCTTCGCCGACCCCCGTGTCGGTGCCGTCTCGGGCAACGCGAAGGTCGTCAACCGCGGTGGCCTGCTGGGCCGTTGGCAGCACATCGAGTACGTGGTCGGTTTCAACCTCGACCGCCGTCTGTTCGACCTCGCCGAGTGCATGCCGACCGTGCCCGGAGCGGTCGGGGCGTTCCGGCGCCGGGCCCTGCTCGCCCTCGGCGGGGTCAGCGACGTCACCCTCGCCGAGGACACCGACCTCACCATGGCGCTGTGCCGCGCCGGCTGGCGTGTGGTGTACGAGGAAGGGGCGGTTGCCTGGACCGAGGCGCCCGCGTCGCTGGGCGCCCTGTGGCGGCAGCGGTACCGCTGGTGCTACGGCACCCTGCAGGCGATGTGGAAGCACCGCGGCGCGCTGGTGCAGGGCGGCGCCGCCGGCCGACTCGGCCGCCGGGGCCTGCTCTACCTCCTCCTCTTCCAGATCCTGCTGCCCCTGCTCGCCCCTGTGGTCGACGTCTTCGCCCTCTACGGTCTGGTCTTCCTCGACCCGCTGCGGGTCACCGCCCTCTGGCTCGCCTTCCTGCTCCTCCAACTGCTGATGGGCCTGTACGCGTTCCGCCTGGACGGCGAACGCCCGGGCCCGCTGTGGAGCCTGCCGCTGCAGCAGTTCGTCTACCGCCAGTTGATGTACCTGGTGGTCATCCAGTCCGTCTTCACCGCCGTGTCGGGTTCACGGCTGCGGTGGCAGCGCATGGAACGCTACGGCAGCCTGCGGGCACCGACAGGTGCGGAGACTCCCGGCGAGGACCGCCCTCCGCGGATTCCCGCCTGAACCAGGGCGGCCCCGGGCCCAGGCCCAGGAAGACGGCACCATCCGCACCGGATTCCTGTGCCGCAGGTGACATCCGTGAGTCGTCGTGCGTCGGACGCGTGCAGAGCGCCGCACTTCGAGCGCCGCACATGGCGGCCACTCGGCGCCACCGGTACACCTTCGCGGGCCGAACGCCCCGCGAAGGTGCACGACCTCGCACTGTCGGCGGCGCTCCAGCAGCCAGTGTGGGAAGTAACTGCCGCTGCGGAGCTTGGGGATGGCGAGTTCGACCGTGCCGGCCCGGGTGTCCCACTCGCGTGGGCGGTAGCCGTAGCGGTGGTTGACTCTCTCATCGCTGACCTGCCCGTATTCGGCGTTGCAGAGAGCATCGGCCTCCGCGGACATGAGTGCGTCGGCAGGACGTAGTCAAATGCGCCGACCGAGGAACCGGGCCGTACGGGTGACCTCGGCACCCACGCCGAACCCAGCGCCGTCCGCCTCCCTGGTCAGCTCCGCTCCGCGGATGCCCTGGGTCCACTCCGCGTCGTGACGCCAGTCCATGGCGTACGCGGCGACCCGGTCGGGCGGCAGCGGGATCACCCGGCGCGCCGTCACATCGATTGCCACAGGACCAGGGTCCCAGCCGGTGCCGGAGACCGCACCGCAGCGGACGGATGCGGTCGAGGCCATTCGGAGGCACCGCTGTGGCACCTGACGTGGGTGACTCGCACGCTGGACCTCGGACATGGACGACTTGCCACGCCCCACGTGATGGCAAGGCCTTGCAGGAGGAACGAGTGACCGCTTCGTCGCCCACCACCGACGTGCCACCGGCCCGGTACGACGACCTGCGCGCGCTGGTGGTCAACTGCACCCTCAAGCGTTCGCCGGAGACCAGCAACACCCATGGGCTGATCGACCGCAGCACCGCCATCCTGGACGCACAAGGGGTCCAGGTCGACGTGGTGCGAGCGGTGGACCACGACATCGCCACCGGGGTCTGGCCGGACATGCGGGAGCACGGCTGGGAGACGGACGCCTGGCCCGACCTGTACCGACAGGTCATGGCGGCCGACATCCTCGTACTGGCCGGCCCCATCTGGCTCGGCGACAACAGCTCCGTGATGAAACAGGTGATCGAACGCCTCTACGCCTGCTCCAGCCTGCTCAACGAAGCAGGCCAGTACGCCTATTACGGCCGGGTCGGCGGCTGCCTGATCACCGGCAACGAGGACGGCGTCAAGCACTGCGCCATGAACGTCCTCTACAGCCTCCAGCACCTGGGCTACACCATCCCTCCCCAGGCGGACGCCGGCTGGATCGGCGAGGCGGGCCCCGGGCCCTCCTACCTCGACCCCGGCTCCGGCGGCCCGGAGAACGACTTCACCAACCGCAACACCACCTTCATGACCTGGAACCTGCTGCACCTGGCACGTGCGCTGAAGGACCTCGGAGGCATCCCCGCCTACGGCAACCAGCGCACGGCCTGGGACGCCGGCTGCCGCCACGACTACGAGAACCCCGAACACCGGTAGGGACACCAGTGGCCGGAGCAGCCGTGCGCAGCCCGGAAGCAGCGTCCGTCTCCGCCACCGAGCGCGGCACGGTGCCGCATCGTCGGCCCAGCACCTCGAGAGCCGTGAGGATGTCAGCGGGTTCGGCAGAGGTGGCGAAGGCCCATCGGCCACTGCCCCTGTCGTCGAAGAACGCACTACCCCTGATGAGGGTGGCGTGGCCACAGGGCACGGGGACCTGGAGATCCCCGAGGCAGTGGTTCCGCCGTTCGGCTGGAGACGGACACCCGCTTGCACCTCGGGCCCGGACAGTCCACCTGACCTGTGCCAGCTTGAGGGTGTCCTGTTTATCCGGAACAGGTCGTCGCATTGAGGGCCGTCCACTTGTGAGCACGGCTCGAAGACTGGAGGAGACGGCCGATGGCAGGTGGCGGACGGCCGTCGGGTCCGGCCCCGACCGGCGGGTCGCGACACCCGAGACCGGAAGAGACCTCGGCGCTGAAACGGCTGAAGCGCGCACGCGGCACTGTGGCTGCCGCCGCGGCTGCGGGCCGCGGTCGGATTCGCGGAACGGCAGAGCGTGTCGGGCAGCTTCCCCCGCCGCCGGGTCCGTTCCGCCCCGGATTCTGGCGCAGTCCGATCCGCGGGCCCTGGCTGACCTCTGTATTCGGCCTGGTCCTCCTGGTCGGCATTCCGCTGCTGTTCATCACCGGGCTGTTCTCCTACGCCGCCTACAACCCCGGGCTGAGCCCCCTCAACGACGAGACCCCCGACAAGGGCATCCTGGGCTTCTACCTCTTCAGCTGGCCCACGCATCCCTACTGGCTCTACCGGCTGCTCCAGGGCGTGCACGTGACCCTGGGCGTGGTCCTTGTACCGGTGCTGCTGGCCAAGTTGTGGTCGGTGATCCCGAAGCTCTTCGAATGGCTGCCGGTACGCTCCGTCGCCCACGGCCTGGAGCGCTTGTCCCTACTGATGCTGGTCGGCGGCGTCATCTTCGAATTCGTCACCGGAATCCTGAACATCCAGCTCTACTACGTCTTCCCGGGCTCGTTCTACCGCCTCCATTTCTACGGCGCATGGGTGTTCATCGCCGCCTTCGTCGTGCACGTGGGCCTCAGACTTGGCCGGATGACCCGGGCCCTGCGCTCGCGCAGCCTGCGTACCGAACTGCACACCGACCTCGCCCACACCGTGCCCGAACCACCCGATCCCGACGGCCTGGTGGCGGCCGCCCCCGCCGCACCGACGATGACCCGCCGCGGCGCACTCGGCATGGTGGGCGCGGGATCGCTGCTCCTCCTCGTCGTGACCGCCGGACAGAGCATCGGCGGCCGGCTGCGCGCCACCGCACTGCTCGCACCGCACAACCGCAACCCCGGCAGCGGCCCGAACGCCTTCCAGATCAACAAGACGGCGGCGAAGGTCGGCATCACCCCCGCGCTCGTCGGCCCCACCTGGCGACTGGAGGTCCACGGACGCGGAGCACCACAGGTCTTCACCCGCGAGCAGCTCCTGGCGATGCCCCAGCACGCCGCCGCACTGCCGATCGCCTGCGTGGAGGGATGGTCCACCGAGGACCAGCACTGGAGCGGCCTTCGGCTGGCCGACCTCGCCGCTCTGGCCGGCCTGCCCGGTGCGGGAAGCGTCCTGGTCCAGTCGATCCAACCGCCAGGCCCCTTCACCAGGGTGGTGCTGCGCGGCAACCAGATCCGCGACCCCCGAGGGCTGCTCGCCCTCCGCGTCAACGGCGCGGACCTCTCGCTCGACCACGGCTACCCGGCCCGCATCATCGTCCCGGCCAACCCCGGCGTGAACAACACCAAGTGGGTCCACCGGCTCACCTTCAGGGCGTGACCATGGCACGATTCGGCCGCTGGTACGGCTCCGGACCCCTGCACCTGCTCGTCCTGATCGCCTCGTTCGCCCTCACCGGCTACGCCATGGTGCGCCTGTTCACCGTCCAGCCGTGGGAGGTGGCGATCTGGTTCGTCGGGGCGGCCGTCCTCCACGACCTGATCCTGCTGCCCCTGTACTCGCTGTCCGACCTGTCGGCCCTCTCCGTACTAAGGCACCGAGCCGATGCCTCCGCCAGGCCGACGGCGCCATGGATCAACCACCTGCGCGTCCCCGCCTTCCTGTCAGGTCTGCTCCTGCTGGTCTGGTTCCCTCTCATCCTCCGTCTGGCAGTCCCCTACCCCGGTGACACAGGGTTGTCCTACGACGTCTACCTCGGCCGATGGCTGGCGATCACCGGCGTGCTCTTCGCGGCCTCCGCGGTCGCCTTCGCTTTGAGACTGCGCCGCGTGCGCCGGCCCGGCGGCAGCGACGGGAGCCTGCCCCCTGCCGGGGATGGCGCAGCACCGTGACAACGGACGAGGACGAGCTGTACGACGCCGGCGAGGACCCCGACGAGGACCCCTACGCGCTCGCCCTGCGACCCGGCCGCGGACCGGTCTACCTACGGCTGGACGACGGGCGCCGCATCCGGATGCCGGTCCACCGCTGGCACGGGCAGCCCACGGCGGCCGACAGCACCGTCCTGGAACGCTGCGCCGGCCCCGTCATCGACATCGGCTGCGGCCCGGGCCGCATGTGCAGAGCACTCCTGAGCCAGGGAGTCTTCGCCTTCGGGGTCGACATCACACCTCGCGCGGTCGCACTGACCACCGCCCTGGGCGGGCTCGCACTTCGGGCATCTGTCTTCGACCGGCTACCGGCCGAGAAAGGCTGGCAGACGGTGCTGCTCATCGACGGCAACATCGGCATCGGAGGCGACCCGCGTGGCCTGCTGCGCCGCTGCGGCGGCCTCATCGCCCCCGCTGGATGCCTCGTCGTCGAGGTCGACCCCCAGGACGTGCACGAGCAGTGCACCGCCCGGTTCGAGAACGTCCAGGGGCAGGCGGGGCCGTACTTTCCCTGGGCCCGACTGGGACGACCAGCGCTCCACAGGATCGCCGCCGGGCTCGCCCTCACCGTCACCGACCAGTGGACGAGCGGCCACCGCTGCTTCGCCACCCTCACCCACCAGGGATCATCCTGCGACCGTCCTGACGCGGACCCCACAGCGACGGAGGACGGCGGGGCAGCGGTCGTCTGAGCCGGCCGCTGCCCCGCTCCCCCGCGCTGCCCGGGGTCGGTCAGCCGGCAGCGCGTGCTGCATGCCGCCTGCCCGGGTCTGGCGGCCCCCTGAATCGTGGGGTCAGTCGGCTTCGGCGTGCGCCTCGACGTCCTCGATGCCGGCGGCCTGCCCGGCCCCCGTGGTGGGCGCGGGCAAGTGCCATGAGGGTGCGGGCTTCGTCGAGGCGGTGGCCGGTCTCGCGGTGTACGGCGAGGGCATCCTGGCCGAGCTCGACGGCTGCACCGTGTGCTTCCTCGGCCTCCGCCGTCGCGCACAGGGCGGTCAGGGCCTGGCCCTCCACCAGGCGGAACGAGTGGTCGCGGGCCAGCGCCGGCGCCTGTTCGGCGTGGGCGCGGGCCTCGTCGTACCGGCCCGCCGCGGAACGCGGTGAACAAGGTACTGAAGGGCGCACGGATGCATACGTGGCCGAATCTCCACAGCGAATGCGCAACTGCGGCACGGGTGCATTCGATTGGTGCGGAGTTGTCCTGGTCGGAACTGCCGTGGCAATAGCTGTCGGTTTCCTATGCGGAGCTCCGTGTAGAGAAGCTGCCCCCAATTCGTGTGCATGCGCGCATGGATGAGTAGTCGACTGCTTCAACTGCCCTGCTGGGAGCAGTGAGCGACTGGATGCCGGGCAGGCTCCGTGATTTGATCCTGCGCACCGCCGGGATCGCGCCAAGGCGTCCGGAAACGGATGGCGCGGGCCTGCGGTCGCGGCCCACCGGCTATCCCCAGCTTGGCCGCTCCCCCTTGTGGAACATCCATACGAAGGGCAGTTTCATCATGAACTCCGCTCCCCAGGTTCAGACCCTTGAAATCTCCGACGCCGAACTCGACACCGTTTCCGGCGGTCTGAGCCCGCAGGTCGGCATCGCCGCCGGCCCCACGGCGATCAGCAGCTCGGACCTCGTGGCTCAGTTCGGCGCGCTCAAGGACGGGGTCCTGGACACCGTCAGCCAGTACCACCAGGTCGGCGTCACTGTCTCCTTCTGATCGTCAGATCGCGGGACTTCCTCATCGCGGGATCGCCGATACCGGCAGCCTGACCGCCGATCGGCGTCCACGGCGACAGGCCCCCTGCCCACGGGTCCTCGCGGGCAGGGGGCCTGATCATCAGGGGTTGCCTCTTCTTGTCCCGGGTCTTGTCGGGGATCTTGGTGACCTGCGCTTCCCTGCTCAGCAGGGAGTAGGCCCTTGCGCCTGATGGTCGTCCTTGAGCGGCTTGGAGTGACACCTGAGCACCCTCGGGCCACTGACCTGGGGGTTTCTCCTGGAGCGGGTGACGAGAATCGAACTCGCGCTCTCAGCTTGGGAAGCGACGGCGCTTGCGCGCCGAACAGTGTGCTGACCTGCGCTGACGCGGGACCAGGTTTCCGTGGCGGGGCCGGGAACGCACCCTTGGCGACCGTTGTTGTCCGCTCTGAAGGGCACGGATGGGGCACACGGCGGGTGAAGCGAGGCAGGTGCGGGCGCCATCAGCGGAATGAGTCCGAGAGCCTGCAGGGCTTCCTTCGGGATCTTGCGTTTCGCCGGACGGGCGGCAGGCACCCCTGGCGGGCGGCGCCCGTAATCCGCTGTTCACCGCCTCCTTCGCGAGCAAGAATCGTCCGCATGTCTGCGATCCCCGGTGGCACGACCGCCTTCCACGACCTGCCCGCGTTCCTCGCCCAGGCTCGCGTCAACTCCCTTGCGCTGTCCGCCGACGGAGGCCGTCTCGTCGCCGCCGTGCAGACGCTGTCGGAGGACCGGACCAGGTTCGTGTCCGGGCTGTGGGAGATCGATCCGGCCGGGGAGCGCGAGGCGCTGCGCCTGACCCGGTCGGGGAAGGGCGAGTCCGGGCCCGCGTTCGGCCCGGACGGGGTGCTGTACTTCCTGTCGGAACGCGAGGACGACAGCGAGGAGGACAAGCACGAGGGTGCCGCGCTGTGGGCGCTGCCCGGGCGTGGTGAGGCCGCCGTCGTGGCCCGGCACCCGGGCGGGATCACCGCGTTCACCGTCGCCCGGGACTCCGGCGCGCTGGCCCACACCGCCGGGCTGCTGCCCGGGGCCGCCGACGCCGACGCGCACGGCAAGCTGCGCACGGCGCGCAAGGACGCGAAGGTCACCGCAATCCTGTACGAGGCCGGGCCGACCCGCGCCTGGGACCGCGATCTCGGCCCCGAGGCACAGCACACCTTCGTGCGCGCGGGGGCCGAGGGCGCCGTGGTCGACGCCGGCGGGCAGGGCGTCGGCCTCGAGCACCCCGGGGACGTGGCGCTGTCGCCCGACGGGACGCGAGTGGCCTACACCCGGTTCGTACCCGGCCGGGTGCCCGCCGAGAACCGCACCGCCGTGGTGGTGGCAGACGCGGCCACCGGCGAGGAGGTCTTCGTCCTGGGCGATGTGGAGCACCTCTACGAGGCGCCGGTGTTCACGCACGACGGCTCGGCGGTCGTGTGCTCGCGGATGACGTGGCCGACTTACGACGAGCCGATGGACATGACGCTCGTCCGGGTCGGCGTGGACGGCGGCGAGGCCGTCGATCTGCTGCCCGGGTTCGACAACTGGCCCGTCGGCGCCGTCTGTTCGCCGGTCGACGACGCCCTCTTCTTCGTGGCCGATGTGGAGGGGCACGCGCCCGTCTTCCGGCGGGACGCGGACGGCACCGTGACCCGGCTCACCGCCTCGGGCGCGTACGGCTCGCTCTGCGTGGCCCCCGACGGGCGGACGCTGTACGCGCTGCGCAACGCGATCGACTCGCCGCCGCGGCCGGTCAGGTTCGAGGCCGGCGTCGCCGACCAGACGCCGGTCGAGCTGCCCGCCCCCGGTGCGTTCGACGCGCTGCCGGGCACCCTCACCGAGGTGCACGCCGACGCGGTGGACGGGTACCGGCTGCGCGGCTGGCTCGTGCTGCCCGAGGGCGCGTCGGCCGAGAACCCCGCGCCGCTGCTCGTCGCCGTGCACGGCGGGCCGCAGGGCAGCTGGAACGGCTGGACCTGGCGGTGGAACCCGTGGCCGTTCGCGGCCCGCGGCTACGCGGTGCTGCTGCCCGACCCGGCCCTGTCGACCGGCTACGGTCAGCAGGGCCACCGGCGCGGCTGGGGGCAGTGGGGCGGGGTCCCGTACACGGACGTGATGGCGCTGACCGACGCGACCGAGGCCCGTGACGACATCGATGCCGCGCGCACCGCGCTCGGGGGCGGCTCCTACGGCGGCTACATGGCCAACCGGGTCGCCACGAGCACCGATCGGTTCAAGGCGATCGTGAGTCACGCGGGCCTGTGGGACCTGCGGTCCTTCCAGGGCGACACCGACGCGCCCTGGTACTTCCAGTGCATCTTCGGGGACCCGGTGACCCGGCCCGAGCGGTACGAGGCGCACTCCCCGTACCTGGACGCCGCGAAGATCCGTACGCCGATGCTGGTCATCCACGGCGCGAAGGACTACCGCGTGCCGGTCGGCCAGGGCGCCGCGCTCTTCCAGGATCTGCAGCGGTTCGAGGTGCCTGCGAAGTACCTGTACTTCCCGGACGAGAACCACTGGATCCTCTCCCCGGGCCACATCCAGGTCTGGTACGAGGCGTTCCTGAACTTCCTCGACCACCACGTCCTCGGTGCCGAGTGGCAGCGGCCCGGACTGCTGTGACCGCGGGCGGGCGTCTGCCTTCGACGAGGCGGGATCCCCGCTTTTGGGCAGGAACGGACGCCGGTTCACCGCGGCCGACGCGTTGGCGGACGCCAGGTGCAGCGACACCCCGGCCCGGCAGTTGGTGATCTCGCCCGCGACGCCGGTGTACTGCCGGGGCACGCGGGTGGCGATGTCGACGGAGTGGTGGGACGGTTCCACGCCGACGAACGTGTGGCCGGCGGGGCGTGGGGCAGCTGCTGTCGTCGGCGGCCGGTCCGGCGGGGCCGCGAGCAGCGGGCTTCCAGAGTCCGGCAGTTGTACCCGTCCGATCATTTCGATCGGGCGGGATCTCTGCGTTTCTGGGCGCTCGCCCCGTGGCGCTGCTCGCCGCTGGCATCGTGTCGCTTTCCGATCCGTGCCGACGGCGGCAGCCGTCCTTCTGGGGTGCAGCCACTACCTGCCGACTTGGCACGCGAAGGGTACGTGGCACCCGAATTGGACTAGACAACAGACAAGGCCCAGGTCTCTGACCTGGGCCTTAGTTATGGAGCGGGTGACGAGAATCGAACTCGCGCTCTCAGCTTGGGAAGCGACGGCGCTTGCGGAGCCGGATGGCCTCTGACGTGGGCATACGTGCTCTGGTGTGACGCCCTGGAGCACAGGATCGCACCGTTGTTGACCGTGGTTTACCGGTCTTATAGGCACGCTATGGGCACGCCGTCGGTTCCGAGACGTCGAGAGCCCTTCGAGGTGGTCGGCGGGCGGACGAGCACGGGAAGCGTGCGCCGGCCGGAAGGACGCCGTTGCGGGAGCACATCGAGGGCAGGGATTGTCGAGCACGGAATATCGGCGCGATCCTTGCCGCCGTGACTCAGATGCGGTAGGCGCCCGCCGGTACGCCGTGGGCGACACCGTACGGAGTCAGGGCGATGACGCCGGTGCCGCGTGACGGTGTGTCGGCAGTGACGTCGAGTGGGCTTACGGCGCCCAGGGAGCGGGCGATGTCCGGGGCGAGGTCGTGAGCGGTCCAACGCCACTCGTTCTCGTCGTCCTCGCTCCTCTGCGCAGGGTCCCAGTCGGGGTGCAGACCCAGTTCCGTGCGGCGTGCTCGTTCGTACGGCAGCGGCTCGCCGAGCGTCAGCAACTCGTCCTCCGCCTCGCCGGTTTCGCCGTAACGCCGGATCACCGTGCCGTGCTCGGCAACAAGCCAGGCGGAGCCGTCGCCTTGGCCGCCGTAGTAGTACGCCTGGGCCCGGCCGCAACGGGCACTGAGTTCGGTGCACAGACGCAGCACGTCCTCACGGCGTTCCTGACCGTGCGGGTCGCACCAGGCGCCGAGGACGAGGGTCCAGCCATCGAGTTCCGGGGTGACGAAGACCCGTTCGTAACGGGTGTGTTCGTCCGTGTCGCAGCCGTGGCCGTCTGCGTCAACGATGTCGTTGCCGAGCGCGAAGGTCACGGGCCGTGCGGCGGTCAGGCCGAGGACGCGCATGATCCCGGCCTGGTCTCCGCTGGGGACGGCCATCCAGTAGTTCCAGCAGGCCCACAGCGGTTCGGGGCGATCGTCTCGGAGTTTGATGCGGATGAGTCGCTCGATCGCGGCCATGTCGGCGCGCGACAGCGCCGGTTCGCCACCGAGTTCGGCGAGTACGGTCAACGCCCGCGCCCGCTGCCGGCCCGGCCCCCGCTCCCGGACGTGCCGGAGCAGCGGAAGCACGTGCTCGCCTGTTCGGATCAGAGTGTCCTGGGCCTGCCGCGCGACCTGTTGGTCCGGGTCGCCGAGCAGCGGCAGCAGGACGGCGGCCGACTGGCCGGCCTCGCCGCAGTGCTCGATCCCACGGACGGCCTGACGGCGCACGAGCGGCGCGGGGTGGGCGAGGGCTGCGGTGTAACGGTCGAGAACGGCCACGCCGAACTGGGAGAACGCGAAGCCGACTCGCTTGCGGGACTCCTCGGTGGACGCGGAGACGAGCCCCTGGAGCAGACCGTCGAACCCTGCCTCCCCGATCCGCCCGAGTACGGCGGTGATCGGCCGCCAGTCCACCGGGGACTCCGCGTCCATCACCTCCCGCACCAACTGCTCCACCCCGTCGGCGCCGAATGTGACCAACGCGTCTGCTGCTGCCTCGTACCGGTCTGACCTGCCGAGGTCCCGTATCAGGTCGGCATTCACCACGTGCCCCTCCAGCAAGGTCGACCCGGCTTCAGAGCGTCATGATGCCGCAGGGGTCTGACATTGGCTGAGCGGTCCCGCTACTCGTACGTGCCCCGGGCAGGCCGTTCGTCCAGGAATGCCGCTCCGTGATGCGGTCGTGGTGTGCCACCTACAGGACCGGACAACGAACAAGGCCCAGGTCTCGAACCTGGGCCTCAATTCTGGAGCGGGTGACGAGAATCGAACTCGCGCTCTCAGCTTGGGAAGCTGCGATCATTGGTGGCCGGTTCAGGCGCTGACCTGTACAAACGGCTGAGGCGTGGCCTTGATGAGCTGAGCTGCTTTCACCGTGATTCCCCGCTGTTCCCCGCTCTATCTGGTGCGCTTGTGGTGCGGTGTCTGCCCACAACGCCGGAAGGCGGCCGGGCTTGACCGAGGTAAGCCTCGCCCCATCGCCGGCGACGGTCGGTGTGAAGATCGCTCTTTCGGCTGTGAGGCTCCGCAAGTAGTGTCCACCCTGTGTCTATCTGATCGTGGGGGGACATGTCGGGAGAGCTGTTCACCTTGGCGGGTGTGCTCGTGGGCGCAGCTGCGTCTTACGTTGGCGGAGCGTTGACGGAGAGATCACGTTGGCG
The DNA here is from genome assembly GCF_055580905.1 of Streptomyces sp. NPDC031497. Lineage (NCBI taxonomy): Bacteria > Bacillati > Actinomycetota > Actinomycetes > Kitasatosporales > Streptomycetaceae > Streptomyces > Streptomyces sp. NPDC031497. The sequence goes on from NZ_JBVIKO010000037.1 coordinate 20,338, forward strand.
ACGCCAGCTCTCGACGCGATGGGACGAGCGTCGCTTGGAGGCTTACCTCAGGTATGCCGATGCCATCAAGAGATTCACGTCGGTGGCCGGCCGCCTGGCAGCGGGCAAAGAGCTCTTCGACCTCCCCCAGCCCTTGACGGGAGACATCGGTTTGGAGCGACTGGCCGACGCCGAGTTGGAGCGTGGGTACGCATTCGAGGCTGTTCTTCTCATGGGAGACGCTGAGACCATCTCGGCGGCGCGGACGCTGCAACGCCACGCATGGGTGCTAGAGCAGTTCGTTCGTGACATGCGCTCGGGTACGGCAGAGGACTGGACGCGAGCGTTCAGGCAGTTCCAGGAGAAGCGCGACGAGTACTACATCGCTGCGCGTAAGAGCTTGGGCGTTCAGGCAGCATTTCGGTTGCGCGCCGAAGATCCGGTCATCCTTGGACAGGATCCCAGGCAGCTGTAGCGCAATCGAGGCGCAGGTGCGCTCCAGTAGATGACAGACATGATCACCCCTCAACACGCTTTCCAACTGTGGTGGTGGGGTCAGGGGGTGTGTGCAGGGGCGTTCGCCTGCGTTCATGGGCGGTTGATCGCCAGGGTGAGTTGGCCTGGTGGTCTCAGCTGAACGGCCGTGAACGTGGCTGAATGAGACGGAAACTGAGACGGTGACGGCCACGGTCACGCCTGGTGGACCGAGGCTCCCCCTATGAGAGGGGCTCGTCGCAGTACTTGGCGAGCAGAGCGATGGTCCCTGATCTTGCTGGATCCGCGACGGCATCCAACTGTCTTTTGAAGGTGGCTATGTCATCAGCCGAAGCCAGTTCTGCCGCGTCGGCTACGTTCTCCGCCTCCGTTTGGGCTCTCAAACCGCCGTCACGGTCCAATTCCTTGGCCGCCTGGCACACGGTCTGCCTGTTCGGCTTGCCACTGTTGCCAGTCTCAATCCGGCACACTGATTCGGAGACGCTCTTCAGGCCCTGAGCCTGCTTCACGATTCGTCCCGCTGCGGTCAGGGTCTCGTCACTCAAGGACACCCAGTCACCAAGAGCGCACCAGATGCAGACAGCGCTTCGTCGGCTTGCGCAGATGCCTGGCAGGCGGGAACGGTGGGAGACGCGGACGCCACTTTGCTAGCCGGTGCCGCAGCGGTGCCGGCAGACGATGTCTGGCTGGGTGCCGGGGGCATGGGTGAGCAACCTACGGCGCAGATACTGGCCAGCAGCACGACCATGACGAAGCGACGCACGGCTCACTCCTGGAATAAGAGGGGGAAGATGGCAGAGCATACGGCGACAGGTCCGTGCCAGACCTAGCCGACAGGGGAACTGTCAGCGCCCTGAGCTTGGGAAGCTTGGGTCTTCTACGGGCGGTTCCTAGGCTGACCTGCAACGGAGCGGCTACGGGAGCGGGCTGGTCGACGACCGGGTCTCCGCCGATCCCCGTGGTTCCCCGCAGGACCTGGCAGTCCTCAGACTGTGTCTGGGCTGATCAGGAACCTGATCACGGGCGGAGCCAGTGTCTTCCATGAGTACGACTGGTCGACGTCGTGCTTGGTGAAGCGACTACGAGCTGCTCATCACGCTCGGAGGTTATCGCGCAGGATCTCACCATTGCACGGGCGTGTGTACCGGAAGAACATGGCGTAGGTCACCGCCATGTCGAAGTCAGCGTTGGCGAAGTACTCATCCCCGTCGAATAGCCGCCAGTGGCGTAGGCAGCATTGTTTCAGCACACCCTCTGTTTCGGAGGTGTTGGAGTGCTTTACGGATATCCACCAGCGGCGAACCTCTGCGCCTCGTTTGTGCGCATCCCAGTGATGCCGCTTGATTCGCTGTCGAGCGTCCGTGGTTCGACCGACCTTGATCACTCCATCGGAAAAGTCGATTACGTAGAGCCATCCGCATTTGCTCGAATGGTCACAGTTAGTCCAAAATGCGTGACCTGGTCGTGTGCCGCGAGGGCCGTAGAGGCCAGGGGTGCACCGCTTGTCGATGTCGAGGAACTCCACCTCGCTCATTCTTCTGCCTCACGCGCCAAAGACCGTGATATTTCGCGATGTTGCCGAGGTTTGCCCTGCAAGTTCTGGTGCCGTGCCCTCGCTCTTTGCATCAGCGGCGCCGTCGCCAATGTCAGAGCCGATCTGACGCCCTGTCTGCACCTCAGCCGACGACAGTCAGCCACGACGGCGGGTGCGCCGGCCGACTACGCACGCGTGTGGCTCGCTGTACCCCCACCGGCCTCAGCCACGCTACTGGCTCGTGGCGCCGGCCATAGCAAGCCGCAACGTAGGTACCGGGTACAGCAGTCAGGCGGAGGTGCTGGTGTGCACCACGGTCCGGTGTCGTCATGTCAGCCGTGTGGAGGTTCGAGCCCGTCTCGGGATGCCGTCGCCGCCCATGCTCGCCGTCGGCAGGAACCTGTGCACCGCCCGTTACCAAGGGGAAGATCTTCCCTTTTGCTAGCAAGCGGACCGTTTGAGAGCCATACTGTCCCACCAGGTGTCAATTTTGCTGGGGGTGGCTCGGGTTGGGGAATGTCGGCCGCAAGAAGACCGTCGCTTTCTACGAAATCGTCAGGCCCAAGGAAGCGGGAGACCCTAGGTTCGGACACCTCGATTGGCCAAGGGTTCTAACGAACCTTGGGAGCCTTGAAATGCTTCAGCGTCGATATAGGCATGGCGATGATGTGTACGTAGGCGACCCCATCTCAGTGCAAGGTCGCCAGCATCTCGTTTTGGCGAGGCTTCGAGATGGAGATATTCAGCAGATCGACTGGGAGCACAACCATATTTCCGACTTACAGCTTGACGGAAATCGTAGCGTAGTCGATACAACGATTGTCTGTTTTCTTCCTTTCGGGAATGTAATCGGAGTGATCCAGGGGAGTGCCTCCGCTCCCCGACCGACGGCCTTGCAGCGGTGGCTGAATGCAATGAATGTCGTAGATCGAGACTTGGCCGTAATGCCTTTGGTGGGAAAGAAGGCATGGGAGAAGTTGAGTAACGCTGAAGCGGTCAACTTGTTTGAAATGAGGCTTCGCCCTGGGAAGCTGATGTTCCCCTCGGACGCCGATGGGCTAGGAGATTTTTCGCGACAAGCGCACAGGCGGAATCCAGATGCGCTGATTACGCTCACCATGAAGATTCCCAAGCGGCGCGGGTTTGGGCGGGACACTTCCCGCTCTCGGGGGGAGCGGCGACTGCGTGAAGATGTCCAGCATTTCATCTCGGACTTCGGCAGCCTGGTCGGGCCTGACGGGGCAGTAGATAGAGCGATTGCGCATGTGACTCTGTCAGCCTCGGACGGATCGCTTGTAGAAGATCAAATCAACTTCGTTTCCGACCACATCACTGCACAGAAGCCAGTGTTCTTACGCCGCAGCGAAGGGCAGGCCCCCTGGTATGAGGCAGCCGTCCACGCGGTCCTCGACGTGGCTTCGGCCCATGAGGCCGAGCTCCGCGACGCTGTCAGACCCGTGCCATAGGCTCTCGCTAGCCGAAGGGGGCAGTGATGGCAAGCGGGGTTCAATTTACTCGGAGAGCGCACAATCTGTGGAGTGAGCATCCGGGCGTGGACTGGGCAGGTGCGCTAATTTGCGTGGTGGCGCTTGGATTATGGCAGCACAATCATATTCTCAGTCATCACTCCAGTGATCAGCGAATGAATGTCTACGCGACAGTCGCTTCCGTTGCGGCGATCATCGGCGGTTTTGGGACAGCCGCGATTAGCCAGTACGCAACCAGTTCCGGTCGGCGTATGACTTTCTTGAGAGCGCGCTTCGGTGAGAGCCTTCGCCGAAATTGGGTAAGCATCTTGACCTCGATGACTGCGGTATCTGCTGGATGCCTGGCGGCCATGCTAAGCGACACAGGGAAGACGATCGGCTGGCAGGGATGGGTGGTCGGCTTGCTGCTCTTCCTGGGGCTCCTCCGAGCTGTGCGTTTGATTTGGCTATTCCGTCTCCTCATCGACGTATCCGATCACGACGGTACCATCGCAACCAGAGATGAACCGGTAAGGATTATCGACCCGGGGAACCGCTAATTCAGGTTCGACTTCGTCAGGGTCGCAGATATCGAGCGGGCGGCGAAAGGGCTTCGGGCTGGAGTTTCAATGGGCGAGTCAAGCGTGTGCGACCAGTAGCCGAAGAAGTGAAGCGCTAGATCTCTGACCTGCGGCCGTGTAATCGATCAACGCTGCGACCTGCGACTTAGATGTGGTTGTCAGCGTTGGTCGTCGTTGAGCGCCCTCATACGGCCCCGAGACGGCCCGGGTCCGACAGCTTGTCCCAGGTGACAGGATGGCCAGCATGCCCCTGCCTGCACCGAAGGATCTGACTTCGACGGTCCTGCGAACCGACTTCAGTGATGACGCGGCCTGGTCCGCAGTACAAGCAGCGATCGACGCTGCAGACGGGTCCCCACACGCGACGTACGTCAGTGATCCCCGCTTCACCGACGTGAGCATCCAGGCGCTGATCGACGAGGAGGCCGCCACCGAGGAAGACGACAAACTCACCTACGTGTTCCTCGCGGATGCGACCACCATGACCGACCCTTCGTCCCCGCTCTTGGCCGTCGACCTCTACAACGAACCTGGACGGACGTGCCGGGTCCCGGCCCGGTGGTACCCCGACATTTCCGCCAATCTGAGTATCGCCAACATAGACTTCGCTGACTTTGCCGACGCAGTTGACGGTTCAGGGACGTTCCGCGGCTGGGGTGACGACTGACCCGCCGTCCCTCATGGTGCACGGTACCGGGCGGTCGGCGCCCGTGAGGACGGCACCTCGTCCCGGAGATCGTCTGTGCCTCAGCCGACGAAAGTCAGCCACGACGGCGGGCACGCCGACCGATCAGGTGCGCGTGTGTCTCGCTGCAGCCCCACCGGCCTCAGCCACGCTGCTGGCTTTGTGGCCACACTCAAGCCGTCTGCGTGATGGGCGGTGTGGGGGTGAAGGCCCGGTCGTCGCGCAGGAGGGCCCACAACACACTGGTGCGGCGTCGTGCGAGGGCGATGACGGCCTGGACGTGTTTGCAGCCCTCGCCGCGTTTCTTGAGGTAGTAGTCCCGGTTGGGGCCGTCGCGGACAATGCTGGTCTGCGCGGAGAGGTAGAAGACTCTGCGCAGGCGGCGGCTGTAGCGCTTGGGGCGGTGCAGGTTGCCGGTGCGGCGGCCGGAATCGCGTGGGACGGGGACCAGTCCGGCGGCTGAGGCGAGGTGGCCGGCGTCGGCGTAGGCGGTCATGTCGCCCGCGGCGACGACGAACTCGGCTCCGAGGATGGGGCCCATGCCGGGCAGCGACTCGATGATCTCGGCCTGGGGGTGGGTGCGGAAGGCGTCCCGGATCTGCCGGTCGATGTGCTTGAGTCGGTCGTCCAGGGCCAGGATCTGAGTGGCCAGGTCGGCGACGATCTGTGCGGCGGCGTCTTCGCCGGGCAGGGCGGTCCGCTGGGCCTGGGCGGCTTCCATGGCCGTGGCGGCCACGCTGTCCGCGTCGCGAACCCCTCGATTGGCCAGCCAAGAGGTCAGGCGGGCCAGGCCGCGTCGGCGCAGGGCGGCCGGGGACTGGTAGCCGGTCAGCAGCACCAGTGCGCCCTTGCGGGCCGAGTAGTCGAAGGCGCGCTCCAGGGCGGGGAACATGCCGGTGAGCACGTCGCGGAGCCGGTTGACCGTCCGCACTCGGTCGGTGACCAGGTCGGTGCGGTGAGCGGTTAGGAGCGCGAGGTCGGCGGCCAGCTGCGCGGGGACGTCGAGGGTGGCGAAGTCCCGGCGGTGGCGGGCGGTTTCGGCGATGACGTAGGCGTCGCGGGCGTCCGTCTTGGCCTCGCCCCGGTAGGCGCCGGCCATGCGGTTGACCGTCCGCCCGGGCACGTAGACAGGCTGCTGCCCGCGGGCTGCCAGCAGCGCCAGCAGCAGTGCGGAGGACCTGCTGGAGATGTCCACCGCCCAGTGCACCTCATCGGCCAGGTCCAGGATCTCGCCGAGTGCGGACAGGATCGCCGACTCGTCATTCCCGATCTTCTTCGACCAGAGAGTCGCGCCGGTCTCGTCGACCACCGCGGCCCAGTGATGGACCTTGCCCGCGTCGATACCGACCCATATCCGGGCCCGTCGTTCGCTCACGCGTCCCTCCCGCAGCCGAGTTCCTTCCGTCGGCCCGTAGGACACCCCGTCGTCAGCTCCGTAAACAGCGACGCGTTTCGCGTATTTCAATCAGCGACCAGGGCGCCCCGAAGGACCGGACGGCCACTCCAGCCGAGCCACGATCGGCAAGCTGCTTTGAAGCCACATCCGGCCCTCCCGGGCCACCGAACAACTTACGGAGCTGCTTTGGCGTGAGCGATCGTTGCCTAGAAGGCTTCCGGTGCGCCGGCCACACCCTCTCGACCCGTTCCGGCGAGACCCTCAAGGACACGTGGTTCGCGCGGGCCAGTCATCCGAGAAGGCCGCGCTGATCTATCAGCACTCCGACGAGGAGAGGCAACGAGAGGTCGCCGCCGGCCTTGACGACCTGGTCCGCGCCGAGCGTGCGAAGCGCCACAACGACGAGAGACCCCACGACGACCCCGCGCACCACGAGACACACCACACCCAGGCGGCCGCCGAAAGCTAATGGTGCGGTTGTGGTGCGCACCCCGCTCACCGGTCTAGACAACAAAGAACCCCCGGGCCTCTGGCCTGGGGGTTTCTCCTGGAGCGGGTGACGAGAATCGAACTCGCGCTCTCAGCTTGGGAAGCTGATGTTCTACCATTAAACTACACCCGCGTAAGACGCCGACCAGGTCGGTGTCCGAATGCTCGCTCACTGTACCTCATGACGGACCCCTGGTGCCGAGACCCTGGGGTCCGGGTGCGTTTCAGGGGGTGGGATCGGGCTGCGGCGGGGCGGAGTTGGGGCGTACGGTGGGGGCGTGGGAGAGGGTCCGGGTGGGCCGGAGTGCCGCCTGGAGAGCCGTCCCTTTGATCCCGTAATGTGGCTTTCCGTCGTCACGGCAGTAAGCCCGACGCGGCTCCTGGGGAAGGGACTTAAGGGACTTGATGGAACGCACCGTCGTCCGCTGTGCCGAAGGGCACGTGTTCAGCACCACTACGTTCCCGATGCAGCAGGCCGAGCGGCTCGGCCCCGGTCGGCTCGTCCGGTGTCCCAAGTGCGCCCGGCTGCGCAGCGTCGTGCCGGTCGCACTTGAGAAGCATTAGCGGCAGAAGAGGCAGAAGAGGACAGCAGTAACAGGGGCGCGTGGACTGTCACGATTGTCGTGGGTCCGCGCGCCTTGCGTATCCTCGGGGCGTGCTTCTCTCAGACAAGGACATCCGGGCCGAGATCGACGCCGGGCGGGTACGGATCGATCCCTACGACGAATCCATGGTGCAGCCGTCGAGCATCGACGTGCGGCTGGACCGCCTCTTCCGGGTGTTCGAGAACCACCGGTACCCGCACATCGACCCCTCCGTCGAGCAGCCGGACCTGACCCGGCTGGTGGAACCGGAGGGCGACGAGCCCTTCATCCTCCACCCCGGGGAGTTCGTCCTCGCGTCGACGTACGAGGTCATCTCGCTGCCCGACGATCTCGCCTCGCGGCTGGAGGGGAAGTCCTCGCTGGGGCGGCTCGGGCTGGTCACGCACTCCACCGCCGGGTTCATCGACCCGGGGTTCAGCGGGCACGTCACCCTTGAGCTGTCCAACCTCGCGACCCTCCCCATCAAGCTGTGGCCGGGCATGAAGATCGGGCAGCTGTGCATGTTCCGGCTCTCCTCCCCCACCGAGCACCCCTACGGCAGTGAGCGCTACGGCTCCCGTTACCAGGGGCAGCGCGGACCCACCGCCTCCCGCTCCTACCTCAATTTCCATCGGACGCAGGTGTGAGGAGCCGGCCATGAGCAGCGCCGCACGGGAGAACCTCACCTACGAGCAGTTCGGCGTCGCCGTGCGCGAGCTCGCTCAGACCATCGCCGACGACGGGTTCGAACCCGACATAGTGCTGAGCATCGCCCGCGGTGGCGTGTTCGTCGCCGGCGGGCTCGCCTACGCCCTCGACTGCAAGAACCTGCATCTGGTCAACGTCGAGTTCTATACCGGGGTGGGGACGACTCTCGAGATGCCGGTCATGCTCGCGCCCGTCCCCAACGTCATCGACTTCAGCGAGAAGAAGGTGCTGATCACCGACGACGTCGCCGACACCGGCAAGACGCTGAAGCTGGTCCGCGACTTCTGCCTGGACACCGTCGCCGAGGTCCGGTCCGCGGTGATCTACGAGAAGTCCCACTCCCTCGTGAAGTGCGAGTACGTGTGGAAGCGGACCGACGACTGGATCAACTTCCCCTGGAGTGTTCTGCCTGTAGTACGTAAGTCGGGCGAGCCGATCACGCCGTCGAAGGAAGCACTCTGACGTGACGGAGTCGGGTTGACGGTGGACGGGATGGGAGGACCCCGCGCACGCCACCACGGGCCCGCGGGCGGAAACGGCGCCCCCTCCATCCCGGTGCCGGCCGATCCCCCGCCGAAGGCACCGCCTTGGCTGTGAGCTGCAGGCACTCACTCCGCCGCAGTCCGGGGCCGGGATCGCCAGGGGGGCGTCGGCGAGTCCGGGGCCGGGAGCGCCAGGTGGGCGTCGGCCATCACTCGCTGATTGTCAGGGGATCCGTCACTCCGCAGCGGTCGCTCTCGCCTTCGGGGCCCGACGGCCCAGCCGGTGGTCCTTGGAGTCTCGTAGAGCAGTGGGCGGGTGCCGTCCGGATTCCTCTGCGGCCTCACCGGGCGGCGTGCTCCTCCATCGGTTGCCGCCGAGTGTCCGCCAGTGCCGGGCCGCTCAGCCCTTTACGGCGAAGGACTCGATGTAGGCCAGGGCGCCGTACAGCGCGTCGCGCAGGGGTGCGGACTCGCCGGCCGCCTGGTCCAGCAGCGCTCCGCCCTGGAACGCGGCGGTGAGCAGGTGGGCGAGCGCTGCCGGGTCGGCCTCCGGCCGCAGCTCGCCGCGCTCGCGCATCTTGCTCAGGCCGCGCCTGAACAGTTCCTGCCATCGTTCGAAGCCCTCGGCCACCGCGTCCCGGTGGGAGGGCTCGTTCTTGACGACCTCGGCGGCCAGGGAGCCGAACGTGCAGCCGCCGCGCAGCATGTCCTGCGAGGCGATGTAGGAGTCGGCCCACTGATGGAGGGCGGCGAAACTGTCCAGCTCGCCCAGCTCCGGTGCCTGGTGGCGGGCGACGATGTTGTCGGCCTGCCAGGCGAGCACCGCACGCACCAGGGCCTCTTTGGTGGGGAAGTGGCGCGTGAGCTGTGAGCCGCTGACTCCGGCGGCCTCACGGATCTGCTCGTTGTTGGTGTTCTGGGCGCCGTGTTCGTAGATCAGCTCCGCGGCTGCCTCGATGATGCGCTCGCGCGTGGCCAGACCCTTGGGGGTCAGCTTCCGGGCCGACACTTCGCTGCTTGCGGTCATGCGGATGACCTTAGCACGAAAATGGGCTTGACAGCCTCTTTTTTTGGGTGTTCCATGAGGTCGAGCCCAAAAAGGGGCTAGCAAGCCCATTTTCGTGTGAGGGGCGGACGCCATGTCCACACAGGCTTCACCGCAGGCAGCCGCGGCATCGACAAGGCCCGCCGGTACGGCTCCGGCCGTCACCGACGCCGGTCACCCGCGCCGCTGGAGCATCATGGCGGTGCTGGGGGCCGTCGCCTTCATGGCGCAGCTCGACTTCTTCGTCGTCAATGTCGCCCTCGACGGGATCGGCCGGTCATTCCCGGGCGCGGGCGTCGCGAGCGTGTCGTGGGTGCTGTCGGCCTACGCGATCGTCTTCGCCGCCGTACTCGTGCCCGCCGGCCGCATCGCGGACCAGTGGGGGCGCAGGAAGATGCTGCTGTCCGGAGTGGCGCTGTTCACCCTCACCTCCGCCGTCGCGGCCGCCGCACCGAGTCTCGGCGTGCTGGTCGCCGCCCGCGCCTTCCAGGCCACGACCACCGGGTTCGACCACGCCTGGTCCGTCCAGGCCGGCGCCGGAATCGCCGCGGCCACCGCGCTGCTCGCCCTCCGGCCCCGCCGTACACCCTGACCACAGGGCCGCAGCCACTCGGGCGGCCCCGCGATCACAGCCTCCAGCAAGACGGGCATCGCACCACGTCACTCATCTTCTGCGACACCCGCTCGAAGGTCTGACGGTGGAGTTCCCGCCGGCTCCCCCCTCAAGAAACGGAGATCATCATCATGGAACGCAACCTCCTCGTGATCGGGGCCACCGGCAAGACCGGCGGCCACACCACCGAACTCCTGCTCCAGCGCGGGCACCACGTCCGCGCACTCGTCCGGGGCCTGGACGGGCGTGCCGAGCGGCTCGCCGCCCTCGGAGCGGACGTCGTCGAAGGCGACGTCCTCGACCTGGACTCCCTGGCGGAGGCGACCAAGGGCATCGACGCCCTGTACTTCACCTATCCGATCCGCCCCGGCCTGATGGACGCGACCGTGAACGTGGCCCAGGCGGCGGAGGAGAACGGGGTCCAGGCGATCGTGAACATGTCGCAGATCTCCGCCCGCCGCGACACCGCCAGCAACGCGGCACGCCAGCACTGGGTCGCCGAACGCGTCCTGGACCGCTCCCCGGTCCCGGTCACCCACATCCGTCCGACCTTCTTCGCCCAGTGGCTGATCGACACCTGGGCCGACGGAACCGGCGAACTGCGCCTGCCGTTCGCCGACGGACGCCACGCCCCCATCGCCGAGAGCAACCAGGCCAAGGTGATCGCGGCCATCCTGGAAGACCCCGCCCCGCACGCCGGCCAGATCTACCCGCTGTACGGAGCCGAGGAGCTCAACCACTACGAGATCGCCGAGAAGATGTCGAAGGCACTGGGCCGTGAGGTCACCTATGTACCCATCGAACTCGACGAGTTCGCCGCCATCCTGCGCGGGCGCGGCGCGCCGGACCACCTGATCCAGCACCTGCTCGCCGTGGCCGTCGACTACCGCAACGGCGTCTTCGCCGGCACCAACGACCTCGTGAAGACGATCGGCGGCAGCGACCCCCTCGACGTCGAGGGCTTCATCGCGCAGAACCGCGCGGCCTTCGACCTGCCCACCACCATCTGAACGCTGGAGAAGACAATGAGTATCTGGTTCGTCACCGGATCGTCCCGGGGCTTCGGCCTGGAGATCACCCGTGCCGCCCTCGCCGCCGGCCATCAGGTGGTCGCGACCGCGCGGAAGCCCGACACCGTCCGCGAGCAGTTCCCCGACGCCGGCGACGCGCTGCTCACCGTGGCGCTGGACGTCACCGACCCGCCGAGCATCCAGGCGGCCGTCGACGCGGCGGTCGAACGGTTCGGCCGGATCGACGTCCTGGTCAACAACGCCGGCAGCGGACTGCTCGCCGCCGTCGAGGAGTCCGATGACGCCGCGGTCCGCGCGCTGTACGAGACCAACGTGTTCGGCCCGCTCGCCGTCCAACGCGCCGTACTGCCGGTACTGCGGCGCCAGGGTTCCGGGCATGTGATCAACATCAGCTCCATCGTCGGCTTCGCCACCGCGCCGGGCTGGGGCATCTACGCCTCGACGAAGTTCGCCGTCGAAGGCTTCACCGAGACCCTCCACACCGAACTCGCCCCCCTCGGCATCCACGTCACACTCGTGGAACCCGGCTTCTTCCGCACCGACTTCCTCGACCCCGCCAGCCTGCACACCGGCCCCGACACCATCGACGACTACGCGCCCACCGTCGGCGCGATGCGCACAGCCGCCGCGAGCCTCAACCACGCCCAGCCCGGCGACCCGGTCAAAGCCGCCCGCGCCATCGTCGAGATGGCCGACACCCCCGAGCCGCCCCTACGCCTCCCCCTCGGAGCCGACACCCTGCAGGCCTTCGACGCCAAACTGGACACCTTCCGCAAGGACATGGACGCCGCCCGGCACATCGCCCTCTCCACCGACCACGAATAAGGGCTCCCAGAGAGCACGATGCCGGTGGGTATCGGGCTGACCCGGGGTTTCTAATCCCTGAACCAACAGGTCAACAGCCGGCGAGCCCGTGAAGCGGCAGCCGCAGTGAGGTGCGCCGGCGCTGATGGGCTTGTCCTGGGCCGCAGTTGCGCGCCGGAGTACGGCAAGCTCCGGCCGTGCGGCCCGCGGCGCGCCCTGCCGTCACAAGCCGCACACCCGCTGTGCCAAACAGGGGCAGGCCGTCGACCCCGACAGGGCAATCAGTGAAATGCTCGTCCTTGTCCGCACTGTCTCCGCGGCCGCGAGGTCACCTACGTGCCGATCGAACTCGACTAGTTCAAAGCGATCCTGGAGCAGCGGGGAACCTCGCCCCACATGATCCAGCACCTTCTCGCTGTCGCGATCGACTACCGCAACGGCATCGGAGATCGTGTACCCGTGACAGAACCCAGCAGCGCCCCGCGGCCGACCGGACGCCGCCCCGCCTGGCTGACCCGCAACGTGCGGGTGCTGTGCGGCGTGTCCTTTCTCCAGGACGCGGCCAGCGAGCTCCTCTACCCGATCCTGCCGATCTTCCTGACCGTGGTGCTCGGCGCACCGCCGGTCGCGGTCGGCGCCATCGAGGGAGCGGCCGAGGGGGCCGCCTCGATCACCAAGGTGGCCGCCGGGCGCCTGGCCGACCGGTTCGCCCGTCGTCCGCTGATCGGTGCGGGATACGGGCTGGCCGCGGTGGGCAAGCTGCTCATCGCGCTCGCGACCGCGTGGCCGCTGGTGCTCGTCGCCAGGGTCACCGACCGGCTCGGCAAGGGGATGCGCGGGGCGCCTCGCGACGCCCTGCTCGTCGAGGGCGTTCCGAACGGACAGCGCGGCAAGGTGTTCGGCCTGCACCGGGCCGCCGACACCGCCGGCGCGGTGGTCGGTCCGCTCGTCGGGCTGGTCCTGTACGAGGCGCTCGACCACCGGCTGCGACCGCTGTTCTGGATCGCCGTGATCCCCGCCGTCGCGTCGGTCGCGCTGGTCGCCGCCGTCCGCGACCCCCGAACCGACGGGGCGGGCGACTCCTCGACGCGGGCCGCCCGCACACCCTGGCGTTCCCTGCCCCGCCCCTACTGGCGGGTTCTCGGGATGCTGCTCGCCTTCAACCTCGTCAACTTCCCTGACGCGCTGCTGCTGTTGCGTGCGCACGACCTGGGCCTCTCGACGGCCGGGGTGGTGGGCGCGTACGCGGTCTACAACCTCGTCTACGCCGCCCTGTCCTATCCCGCGGGGGCGCTGTCCGACCGACTGCCGCGCCCGCTGGTCTTCGCCGCAGGTCTGGCCTTCTTCGCGATCGGCTACCTGGGCCTCGGCCTGATCCACAGCCCCTGGTCGGTGTTCGTGGTGCTGCCGCTCTACGGCGGTTTCGCGGCCTGCACCGACGGCGTCGGCAAAGCCTGGATCTCCACGCTCGTCCCCGACCACCAGCAGGGCACCGCGCAGGGCCTCTACCAGGGCGCCACCGGCGCCGCCGTCCTGCTCGCGGGCGTGTGGGCCGGCCTCGCCTGGGGCGCCGACGGCCACCTCCCGCTGCTGGTCTCCGGCGGCATCGCGCTGGCCCTCGCCGGTGCGCTGCCGGTCATTGTCCGCGTGCGGACCGCGGCCCTCTGACCCGGAGTCCCCGATCAAGGCGCGACGAGCCGGTCGGCTTCCGGCCATCGACAGTGGCAGGTTCTGGTCAAGGACTGTCCAAGTGTCGGACGCCTCCTGCCGCCGGTGGTCGGGTCGTCCCCGACGGCTGTATCCGTGCCTGTTCGGGAGGACCTGGTGTCAGCACCAAGCCGCAAGAGACGTTGGTTCACGATCTGCGCCATCACCGCATCCGCCGCGCTCGTGGCGATACCCGCCGGCGCCGCGCCCGGCGGAGCCGGCAGCCCCTTCGGGGCCCGCGCACTGGCTCAACTGGCCGCCGAACGAGGGCAGTCGGTCGGTGCCGTCAGCCCGAAAGCGAAGGCCGAGGACGACGGCGGCGGTGACGACGGCAACGAGGCCGACGAGATAGCCGAGGGTGCGGACCAGTACGCCGAGGCTCGCACCTCACCCGGCGTCGTCGCACCGGGCGCTTACGGCGCCGCCTGGACGAGTCTGACCAACCTGCCGAGCACCGGCGGCAGTTGGCGCAATATCACCGACCTGCCGTACAACTCCGACGATCCGCGCTACCGCGACTACGACTCCAACTCCAGCGGCGGGTCGGGCAACGTGACCGGCCGGATGGCCGCGATGGCCGCCGACGACGACGGGTACGTGTACGCGGGCAGCGCGGGCGGCGGAGTGTGGCGCTCGCACACCGGGGGAGGGCGCTGGCAGCCCATCGGCGACAAGCTGTCCTCGCAGTCCACCGGGGCGCTCGCGCTGGACGGCGCCGGGCGGCTGTGGCTGGGTACCGGCGAGGCGACGACCAACGCGGACGCCTACCTCGGCAGCGGTGTCTACGTCCTGTCCGATCCGCACCGCGGCACGTTCTCCGCCCGCAGCCGGGTCGGCGGCGACGAGCTGGAGTCCACCACCATCCACGAGCTGCGCTTCGGCGGCGGCAAGGTGTGGGCGGCGACCAGCGAGGGCGTGTGGAGCCACTCCACGAAGAAGCTCAGCGGCGCCTGGAAGCTGGAGTTCGCACCCAACCCCGACTACCTGCCGGGCGGTTCCCTCGCGAACGACGACTCGGCCGCGTACAAGAACATCGCCAACGACATCGCGATCGACCCGAAGGACCCCGCCAAGGTGGTCCTCGCCGTCGGCTGGCGCAGCGGTGACGACTACAACGGCTTCTACACCAAGGGCGCAGGCGGCACCTGGACGCGGATCACCAGCGGCCTGGGCGACCTGCCCGCCGACGCGGACAACGTCGGCAACGTCACCTTCGCCCGCTCCTCCGACGGCTCCCGCTACTACGCCATCGACCAGTCCCCGGAGCAGCTGAACACCAATCCGGACAGCGGTCTGGAGGGCATCTACGTCTCCAAGTCCGGCTCGCCCACCGGCCCCTGGACGAAGATCGCCGACTACCAGGGCCTGGCCGCCGACGGCTCGGCGCTCACCTCCAGCGGCTACATGCCGGGCGTGCAGGCCTGGTACAACCAGTTCCTGACCGTCGACCCGGCGAACGCGGAGCACGTGTACGCGGGCCTCGAAGAGGTCTACGAGACCAAGGACGGCGGCACCAGCTGGTCGACCGTCGGCCCGTACTGGAACTTCGGCTTCCCCTGCTGGAGCATCGACCCGGCCAAGCAGACGGGCGACTGCAGTCAGACCACCCACTCCGACCAGCACGGCGTCGCGATCGGCAGCTACCACGGCAAGAGCTTCGTCTACGTCGGCAACGACGGCGGCGTCTACAAGCGCCCGCTCAACGGCTCACAGGACGCCTCCGGGCACGCCACCGACTGGACCTCGCTCAACGACGGCACCATCGACACCCTCCAGTACTACTCGGTGGGCGTCGGCAAGGACCTGACCTACGGCGGCGTCTCCGTCACCGGCGGCCTGCAGGACAACGGCCAGTCCATCCTGCGCAGCAACGACAAGGTCATGGGCTCCGACTTCGGCGGCGACGGCGGCGACACCCTCACCGACCCGGCCAACGGCTGCGACATCGCGGAGGAGTACGTCTACCTCGCCATCCAGGTGACCCAGAACTGCGCCGTGAACGACGGCAGCTGGGTCACCGACCCCAGCAAGGTCACGTCGTACAACGTCGCCCCGGCCGACAACGCCACCGGCGAGGCCCGCTTCATCGCCCCGATCACGGCCGACGCGAAGAACAGCTCGACCTGGATCGCCGGCGGCCGCCACATCTGGGTCCAGACCCACGGCTACGCCATCCGCAGCGGCGACGAGTGGACCAGCGTGTACGACCTCGGCGCCGGCCGCACCGCGACCGCCGTCGCGGCCTCGGGCGGCAAGGTGTACGCGGCCTGGTGCGGCCCCTGCAACAACCAGGGCTTCGCCCGCGGTATCTCCGTCGGCAACGCGGACGGCACCGGCTGGCACGACATCACCCTCCCGGCCACCGGCGCGGACGGCACCGTGCCCAACCGCTACCTCGCCGGCTTCGCCGTCGACCCCAAGAACGCGGACCACGTCTACCTGGCGGTCAACGGCTTCTCCCGGCACTGGACCGAAGGCCCCGGCGCCGGCGTCGGCCATGTCTTCGAGTCCACCGACGGCGGCACCACCTGGAAGGACATCTCGAAGAACCTCCCCGACGTGCCGACCAACTCCGCGGTCGTCACACCGAACGGCGGCCTCGCCGTCGCCACCGACCTCGGCGTCGTCTACCGCGCGCCGGGCCGCACGACCTGGCAGCGCATCGGGAACCTCCCGGCCGTCGCCGTGCTCCAGCTCAAGCTGGGCCCGGACGGCAGGACGCTGTACGCGGCCACCCACGGCCGCGGCATCTACACGATCGACGTGCGCGACTGCCACTGACGCGGCGGTGTCGGTGTCGGAGGGGTGATCCCGGGTTGCCGGGGTCACCCCTGCGTCGTATACGGCACCACACTCACGTGCAGAGTGAAGGCGACCCTTGCCGCACCCGCCACATCCGGCGCCTTCGCCGACGCGGTGACCTCGGCCGCACCGGCCCGGGTCCCCGCACACCGCAGTGAGGCGTGGGACGTACCGTCCGCGTCCACCCGCCATCCGGACGCCAGGACGAGAACCGGCGCGGAGCTCCGCACGGCCGTCCACCTCTTGTCATCCGTGCGAGGCCGCAGGACGAGCGACACCACGGTCCCAGGGCGTACACAGAGCCGCTGTTCGACCGCGTCACCAGGACTGACGGTGACCTCGGTATGCCCAGCGGCACAGCTCCCCGGCGCGGGGGAGGGACTGGTGGCCGACACCGACGGGCTTCCCCCGGTCCGGCTCGCAGACGGCGCTGCCGGCATGTGCGTCGACGCACTGGCCGACGGCCCCGCCGAGTTGTCGTTCTCCGACGGTCCTCCCACCGATCCGCCGGCTTCCGACGCGTGGCACCCCGCCAGGACAACCACCACGGCAACCATCCATCCCCCGGCCCACCACCGCATCCCAGCACCTCCCGGCCCGCGCGTAGGACCACCAGCATGCCCCGACGACGCCGCCGAATCCCCCACGCGTGCCACGAAGCGCTGACGGGTGGTCCCCCGTCGAGCAGCGTCACAAGTGGCTCCGCCCCGCGAGTTGTCCCGGTTCTCCGGCACACAGCGCGGCGAAGGCGGCAGACAGCCTCGTCTCGACCCCGCGCTCGTTCGTCCACGGTACGGGTGCACCCTTCGCGGCACCTGCGGCTACGCGACGACGGCCACGCGGGCTGCAGTCGCGGAGCCGACGGATTGCGGTGATGCTGGCAGGGGAGCGCAGCCGGCGTCGCACGGACCGTGTGCGTCGGTGACCGCACCGTACCGGAGGGAGGCTGCTGCCATGACTACGGTGCCGAACAGGACACAGCGCGGGTACGGCGGGCCCGACAGCGGCGCAATAACCGGCGCCTCCGCGTTCGCCGGGATCCTGATGATGCTCAGCGGGCCCCTCAGCATTCTGATGGGCGCGGCCGGCATCGCACACGACACCCTGTTCGCCGCGTCCCGGTACGCCTACCGGTTCGATCTGACCGCTTGGGGCTGGATCCACCTGGTGATCGGAGTGGTCCTGGTCGTCGCCGGCCTGGGCGTGCTGACGAACCAGAGCTGGGGTCGCGGGGCCGGCGTGGCGGTGGCCGTGGTCAGCCTGATCACCCAGTTCATGTTCGTTCCGTACTACCCGCTGTGGTCCATCCCTGTGATGACCCTCGACCTCCTGATCCTGTTCGCGCTGACCAGGGTCCATGTCGAGACCCGCGGCGGTCGGTGAACCAGCGGTCGGCATCCCGAAGCGCACGAGAAGGCCCCCGGCACGACAGCCGGGGGCCTTCTCATGTGCGCCGTTTCGGGTACGGGTGGGGCTAGAACGTGCCCAGCTTCACGATCGACAGCAGTGCGATCAGCTGGATCGCCGACGCGCCCAGCGCCTTCGGCCACGGCAGGTCGTGGGACTTGCCGACCATGAGCGTGAGCAGGGCGCCGGCCGCGATCCAGGTCGCCCAGCCGAGGACCTGCACGAAGCCCGCGTCGCCGCCGAAGAACATGGCGAACAGGAGACGGGGGGCGTCGGTGATCGACATGATCAGCATCGACAGGCCGACCGTCGGCTGCCAGGCCCCGTCGCCGCCGAGCTGGCGGGCCAGGGTGTGGGTCACCACGCCCAGCACGAAGGAGGAGAGCACCATCGCGATCGCCGTCGTCAGCACGATCGGGATCGCGTTGGTGAGGGTGGCGCTTATCGCGTCCGAACGGGCGCCGTCGAAGCCGAAGACCGCGAGCAGGCCGTAGAGGAAGGTCACGATGAGGGCAGGGCCCCACATCGCGTAGTCCCGCATCTGGAGGAACGTCTGGTTCGGGGAGAGCACGATCCCCTTCAGCAGGTCCTTCCAGTGCAGGCGCGGGCCGATCGGGCCGGACGGCGCCGCCGAACCGGCGTGATAGGTCGCGCCCCGCGAGTAGCCGTCGGCCTCGTCGACCGAGAACGACTGGGTGTGGCCCGGGTTGTTCGCCGCGTACGGGTCGGGGGTGCCGGCGCCCTGGCCGCCGTAGCCGTTGTCGTCGCCGAAGTACTCCGGACCGTCGCCGCCGGGCTGCCCCTGTCCCTGCCCCGGGTAGCCGCCGCGGCCCTGCGGCCAGCCGCCGCCCCCGCCGTTCTGCGGGTACGGCTGCGGGGCCGACGGGTACCCGTACGACGGTGCCGCCGGCTGCCCGCCGAAGCTCTGGGGCGGCGTCTGCTGCCCGTACGCGGGTTGTTGCGGTCGCGTTTGCGGGGCACGGGCGTCCCGGCCACCGCGTCCGTTCCTGAATCCAGCCACGTCATCGAACGTACCTGGTCCGGGAGAACCTTGGGGCGGGCTCGGCCGTCCGGGCCCGCCTTTGCCGCAGAGCTGTGACATCCCCTAAGGGATGCCCCAGGGGTTGTCCCAAGGGGCCCCCGGGACCGGCCCAGGGGCCCCGGACCTCACTGCCCGAACACCATCCCCAGCTGCGACCACGATCCCGACAGGCCCACCGACGTCGCCCCGAAGCTGACCGCGCCCGTCGTCGTCAGCCCCGCGGACGAGCCGCGCAGGGTCCATACGGCGCCCTTGCCACCGTTCTCGTGCCGGGCGCCGACCGCCAGGTCGGCCTTGCCGTCGCCGTTGAGGTCGGTCAGGTGGACGGCGGAGCCCCAGAAGTCGTTGTCCTCGTTCACGTCCGGCACCCCGGGCGTGTTCTGGGTCCAGCGCGTGGAGCCCGCGCCCGTCAGACCGGCGGCGGAGCCGCGCAGCAGCGTGACCGTGCCGGTCTGCCAGGCCGCGCCGACCCCTTCGTAGGGCGTGCCGACCGCCACGTCGGCGTATCCGTCGCCGTTGACGTCGCCGACGGAGAGCGAGTCGCCGAACGAGTCGCTGCCCGGGGCGCGGGTGGCGCCGGGGACGCCCGGGCTGTCCTGGGTGAGCGCTGCCTGGGGCGTGCCGCTGATGCCGTGCGCGCCGCCCAGGTAGGCGGCGACCGTGCCGGGCCCGACCTTGTCGCCGTAGACCGTGTTGTAGGACGTGACGACGTCGTCGTAGCCGTCCCCGTTGACGTCGCCGACGACCGCACGCTGCCAGCCGCCGCTCACCAGCGTCCGCTGGGCCTTCGGCCGGGACTCCGCGCCCAGGTACACCAGGTTGCCGTCGATGTAGTCGCCGCTCCCCGAGCGGATCGAGCCGCTGATCACCAGGTCGTCGACGCCGTCGCCGTTGATGTCGCCGGCGGCCAGGGACTGGGAGCCGTAGAGGTTGCCGGTCTCCAGGGACGGCACCACCCAGGTGCGGGACGCGGCCCCGGTGGTCTTGGTGAAGGTGCCCCGGAAGATCTGCACGTCGGCACCGGTGCTGCCGACGGCCAGGTCCGCCCGGCCGTCCGCGGTGAAGTCGCCGACCGCCAGGGACATGCCGAAGCGGGTGTGGGAGGTACGGGCCGGGTCGGCGACGATACGGCCGCCGGTCAGGCCCTTCTTGCTCCCCCAGACGATGGTCACCGACCCGGCCTCGCCGTCCTCGCCCTCGGCGCCCACGACCAGGTCGGCGTATCCGTCCCGGTTGAGGTCCCCGAAGGCGAGCGACGAGCCGAACGCGTCGTACTTCTCGGCCGTGCCCGGGACGCCCGCCGAGTTCTGGGTGACGACGGTACGGCTGGACGCCTTGACGCCGGACTTGGAGCCGTAGGTGACGACCACCGCGCCGGCGTCGGCCTTGCCGCCGACCGTGGCGTCCGGGGCGGCGGTGGCGAGGTCGTGGTAGCCGTCTCCGTTGAAGTCGTCCGCGTACTTGGCGGGCGCGGCCGAGGCGGTGCCGGCCAGCGGGACGAGGCCCGCGGTGAGGAGGGCGGCGAGGGTCGCCGCCGTGCGGATGCGCATGATCAGCCTTCCAGTACGTCGCCGAAGTAGGCGGTGCCCGACGGGCCGCCCAGGGTGGTGCCGGTGAAGGTCTTGGAGCCGCCGGCCTGGACGCCGGAGGCCGTGGACCTGAACAGCCAGACGGCGCCGGCGCCGCGGCCCTCGCCGTAGGCGCTCGCGACCAGCTCCGCGCGGCCGTCGTGGTTGGTGTCGGTGAGGCGGACGGCGGAGCCGAAGAAGTCCTGGGACTGGGCGGTGCCGGGGACGGCCGTCGTGTCCTGGGAGAAGAGCTTGGCGCCGCTGCCGGTCAGGCCGGAGGCCGAGCCGCGCAGCACGGTGACCGTGCCGGCCTGCTTCTTCGCACCGAAGGTCTCGGTGTCGGCACCGACGGCGATGTCGGCGTACCCGTCGCCGTTGACGTCCCCGGCGGACAGGCTCCAGCCGAAGCCGTCGTTCTTCTCGCCCTTCTCGGGCACGCCCGCCGTGTCCTGGGTGATCCGGACCGGAGTACGGCTGCTGAGGCCGCCGGCCGCGCCGTACGTCACCGTGACCGCCCCGCCGAGGCCGCCGTTCGGCTCGGTGGCCGACTTCTCCAGGAAGTTGCCGGTGACGATGTCGCCGTAGCCGTCCTTGTTGACGTCGGCGATGGCCGCGTCGTAGCCGCCCGCGAGCTTCTTGCCGGCCTTGAGGGTGCCGGTGGCGGAACCGGTGTAGAGGACACTGCGGGTGCGGTAGTCGCCGGAGGCGGTCTCCTCCTGGCCCATGACCAGCAGGTCCGTCCTGCCGTCGCCGTTGACCTCGCCCGCGATGATCTTGTCCGTGTTGATGCCGGTCTGGGTGGAGGTGTCGATGCCGACGAGGGAGGCCGCCTTGCCCTTGCGGGTGATGGGGCCCCGGAAGATGTTGAGCTCGGGCGCGGCGACGTTGCCGACGGCCAGGTCGGTGTGGCCGTCGCCGTCGAAGTCGCCGGCCGCCAGCGCCCAGCCGAGTTCATTGCGGTACCTCGGCAGCGGCGAGGAGAGGTTGCTGGCGCCCTTGAGGCCGCTCGCGCCGCCCCAGAGCACGGTCACGTTGCCGGAGTCCCCGGTCGTGCCGACCGGCTCGCTGTGCACGCCGACGACCAGGTCGGTGTAGCCGTCGCCGTCCAGGTCACCGGTGGTGAGCCGGTCGCCGAAGTAGTCGCCGGAGGCCGGGTTGCCGGGGACGCCGGTGGTGGCCTGGCTGATGATCTGGCGCTTGGTGGTGTCGAGGCCGTTCTTGGTGCCGTAGACGACCGCCACGTAACCGGCGCCGGTCTTGCCGGAGATCTTGGCGACGGGAGCGGCGATCGCGAGGTCGCGGTAGCCGTCGCCGTTGAAGTCACCGGCCAGGCCCGAGGGGGCGGCGGTGGCGGTGGCGGCGGGCAGGGCGGTGAGAAGGCCCGTGGTGAGGGCCGTGGCGAGCAGCAGGGTGGTGCGCTTGGGCATGGACTTCCCCGTGAGGTGGTGAAGTGACGAGGTGGTGGAGTGACGAGGTGGTGAATTGGCGAGGTGGTGAAGTGGCGAGGTGACAAGGCGTGGTCGGGCGGGGGCGCGTCAACTCATGCTGGTCACACCGAGGTTGCCGCCGCCGCCGCCGCCGCCGTCGCTCGCGGCAGAGCTGTGGGATCCCCGGAACCGGCTCCTGGGGGGCCGGTTCCGGGGCCGCCCGGGGCGTCAGCCGGTGAGGCCTGTACCGAACGCGCCGTACGTACGGGAGAGCCCGAAGGTACCCGGGCCGAAGGACTTGGCACCCGTGGCGGTGATGCCGGAGGCGCTGCCGCGCAGGGCGGTGACCGCGCCGACGCCCTCGTCCTCGAAGGAGGCCCCGACGGTCAGGTCCGCCTTGCCGTCCTTGGTGACGTCCGAGAGCACGAGGTCCGAGCCGAAGTAGTCCATGGCCTCGGCGGTGCCGGGGACACCGACGGTGTTCTGGGAGATGGTCCGGGCACCGGTACGGGAGACGCCGCCGGCCGAGCCGTTCATCAGCACGACGAGACCGGTGTCCTCGGCCGCGCCGATGTCCTTGAAGACGACGCCGATGGCCAGGTCGCCGTAGCCGTCGCCGTTGGTGTCCCCGATGGAGACGGCGCCGCCGAAGCCGTCGTCGGCCTTGTCGGTGCCGGGGACGCCGGTGGCGGACTGGGTGAGCTCGGCCATGGGGGCGTCGCCGTTGACCGGGCCGCCCTTGCTGCCGCGGATGACGACGACCTGGCCGCCGAGGGTGCCGGTGTGGTCGTCGTCCTTCGAGAAGACGTTGCCGATGGCGATCTCGTCGTAGCCGTCGCCGTTGATGTCGCCCAGGGCGAGGGAGGTGCCGCCGTTCAGCGGGCGCGGCTGGGTCACGACCACGCCCGTGGACGCACCGAGGTAGGCGGCGCCCTTGGACCAGCTGCCCGACGGGTCCGAGGTGAGCGCGGTGCGGTAGGTGAGGACGAGGTCGGCCTTCTTGTCGCCGTTGGTGTCGCCCGCGGCGAGCGCGTCGATACCGTACTTCGCCTTGTCCGGCGTGGGGACCTTCTGGGTGCCGCCGGTGGTGCCGGACTTGGTGAAGCCGCCCTTGACGATGTAGGCGTAGGACGCGGCCGTACCGGACGCCAGGTCGGCCTTGCCGTCGCCGTTGAAGTCACCGGCGGCCAGTGCCGAGCCCCAGGCCTCGTGCTTGGTCGCCGAGGGGTCCTTGACGGACGTACCGTTCTTCAGGCCGCTCGCCGAACCCCACAGGATCGTGACCGAACCGCCTTCGGAGTCCGAGCCGTTGTCCTCGCCGGGCGCGCCGACGGCGAGGTCGGTGTAGCCGTCCTTGTTGAAGTCGGCCACGGCGAGCGCTCGGCCGAAGAAGTCCTCGGTCTCGGCAGTGCCGGGGACACCGGTGGTGTTCTGGCTGACGATCGTGCGCTTGGCGGGGTTGAGCCCGGAGGCGCTGCCGTAGACCACGGCGACGTACCCGGCCATGCTCTTGCCGCCGACCTTGGCGTAGGGGGCGGCGAAGGCGACGTCGCCGTAGCCGTCGTGGTTGAAGTCGGCCTTGTAGGCGTGCGCCGTGGCGGCGGACGCGACGGGGGCCGAGAGGGTCAGCAGACCACCGGTCAGTGCGGCGGCGGTGACCGTCGCGAGGGCGAGGCGGCGGCGGTGATGTCCGTTCGCGAGGACGTTCACGGAGACGTTCACGGGGCGGGAGCTCCTGAGATCAGCGGCGTGGGTGCCGGAGGTACGCGGAGGCGGTGCCGGTCAGTCGGCGAAGAGGGCGCCGAGCTGCGGGGTGCCGGACGTCGACACGCCCAGCTTGCTCGCGGCCAGGGCCCGGGATCCGGTCGTGGTGATCTTCGAGCCGTTGGACGGCAGGTAGGTGACCGCGCCGTCGCCGCCGTTCTCGTACGAGCCGACGACCAGGTCCGCCCGGCCGTCGCCGGTGACGTCGTCGAGCTTGACGTCGGCGCCGAAGAGGTCGGCCTTCTCGTCGTCGCCGGGAACGCCGGCCGTGCTCTGCGCGAAGGACTGGGCGCCGGAGGTGATGTTGATCCCGGTCTTCGAGCCGTAGAAGACGGTGACCTGGCCGGTGTTGGTGTTGTTGCCGATGTCCTCGTTCGGGGTGGAGACGACCAGGTCGGCACAGCCGTCGCCGTTGACGTCGCCGAGGTCGAGGTCCCAGCCGAAGCCGTCGCCCTTCTCGGAGGTGCCGGGGACGTTCCCGGAGTTCTGGTTGAACATGGTGGCCTTGGCGGGCCCGGCGGCGGAGCCGTAGGTGACGGCCACCCGGCCGCCCTTGGCGGAGTCGGGCACCGCGGTGCCGTCGTCGGTGGCGGTGTCCCAGGAGGCGCCGCTGACGATGTCGCCGAAGCCGTCGCCGTTGATGTCGCCGACGCCGGTGACGATGCCGCTCTTCAGCGCCTTGGCGCCGGTCGCGGTCAGGCCCCTGGAGGTGCCCGGCAGCCAGTAGTTGGTGTTCCAGTGCCGGGAGGTCTTCGTCTCGTAGCCGTCGGCGATCAGGTCGGTGCGGCCGTCGCCGTTGACGTCACCGGCGGTGAGGTTCATCGGGCCGTACGGGCTCGCGTCGCTGCCCGGCTCGATCGGCGGCTTGACGGTGTACCGGCCGCCGGGCGTGCCGTTGGCCGCGATGCCGCCCTTGAGCACCCACAGGGTGGCGGCGGAGCTGCCGACGGCGAGATCGGCCTTGCCGTCGCCGTCGAAGTCGCCGGCGGCGAGGTTCAGGCCCCAGTAGTCGTGGCCGCTCGGGGAGGGGTCCTTGAGGTCGACGCCCTTGCCGGTGAGCCCGCTCCTGGAGCCCCAGAGGAGGGTGACGGTACCGCCGTTGGTGTCGCTGCCGACCTTCTCGTACGGCGAGGAGACGGCGAGGTCGTCGTAGCCGTCGGCGTTGAAGTCCGCGTACGCCAGCTCGTAGCCGAAGCCGTCACCGGCCTCGGCGGTGCCGGGGACACCGGCGCTGTTCTGGCTGAGGGTGGTGCGCTTGGCGGTGGTGACGCCGGAGGCGGAGCCGTAGAGGGCGACGACCTGGCCGGCGCCCTTGTGACCGCTGACGTAGGAGGTCGCGGCGGAGGTGGCGATGTCGCCGATACCGTCGCCGTTGAAGTCGGCGCGCGCGACCTTGAAGGAGTCCGCGGCGGTCGCCGAGGCGGCGGAGAACGTGAGCAGACCGCCCGTCAGCGCGGCCGCGGCGGCCGTCGCGAGGGCGAGTCGCGGAAACGTGTGCATGCGGGTCGTCTCCTGCGGCATGCGGGGGCCGTCCGCGATCCGGCGGACGGCCGGAGTCAATGAGGTGTCCGACGATCAGGAGACCCGCGCCGGGGAGTAAGGGTTGTACGTGAGTTCGGTGAAATCTTGGAGGCCGCCGGAGACGCCGGCGGTCGGTGAGCCGTCGCTCAGTCTGCCGTCGGGCGACGGCCGACGAGTCCGAGGAGCCGCTCCAGGTCGGGAGAGCCCGCGGAGGTCTCGACCGCCGGGGCGAACGGAGTCCTCGGCCGGTCGTCGGACGGTGCTCCGGTCGGGATCAGCGCCGCGACCTTGAGTGAGTGGCCGACGAGGTCGGCGTCCGGATCGTAGGCGACGCCGATGGTCCGGGCGACGTCCCAACCGTGGACCACGCAGTCGAGCACGTGCATACCGAGCGCGACCCGGCCGGGGAAGAAGCCGAACTCCCTGATCTGGAGCGACCGTTCCAGGACATCCTCGGCGAACGCCGTCGTCATGGCGTCGGCCGAGTCGAGGTACGCCTGGTAGGGATCCCCGCCCAGGTCGCCCTGGTCCCAGGCCCGGAGGTCACCGGTGACGCCTGCGGCGGCGGCCGCGAAGCCGAGGTTCTCGCTCACTTGGTGGCGCAGCAGGCCGTGCAGCGTCCAGTCGGCACACGGCGTCGGAAGACGAAGCTGGTCCGGGCCGATCTGCGCGATCACCGCTCCCAGGGTGGCGAGGGCACGGCGGTCCAGTTCCCTGATATCCACGGCCGCGACGTTAGCCGCGCCTCCCGTTCGCGGGCCACTCGTTTTCGGAGCGCCGCAGCCTGTCCCGGCCATCCTCGACTGATGCCGCCGCGGGCGGTGTTCCGGGCACGTCGTCCTGCCCGGAACACCGCCCGCCTGCTACCTGGTGAGATCGGTCGGACTGTCGAGTCGTGCCAGCTTCCGCGGGTTGGATGTCGCGTAGATCCGGGTGATGCGCCCGTTCTCGATCAGGAGGCTGACCGCGGCCCGTCCGCTGTCGGATTCGATCCGGATCGCGGGGGCGCCGTTGAGCCAGACCAGCATGGTCTCGTACTCGCCCCGTTCCGTGCCGGCGAGCATCGTCGCCACGAGTTCGGCCCCGTGGACGGGGGCCGGTGCGGCGGCCGTGAGCCCGCCTCCGTCAGCGACGAGGATCACGTCCGGAGCCATGAGCTCCAGAAGGTCCTGGATACGACCGGTGCGCAGCGCGGCGAGGAACCGGTCCGTCACAGCCTTGTGCTCCATCGGGCTGACGCTGACGCGTGGCCGGCGAGCGGCGACATGGTTCCGGGCCCGCCGGGCGATCTGCCGCACCGCGGCGGCGGTCTTGCCCACTGCCTCGGCCACCTCGTCATGCGGCAGGTCGAAGACCTCACGGAGCACGAACACCGCGCGTTCCACCGGTCCGAGCGTCTCCAGGACGGTGAGCATGGCGATGGAGACGTCTTCCGCGAGTTCGACGTCGTCGGCGACGTCGGGGTGCGTCAGCAGGGGTTCCGGCAGCCACTCGCCCACATAGTCCTCGCGACGGCGTGCGAGTGTGCGTATGCGGTTGAGTGCCTGCCGGGTGACGGCCCGGACGAGGTACGCCCGCGGGTCGTGGACCTGTGCCCGGTCGACGTCGGCCCACCGCAGCCAGGTCTCCTGCACCACGTCCTCCGCGTCGGCGGCGGAGCCGAGCATCTCGTACGCGACGGTGAACAGCAGGCTGCGGTGGGCGACGAACGAGTCCTCGGTCATGCCGTGGTCCCTGCGCGGGACGTCGCAGGGCGCCTGGCCAGCGGGATCTCGCAGGCGTCGGAGAAGCCCTGCGAACTGACACCGTTCGCCACGTTCGCCCTGGTCGCCAGGTTGACGTAGGCGATGAACGCGGTGAGCTCCACCATCGCCGGTGTTCCGAGCCGCTCCAGAAGTGCGGCGTACTGCTCGTCGGTGACGGTCGGCGGCGTGTTCGTCATCGCCTCGGCGTACCCCATGACGTCGCGCTCCAGTGGCGTGAACACGTCCGCCTCCCGCCAGCACGGCACCTGGCTCGCCTTGGCCAGGTCCAGGTTTTCGTTGTGGGCCTGGAAATAGCCGACGTCCAGGCACCAGCTGCACCCGACCTGCGACGCGACGGCCATGTGCGCGAACGACTTCAGGCCCGGGTCCACCACGTCCCAAGCACCCACCTTGGCACCGAACTCCAGGTTGTCCTGGGCCACCCGGGGGCTGTGCCACAGCACCTCGACGTTCTCGGGCACGACGCCCAGCTGTTTGATCATGTTCTCCTGGAGCTCGGCCGGAAGCTCGGTCTTCGGCACGCGCAGCGTCATGATGTCTCTCCTCGCACATATCCTTGTGGGTTGTTCGGCATGAAGACACCGTCCGGCCCGCCCATGTGACAGCCGCCGCCACCCCGGGCCTGCGCTCGCGGCCCGTCCCTGTGGACCACGCCGTGGAGAACGTGGAGAACTCGGACGGGTTCGAGTGGTTCGAGCTTCTCCGGCCGCAGCAGGTGCGTTGATGTACCCCTAGCCGCATTTTTGTAAGGCAGGCCGTCCGAGGGTTGGTCGAAAAAGCCAGAAAGCCCCCATGACCTGCAACGACAGGACTGAAGTGGGTGTATTTCGTTGGCTCGCAGCGTCACCGCCGCGTAGCGTCACCGCGTCCCAGGAGGTGAGGCCGTGACCACGTACGGCACGATATTGATTCCCGCGCCCCTCGAACAGGCGGCCCCCGTCCTGCGCGGGGTCTGCGCGGCGGGCTACGCGACCCCTGCCGGGCCGGGATTCTGCCTCGTCCACCCGGACCGGTCCGTCGACGAGAACAGCGTCTTCGCGCTCGCCGGACCGATCAGCTCCGAATTGGGTGCTCCAGTACTGGCCGCCTTCCAGTACGACGGTGACCGGCTGGAGTTGGAGATCTGGCGTGACGGAGTTCTCGCCCACCGCTACGACTCCTGGCCGGGACGGGACGATGAGGACGCCGACGACGCACCCGTGGGCGCGGACCCTGCCGCGTTCCTGGACTTCGCCACCGGGCCCGTGGACAGCCACCGCCTGGCCTCCGCGCTCGCGGACACCCCGATCGACGCGGAGGACAAGGACGTCGACGGCGAGCCAGGGTACGTCTGGGCCCAGGCCCTGCACTGGGACGTACTGCGTGCGCTCGGCCACCCGGACCAGGCAATCCGCCGCGCGCGGTGGGACTACTACCACATGCGCGGCGCGCCGCAGGCGCTCTCGGAGGTACTGGACGGCACCGAACTCGTCGTCCTGGGACGAGCCGAGCGCCCGTTCTAAAGCCTCACCCTCGCGCCGCAATAGGTGCGCTGACCTACCACAGGCCCTCGTCGGCTTCGCGCACTTCCGGCGGCAGCATTCGTGCGCGGCGGGAGGACATCAGGCTCGCGGCTGGACCATGTGCCGGTAGTGCTCGGCGATCTCGTCGCTGGTGGTCAGCCAGACGTCGGGTTGTGCAGCGAGATAGGCCAGTGCCTGGCTCAGATAGGGGGCGCGGAAGGCCTGGCCGATCACGAACGGGTGCAGAGCCAGGGCCATCACCCGTCCGCTGTGCTCGGAGTCGGCGCGCAGTTGCTCGTACTGGTCCTTGACGATCCGAACGAACCCAGGCCCGGTCGTGCCCTTGGAGAACAGGCCCAGGTCGTTGAGTTCCACCGTGTAGGGGACGCTGAGCATCCCGGGCACGTTCAACGGGTAGGGCTGATCGTCGTTGGTCCAGTCGAGGACGTAGCCCAGGCCGAGCTCGGCGAGCAGGGCCGGGGTGTGGAACGTCTCGGTCAGTCCGGGCCCCATCCAGCCGCGTGGGCGCCGGCCGGTGGCAGCGGCGATGGTGTCGACGATGTCGGTGAGATGAGTGAGCTCCTCGTCGCGGGTCATGCCCGCCTGGAGGATCGAGTTGGTCCGCCCGTGCGCGAGCCAGGCCCAGTTCCGTTCCAGGCCCGCCTTGATGATCTGCGGGTAGTGGTGGGCGACGTCGGAGTTCAGCAGTGCGCTTGCCCTGATGCCGTGCCGGTCCAGGATCTCCGTGACGCGCCAGATACCGACGCGGGGCCCGTAGTCGCGCCAGCCGTAGTTGAGCGCGTCCGGAACCAGGTCGGCGGTCCCCGGCCAGATGCTCGTGGACGGGCGGTCGATCAGGAAGTGCTCGATGTTGAGCCCGACGTAGACGGCGACCCTGGCGCCGCCGGGCCAGGTGATCGGTGGGCGTTCGGTGATCGGACTGTAGTCGAAGAGCTCGTTGGCAGATCCCATGGCCCAAAGCCTCGAACAGCCGTCGGGGCCGAACAAGACCGATGTGTTCTACGATCGATGCGCGGAACTCATCGATGAGCGAGCTGTCCCGGGAAAGCGATGGAGCGGCACGAGATCGAGGCGTTTCTGACCCTGGCCGAGGAGCTGCACTTCCGTCGTGCCGGGGAGCGCCTCGGGCTGGCCCATGGCAGGATCAGCCAGACGATCAAGAAGCTCGAACACCGCCTCGGTGTCACCCTGTTCGAACGCACCAGCCGCCATGTCGCGCTGACCCCGGCCGGGCAGCAGCTCCGCGACGACCTGGCCCCGGCGTACCGACAGGTCCAGGAGGCGATAGCGCGGGCCGTCGCGAGGGGCAGAGGTGTCACCGGAACCCTCCGGGTCGGCTTCTCCTCGCAGTGGGCCGCCGACCTGCTCGTCAGGGCCGCCGACGTGTTCCGGGAACGGCATCCCGACTGCGCGGTGCGGATTCAGGAGGTCCAGCTCAGCGACCCGTTCGGCCCGCTGCGTGCGAACGCGCTCGATCTGCAACTCACCGAGTTCCCCGTCGCCGAGCCGGATCTGGTCGCCGGACCAGTGCTCTTCTCCGAGCCGCGTGCACTCATCGTCCCCGCACAACATCCGTTCGCCCGGCGCGAGTCGGTCGGCCTCGAAGACCTGGCGCGCACTCCGCTGGTGAGCGTGTCGGGCGATATCCCGCTCTACTGGATCGACCACCACTACCCTCGCCGGACACCTGAGGGACGGCCCGTCACTCACGGCGCCACCGCCGTCTACTGGATGGAGGTCCTCTCGCTCGTCGCGGCCGGCCGCGGAGTTTCGCCCGCCGCACTGCGCGCCGCGCAGTACCACTCGCGGCCCGGCATCGTCTTCGTACCGTTCCGCGACGCGCCACCGATCGAGTACGGCCTGCTCTGGCCACGCAACGGTGTCACAGCGCGGGTCCGCTCCTTCGTCGAAACCGTCTGCGAGGTCGCGTCCCGTGCCGGCTTCAGAACTCGCGCGGACAAAGCCACCTGAGCGATGTCCCGCAACTGCTGGATGTCGCGTGGTTGAGTCGTTCGCCGACGCCCAGGCGGGCAGGGCTCCCATGGGCCGTCCTTGGCGAGGTTCCTCTGAAAATGAGACGGGGCCGTGGTGTCGGCTGTGCCAGCTGGCGGATCGTCCCGGCCTGGCTCGCCACAGGAGCGTTCGATGACGATACCGTCCCGCCTGTCTCCGCTCCTGGAGCAGTACGACTTCGCACGCAAGCGCCTCGCCGACCGCATGTCGGGGCCCTTCATGGACAGCGGCGACGGGACGGATACGCAGGTCGGCCTCATGACCGACGAGGAATACCTCTGGGAGCCGGTGCCTGGCTGTTGGTCGGTACGACGGCGCGTGGACGGGCCGGGATCGCGCGCGACGCTGCTGGCAGGCACCGGCGACTGGGGACGCGACGACGCGTCCTACCCGCACCCCGCCGCCGCCCTTTACCACCATCGCGTGGCGCCTGAGTCACCTCAGTGAAGTGCCTTCGACGCCGGCGCGACGGCCTGGCGGAAGGCACTGCTGAGCGTTGACGACGCCGCACTCGACATCGTGGGGTATTGCACCTACCCGCACGGCAGCGACCCGGACGAGCCGTTCATCGACATCGTGTGGTGGGTCAACCAAGTTGGAGCACCAAGTCACTCACGCGCTTCTGATCACCCTTGCGTCAGGATGAGGCCATGAGCGTAGTGAAGATCAACGTACTGACCGTCCCCGCCGAACAGCGGGAGACCCTGGAGAAGCGGTTCGCCTCCCGGGCCCACGCCGTGGAGAACTCCGACGGGTTCGAGTGGTTCGAGCTTCTCCGGCCGGTCGAGGGGACCGACCAGTACCTGGTGTACACGCGGTGGCGGGACGAGGAGTCGTTCCAGGCGTGGATGGAGGGGCCGATGAAGACGGCTCACCAGGGCGGCGCCGAGGGTGACCGTCCCAAGCCGGCCGCCTCCGGGTCGACGCTGTGGTCCTTCGAGGTGGTGCAGTCGGCGGGGCCGAAGGGCGAGTGACGGCCGGTCCGGACCGCCGGACGCGGGGCGGCGGCGACGCCCCGCGCTCCCCCGGGGTGGGTCAGGCCGGGGTGGTTGTCTTCTCGGCCGGCTGGGTCGGCTTGGGCAGGGTGCGGCGGGGGCGGGTCGGGAGGGCGAGTGTCGGGTTGGCGACGGCCCAGGCGGCGCCCTTGCAGACCAGTTCCTTGTAGAGGGCGGCGGTGCGGCCTGTCAGGGCCGCCCGTACGGCGCGGTCGTCGGCGGTGACGTACTGGATCAGGCCCTGCCCGCGGCCCAGCGAGATGCACTGGTTGAAGTAGCGCAGCGGCACCTTCGGGAGCTTTCCACCGGTCAGGCGGGCCGCGATGGTGTCGGCGGCCAGCCACGCCATCGGGGCACCGGTGGCGCACGACATCCGCAGCGGCTTGTCGCCGGGGCCCGTCGCCATCGCCGCGTCGCCGACGGCGTACACGTCCCGGTGCGAGACCGACCGCATGGTCCCGTCGACCACGATCCGGCCGGAGCCGGTGACCTCCAGCGCGGTGGCCCGCGCGATGGGGTGGACGGCGAAGCCGGTGGTCCACACGGTGACCGCGGCGGGGATCGTCCCGCCGTCGGCGGTGGTGACCCGGTCGGCCGCCACGGCGGTGACGGCGGTGTGCTCGTGCACGGTGACGCCGAGCCCGTCGAGGACCTTCCGCAGGTGCCGGCGGCCCTTGGGCGAGAGCCAGTCGCCGAGGGCGCCGCGGGCGGCCAGGGCTACGGCGAGGTCCGGGCGGGCCTCGGCGATCTCGGTGACGGCCTCCAGGCCGGTGAGCCCGCCGCCGACCACGAGCACCGGCTCTCCGGCGGTCAGGCCGGCGAGGCGCTCGCGCAGCCGGAGCGCGCCGGGGCGGCTCGCGATCTGGTGGGCGTGCTCGGCGGTGCCGGGGACGCCCTGGTCGTTCCAGGCGCTGCCGAGGGCGTAGACGAGGGTGTCGTACTCCAGGACCTCCGTCTCCTCCCCTGCGTCGACGACGGTGACCGTCCTGCGGTCGACGTCCACGGCGGTGACCCTCGCCAGCCTCAGCTCCACGCCGGTGCCCGCGAACATCTCGGTGAAGGGCCGGGCCTTGAGGTCCTGGCCGGTCGCGAGCTGGTGCATCCGGACGCGCTCGACGAAGTCGGGTTCGGCGTTGACGAGGGTGAGAGCGACGTCTTCGCGGCGCAGCCGCCTGGCGAGACGGCCGGCGGCGATGGCTCCGGAGTATCCGGCGCCGAGGACGACGATGCGGTGCTGCATGTCCGTGCTCCTGTCGGGAAACGGCAGTCGGGAAACGGCAAGTCGCCCCTTGAACCGGGCGGGCCGGCGTTTCCTGACAGGAACGCGGAGTGAAGCAGCTCACACAGGGTCGGAGAAAAGCCGGAGCAGGGGTTCGCCGTGACCGGTGGCAGCCCACTGCCGGGTCGCGCGTTCGAGCTTGTCGGGGTTGACCTGGTTGCGGAACGCGGCGATGCCCTCGGCGGTGATCTCCAGGCACATGACGCCGAAGACCCGGCCGTCGACGACCGCCACCAGGGCGGGGCCGGCGTTGGCGGTCGCGGCATGGATCTCGACCGTGCCGCCCGCCAGGGCTCGCTGCGCCGGGCCCGGTTTGAACAGGCCCCGCATGAACGCCGCGACCGCGTGGGCACCCTCGAACGCCTTGGCGCGGGCCGGCACCTGCCCGCCGCCGTCGCCGATCGCGACGGCGTCCTCGGTGAGCAGCCGGACCAGCGGCTCCGTCCGGCCACTGGTGGCGGCCGCGAGGAACTCCCCGATGATCCGGCGGGCGGCGGCCTCGTCGACCTCGGCGCGCGCCTTGCCGGCCGCGACGTGTTTCCTGGCCCGGTGGAAGGTCTGCTGGCTGGCGGCCTCGGTGATGTCGAGGATCCGGGCGATCTCCCGGTGCGGGTAGTCGAAGGCCTCCCGCAGCACGTACACCGCGCGCTCGCCGGGCGTGAGCCGCTCCAGCAGGGTCAGGACGGCGTACGACACGGACTCGCGCCGTTCGGCGGTGTCGGCGGGGCCGAGCATCGGGTCCCCGGCGAGCAGCGGTTCGGGCAGCCACTGGCCGACGTAGGTCTCGCGCCGGGCGCGGGCCGAGGTGAGCTGGTTGAGGCACAGGTTGGTGAGCACCTTGGTCAGCCAGGCCTCGGGAACCTCGATACGGCCGGTGTCGGCGGCCTGCCAGCGCAGATACGTCTCCTGCACGGCGTCCTCGGCCTCGCTCGCGGAGCCGAGGAGGCGGTAGGCGATGGCCGCCAGCCGGGGCCTGGCCGCCTCGAACCGTTCCACCTCGCTCACGGTCTGCGCCATGGCCCGGATCCTAGCCCGCACAGTGCAGGGCCGCCGCACCCCCGTCCACCGCCCTCCACCGCCACCCGCCGCCGCCCAGCGACCCCCGGCGCTGTTGTCGTAAGGAGGTATGCGCATATTGTCGTGAATGGGTGGTACGCGTCACCCCCCGCGGGGGACGGTACGGCGCGTGCTGCCCGTGGCACACGACCGGAGGACGACGTCATGTGGCACCGTGCCCGGCTCAGGGGGGACCTCCCGGTCGACGATGCCCTGGACGGGGCGCTGGCCGGCCTGGTGTGCCGGACGGGGGCGGCGATCGGCGGGGCGTATCTCATCGAGGAGCCGGCCGCGCTGCTGCGCCTGGTGGCGCTGTGCGGACTGCCCGTCGACTTCACCGCGCCGTGGCAGCGGCTGGCGCTGACCGCCCCCGTCCCGGTGGCCGACGCGATCCGCGAGCACCGTCTCGTCTGGGTCGGCGGCCAGGACGAGATGGCCCGCCGCTATCCGCGTACGGCGGCCGTCCTGCCGTACCCCTTCACGCTCGCCGCGGTGCCGCTGCACGGGGCGCGCCGCTGCTGGGGCGGGGTGGTGCTGATGTGGCCCGCCGACCACCCGGCCCGGGCCACCGCCCGCGAACGGCACCACATCATCACGAGCGCCCGCCGGCTGACCCGGTTCCTGGACGACTCGCCGCTGCCGCCGGCCCTCCCCGAGCAGCCGCGGGTCGTCCCCTTGGACTGCCTGTGCCACCCCGCCAGGACCGGGCCGGCCGCCGCCGCCTACCTGGACCGGCTCCCGGAGGGCGCCCTCGCCCTCGACCTGGAGGGCCGGGTCACGTTCGTGTCCGCCGCGGCCGCCCGGCTGCTCGGCCGGGAACCGGACCTGCTGCTGGGCACCCGGCCCTGGCAGTCCCTGCCCTGGCTGGACGACCTGCGGTACGAGGAGCGGTACCGCATGGCGGTCGTCAGCCGCGCCCCCGTGTCGTTCAGCGCGCGCCGCCCGCCGGACCGGTGGCTGACCTTCCAGTTGCATCCGGACCACAGCGGCATCAGCGTGCGCATCACCCCCGGCGCGGAGACGGCGGCCGCGCCGCCCGTCGGCACGGAACCCGCCCCGACCACGCCCGGCCGCCTCTACCAGTTGATCCACCAGGCCGTCGCGCTCACCGAGACGGTGACCACCCAGGACCTCGTGGCGCTGATCGCGGACCAGATCCTGCCGGCGTTCGGCGCCCAGGGGCTGGTGCTCAGCATCGCCGAGGCGGGCCGCCTCCGGATCGCCGGGCAGCACGGCTACCCCGCCGACGTCGCCGAACGCCTCGACGCCCTCCCCCTCGACACCGACCTCACCCCCGCCGGCCGGGCCCTGGCCAGCGGCGTCCCGGCATACTTCGGCAGCCCCGCCGAACTGGCCCACACCTATCCGCGCGCCCCGCTGATCAGCGGAAAGCAGGCGTGGGCCGTGCTGCCCCTGGTCATCTCGGGGCGTCCGGTGGGCTGTTGCGTCCTCTCGTACGACCGCCCGCACACCTTCACCGCCGACGAACGCGCCGTCCTCACCCCGCTGGCCGGCCTGCTGGCCCAGGCCCTGGACCGGGCCCGGGTGTACGACACCCAGCACCACCTCGTCCACCAGCTCCAGCAGGCGTTGCTGCCCCGCTGCCTGCCCACCCTGCCCGGTCTCGACGTCGCCGCCCGCTATCTGCCGTCCGGGCACGGCATCGACGTCGGCGGCGACTTCTACGACCTGCTGCGCCTCGACGCCACCCACGCGGCGGCCGTCATCGGGGACGTGGAGGGCCACAGCATGGCCGCGGCCGCCCTGATGGGGCAGGTCCGCACCGCCATCCACGCCCACGCCACCACCGGAGCCGCCCCGGACCAGGTCATCGCCCGCACCAACCGGCTGCTCGCCGATCTCTCCTCCGAGCTCCTGGTGACCTGCCTCTACGCCCACCTGGACCTGGTCGGCCAGGTACTGACCCTGGCCAGCGCCGGGCACGCACCGCCTTTGCTGCGTCCCGGGCCCGGCCGGGCCCACCCCCTGGACGTCGATCCCGGGCCACCCCTGGGGGTCGATCCGGACGCCCGTTACCCCGTCACCCGTACCACGCTCCCGGCCGGCTCCGTCCTCGCCCTCTACACCGACGGCCTGATCGAGCGCCCCGGCACCGACGTCCTGCACGCCACCGCCGACCTCGCCGCCCACCTGGCCCGCGCCGACGCCCACGACCTGGAACGCCTCATCGACAGCCTCGTCCAGCACGCCTGGCCGGCCGGCGGCCACACCGACGACGTGGCGGTACTCCTGTTGCGGACGGCCGCGACGGCCGCGACGGCCGCGACGGCGAGGACCGACCGGAGTGCGGGACTCAGTGGTGGTGGCCGTAGGTCGTAGTGGCCGTCCCGGCGCGGGCGGCCGCTTCGGCGGCACGGTTCCTGGCCCGGCCGGCCTCGTCGGCATGGCCGGCGTTGTCCAGCACCCGGGCCAGGTTGTTCCAGGTCAGGGTCATGGCGTACCAGTTGTCGGAGTCCTGGCGGATCCGGAGGGACTCCCGCAGGGCGGCGACGGCCGACTCGGTCCGGCCCGCCCCGTACTGCACGCAGCCGAGGCTGTTCAGCGAGTCGCCGTGCAGGAAGCGGTTGCCGGTCCGGTGGTGCAGGGCACAGGCCCGCCGGAACGCGGCCACCGCCTCGTCGTACCGGCCCAGGCTGTCCAGCACCAGACCGAGGTTGTGCCAGGCCCGGCCCTCGTGGGAGCGGTCACCGGTGGCGCGGAACCGCTCGCAGGCCTGCCGGTGGGTGACGAGGGACTCGTGGAGACGGCCGGACCTGCGTTGCGCGAGACCGAGGTTGTTCCACGCCACGCCCTCTCCGTTCGGATCGCCGAGAGCGCGGAAGAGGTCCGCGGCGTGGACGAGGGGTTCGATGGCCTCGGCGGACCGGTCGGCCCGCAGCAGCGCGTTGCCGAGGTTGTTGCAGACGGCCGCCTCCAGGTGCCGGTCCCGCGAGCGGGCCGCCCGGTCCCGGGCGGCGCGGCCGACGGCGACCCAGTCCTCGAAGAACCGCCGCTCGCGCAGGAAGTCGGCGAGGTGCAGCGCGAGTTCCACGGTGTGCGGCGGCTCCTGATCGTGTTCGTCGGGCCACTGGGCGGCGGCGACGAGGTTGACCCGCTCGGCGTCCAGCCAGCCGAGCGCCTCCGCCCGTCCCTTGAACAGGTCGGGCAGCGGGCCGTCGCCGGGCGCCCGCAGATGGCGGTCGGCCGCCGCCGCCCTGGTCCGGTAGTGGTGGCGTATCCGCCGGCGTGCCTCGCGTCCCTCCTCGACGAGCGCGGGGTCCTCGGCGGCCAGCGCGCTCGCGTAGTCGCGGACCAGGTCGTGTATGCGCCAGCGCTCGGGGAGGTCACCGCCGCGCCCCTCGCCGGTGATCAGGTGGGTGCCCACCAGGTCGTCGAGGAGTTCCAGTGCCAGCGGCCGGTCCTGGCCGGTGGCCACCACCGCCGTCTCGGTGCTGAAGTCCGGGAAGGGCACCTGGGCCAGCCCGCACAGCGCGCGTCGCCGGTCCGGGGGCAGCCGGCGGAACGACATGTCGAACACCGGGGCCAGCGCGAGGACCCTGCCGTATTCGTCGACGCCCCGGCTGCGCAGGACACTGCTCCGGTCGGCGGCGGCTCTGAGCTCCTCGACCAGGGAGCCGAGCGGGTTGTCGCGGACCCGGCGCCGGTGCAGCCGGGCGGCGGCTATCCGCAGGGCGAGCGGCATACGGCAGCACAGCCGGGTCAGTTCCCCCACCGCCTCGGTCTCCTCGGGCGTCCACTCGGCCTCGGCGGTGGGCCGGCGCAGCGCCGGGGCGATCAGGCGGACGGACTCGTCCCGGCTGAGCGGCCCGAGGGGTAACTCGACGGCCGTCAGGGACTCGTGGCACTCCCGCGAGGTGATCAGGACGCAGTGCAGGCCGCTGGCGGGCAGCAGCGGTGAGACCTGCGCGGAGTCCGAGACGTTGTCGAGGACCAGCAGAACCCGCCGGCCGGCGTCGGCGAGCGCGGCGAGATGGCTGCGGTACACGTCGAGCTGGTGGCCCTCCTCCCCGAAGTGGCCGACCCGGTCGGCGCCGGTGTCGAAGTCCCCCGCGGCCAGGGCGTGCAGCAGCGACGTCACCGCCTGGGTGGGGGTGACCGGGTTGTCGTCGTAGCCCGCGAGGTCGAGGAAGAGGGCGCCGCCGGTGAACCAGCCCGCTGTGCGTGCCCGGTGCGCGGCCTTCAGGGCGAGGGCGGTCTTGCCCATGCCGCCGAGTCCGGTGACGACGCAGACGGCCGGTGCGTCCGGGACCGGGCCGGCGGGCGCTCGCAGCCGGGCCTCCAGCGCGGCCAGCTCCGCCGCCCGCCCGGTGAAGCCGGCCTGCGCCATGGGCAACGTGCACGGGCCGGCCCGGTCGGGCCGCCCCCCGTGCCGCACGACCATCTTCCCGACGACGGGCCCCAGAAAGGTACTCCCCCCGAAATCAACCCGGTCATGGTCACCGACGGGGGGCGAGGCGCCGGCATCGGAGCGGGAGACGCGGCCGGCGGCCCCGGATGCGCCGTTCAGCAGACCCGATCCCTCGCCGCTCACCAGATCCGACCCCTCCCCGCGGCCCGGATCCGATCCCTCGCCGCTCACCAGACCCGATCCCTCGCCGCTGCCCGGATCCGATCCCTCGCCGCTCACCAGACCCGATCCCTCCCCGCTGCCCGGATCCGATCCCTCGCCGCTGCCCGGATCCGGTTCGTCGGCGTCCGGATCTGATGTGTCGCTGCCGGAGTCCGGTGTCCGGTCGTCACCTGCGTGCACCCGTGGCTTCCCTTCGGCCGGCATCCGTCAGGATCGGACCGCTTTGAGGGGCTTCACGGTAGAGCATCCCCACCGTCGGGGGGACGACTTCGCCCAACCCCGGCCGCCGTGCGCGGTCGCCGCTCCGGGCGTCGGTTGTCGGGCGCACGGCGCGGCGGGATGCTGGGAGCGGGTGCGGGCATCCGGAAAGCCGGGCGCCCGGGCATCCGGAGGCACCATGGAGGGACGTGTACCGGCGGACCTGGCGGTCGTACCGGACGACCTCGCGGTCGTGGTCGACGCCGACGGGGCGGTCCTGGTGTGGAGCGACGGTGCCCGGCGGCTGCTCGGGTACGAACCCGCCGAGATCGTCGGCCGCCCCGCCCAGACCCTGCTCGCCGCCGAGCTGCCCCCGTCCGCGCGCCGGCACATCGCCGCCGCGTACCGCTGGTCCACCGAGGTTGCCCTGCGGCACCGCAACGGCGACCGGGTCGTCGTACGCGTGCAGGGCATCCCGCTGGCGGACGCGGGTGCCCGGCCGCTCTGGCTGGTGAGCGCCGCCGCGCGGACGGCCGTGTCCGGGCACGACCAGCCCGAGGCGGCGGCCCTGTGGGACCTCACGCTCGCCCAGCTGCCCATGCCGGTAGCGATCTACGACCGCGAGGCCCGGCTGGTCGCCGCCAACGAGGTCATGACCCGGATCATGGGCCTGTCCGTGGCGGAGATGCGCGGCCTGACCCTGCCGGAGATCGAGTCCCGCCCGCCCTTCGACGAGTACGACCGTCTCCAGCGGCAGGTCCTGCGCACCGGGCGGACCGTCTTCCACGAGCAGCACGGCCAGGCGCCCGGGGAGACCCGCGAGCACGCCTGGTCGATGTACTTCTCCCCGCTGAAGGACGAGACCGGCACGGTGCAGGGGCTGTCCGCGGTCGTCTTCGACACCACCGAGCAGTACTGGGCCCGCCGCCACCTGGCCGTCCTCAACGACGCCAGCCTGCGCGTCGGCAGCACCCTGGACGTGACCCGGACCGCCGAGGAGCTGGCCGAGGTGGCCGTGGGCGGGTTCGCCGACTACGTCACCGTCGACCTGCTGGAGTCCGTCACCCTCGGCGACGAGCCGGGACCGCTGCGGCCGGGCGAGTCGATCACCGTGCGCCGTACCGCGCAGTGCTCGGTCCTGGCCGGCTGCCCGGAGAAGGTGGCCGAACCGGGCGACCCGGTCCACTACCCGGTGGACACGCCCCCGATGTGGACCCTGCTCGCCGGTCACGGCACCCGCCACCGGCCCGGCGACCCCGGCATGCCGGAGTGGATCGGCGCCTCCCAGGCCCGCGCCGACTCCGTCGCCCGGCACATGATCCACTCGGTGCTGATGGTCCCGCTGCGCGCCCGCGGCGTCACCCTCGGCCTGGTGCACTTCCTCAGGCACCGCACCCCCGAGTCCTTCACCAAGGACGACCAGCGGCTCGCGGAGGAGATCGTCGCGCGGGCCGCGGTGTGCGTGGACAACGCCCGCCGCTACACCCGGGAGCGCCGCACCGCCCTGGCCCTCCAGCGCAGCCTGCTCCCGGGCCGGCCGCCGCCCGGCCTCGAGGCGACCGAGGTGGCCTACCGCTATCTCCCCACGGGTTCCGGCGCGGACGTCGGCGGCGACTGGTTCGACGTGATCCCGCTGTCCGGCGCCCGGGTCGCCCTGGTCGTCGGGGACGTCGTCGGCCACGGCATCCGCGCCTCGGCGACGATGGGCCGCCTGCGGACGGCGGTACGGACGCTCGCGGACGTCGACCTCGCCCCCGACGAGCTCCTCACCCAGCTGGACGACCTCGTCATCAGACTCGCCCGCGAGGAGGACCCGGAGACCACCTCCGGCGAGGTCGGCGCGACCTGCCTGTACGCCGTGTACGACCCGGTCTCCCGCCGCTGCACCCTGGCCCGCGCCGGCCATCCGCCGCCCGTCCTGGTCACCCCCGACGGCGAGGCCCGTCTCCTGGACCTCCCGGCAGGACCGCCGCTCGGCCTCGGTGGCCTGCCCTTCGAGTCCACCGAGGCGGAACTCGCGGAGGGCAGCCTGCTCGCCCTCTACACCGACGGCCTGGTGGAGACCGCCGACCACGACATCGAGGTGGGCCTGGGCCTCCTCCGGCGGGTGCTCGCCACCCCGGCCGCGCCCCTGGAGGAGACCTGTGACCGTGTCCTGCACACGGTGCTGACCGACCGTCCGGCCGACGACATCGTGCTCCTCCTGGCCCGCACCCACGCCCTGGACGCCGGCAAGGTCCGCACCTGGCAGCTCCCGCAGCGCCCGGCGGCGGTCGCCGGGGCCCGCAAGGTGGCCGGCCAGCAGCTGGAGGCGTGGGGTCTGACGGACGCGGCCTTCGCCACGGAGCTGATCGTCAGCGAGCTGGTCACGAACGCCGTCCGCTACGGCGAGGGCCCGATCGCCCTCCGCCTGATCCGCGACACGTCGCTGATCTGCGAGGTCTCCGACGGCAGCAGCACGGCCCCGCACCTGCGCCGGGCACGGGTCTACGACGAGGGCGGCCGGGGTCTGCTCCTGGTCGCCCAGCTCTCCGAACGCTGGGGCAGCCGCCAGACACCGACCGGCAAGACGATCTGGGCGGAACAGCCACTGCCCAGCCCGGCGCTCGCCTGAACAGGGCTGGTGAAGTCCGCCGCGGTTCGGCCGTGCCTCGAAGGGGCGCTGGAAGAACTGCACGACCGGCTACGACGGTGCCGCGGTCGGGCGACGGCCAGGCACGGCACGTCCAGCGGAGCGCTCAGCGAGCGAGGGGAACATCCCGGCGCAGCACGTCGATCACGGCGGAGACGACCGCGGAGGCGACGAAGGTTCCCGCCATGACCAGCCCCACCCCCACCATGAACAGCCCGCTGGCCTCGCCCGACCAGTCGACGTAGGCGGCGAGCGTCAGCCCCGCCGTCGTACCGCCCACGGCGGCCGCGCTGTGCCCCCGGGCGGCCGCCCAGCCGACGGCCACGAGCAGGGTGAGCACGAGCCCGCCGACCTGCCAGGCCTGGTAGGGCCCGCTCGTCGACCCGTCGGCCCGTACGTCGTACTGCTGGTCCCAGCCCAGCCAGGCCGCCCAGGCCGCCGCCGACACCGCGGCCAGGCCGAGCGCCGGCGGCACCACCCGAAGAACCGGCTTGTGAAGTCTCATGCCCTCAGCGTCCCGGCCGGTCCGGGCACCGGACAGAGTGCGGATACTCAGATCGACCCGAGTACGTCCCCGGACCGGCGGGGGTGCGGACCCGGCGGCACGCTGGGCTGTTCGCGTGGGATCGCGGTGTCGCCGGGCCCGCCGCCCGCGTACGGCGGCCGTCCGCCCGCCGAGCTCTACCCGTCCGAGATGCGGACCGCGGGTCATGGCTTCGCCGCCGGCTGCGGAAAACTGGGCGCCGCGCTGGGGACCTTCCTCTTCCCCGTCCTGCTGGCGAGCGTCGGGGAGAGCGCCCTGCTGTACGGGGTGGCCGTCGTCTGCGCTCTGGGCTTCGTGATCACCTTCGCCTTCCGGGTCGAGACCCGCGGCCGCTCCCTCGACGAACTCTCCGGCGCCCAGACGGCCGCGGTCGCGCCACGGCTGACACCGCCCTGAGCCGGCCGTGCCCCGCGTGACGGGTACGGCTACGGCCGTTCGGCGGCCGAGGGATGCGCAGGGGGCGGTGTACGCGCCACGCGGGCGGCCAGTTCCAGGAGTTCGTCGACCGACCACTGGTCGTAGGCGTGCTCGCCGTGCCGGGTGGCGAGGACCTGGCCGCCGGGGGCGACGAGGAAGTCGGCGGGAAGGCCGAGCCGGCCGCCGTGCGGGCTGCTGGAGGGCAGGTGTTCGCGTCCGCGGACGACGTGCCACGCACCGCTCACCACCGCTCGGACGATCGGCCCCCAGGCGCGCGGGTGGAGCAGGGCGCGGGGCGACTGCTCCACGCCGAACTCCCGGTACAGGTGCTTGTCCGGGTCGGCGACGACGGCGAAGGGGAGGTCGGCGGTGTGGGGGCGCAGTTCCTCGGCGGGCGAGTGGAAGACCACGACCTCGCGTACGCCGGCCGCCGCTATCTCGTCGTGCCGTCGTACCACCGAGCGCAGATGCAGATTGCAGACCGGGCATCCGGCGAAGCGCCGGAACTGGAGGTGGATCAGGCGGGCGGGGTCGGGGACGGTGACGAGGTCGCCGGAGACCGTGGTGAGACCGCGCACAGGCACGGTGGAGCCGGGGGTCATCGGACTACGGGGTGTGCGCATGACGGTTCCCCTCTGTAAGCGTACGCTATACGCCTACCAGCGTAAGCGTATGCCGTACGCTGTCAACCGCCATGCCACGACCGCGTTCTCTCACCCCCGACCGGCTCGCCTCGGCCGCTCTCGACGTCATCGACCGCGCGGGGCTCGCCGGACTGTCGATGCGTGCTGTCGCCAAGGAACTCGGCACGAGCACCATGGGGCTCTACCGGTATGTGCGTGACCGCGAGGAACTGGAGAGGTCCGTCGTGGAGCTCGTCCTGGGAGCCGTGGACACGGAGCCGCCGGATCCCGCCGCCGCCTGGCGCGAACGGATCACGGTCCTGATGCGGCGCATGCGCGACGCCGTGGGCGCCCGTCCCGCGGTCGTCCCGCTGATCATCGCCCACCGCCACCACTCCCTCGGGGTGCTGCGCTGGTCGGAGACCGTGCTCGTGGTCCTCGGCGAGACGGGGGTGACGGGAGAGCGGCGGGTCGTCGCCCTGCGCGCCCTGCTCAGCTACCTCATCGGGGCGATCCAGCTGGAACACCTCGGTCCGCTGGCCGGCCCGGGGACGGTGGCCATCTCCGAGTTGTCGCCCGACGCCTTCCCGCACATGGCCGAGACCGCCCGGACCGCCCGGAACGTCGACGCCGACCGGGAGTTCCTGGGAGGGCTCGGCATGCTGCTCGACGGTCTCGGAGGACCCGGCGCCCCCGGCGGTGTCAGCCGTTGATCACACGGTCCACGACCAGGCTGTCGCTGACCTGCTGGAGCTTGACGATCTTGCCGTCGCGGACGGTCCACAGGTGCATGAACCTCGCGTCGGCGCT
This sequence comes from Streptomyces sp. NPDC031497, assembly GCF_055580905.1. Taxonomy (NCBI): domain Bacteria; kingdom Bacillati; phylum Actinomycetota; class Actinomycetes; order Kitasatosporales; family Streptomycetaceae; genus Streptomyces; species Streptomyces sp. NPDC031497. The sequence goes on from NZ_JBVIKO010000037.1 coordinate 63,915, forward strand.
CGCCCCCCGCCTGCTCACCGTGTGGTAGTGCCCGACGGCGAAGACATGGCCCGCCCCGTCCGCGAAGTACTCCTCGCCCACGGGGTAGAAGGTGTCGAAGTTCTCCATCAGCGGACCGAAGAAGTCCCGGCCCACGCTCTCCGGGCCGTGGTAGACCCGGCCGCCGGGGAAGCCGGGTGTGATGTCCCAGACGAGTTCCGGGTCCATGACCTCCTGGAAGACCTCCGGCGCCACCTTGGACTCGTAGAAACGGCGGACGAGGGCGATGTTCTCGGGTGCGGACATGGCGGGGTGCTCCTCTGACGGAAACTGACGGCGGATCAGGGCCGGGGTCTGTATCAGAGCGTGAGAGCGGCGGGGCCGCGAGGAGAAACGCCGTGCGACGGGTCGCGGGGGGGGCGATCGCCAAGTGGGGGTGAACGTGAGTACGGTTCATCGCGAGCCTTCCGCAGGAGCCCCCATGTCCTCCGTACCCCCCGTGTCCCCGATGCCCGCGCCGCGCTTCGCCGTTCTCGGTGCGGGCACCATCGGCTGTCATCTCGGCGGCCGTCTGAGCGCCGCCGGGTACGACGTGACGCTCATCGGCCGGCCCGCCGCCATGGACGTACTGCGCGAGCGGGGGCTCACCCTCAGCGACTCCGTCCGGCCGGCCGTCCGTCTCCCCCCGGAGCGGCTGACGTTGGCCACCGGCCCTGAGGCCGCGGCCGGCGCCGACTACGTGCTGGTCACCGTGAAGAGCGCCGATACCCGGGCCGCCGCCGAGGACCTCGCCCCTCATCTCGCCCCCGGCGCGGTCGTGGTCAGCTTCCAGAACGGGCTGCGCAACCCCGCCACCCTGCGCGCCGCGCTCCCCGGTCACACCGTGCTGGCCGGGATGGTGCCGTACAACGTGGTGCGGTCCGAGCCGGGCGCGGTGCACCAGGGCATGCCCGGCAGGCTCATGACCGAGCCGGACGACCGGCTCGTCGCCGCCCTCCGTGACGCGCGTCTTTCCGTCGAGGCCCGTACCGACATGGCCGAGGTACAGCACGGCAAGCTGCTGCTGAACCTCAACAACGCGATCAACGCCCTGTCCGGGCTGCCGCTGCGCGACCAGCTCGGCGGGCGGGACTACCGCCGTTGCCTCGCCCTGTGCCAGCGGGAGGCCCTCGCCGCCTACCGCGCCGCCGGGGTCACCCCGGCCCGCCTCGGCCCCACCGCACCCGCCGTCACCCCGTACGTCCTGGGCTTGCCCGACGGCCTCTTCCGGCGGCTGGCGGGGGCGACGCTGCGGATCGACGCCCAGGCCCGCTCCTCGATGTGGGAGGACCTGCAACGCGGCCGCCCCACTGAGATCGACTCCCTTCAGGGCGAGATCGTCGCCCTCGCCGGCGCCCATGGACGGAGCGCGCCCGCGAACGCGCGGCTGGTCGCCCTGGTGCGTGCGGCGGAGTCCGAGCCGCGCACCTGGCCGGGCCCGGAGCTGTACGCCGAACTGCGCGCTCCACGCTGAACGGGCGGTGACGGCAAGGGCCGTGGGGGGGGGGGGGGGGGGTGCCCCCCCTCCCCCCCCCCCCCCCCCCCCCCCTCCCCCCCCCCCCCCCCCCCCCCCCACGGCCCCTCGGCTCGGCGCGCTGTCAGACCTCCGTCGACTCCAGCTCGGCGGCGGCCGCGGGCGCGGGCGCCGGGCCGCCCTCGCTCAGGCCGTACCGGGCGTGGAACCTGCGCAGGAAGCCGGGCGCGTACCAGGCCGAGCGGCCCAGCAGCCGCATCGCCGCGGGCACGAGCACGCCTCGCACGGCGACCGCGTCGATGAGGATCGCGATCCCGCTGCCCAGCCCGAACATCTTCATGAAGCTGATCTCCGAGGTGACGAAGGCGAAGAAGCTCACCGCGAGCAGGCAGGCCGCCGCGGTGACGATCCGGCCGGTGTGGCCGAGGCCGTGCACGACGGCGGACTCCGTGTCCTCGCCCTGGTCGTGGAGTTCCTTGATACGGCTGGTGACGAACACCTCGTAGTCCATGGAGAGTCCGAAGGCGATGCAGAACATCAGCACGGTCATCGACGTCTCCATCGGCATCGCGGTGACACCGAGCAGGGAGGCGAGGTGGCCGTCCTGGAAGATCCAGGTCATCGCGCCGAGGGTGGCGCCCAGGCTGACCATGTTGAGGAGCAGGGCGCGCAGCGGCTGGACCACGCTGCCGGTGAAGAGGAAGAGCAGGACGAAGGTGGTGAGGGCCACTAGGGCCAGGGCGAGCGGGATCCGGCCGCCGACGGAGGCCTTGGAGTCGACCAGGGCGGCGTCCATGCCGCCGACCAGGGGCTGTGAACCGGCGGGCGGTACGACCGCGCGCACGTCCTCGACCAGGCCCTGGGCCGCACTCGACCTCGGCACCAGATCGCTCACCACGTTGAGCCGTTGCGCGTCGGGGCGGCTGAGGGCGGCGCTGCCGGGTCCGGCCGCCGTGGACCGGCCGTCGGTGTAGGTGCCGGCGCCGGTCTCGACGCGGGCGACGCCCTTGAGGGAGGAGAGTTCGGTGGCGTACGAGTCCAGCGCGCTCTTGCTCACCGCCTTGTCGATGACGATGTGGACGGCGCCGCTGTCGTCGCCGTCGAACTTCTCCCGCAGCACCGTGGAGACCTGGCGGCTCTGCGCGTCCTCGGGCAGTACGCGTTCGTCCGGGCTGCCGAGGGTGATGCCCAGCAGCGGGCTCGCCGCGACCAGCAGCACCGCGAGGACGGGCAGCGCGGTGAGCGCGGGCCGCCGCATGACCGTGCCGGCGAGGCGTCCCCACATGGACGTCCCGGTCGGGCGGGGCTTCTTCGTCCACGGCAGCCGGCCGCTGTTGACCCGGTGCCCCAGCACGACGAACAGCGCGGGCATCACGAACAGGGTGCTGACGGCCGCGATGGCGACGACCCCGACGCCGGCGTAGCCGAAGGAGCGCAGGAAGTACTGCGGGAACACCAGCAGCGCGGCAAGCGCGACGGCGACGGTCGCGGAGGAGAAGGCGACGGTACGGCCCGCGGTGCGCACGGTGTGCCGTACGGCGTCCGGCACACTCGCCCCCGTCCCGAGCTGCTCCCGGAACCGGCTGATCATCAGCAGGGCGTAGTCGATGCCCAGGCCGAGCCCCAGTGCGGTGGTCAGGTTGGTGGCGTTGACGGAGACGTCGGTGGCGCTGCCCAGCAGGGCGAGTTCGGCGAACGTGCCCGCGATGGCGACGGTGGCGACGGCCAGCGGCAGCAGGGCCGCGACCACGCTGCCGAAGACGAACAGCAGCAGGACGAGGGTCAGGGGGATGGCGAGGGTCTCGGCGAGGACCAGGTCCTTGGGCACCTGGTTCGACATGTCGTTGCTGACGCCGGCGCCGCCCCCGGCCTCGACGGTGAGCCCGCCCCGGTCCGTGCCGGTGTACTTCTCGATGACGCTCTTGGCGTTCTTCTCCTGCCGGGTCTCGTCGCCCTTCACATGGGCGAGGACGAGGGCCTCGCGGCCGTCCTCGGAGCGCAGGGCGGGGCTGTCGGCGTCCCAGTACGAGATGACGTTGTCAAGGCTCGCCTCCCCCTTGAGTTCCGCCACCAGGGTGCGGGCGCTCCGCTCGACGGCGGGGGTGTCGATCCGGCCCTCGGGAGCGCGGACCAGCAGGACCAGGTCGGTCTCCCCGCCGAACTTCTCGTCGATGGCCCGCGCGGCCCGGGTGGACTGGGAGGCCGGGTCGTCGTAGCCGCCGCCCTTCAGCCTGGTGAACGCGCCGGCGCCGAGGGCGCCCATGAGGGCCACCGCCACGACGGCGACGACGAGTACCAACCGGGCCCGGCGGATGGCCAGTTCGGCTATGCGGTCAAACACGACCGGTCTCCTTTGACAGGGGAAGGGGGCTGACGCCGGGCATGAAACTAACGGGGTATAACAAACTTTGGCAGTGTTAGATTTTCTTCATGCCCCCACAGACAACCGACGCAACGACTCGGCTCTCGCTCCGTGAACGGCGCCGGGCCGTCGCCACCCAGGAGATCCTCGACGCCGCCGAACGCCACATCACCGAACACGGCCCGCAGGCCCTGTCCCTGCGCGCGGTCGCCCGCGACCTCGGCATGACCGTGCAGGCGCTCTACCACTACTTCCCGAGCCGGGACGCCCTGGTCACGGCGATCATCACCAAGGCGTACGACGACCTCGCCGACGCCGTGGGGACCGCCCTGGACACCGCGCCGGACGACCCTGACCTGCCGCGGCTGGTGGTCGCGGCCGAGGGCTACCGCCGCTGGGCCATCGCCCGCCCCGAGCACTTCCAGCTCCTGTACGGCACACCCCTGCGGGACTACGCGGCCCCGGTCGAGGGCCCGACGACCCAGGCGATGCGCCGGATGGGCGCGATCTTCCAGAACGAGTTGTTCGACGGGTGCACCGAGGCCCAGCTCGCCGCCGCGGCGACCCCGGAGCTGTCGCCCGCGCTGCTCGCGCACCTGGACCGGCTGCCGGTCGGCGACATGGGCTATCTGCCGCCCGCCGCGAACGCTCTGCTCATGTGCGCCTGGGGCCAGATGCACGGCCTGGTCGTCCTGGAGGTCTTCGGACACACCTCGCACCTCGGGGACCATCAGGCCGAGATCTTCCGGATGGCGATGCGGAACCTGCTGGACGACATCCGCGGCCGGATCCCCACCGGCTGAACCGGGCGCGGAGACGGCTGTTCCCGGGGGTCGGGGTGCTAGCCGCCGGCCTGTGGCGCGCTCTGCCGGTCGATGAGGGCGCGGAGCTGGTGGCGGCCCGCGATGCCCAGCTTGGGATAGGAGCGGTACAGGTGTGAGGCGACCGTGCGCGGGGACAGGAACAGCCGGTCGGCGATCTCACCGTTGGTCAGGCCGTGTCCGGCGAGGACGACGATCTCACGCTGCTGGGCGGTGAGTCCGTCCAGCGCGCCCGGGGCGGCAGGCGGGGCCTGCACGGGGACACCGCAGGCCCGCAGTTCGGACTCCGCGCGCCGGACCCAGGGCGCGGCGCCCAGGCGGCGGAACGTCTCCAGGGCGGTGGCGAGGACGGGCTTCGCGTCGTTGATGCGGCGGCGCCGGCGCAGCCACTCCCCGTAGTCCAGCTGGAGCTGGGCCCGTTCGAACGGCCAGGCGTCCCCGGCGGGATCGGCCAGCGGCGCCGCGAAGTGGGCCTCGGCGTCGTCGGGTTCGGCGAGCAGCCCGCGGGCCCGGGCGGTGAGTTGTTCCAGGCGCGGGCCGGGCGCGGGCTTCAGCAGGGCCAGCGCGCGCTCCAGCACCGTCCGTGCTTCGAGGTGCCGTTCGCAGCGCGCCCCGGCGGCGGCGAGATCGGCGACGGCGAGATACGAGAAGTGGTGGTGCAGGGGGGTGCCGTCGGCCGCGAAGAGCCGGCCGAGCTGGGCGTAGGCGGTGACGTGGTCGCCCTGGGCCAGTGCGGCGAGCCCGGCCGCCTGCCAGATCCGGGCGGCGAACCCGCGGTACTCGCAGGTGTCCACGGCGGCGCGCACCCGGGCCAGCAGCGGCGCCACCTGCTCGTGGTCGCCGCGCAGGGCCGCCACGAAGGCCGTGGTGAGGTCGGCCGAGCCCGCGACGGTCTCCATCTTGTAGGCCGCGGCGATGTCACCCGCCTCACGGGCGGCGGCGAGCGCGTCGTCCCAGCGCCCGCTGTCGACACACGCCCACTCCAGGGCCGACAGGACCCCGCCGCTCGCACCGCGCACGCCGGGGGCGCGCAGCCGGCTCAGCGCCTCGCGCAGCACCCTGACCGCGATGTCCGTCTCGTCCAGGACCCAGGCCGCGGCGCCGACCGTGCCGGGGTCGAAGAGGGGGCCGTGGGATCCGTCCGTCAGCAGCCGTAGCCGGGGCACGATGTCGGCTCTTTCGCCGAACGGGTCCACGCAGGCCCGGATCCAGAGGCGGTACTCGTCGGCACGGGCGGCGGGCCAGTCCTCGGACCCCTCCCCGAAGTCGAGGGCGTCAAGAGCGTCGAGGGCCGCGCGTGCCTTGGCGCAGACCTCCGGGAGTCCGGTCTGGTGGACGACCGTGGCGGCCATCCAGGTGGCCCGCCAGGCGATGGCGGGCAGCTTCGGGGCGGCCTCGGCGGCGACGGACAGCAGGGTGTCGATCGCGTCGGCGTTGCGGTTGGACCACAGCAGCGACCAGCCGATGTCCAGCCGGGCGGCGATCCGCAGGTCCGGGTCGGCGGTCAGGGTGAGCACCCGGCCCGCCAGCTCCCGCACCCAGTCGGCCTGTCCGGCGGGCAGGGCCAGGTCGGCCGCGGCCAGCAGCCGCCGGGCCCGGTCGGGTTCGGCGGGGCTCAGCTCGGCGGCGCGTTCCAGGGCGCGGGCGGCAGCGGCGGCACCGCCACGGCGTTGCGCCTGGGCCGCGCTGTCCTCAAGGAGCGTGGCCAGCTTCTCGTCGGGTGCCGGGGCCGCGGCGGCCAGGTGCCAGGCGTGCCGGTCGGGCTGGTCGCGGAGCGCGTCGGCGACCAGCCGGTGCGCGGCGGCCCGCTCGGCGAAGGTCGCGGCGTGGTAGACGGCCGACCGGGTCAGCGGATGGGCGAACCGCGGGCCCGGGGTGTCCAGCCGGATCAGGCCCGCCGCTTCCGCCGGGGCGAGCGCGTCGGCGGACAGCCCCGGTATCGCCGTGGTGAGGTCCGGGCTGTCGGCGGCGGCCGCGAGCAGCAGCGCGGACCGGGTCGCCGGGGGCAGGGTGGCGTACTGGGCGGCCATGATCGCGGTGAGCTGCCCGGTCAGCGGCAGCGGCTCGGCGGTCCAGCGGTTCGCCGCGTCGGGATCCGCGGCGATCATCCTGGCCAGCTCGATCAGGGCCAGCGGATTGCCGGCCGCCTGCGCGAGCACCTGTTCGCGCAGCCGTCCGTGCGGCGGACACGGCTGGGCGTCCAGGAGCAGGCCCGCGTCCGCCCGGGTCAGCGGCCGTAGCAGCAGCTGGGGCAGGTCCCGTTCGAAACCGGCGGGGGGTACGGGCCCGCGCACACCGGCGAGCAGCACGAGCCGCTCCGACTCCAGCCGGCGGGCGGTGAAGGCGAGCGCGTCGAGCGAGGCACGGTCCAGCCACTGCGTGTCGTCGACGACGACCAGCAGCGGCCGCTCGTCGGACAGCTCGGACAGCAGGGTGAGGACGGCGATCCCGGTGAGCAGCGGGTCGGGCGGCGCGGGATCGGCGGAGAGCCCGAACGCACCGCGCAGCGCCTCCGCCTGCCGGGGCGGCAGTCCGGCCACCCGGTCCAGCACCGGGCGCAGCAGCTGGTGCAGTCCGGCGAACGCCAGGTCCCGCTCCGACTCCCGGCCGGTGGTCGCGAGCACCCGCGTCCCGGCCGCCCCGGCCGCCCGCGCGGCCTCGGCCAGGAGGGCGGTCTTGCCCAGGCCCGGATCGCCCACCAGCAGCAGAACGTGGCTCTCCTCGTGGGGCGGGGCGACCAGCTCCCGCAACCGGGACAACTCCGCACGCCGCCCGACCACGGTCGTGCCCCTGCCGGTCATCGCGGAAACGCCACCCTCACCCGGCCCAATATAGGCCGCACACAGCCGAGGTGATCCGCTACGCGGAAAGCAGGGTGCGGGGCGGGGGCGAGGCCGGCCGTGGGCAGTCGGGGCGCGGGTAAGGGACGGCCGCTGCGGACCTCGGGGAGCCCAAGGACGCCGCGCGGGCGCGGAAACGCGGGGAGCCCAGAGACAATCCCCCTCGCGGGCGTTGAAACGCGGGAAGCCCAGGGACGATCCCCCTCGCGGGCGCGGGAACGCGGGCGCCTGAACTGTGCGGCGGGCCCGCGGGGACGGCGGTACCGGCGAGCCGACCGCGCCTTGCCGGCGGGCCGGGCCCGGTGCAGTCAACATGCGGATTCCGTCGCTTCGCCACGGCTGATTCGCTCGGGTCATGACGCTCAGCTCGTACTCAGCCCTGCCCAACCAGCGGGTCACGGCCATGAACGGCATCGCCTACGCCTACCGCGACACCGGCCCCGCGGACGGCGACGACACCGGTGTGCCGCTGGTCCTTCTCCAGCACTTCCGCGGCAACCTCGACAACTGGGACCCCGCGCTGATCGACGCGCTGACACCGGCCCGGCGTGTCATCACCTTCGACAACACCGGCGTCGGCGGATCCTCGGGTACGACGCCGAACACCGTGGAACAGATGGCCCACGACGCCATCGCCTTCGTCGAGGCACTGGACCTCGGCGGCCAGGTCGACGTCCTTGGCTTCTCCCTGGGCAGCTTCGTCGCCCAGCAGATCGCCCTGACCAGGCCGGAGCTCGTCAGAAGGCTGGTTCTCGCCTCGTCGGCACCGCAGGGCGCCGCCGGCATGCACGGCTGGGCGCCCGAGGTGATCGGGGCCATCGGCGAACCCGAGACCAGCCCGGAGGACTACCTGAGCGTCTTCTTCACCCCGTCCCCGGCCGGCCTGCAGGCCGGCGGCCAGGCCGCACGGCGGATCTACGGCGCCCGCGGCACGGACCGGGACGCGGCGACCAGCTGGGCGACCCGCCAGGCGCAGTACGACGCGGTGTGCACCTGGGGCATCCCCGACCACACGAAGCTCCAGCGGCTCGGCGGTCTGACCATGCCCGTGTTCGTGGCGAACGGCGACAGCGACCCGATGATCCTGCCGCACTACTCCCACCTGCTCGCCGGTCTGATCCCGCGGGCCCGCGTGAAGATCTACCCCGACGCGGCGCACGGCTTCCTCTTCCAGCACCACGCCGAGTTCGCCGCGGACGTCGACGCCTTCCTCGGCGGCCCCCGATGACCCGCACGCACATGGTCGTCCTGCCCGGCGGCGGATACGCCGAGCACGCCGCGCACGAGGCCGAGCCGGTCGTCGGGTGGCTCGACGGGATCGGCGTACGGGCGAGCGTGTTCCGCTATCCGCTGCACGCCCGCCATCCGCGACCGCTGAACGCGCTGCGCGCCGAGATCCGCCGGCTGCGGGCGGCCGGCGCACAGCGGGTCGGGCTCATCGGGTTCTCCGCGGGAGGCCATCTGGCCGGGCTTGCCGCCCTCGCGCCGGGCGCCGCCGCGGAGGAGACGGTGGACTTCGCGGTGCTCGGGTACGCCATCACCTCGATGGAGACGGAGACCTACCGCCCCGCCCGGCTGATCCTCCTCGGCGCGGACGCGAGCGCCGCACTGCGCCGGTCGACCTCGCTGGACGCACTGGTCACGCCCGACGCGCCGCCGTTCTTCGTCTGGCACACCGCCGAGGACCCCTACGTGCCCGCCGACCACACCTACCGCCTGGCCTCGGCACTGGCGGCCGGCCAGGTCCCGCACACCGTGCACGTGTTCGCCCACGGCCCGCACAGCCTCGGCCTCGCCCGGGACGCCGGGGAGGCCGCGATCTGGACCACGCTGGCCGAGGCCTGGATCCGCGAACAGGCGTGAGTGCCGGATCCTACCGCCTCACCGGTCCCCGGCCGCCGCCTGCAACTCCGCGATCTGCCGACGGGCCGCGGCGATGAGTTCGTCGTTGGTGTGGGCGTGTCCGGCCAGCCCCCATCCTCCGGGCACGGCCTCGGTCAGCAGCACCCAGGTGCGGTCCGCGAGGGTCGGGTCGGCGGCGGCGTCCGCGATCATGTCGGTGAACCGGCGCACCACCGCGAGCTGCTTGTCACGGTCGAGCGCGCCCGCGTTGGTCAGCACCTGCACGCGGACGTGGTGCGAGGCGCCGTCGACGTCCGACAGGTCGCCGGCCGGCAGCTCATGGACGAACGCGGCGGTGTTCTGGCGGAACATCGGGATGTCCGGGACCTCCTCGATGGCCATCAGCGTCGCGGCGAGGTCCCGGGCGAGCTGATGCTTGTCCGTGAACGTGCCGGTCGTGGCATACACGTCGATCATCGGCATGGCGTACTCCTTCTGTCCTGCTCCACGCCGAGGCGCCGCAGGTCGTTCTCCAGTTGCCCGACCGGATCGTTGTCCCGCGGCTGGAACTTCGTGGTGACCGACACCTTGCCGCGCGGTCCGCCGCTGTCGCGGAGGGCACGGCCGACGCTTGCCTCGTCGCCGCAGGCCTGAGCCGTGTCGACGGGCCGGTGACCGGCGTCGGGGGCCCAGCGCACCGCGTCGGCGCAGGCACGTCCGCCGGGCACCTGCCAGACGCCGGGACCGAGCACCGGCAGCCGGTTCCCGTCCGCCGGCGGGCGCGTGCCACCGCCGGTGTGTCCGCGTTCGGGTTCATGACCACCAGCATCCGACAGCGGACCGCGGGGTGGTATCAGCAACATGACTGCACCCGCCGGCATCCGCCACACCGAGCGCGACCAGCGACACGCCAGGCGGTGCAGTCACCGTGCGGGCGGCGGTGGGCGGTGCAGTCAACATGCGGATACGGCGTGGCCGTTTCGGGGTCGATCATGTGGTGATGAGCCTTGACTTCGACGTGTTCGTAGTGGGTCCCAAGCCGATCCCGAGTGCGGTGCCGGGATTCGAGGAGGCGGTGGGGCCGGCGACCTGGCCGCCGAGCACCTCGACCCTGATCAGTGACGACGAGGGCGCCCTGCTGGTCGACTGCCTGATCACCGTGCGGGAGGGGCGGGAGCTGGCCGAGTGGGTGAGGTCCCACGACCGCGAGCCCGACCACGTCTACATCACCCATCCGCACGCCGACCACTTCCTCGGGCTGCAGGAGATCCTCACGGCGTTCCCGCGGGCCAGGCCGGTGGCCCTGGCGGACTCCGTCCCCGCGATGCGGGAGCAGATCTCGCCGGACTATCTGAAGGTCTGGGGCGGTTTCTTCCCCGGTGGGCTGACCGGCGAGCCCGTCGCGCCCGGCCCCCTGGCGGGCACCACGATCCCGGTCGGAGCCGCGACGGCCACGGTGATCCCGGTCGGCACCACCGACACCGGGCACTCCAGCGTCGTCCACGTCCCCGAGCTGAGCCTGGTCGTCTCCGGTGACGTCGTCTACAACCTGACCCACATGTGGCTGGCGGGCTCCACCCCCGAGTCCCGGGCCGACTGGGCGCGGGCGCTGGACACCGTCGCGGCGCTGGCGGCCGACACCCTGATCGCCGGCCACCGCGACCCCTCGGCCCCCGACGACGACGCCCGTCGCCAGCTCGACGAGAGCCGCCGCTACCTGGCCGACTTCGAGGCGGCGCTGGCACGCAGCTCCGCGCCGGCCGAGCTGATCGACCGGCTGACGGCCGCCTACCCCGACCTCGCCAACCCCTACACCCTGTGGGTCGCCGCCTACGACCTGCTCGGCACCGGAGCCTGACCCGGCCGACGGGGACGGATCACCGACGTCGGCATCCTGCCCGCCGTCCGGATCCCGACGATCCGGTGGCCGCGCGTGAACCCACCGCCGCGCGGCCCCGCCGTCGCGGCACGGGCGGTACGCCGAACGGACTGATCATGCGCCGGGCGGGGGCCGACCACCCCACGGTGCAAAGGCTCGACGGCAAACAGAAATCTGTCACGGCGGAGCCACATCTCCGAGGCTGCCGGAGTTAGGGTTGCCGTGTGACGCGGATGGCGCCGAATCCCTCGGAGACGGCGCCAGGCCCGCCCGGGTCCCCCGCCGCGTCCCCGAAACGAAGGTGTCATGCCCGCTGAGAACGCCCCTGTCGCCGACAACCTCGACGATGACGACTACCCCGCCTACACCATGGGACGGGCCGCCGCCGTTCTCGGTACAACGCCCGCCTTCCTCCGGTCCGTCGGCGAGACCGGACTGATCGCCCCCCGGCGTTCGGAAGGAGGTCACCGCAGGTACTCCCGCCGTCAGCTGCGCATCGCCGCGCGCGCCCGGGAGCTGGTCGACCAGGGCACCCCCGTCGAGGCCGCGTGCCGGATCATCTCCCTGGAGAACCAGCTCGCGGACGCCCTGCGGCTGAACCAGGAGACAGGCCGGAAGCTCGACGAAGGCGGCACGGATATCTAGTCCCGCCAGTACAGAAATATGGGCGACCGCGGCACTAGAATTACCGTGCGGCTCCGAAAACACATGGCCGCTTACAGCCCACCTGTGTTAGCGTGATAGCAGTTGCAGTTTTGGTTGCCAGAGAAATTTTTTCTTTGTAAAGCTTTCCGGATCATTCCGGAGGGGTGATCATCGCGGCGACTCGGCTTCGTAAAGTGCGGAGTCCGGCACTGCCCCTCAAGGGAGATTCAATATGGCATCTGGCACCGTGAAGTGGTTCAACGCGGAAAAGGGCTTCGGCTTCATCGAGCAGGAGGGTGGCGGCCCCGACGTCTTCGCCCACTACTCGAACATCGCCACCCAGGGCTTCCGCGAGCTTCAGGAAGGCCAGAAGGTGACCTTCGACGTCACGCAGGGCCAGAAGGGCCCGCAGGCCGAGAACATCGTTCCCGCCTGAAGCTGACGCGAACCGTGGCGAGCCACTAGCTCGCACGATTTGAGGCTGGGGCCCGCGCTCTTGGGGTGCGGGCCCCAGCTTTTCTCTGTTTTTCTCCGGCTCATTCTTGTGATTCCTCGCGCGGTTAACCCGTCCGCCGGCCGGAATTCCTCGATACGCCGCATCGAGGAAGGTTCCTTCTTGAACCGCACCCGCCGCACTGGCGGCAGTTCCGGTCACCACCGCACGGACCGCACCACCACCCGCTCCACAGGCTCCACCCCCGGCAGCCGCTTCCGTTCACAGGGATCGGGCCACCAGGGCCCCCGGCAGGGCACCGGGCGCAAGGGCGGCCAACGCTCCGCCCCCGGCCGCCAGGAGTTCGCGCTGCCGGTCACGCTCACCGAGCCGCTGCCCGCCGTCGAGACGTTCGCCGAACTGGACATGCCCGAACGGCTGCTGTCCGCCCTCCGCACCGAAGGCGTGACCGTCCCCTTCCCGATCCAGGCGGCCACCCTGCCGAACGCGCTGGCCGGCCGGGACGTCCTGGGCCGGGGCCGCACCGGCTCGGGCAAGACGCTCGCCTTCGGCCTGCCGCTGCTGGCCCGCCTGGACGGGCAGCGCGCCCAGCCCAAGCAGCCGCTCGCCCTCATCCTCGTGCCCACCCGCGAGCTGGCCCAGCAGGTCACCGACGCGCTCACCCCCTACGCCCGCGCCCTGCGGCTGCGGCTCGCCACCGTGGTCGGCGGCATGTCGATCGGCCGCCAGATCAGCGATCTGCGGGCCGGCGCCGAGGTCGTGGTCGCGACCCCCGGCCGCCTCCGGGACCTCATCGAGCGAGACGCCTGCCGGGTGGACCAGGTCAACATCACCGTCCTCGACGAGGCCGACCAGATGGCCGACATGGGCTTCATGCCGCAGGTGACCGCGCTCCTCGACCAAGTCCCCGACCGCGGCCAGCGGTTGCTGTTCTCGGCCACCCTCGACCGGAACATCGACCTCCTGGTGCGCCGCTACCTCCACGACCCCGTCGTGCACTCGGTCGACCCGTCCGCGGGCGCGGTCACCACCATGGAGCACCACCTGCTGCATGTGCGCGACGCCGACAAGGAGACCGCCGCCACCGAGATCGCCGCCCGGGACGGACGCGTGCTGATGTTCCTGGACACCAAGCACGCGGTGGACCGGCTCGCCAAGCGGCTGCTCGCCGTCGGCGTGCGGGCCTCGGCCCTGCACGGCGGCAAGTCCCAGTCGCAGCGCACCCGGACCCTCGCCCAGTTCAAGGACGGCCACGTCTCGGTCCTCGTCGCCACCAACGTCGCCGCCCGCGGTATCCACGTCGACGGTCTCGACCTCGTCGTCAACGTCGACCCGCCCGCCGACCACAAGGACTACCTGCACCGTGGCGGCCGCACCGCCCGCGCCGGCGAGACCGGCACCGTCGTCACCCTCGTCCTGCCGCACCAACGGCGGGCCGTGGACCGCCTGATGACGGACGCCGGGATCACCGCGCAAGCCGTCCAGGTCCGTCCCGGTGAGGCCGAACTGCATCGCATCACCGGCGCCCGCACCCCCTCGGGTGTGCCCGTCACCGTGACCGCACCGACCGCCGACACGCCACGCGAGGGCACGCGCTCCGCCGGCCGCGGCCGGGGCCGTGGCCGCGGAGGCCGGTCGTCGGCCGCCCGAACACGCCGTACCACCTCAAGGTCCGACTCGTAACCGGAGGAGGACCAGCACACCGCCGGAGCACGAGGATGCGCTCCCGGCGGACAGGCCGAGCCGACGCCCGTCCCGTTCTCCCCGACGCCGGACCGCACCCCGGACGTGTCCCCCGTGATCGACGAACACGGACACACCCCGGGCGTTCTCGCCCGCATCCCCTGACCGCCGTCCGAACCCCCGTCCCCACCGCGCCCCGCGGTCGCCCACTGAGGAGGCATCCATGCGTGTTGTCATCGCCCGTTTCCCCTTCGACCTGACGAAGAGCGAGGTCGAACAGTCGATGAGCAGCCACACGCCCGAACCCGTCACCGGTGTCGGCGTGACCATCGACGGCCGCGTCTACCCCGTGATGCAGGTCGGCGAAGTGATCACCCGGCAGAACCGCCGTGACTTCACGTCGCTCGAAATGCGCCGCGCACTGACCCGCCTCGGCTTCACCTGCCATGACCCGCGCCCGGTCACGCCGCCCCGGGAGGCGCGAGCCGACGAGGACGCCCTCGGCTGGTGACACCTTCCGGGCGACCGCGAGTACTGCGCGGTTCGCGGGTTGGAAAGCCTCAGGCGTGGCACCCGGCTCTTGAGCGGACCGGACTCCGGTAGAAGCGGCCGACGGTTCAGCAGCGAGCCGCGCACCGCACAATCCCGGTACGGCCCGCTCGGCCGGTTGTCGTCGCGGAGCTGCCCGGCGACAACCGGTACGACAGGCATGGCCGGCAACCGCCAGGACACGCCCGGCCGAAACGGCGGGTACGGCGCTCCCGCGAGCCGCCCTTACGACACGCCTGGCGCACGGCGGGTGCGGCCTGCCCGGCGAACGGCCCATGTGCGTGCGCGGCGACGCCGACCGAAACCGCGGCCCTCTGGCCCGGCGTTTCCTCTCTTCTCCCGCCCGTGACGGCCTTCTCCCGCCCGTGACGGCCTTCTCCCGCCCGTGACGGCCTTCTCCCGTCCGTGGCGACGAATGCCCGAACCAGTGCTCCGGCTCCTCGCGATGTCCCCGGCCAACTCCGGTGTGGAATAGGGCTGTTCCCGCACAGCCTTGGAGGGGAGATCATCATGCCCGAGCAGTTCCCGCCCATCGAGCCGTATGCCCATGGGCTCCTCGACGTCGGTGACGGCCAGCGGATCTACTGGGAGACCGCCGGCAACCCGGAGGGGAAGCCCGCCCTGTGCGTGCACGGCGGTCCCGGCAGCGGCGGGGGCCGCCGCAACCGCAGGCTGTTCGACCCCGAGGTCTACCGGATCGTCCTCTTCGATCAGCGCGGCTGCGGTGAGAGCCGGCCGCACGCCTCCGACCCCGCCGTCAGCCTCGCCCACAACACCACCGACCATCTCGTCGCCGACATGGAGCGGCTGCGGGAACACCTCGGCGTCGAGAGCTGGCTCCTCTACGGTGGCTCCTGGGGCTCCACGCTCATCCTCGCCTACGCCGAACGCCACCCGGAGCGGGTCTCCGGAATCGTCATCGCCGGTGTCACCATGACCCGCCCGGAGGAGACCGACTGGCTCTACCACGGCGTCGGCCGCCTGCTGCCCGGCCCCTGGGAGGCCTTCCGCGACGCCCTGCCCGCCGCGGACCGCGCCGGCAACCTCGTCACCGCCTACAACAGGCTGCTGAACAGTCCCGACGACGCGATCCGGGTCAAGGCGGCCCGTGACTGGTGCACCTGGGAGGACGCCGTCATCGCCCACGAGGTACTGGGCAGGCCCGGCGCCTACAGCGACCGGCCCGACGACTCGCTGATGGCCTTCGTCCGGATCTGCGCGCACTACTTCGCCCATGACGCCTGGCTGAAGGACGGCCAACTACTCCAGGACGCCCACCGGTTGGCGGGAATCCCGGGGGTGCTGATCCATGGCCGGCTCGACCTGGGCAGCCCGCTCAAGACCGCGTGGGAGCTGGCCAAAGCCTGGCCGGACGCGGAGCTGAAGGTGATCGACGACTCCGGCCACACCGGCAGTCCCGCGATGAGCGAGGCGGTCCTGACGGCGATCGCACGGTTCGGTGAGGGGAGCGGGTGAGGAGAGGTGAGGAGAGGGGGACGGGGGCTACGCCTCTTGCCCGTAGGTGTCAGGCCTCCTTGCTGATGAGTTCGTCCGCCACCCAGCGCGCGACTCCCTCCGGATACGGGGCCGGCAGGCCCAGGACGATGTGCCGGAAGCCGGCGCCGAGCGCCTCGGCGATCGCGGTGCGGGTCGTCTCCGGGTGGTCGTAGGAGACGGGGAGATGGATGGAGCGGGTGATCTCGGCGGGGTCGCGGCCGATCTCCGCGCAGTAGCGGTCGAGGAGGGCGCTGCGGCTGACGCAGTCCTCGATGTCGCCGCCCGGGATGTTCCAGAGGTCGGCGTGTTCGGCGGCCACCCGGAGGGTCGCCGCCGAGCGGCCGCCGATCAGGATCGGGGGATGGGGGCGCTGGACGGGCTTGGGATTGGCGAAGGCCCCGGTGAGCTGGTGGTGGCTGCCGTGGAAGTCGAAGGGTTCGGCGGCCGTCCACAGACGGCGGATCAGGGCGCAGGCCTCGGCAAGGCTCTCGACTGCCTGCGCGGGAGGGGTGAAGGGCAGGCCGTGTGCCGGATACTCGCGGCGGGCCTCGGGCGGATGCGGGCGTGAGCCGACACCGATGCCGAAGTCGAGCCGGCCGCCGGAGACGACGTCGACGGTCGTGGCGATCTTCGCGAGTATCGCGGGCGGCCGGAAACGGTTGCTGGTCACCAGGAGACCGAGGCGCAGGCGTCGCGTCTGGGCGGCCAGGGCTGACAGCAGCGTCCAGCCCTCGTAGATCGGCCCGTCGGGATCGCCGCCGATCGGCATGAGGTGGTCGAACAGCCAGGCGTGCTCGATCTCGGGGATCCCGTCCGCCTCCCGCCAGACCCGCAGGACGTCGTCGTACGACACCTGCATGGGGGCGGTCATGATCCCGAAGCGGGGTTCCGTGGTCATCGTGGTGCTCCCGGAGGGTCAGCGGCGGCGCAGTGCCGGGTCGAGCAGGGCGGGCGGGGTGTCGTACTTCTCGTGGGCGGCCAGGTCGGTGCCGGGGGCGACGATCGCGTCGATCGCGTCCAGGACGTCGGCGGAGAGCACGGTGTCGGCGGCGGCGAGCTGGGAGTCCAGGTGGTCCTGGGTACGGGGGCCGATGAGGGCGCTGGTGACGGCGGGGTGCGCGGTGACGAAGCCGAGCGCGAGTTGGACCAGGGTCAGTCCGGCCTCCTCGGCGACGGCGGCGAGCCGCTCCACGGCGTCGAGCCGGGCCTGGTTGGCGGGCAGAGCGAGGTCGAAGCGGTCAGGAAGGATCCTGGACCGGCTGGTGGTGATGTCCCTGCCCTTGCGCACGGCGCCCGACAGCCAGCCCGACGCCAGCGGGCTCCACGCCAGCACGCCCATCCCGTACTCCTGCGTCACCGGCAGCACATGGGCCTCGATGCCGCGCTGGAGGAGGCTGTAGCTGGGCTGTTCGGTGACATACCGGCTCACGTGGTGCTCGCGCGCCGCCCACTGGCCCTGCACGATCCGGTAGGCCGGGAAGGTCGAGGAACCGAAGGAGCGGATCTTGCCCGCGCGTTGCAGATCGGTCAGCGCCGACAGGGTCTCCTCGTCACTCGTGGCCGGGTCCCAGCGGTGTATCTGATAGAGGTCCACATGGTCGACGCCGAGCCGGACCAGGCTGTTCTCCAGCTCGGTGACCAGCCACCGCCGTGAACCGCCGCGGTGATTGCGCTCGTCACCCATCGGCATGCCCGCCTTCGTGGCCAGCACGAGGTCGTCACGGCGGCCGGCGATCGCCTTGCCGACCATCTCCTCCGACTCGCCCTGCCCGTACATGTCGGCGGTGTCGATCAGGTTGATCCCGGCGTCCAGGGCGGCGTCGACGAGTGCCGTCGCCTCCTCCTGCGTGGTGCGTCCGATCGCGCCGAAGTTCATCGCGCCGAGCGCGAGCGCGCTGACCTGCACACCGGTACGGCCCAAGGTGCGGTACTGCATGACCGAGTCTCCTCACATGACGCAACATGACCTACGGACAAGCGGGACGTCGTCCCGTTTCATGTCTTCGACGATACGGAACGATGTCCCGTTTAGCAACGCCCCGATAGGGTGACAGCGGAGGGAGCACACGATGAGGAACGCACGATGAAGGACGAGGAGCAGGCGGTCCGGCCCCGCCGGGCGGACGCCCGACGCAACGAGATGACCCTGCTGGAAGCGGCCGCGGCGGCGTTCGTCGCGTCGGGTGTGGAGGCACCGGTACGCGACATCGCGACCCGGGCGGGCGTCGGCACGGCGACGATCTACCGGCACTTCCCGACCCGCGCGGACCTGATCATCGCCGTCTACCGGCACCAGGTGGAGGCCTGCGCCGAGGCCGGCCCGGCCCTGCTGGCCGACGCGCCGAGCCCGTACGACGCGCTGCGCCGGTGGATCGACCTCTTCGTGGACTTCCTGGTCACCAAGCACGGCCTCGCCGCGGCCCTGCGCTCCGACCAGACGGGCTTCGACGCCCTCCACGCCTACTTCCTGGACCGCCTGGTCCCGGTCTGCACCCGGCTCCTCGACGCGGCGACCGAGTCCGGCGAGATCCACACCGACCTGGCCGCGATCGAGCTGATGCGCGGCGTCGGCAACCTCTGCATCGGCGCGGAGAACGATCCCGGCTACGACGCCCGCCGTCTCGTCGCCCTTCTCGTCACGGGGCTGGGCCGGCCATAAGGTGCCGGGCATGAAAGGCAGTTGCGGCGTCTGCGGCCGGCCGATCGAGAGCGGGGGCGGCCCCGGCCGGACCGCCTCGTACTGCTCCCAGGCCTGCCGCCAGCGGGCCTACCGGGAACGACGCCGGACCGGCGGCGTGCCACCGGCCAGGGAACTGCTCTCGGACCTCGGGGACCGGCTGGGGCGGGTACGGCTGGCACCCGGAACCGCGTTCCACGCGGACGTGGAGGGCCTCACCACCCGCTTCGCACAGCTACGACGCCTCGCCCGGGAGGCGGGGCAGGAGCCCACCCCGGACGCCGTCGAAGCCGACGAGGCGGCAAGCGTCACGGCCGCGGCCGCCGGCGCGAAAGACGTCACGCTCCCCGACCTGGAAAACGTCACGCCCGCCGACCTCGAAGTCGTCACGAACGCCGGCGCCGAAATCGTCACGCGCCCCGCGCCGGAAGGCGTCACGTCCGTGCCGGAAAACGTCACGCCCGTCGCCGTGACGCTTTTCGACGACGGGGCCGGGGCGGGCTCGGGGGACGACTCCTTCACCGTCCTCGTCGAAGGGCACCGGCGCGAACTGCGCGTGCACTGCTATCGCCTGCTCGGGTCCTACGACGAGGCCGAGGACCTCACCCAGGAGACGTTCCTGCGGGCCTGGCGGGCCAAGGAGACCCTGAACGGTGTCGACAACGCCCGCGCCTGGCTGTACCGGATCGCCACCAACCTGTGCCTGGACTTCCTGCGCGGACAGAACCGGCGCCCAGTCCCCTACCAACCCGTGCCGGGCATGGACTCGGGCGACGGTCCCCCGCCTCCCCGTATGCCCTGGCTGCAGCCGTTCCCCGACGACCAGTTGCCCGAGCGGGCCGCGCCGCAGCACGAGCCCGACGCGCAGGCCGTGGCCGGTGAGACCCTCGAACTGGTCTTCCTCACCGCCATCCAGCAACTCCCGCCCCGCCAGCGGGCCGCGGTGATACTGCGCGATGTCGTCGGCTGGTCGGCGCAGGAGACCGCCGACCTGCTCGGCGCGAGCGTGGCCTCGGCCAACAGCGCGGTGCAGCGCGGCCGTTCGGCCCTGCGGGAGGCGCTTCCCGGCAGCCGGGAGGACTGGTCGGCCCCGGCGACCGCACCCAGCGCCACGGACCTGACCCTGCTCCAGCGCTACCTGGAGGCCGCCGCCCGCGCCGACATCGACGCCATGGTCGACCTCGTACGCGAGGACGCGGTGCTCACCATGCCCCCGAACCCGTTCTGGTTCACCTCCCGCGACGCGCTCTTCGGCTTCGTCCGCCCCAACCTCGACCCGGCGTCCCCGACGTTCGCCGGCCACTGGCGCCACCTGCCCGTACGCGCCAACGGCCAGCCCGCCGTGGCCGGTTACCTGCAACGACCCGGGACCAGCGTCTTCCGCGCCCAGCTCATCGACGTACTGCGGATCGAGGACGGCCGGATCGCCGAGATCACCACCTTCGAGCCCCATCTGTTCCCGGCCTTCGGACTGCCGATGACTCTCTGAGTCGATGAGTTCACGGCTGCCGCGCGTCCTATCAGCGACGGACATTCACGAAGCCGAACGGAGCTCACCAGTCATGTTGCTGAAGGACAAGGTCGCGGTCGTGTACGGCGGAGCCGGTGCGCTCGGGGCCGGGGTGGCACGGGAGTACGCGCGGGCCGGGGCGCGGGTGTTCCTGGCCGGGCGTACGGAGGCCACGCTGCGGGAGGCCGCGGCCGGGACCGGCGCCGAGTTCGACGTGGTCGACGCCGAGGACGAGGCCGCCGTCGAGGCGCACGCGTCCGCCGTGGTCGAGCGGGCGGGCCGGATCGACGTCTCCCTCAACCTCGTACCGCGCGGAGACCTCCAGGGCGTCCCGCTGACCGAGATGTCGGTCGAGGACTACACCCGGCCGGTGGCGCGGGGCATCGCCTGCCAGTTCATCACCGCCCGCGCGGCCGCCCGCCGGATGGCCGCGCAGGGTTCGGGCGTGATCCTCGCCCTGAACAGCGGTTCCCACAACGGCACCCCGATGCTCGGCGGCACCGGCGCGGCCGACGGCGCGATCGACGCGCTGATCCGGCAGCTCGCCCAGGAGGTCGGCCCGTCCGGCGTCCGGGTCTGCGGGATCTGGACCGCCGGGGTCACCGACACGCTCACGCCGGAGAAGCTGAGCGCGGCGGGCGCCCCGGCGATGGACGAGGCGGCGGTAGCCGGTATCCGCGCCCATCTGGACTCGCTGCGGATGACGAAGCGTTCCCCGCGGATCGCGGACATCGCGGCGCTGGCGACGTTCCTCGCCTCGGACGCCGGGGCCGCCCTCACGGGCACCTGGGTCAACGCGACCGCCGGGATGTTCCCCAGCTGACGCCGGTGCCAGGGGTGGACGTGGCCCCACGCCGGGTTCGGAGTGAAGCCGCCGACCTGTCCTGCTCGCATGGCAGGCGGAATCGCGGGACCACCGGATCGCGGAACTCCCTGATCTCACCCGCACCGTGAAGCACAGTGGTCGTTCGGGTCGGGCGACACCGTCCCCGACGGCAGTGCGGCGTCGGGGACGGGTCGTCAAGGCCTGAACGGCGGCGCCGGCCGGGGACTTCCGTCCGGCGGGCTGTTCGCCGGACGTCCCGCCGTCACGGCCGGCACCGCCTACCGGCCGCTGCCGGCCCGAACGCCTCGCCTTATTTCAGGTGCCGGGCGAAGAACCGGGCCGCGGGGTCCCCCGCGAACTGCGGGACGCCGGTGTGCCCGCCCATGTTGGCGTGCAGCGTCTTCTCCTTGGAGCCGAAGGCGTCGAACAGGTCCAGGGACGCCTGCCGGTCGTTCCCTTCGTCGTCCCACTGCAGCAGGACGTGCAGCGGAATGGTGACCCGCCGGGCCTCCTCGAACATGGCCGCGGGCACGAGACTCCCGGCGAACAGAACGGCGGCCGAGATGCGCGGCTCGACCACCGCGAGCCGGATGCCGACGGACATCACTCCCCCCGAGTACCCGACCGAGCCGCCGATCTCGGGCAGCGACAGGACGGAGTCCAGTGCGGTCTGCCATTCCGGGACCGCCTTTTCGACGAGCGGGAGTACGAGTGCGTCGATGATCTCGTCGCCGACCGGCTCGCCGGCCTCCATGGCCCGGCGCAGGTCGGCGCGGGCCTGCTCGACGGCGGCCCAACGGGGCCGGTCACCGCTCCCGGGGAGCTCGATGGTGGCCGCGGCGAAGCCGTCCGCCGCGGCCTGCTGGGCGCGCCCCGCCAGCCGGGGGTACATCCTGCGCAGTCCGAGCGGAGGGTGGCCGAGGAGGATCAGCGGCGCCGGTGCGGACGCGGACGCGGATGCGGGCGTCCACAGGATGCCGGGGATCTCGCCGCCGAGGGTGAATTCGCGTTCGAGGACGCCGTCGTCGAGGCGTTGTTCGGAAGTGAAGTGCATGGTCGTGCCCTTTCGGGAGGCGCAGAGCGGCGCTCCCGGACGACCTATCGCCCGACCGTGACCCCGGAGGAGAGCACCCATGTCGATACTGTGTTCACGGGTACCACCTCCTCGTTCTCTCGCACGGCCTCCGGAAAAGTAGCAGTGGCCGCCGTGGTCCGCCAACGGGTTTTCGCGGAGACGCCGCGGCCGGATGCCGCGACTGCGCCGGCACGGCCGGAACGCGGCACCCCGCGGCGGCTCCGCTGCTTCCGCGTCCCTCAGCCGGCCAGCCCCAGCGCCTCCGCCAGTGCCCGGTACCCCGGCAACGGGTCGGTGTCCGCGGGGTGCAGCAGCTGGAGCGCCACATGGTCGGCGCCCGCCTTCTGGTGGGCGCGGACGCCCTCCGCCACCCGGGCCGCGTCGCCGTTCAGGATCAGGGCGTCGAAGAGGCGGTCGCTGCCGCCGTCCGCGAAGTCGGTGTCGTCGAAGCCCAGGCGGCGGAGGTTGGCCAGGTAGTTGGACAGGTTCAGGTAGGCACCGAGGGTGCCGTCGCCGACGGCTCGGGCCCGGGTGCGGTCCGTCTCCAGGACCACCTTCTGCTCGGGGGCCAGGATCGGTCCGGTGCCGAGGATCTCGCGTGCCTGGCGGGTGTGGTCCGGGGTGACGAGGTACGGGTGCGCGGCTGCCGTGCGGTCGGCGGCCAGGCGCAGTACCCGGGGGCCGAGGGCCGCCAGGGCGCGGCGCGCCACCGGGACGCCGGCCTCGTCGAGGACGTCCAGGTAGTCGTTCAGGGCCTGGTACGGCCGTACGAACTCCTTGGTCGCCTCCGGGTGACCCGCGCCGATGCCCAGCAGGAAGCGGTCCGCGTGTCGCTCGGCGATACGGCGGTACGAGCGGGCCACCCGGTCGGCCGGGTTGGACCAGATGTTCACGATGCCGGTGGCGAGGACCAGCGTGTCGGTGGCGTCGAGCAGGCGCTCGACCTCGGCCAGGTCCGGGTCGGTCACGTTGCCGAGCCACAGCGTGCCGTAGCCCAGGCGTTCCAGCTCGACCGCGAGGCCGGGCCCGGTGTCCTCATGGCGCCACACGCCGATGGCGCCGAGCTGGATCTTGTCCGTCTTGTCCACAGTCTCGTTCATACCAGGCTCAACCGGCGGGCGGCGGCCGCCATTCCGATCGCCATCGAAATAACCCCCACCAGACCCCTCGGTGATCACATCTCTGGACTTCCCTTGCCTACATGGCCCCCAGCTCTGGACCGGTACGAACGGCTCCCGGTGCTCCTCCTACGCGGGCGCCCTCGGCTGGTCCTTCGCGTCGAGCGGCAAGCTGAACGGCACCTTCGGCGGCAGCGTCGTCAACCCGTAGGCCCCACCGTGGGGGGGGGGGGGGGGAAAGGGGGGGGGGGGGGGGGGGGGGGGGGGGGGGGAGGGGGGGGGTGGGGGGGGGGGAGGGGGGGGGGGGGGGGAAGGGGGGGGGGGGGGGGGAAGGGGCAGAAGGGGGGGTATCGATCGTGGTCGCGTGGGGCGAGGCACTGGCGGGGACAGGAAAGCGGTTGGTAG
>NZ_JBVIKO010000038.1:0-86699 GCF_055580905.1 Streptomyces sp. NPDC031497
GAGAAAACCACCCCCCCCCCACCCCCCCCCCCCCCCCCCCCCCCCCCCCCCCACCCCCCCCCCCCCCCCCCCACCCCCCCCCCCCCCCCCCCCCCCCCCCCCCCCTCCCTCCCCCCCCCCCCCCCCCCCCCACCCCCCCCCCACACCCCCCCCCCCCCCCCCCCCCCCCCCCCCCCCCGCCCCTGTCGTGCCACGCCTGGTGTCAGCTCTTCGTGGCCTGCTGGGTCGGAGCCCCGCTGGGCGCCGCACCACCCGCGCCGGGGCCACCCTGGCCGCCGCCGCAACCGCCGCCCTGACCACCGCCGGGGCCGCCCTGGCCGCCGCCGCCCGGACCGCCGCTCGGCATGCCGGTGGGGGTGCCGGTCGGCTTGACGGTGGAGTTGCCCGTGGGCGCACCGGAGGGAGCACCGCTCGGCCGCCCGGAGGCGTTGCCCGTGGGCATGCCCGACGGCGCCTGACAGGACTGCGACTGGCCGGAGTTGCCACTGCCGGAGGACGACGACGAGTCGCCCGAGCCGCACGCGGTCAGCAGCAGCGGAGACACGGCGAGCAGGGCGACCGCGGGGACGAGACGTACACGCTTCATGAGAGACAGCTCCATAAAGGATGAGGGAGTCCTGAGGCGTGGCACTCAACCAACGGCGCTTAGGGCGTACTTGGGCCCGCACTGTCCCCGGCCTGTGATTCGGGTAAAGGGCTGCCCAAGTCACCGCGCTGACCTGCGTCTTTCCGGACAGCCGCGGTTTACTCCCTGGTACACGTCCGTGACAGAACGGGGTCCCGGCGGATACGTCAGCCGAGGCGGACCCGGGCCAACTGGCGCGACTGGGCGACCAGTCGGTCCGTGCTGTCCCAGACCTCGGCGTCCTCCTCCAGGAAGCCGCCGGCCAGGTTGCGGGTGGTGACGGAGACGCGCAGCGGGCCGGGGGCGGGGCGGTGGCGGACGTGGACGGTGAGTTCGACCGTGGGGACCCAGCCCTTGAGACCGATCTCGAAGGCGGTGGGCGGCAGCGCGTCGACCGCCAGGAGCAGGGCGAGGGGGTCGGCGTCACGGCCGTCGGCGAGGCCGAACCAGGAGCGCATCTCACCCTTGCCGGAGGGTGCGCCGAGGGCCCAGCCCAGGGTCGACGGGTCCAGCTTGAGCATCAGGCGTTCGGTGATGGCGGAGCTGCCGTCGACGGGCGCCGGTCCGTCCTCGGGGCCGAAGCACTGGTCCATGGGCGGGATGACGGGCGGGGTCGCCGTGGTGCGGACGTCGTCGGGGAGGGCGGCGAGGTCGCCGTAGGAGGCGAGGACGCGGATGCGTTCGACCTCGTTGCCGTCGTCGTCGTACTGGAAGAGCGAGGCCTGGCCGGTGGAGAGGGTGCGGCCGGTGCGGACGGTGTCCGTGCGGATCACGGCCGGGCCCGGCTGGGACGCGGTCAGGTAGTGCGCGGAGATGGTGAACGGGTCCGGATGCGGCAGGGTGTCCGCGAGAGCCCGGCCGAGGACGGCCATCAGATAGCCGCCGTTGACGGCGTTGATGATGGTCCAGCCGGCCGAGAGGTCGATGTCGTAGACCCCGGGCGCGCGCCGGGTGACCGCGGTGTCCCGGTCGAACTCGCTGTCGCCGATCACGGCTCGCGTGGAAGCTGCTTCTGGCATGGCTGAACAGTACAACAGGAAATTACTAAGCGGTAGCTTTTCCGGTGGGGTGCCGGTCGGTACCGTCATCAGCGGGTAGGGGATCCACTCCGCCGGGTGAGATTCCGGCAATTTCTAGGTAAGTGTCCGGACACGTCCGTAACCCGGAGCCGGGAATTCCCCTCTATGGGGACATGAGCCTCACCGGGACTCCGTTCCTCTACACGACCATCGTCCTGTCCGTGGTCGCCCTCATACTGCCGCTCGTCCTGTGGTCGAGGATGCGCGGGCCCAAGGCCGTACGCGCCGTGGCCAGGGTCCTGATGCTGCTCTTCGCGCAGGCCACCGCGGTCACGCTGATCTTCGTGGTGGTCAACAACCAGAACGACCTGTACGACAACTGGGCCGACCTGCTCGGCACCGGCGACCACGTCCAGCAGGCCGCGAACCTCGGCCAGGACGGGACCGGCGGCATAGCGCTGAAGCGGCTGCCCAAGGTGAGGCAGACCTTCACGGCGGCCGAGGGAGCGGCCATGCACGCGGCGGGCGGGGTACGGGTCACCCAGCTCAAGGGCCGGGTCTCGGGCGTGAACGCCGAGGTCTACGTCTGGCTGCCGCCCCAGTACGACGAACCGGCGTACCGCAACCACCGGTTCCCGGTGGTGGAGCTGCTGCCGGGCTATCCCGGCTCGGCCAAGGCCTGGTTCGGTTCGCTGAAGGTGCACGAGCAGCTGGAGCCGCTGATGAGGAGCGGCAGGGTCGCGCCCTTCATCCTGGTCGCCCCGCGCACCAACCTGCTGGCCGGCGTGGACACCGGCTGCGCCAACATCCCGGGCACGGTGAACGCCGACAGCTGGCTCAGCATCGACGTGCCGAGGATGGTGACCGACAACTTCCGCGCCGCCGCGGCCCCGGCGAACTGGGCGGTCGCCGGCTACTCGGCGGGCGCGCACTGCGCGGTCAAGCTGGCCGTCGCCCACCCGGACCGCTACCGGGCCGCGATCAGCCTGTCCGGCTACAACGACCCGATCGGCGAACGCAATTCACTCGCCGCGCAGAGCGTCGCCCTGCGCGAGCGGAACAACCCCTATCTGCTGCTCCGGAAGGCGGCCGCGCCGCCCCGGATCGCCCTCTACCTGTCCGGTGAGTCCGGCGACGGCTACCAGGCCGGAGTGGCGCTCGAACAGGTCGCCAAGGCCCCGACCACCGTGCACGTGGTGTTCCTGCCGCGCAGTGCGGGCGGCCACAACATGGCGCTGTGGCGTCCCCAGGTGCCGGCGGTCTTCGCATGGCTGACGGTCAACATGGGCCAGAGCCGTGCCCCGTCCGGCACTACTCCTCGCGAACCGTCGTCCGCCGATTCCACGCACGCGGCGCTCGCCAGTGGAACCGCATCGCGAGCAGGCGCAGCACGAAAGCGGTGACGACCGCGAGCCCGCTGGTGAACGGGGTCAGCGCGTCGTAGTGGATGCACAGCGCCACCATCGTCGCCCCGACGATCGCCGGGACCGCGTACAGGTCGCGGTCCCAGCGCAGCAGCGAGGGAACCTCGTTGGCGAGCACGTCCCTGAGCACACCGCCGCCGACCGCGGTGGCGAGCCCGAGGGCGACCGATGCGGTCAGGTTGAGACCGTAGGAGTACGCCTTCGTGGTGCCGGTGACGCAGAACAGGCCGAGGCCGGCCGCGTCGAAGACCAGGACCGACGACTGGATGCGCTCGACGTGCGGGTGCAGGAAGAACACCACGAGCCCCGTGAGCAGCGGGGTGATGAAGTACCCCAGGTCCGTGAAGGCGGCCGGGGGCACCGCCCCGATGATCACATCCCGGAAGATCCCTCCGCCCAGCGCGGTGACCTCGGCGAGCACGGCGATGCCGAAGACGTCGAAGTTCTTGCGGACGGCCAGCAGCGCGCCGGAGATCGCGAACACGAAGATGCCGATGACGTCGAGCGTGTGCTGGACGGAGGGAGAGAAGAGTTGCTGGAGCTGCACCCTGACATTGTGACCTGTCAGGGTGCATGGACCTTACAAAGCCAGGCTTACAGGGCGGGTTTCCCTGGGGTGAACAGCCAGGTCTGGAACAGGTCGTCGAGCTGCTGTCCGGAGACCTTCTCGGCGAGCTGGATGAAGTCGGCCGTGTTCGCGTTGCCGTAGCGGTGCAGCTTCGTCCAGGCGGGGAGGAGCTTGAAGAAGGCGGTGTCCCCGATCCGTTCGCGCAGCATCTGGAGGGTCATCGCACCGCGCTGGTAGACGGCGGAGGCGAACATGGTGTCGCGCTGCGGGTCGGCGACGGTGATCTGCCAGAAGGGGTTGTCGGCGGCGCGGGAGTCGTAGCCGGCCTGGAAGGAGTCGTGGGCCGAGCGTGTGCCCTGGTGCTCCGCCCACAGCCACTGGGCGTAGGTCGCGAAGCCCTCGTTGAGCCAGATGTCCTTCCACTGCGCCACGCTCACCGAGTCGCCGAACCACTGGTGGGCCAGTTCGTGCACGATCGTCGTCTCGTTGCGCACCGCCGAGTAGGCCGGCTTGCTCTGCACCTCCAGCGAGAACCCCGCCTCCGGCATGTCGTCGACGATGGCGCCGGTCTCCTCGAACGGGTACGGCCCGAAGACCTGCGACCAGTAGTCGGTGGCGGCGGCCGTCACGGCGTACACGTCGACGCTGTTGCTGTTCGCGAGGACCGGGTCGATGGCGACGTAGATCGGGATGCCGGAGGGCGTCTTCCCCGTCCGCACGTCGAACTTCCCGATGGTGGCGGTGGCGAGGTAGGTCGCCATGGGCCTGCTCTCGCGCCAATGGCTGTACGTCGAGGCGCCCTTGTCGTACGTCGAGACCAGCCGGCCGTTGGAGACACCGGTCAGGCCCTTCGGTGCCTTGATCCGGATGTCGTAGGTGGCCTTGTCGGAGGGGTGGTCGCTGGACGGGAACCAGGTGGAGGCGGCGTTGGGCTCGCAGGCGACGAAGACGCCGTCGGTGGTCTTCATCCAGCCGTAGTCGGAGCCGAAGACGATGGGGCCGTTGAGGGCCTCGGGTATCCCGCCGTAGGTGACGGAGACGGTGAACTCGTGACCCTTGGACAGCGGGTTCCTCGGCGTGATGGTGATCTCGTCGCCGGTGCGCGTGAACTCGGCGCGTCTGCCGTTCACTTCGACGCGCGTGACCTCCAGCTTCTGGAGGTCGAGATCGAAGGAGGAGAGCTTCTGGGTGGCGCGGGCGGTGAGGGTCGTACGGCCGTCGAGACGGTCGGTGTCCGGGTTGTACGCCACGTCGAGGTCGTAGTGGCGGGCGTCGAAGCCGCCGTTGCCGAGCTGCGGGAAGTAGGGGTCACCGATGCCCGCGGCACCCGGGGTGGGGGCGGGGGCGGCCGCGATGACGAAGGAGGCGGCTGCCGCGGTTGCGACAGCCGCCAGACGTGCCGAACGGGAGAGGCGCATGAGTCGTCCCTTTTGAGTGTGCCGGTCAGCGAACAGACACGGTCGACTCTGCGCCCTCCCGTTAGGACATGTACATGTCTTTACCCAGTTGTGTCATGGGCTACTTGTCCGTTGACTCCTGGGACTTCTGTGACGCGGCTGTGGAGACGTCATCCGTGGCTTCGGCGCTCGACTCCGACTCGGGTGCCGACTCCGACTCGGACGCCGACTCCGGCTCGGGTGCCGACTCCGGCTCCGGCTCCGACTCCGACTCCGGCTCGGATACCGACTCCGGCTCGGGTGCCGACTCCGGCTCGGACGCCGACTCCGGCTCGGACGCCGGCTCCGGCTCGGATGCCGGCGTCGGCTCCGTGGCTTCCGCCGCCGGTTCCGGCGTCTCCTCCAGGACCGCCTGGCCCACCAGCTCCGAGGCCTCCTTCGCCGCGCTCAACAGGACCGTGTCCTGGGGAGCCTGGTCGGCGAAGTTCTCCGGGTGGTGGCAGGCGACCCGCTGACCCGGGCGGAGCTCGATGAGCGCCGGCTCGGTCGTCCTGCAGATCTCCGTGGCCTTCCAGCACCGCGTGTGGAAGCGGCAGCCGGAGGGCGGCGCGATCGGCGACGGGACGTCGCCGCGGAGCAGGATGCGCTCGCTCTTCTGGCCACGCCGCTTCGGGTCCGGGACCGGCACCGCCGACATCAGGGCCTTGGTGTACGGGTGCATCGGCGACTCGTACAGCTTCGGGCTGTCGGCGAGTTCGACGATCTTTCCGAGGTACATCACCGCGACCCGGTCCGAGACGTGCCGGACGACCGAGAGGTCGTGCGCGATGATCACGTACGTGAGGCCCAGCTCCTCCTGGAGGTCGTCCATGAGGTTGACGACCTGGGCCTGGATCGACACGTCCAGCGCGGAGACGGGCTCGTCGGCCACCACCAGCTTCGGCTTCAGGGCGAGCGCACGGGCGATACCGATGCGCTGGCGCTGACCGCCGGAGAACTCGTGCGGGTAGCGGTTGTAGTGCTCGGGGCTCAGGCCCACCAGCTCCAGGAGGCGTTGGACCTCCTTCTTGACCCCGCCCTCCGGCTCGACGCCCTGGAGCCGGAACGGCGCCGAGACGATCGAGCCGATGGTGTGCCGGGGGTTCAGGGAGCCGTACGGGTCCTGGAAGATCATCTGGATGTCGCGGCGCAGCGGGCGCATCTTCGCGGCGGACAGATGCGTGATGTCCTGGCCCTCGAAGGTGACCTTGCCGCCGGTCGGGTCCTGGAGGCGGGTGATGACCCGGCCCATGGTCGACTTGCCGCAGCCCGACTCGCCCACCACGCCCAGGGTCTCGCCCTTGCGCACCTCGAAGTCGATGCCGTCGACGGCCTTCACCGCGCCGACCTGGCGCTGCAGGATGCCCTTCTTGATCGGGAAGTGCTTCTGCAGGCCCTCGACCTTCAGCAGCACTTCACGATCCGACGAGGGCGACGCCTGCTGCGGGATGACGGCGTCATCGGTTTTCTTCGTGTCGCTCACAGCTTCGGCGCAATCTCTTCGGTCCAGATCCGCGTGCGGTCCTCGGCCGAGAGGTGGCAGGCGGACCAGTGACCGCCGTCTACCTGCTGCAGCTCGGGACGGACCGTGCGGGTGACGTTCCCCTTGGGAAGGTCCGCGTACGGGCAGCGCGGGTGGAAGGCGCAGCCCGAGGGGACGTTGATAAGGCTCGGCGGCTGGCCCTTGACCGGGATGAGCCGGTCGGAGGTCTCCCGGTCGATGCGCGGCATCGAGCCCAGCAGGCCCCAGGTGTAGGGGTGCTGCGGCTTCTCGAAGATCTCGTCGACCGGGCCGCGCTCCACGCACCGGCCGCCGTACATCACCAGCACGTCGTCGGCGATCTCGGCCACCACACCCAGGTCGTGGGTGATGAGGATGACCGCGGAGCCGAACTCCTTCTGGAGGTCGCGGATCAGGTCGAGGATCTGCGCCTGGACGGTGACGTCGAGGGCGGTGGTCGGCTCGTCCGCGATGAGCAGTTCCGGGTTGTTGACCAGGGCCATGGCGATCATGGCGCGCTGGCGCATACCGCCGGAGAACTCGTGCGGGTAGCCGTCGACGCGCTTGGCCGGCTCGGGGATGCCGACCCGGTCGAGCATCTCGATGGCGCGGGTGCGGGCGACCTTCTTGCTGACGTTGTTGTGAACCCGGTACGCCTCGACGATCTGGTCGCCGACCTTGTAGTACGGGTGCATCGCGGACAGCGGGTCCTGGAAGATCATCGACATCTCGCGGCCGCGGAGCCGGCGTACCTCGTCCGGGGACGCGTTCACCAGCTCCTTGCCGCCGAGCCAGATCTCGCCGGACATCTGCACGTTCTTGCCGCGGGCGCCGAGCCGGTGCAGGCCCATGACGGCCAGCGAGGTGACGGACTTGCCGGAGCCGGACTCGCCCACGATGGAGAGGGTCTTGCCCTTCTCCAGCGAGAAGCTGAGGCCGTCGACGGACTTGACGATGCCGTCGTCCGTCGGGAAGTGCACCTTGAGGTCTCGGACTTCGAGGAAGGCGTCGGACGGGGCGGCCGGCGTGGGCTCGCCCACGGCGGCGCCGGTCTTGGAGAGTTCGGTCACGAGAGCCTCACCCGCGGGTCGGCGGCCGCGTAGAGCAGGTCCACCAGGAGATTTGCGATGACGACGAAGAAGGCGGCGAGCAGGGTCACACCCAGGATGGGCGGCAGGTCGTTGTCGTCGATCGCCTGCACCGCGTACTGGCCGATGCCGTGCAGTGAGAACACGGTCTCGGTGATCACCGCGCCGCCCAGCAGCAGACCGAGGTCCATGCCGAAGACGGTGATGATCGGGGTGAGCGCGGCGCGCAGTCCGTGCCGGACGACCACCTTGCGCTCGCGCAGGCCCTTGGCGCGGGCCGTACGGATGTAGTCCTCGTTCATCGTCTCCAGCATGCCCGAGCGGGTGAGCCGCGCGTAGATGGCCGAATACAGGAGAGCCAGCGAGCACCAGGCAGGGATGAGGGTGTTGGCCCACTGTGCCGGGTTCTCTGTCAACGGGACGTACGTTCGGCCGAAGATCGGCCATTGATAGGTGAAGAGCAGGATCGCCAGGTTGCCCGTGAAGAACATGGGCAGCGAGACGCCGGCGAGGGCCACACCCATGAAGGTGCGGTCGAAGAAGGAGCGCGGCTTCAGCGCGGAGACCACGCCGATCGCCACACCCGAGACCAGCCACAGGACGGCCGCGCCGAGGGCCAGCGACAGGGTCACCGGCATCCGGGAGGTGAGCTGCGGCCAGACGGCCTGGTGGGTCTTGAAGGAGTAGCCGAAGCACGGCGCGTCACAGTGCACCGTGGTGGGGCCCAGATCATAGGTGGCGCCGGAGACGATCCCCTTGATGAAGTGCCAGTACTGGACGTAGACGGCTTGGTCCAGACCGAGGTTGTGCTTGACCGCGGCGATGTCCGCCTTCGACGGGCTCTTGCCGATGTACTGCTGCGCCAGCTGATCAGCGGTCTGCCCGGCCAGCCGCGGCAGCACGAAGAAGATGGCGAAGGTGACCGCGGAGACGACCAGCAGCAGGATCACCGCTGCGAGCGTCCGACGGAGGATGTACGAGATCACGGGGATCGGCGCTGGTGCCCGCGGGCCTCTCGGCCCGCGGGCACCAATGCCTTCACCTGCCTTCCGGGGCTGCTACTTCGACGCGACGCCGATGTTGAGGTAGTCGTACTGACCGCTGAAGGCCGCGGTGGAGACCAGGTTGGTGAAGGTGGTCGGGCGCGCCAGCAGGACCTTGAAGTACGTCAGCGGCACCAGGGCGGCATCGTCCATGGTCTGCTTGTCGATCTGCGTGTAGAGGCCGTTGCGCGTGGTGTCGTCCTGCGTACCGATCGCCTTCGCCAGCAGGCCGTTGACCGACTTGTTGTCGTACTGCGACAGGTTGGTGTTACCGGACTGGCTGATCGCCTGGCCGTTCAGGATCTGCTGCAGGAAGCCGTAGCCGGACGGCCAGTCGGCACCCCACTGCATCATCATCAGGCCGACGTTCTGCTTGTTGGCGAAGTTCGGGACACCCGCGTAGTCGGTGAAGTACTTGCCCGACGGGTACTGCTTGAGGGTCGCGTTGATGCCGACCTTCTTCAGCGAGTTGATGATCGCCGTGGCGGCGTCGATCTCCTGCGGACGGTCCGAGCGGGCCGTGATGTTGGTGTTGATCGACGTCTTGCCGCAGGCCTGCAGCTGCTCCTTGGCCTTGGCGGCGTCACCCTTGTTGCCGGTGGTGGCGTAGACGTCCGACTTGGTGTAGCCCGGGATGTCCGGCGGCAGCACCGTGGTGGCGACGTCACCGCGGATCGGGCCGCCCTCGGCGGTCTGCACCGAGACCTTGTCGATCGCGTACTCGACGGCCTTGCGGCAGGCGACGTTGTCGAACGGCTTCAGCTTGGTGTTGATCGCCATGTAGACCAGACGGCCACCGTAGGTGTTGTCCGTGTTGGCCTTCTTGGCGGAGTCGGTCAGCACCTGGGCCTGCGTGGCGGCCTGGACGCCCGTGCCGCCGAGGTCGATCGCGTCGCCGGCCAGGACGTCCTTGTCGACCGTCTCCGGGTTGACCTTCAGGTTGACGACGATCTTGTCCGGCAGCTGCTTGCGCAGCGGGTCCGTCTTCGGGTCCCAGTTCTTGTTGCGGACCAGCACGGCCTGCTTGCCGTCCTGGTAGCTCTGGAACTGGTACGAGCCCGAGGACACGATGTTCTTGACGTAGTCGACGCCGTTGTCCTTGGCCTGCGGGACCGGGGCCGTCTGCGGGGCCGAGACCAGGTAGTCGAACTCCTGGAAGGCCTGCTTCAGGTGGAAGACAACCGTGGTGTCGTCCGGGGTCTCGATGGACGAGAGGCCCTTGGCGCTCTTGTCCTTGTAGGGACCCTTGTACTTGTCGCCGCCGACCAGGAACTGCTGGAAGTAGTTCGGGCCGAGGGAGAGCACGTCACGCGCGAAGTTGGAGCGCTCGACGGCGTACTTGACGTCCTTGGACGTGATCGCCGTGCCGTCCTGGTACTTCAGGCCCGAACGCAGCTTGTACGTCCAGGTCTTGCCGCCGTCGCTCGGGACACCCTTGCTCGCGGCGAGGTCCGGGACCAGGGTGTTGCCCTTGGAACCGGGGCCCGGCTCGAACGTCATCAGCGGGCGGGCGTACAGCCGGCTGAAGTTGTACATGTACGCGTAGTACGTGTTACCGGGGTCGAACGAGTCCGGGACGTCGGACAGCTCGTAGGTGACCGTGCCGCCCTTCTTGTCGGACGCGTTGACGACACCCTTGGTAGCCGCGTTGGCCGCGGCGGAGCTGCCGCCACCGTTGCCGTCCTTGTTGTCATCGGCCTTGCTGCACCCTGCAACCAGCAGGGTGGCGGAGCCGATGGCCGCGATCGCGGCCAGCGCTGACCTTCGCATGATGGGTGGGTTCCCCTCCATTGTCGGAAACTTGTCGGGCTCTCGGTGACAGCAGGCGTCAGCGGCTGCGCGGGTCGAGAGCGTCGCGGAGACCATCACCGAGCAGGTTGAACGCCAGGACGGTGATGAAGATGGCAAGGCCGGGCACGATCATGTACTGCGGATCGACCTGGTAGTACGTCACGGCTTCGCGGAGCATGCCACCCCAGGACGCCTGCGGGGGCTGGATGCCGACGCCGAGGAAGCTCAGGGACGCCTCGAAGAGGATGTTGGTCGGGATCAGCAGCGTCGAGTAGACGATGATCGGGCCGACCAGGTTGGGCATCAGCTCACGGAACAGGATGTACGGGCCCTTGGCACCCATGCCGCGGGAGGCGTCGACGAACTCGCGCTCCCGCAGGGCGAGGGTCTGGCCGCGCACGATCCGGCCCAGGTAGGGCCAGTTGAAGAAGCCGATGACGAAGATCAGCACGCTCAGGTGCAGCGGCAGTCCGTTCAGGCCGAACGCGCCGCCCTGGAGGGTGGCGGAGATGGCGATGGCGAACAGCAGGAGGGGGAAGGCGAGGAAGGTGTCCATCAGCCGGCTGATGACCGAGTCGACACGGCCGCCGTAGTAGCCCGCGACGACGCCCATGATCGCGCCGATCACGTTGGACAGGATGGTCGAGCCGAAGGCGACCACCAGCGA
Source organism: Streptomyces sp. NPDC031497 (assembly GCF_055580905.1). Classification (NCBI taxonomy): domain Bacteria; kingdom Bacillati; phylum Actinomycetota; class Actinomycetes; order Kitasatosporales; family Streptomycetaceae; genus Streptomyces; species Streptomyces sp. NPDC031497. Next base: position 11,163 of record NZ_JBVIKO010000038.1, read on the forward strand.
CACCCAGGAGCCCTCCAGGACGCGGGTGGCGATGTCCCGGCCGAACTTCGGGTCCACGCCGAGCGGGTGGTCCAGGCTCATGCCGCCCCAGCCACCGGTCGGCAGCGAGGTGTTGGCGTCGATCAGGTCCTGGTGGAAGGCGTTGGGGTCAAGGCCGAGCAGGGCCTGGATGGGGCGGGCGAGGATCGCGACGAGGATCAGCAGGACGACAACGATGCCGCCGGCCACGGCGACTCTGTCCTTCTTGAACCGGGTCCAGGCGATCTGCCCGAGGGAACGGCCCTCGATCTGACCCTTGCCGACACCTTCCAGCACAGCCTCCGGCTGCACTTCGGATGCCGCTCCAGTGGTCTCGATCGGTGCGGTCACTGTGGCCCGACCCCTCTCGCCGGCGGTAACCGGCCTACGCCAGCCGCGGATTGCGGCTTTGTCGACTTGCATGATCGCGAGGTTTAAACCTCACGCCTGAGTGGCGAGTCTTCAGCTTTGCCGCGATCACCCGCCAGATCTGACGGAGAAAGTATGCGCAACCGTGATGCAGGCCGAGGGATTCCGTTATCCGAACGGTGGGTAACGGGGGTCGGACGGAGCCAATCACCCCAAGAGGGACGCAATCGACCCTTTTCGCCTTCATCTACGCGCGAAGACGAGGACTGAGCAAGGCTCTCCTGGACGACGCGCCATCAACTCGCCACCGGACGGCCCACTCGACGACCCCCGCCCGGCAGGCGGACAACGACCCGGAAAGAGTGATGCACATCACACTACGAAGCGTGGTGTCCAGTTCACAGCAAGAGGCCGCTTTCCTCCCCGCCCACAGGGCGGACATTCGACGCAATCCCTGGACTACGCCGAGTCTAGCGGAAGTGGAATTTGAGCGTCATTTGAGGGTGCTCACGGGCAACAATTCGAATCGGCTTGCCAGCTTTCATTTCCGCCCGATAACTTCTCCGTCATCGGCGGAGAGCAAGCCGCTCACCGCCCAAGAATTACCGGACGACGGACAATACAAATAGCGTCCGGGAATCCAGGAAACGGGGAACGCGAATGTCGTCTCGCGTACGCAGAACCACTTTTTCGGCCCTTGCATCGACCTCCCTCATCATGGGTGCGGTCGCCCTGGCCCCCGCGGCCAGTGCGGCGGCGTCCGGCACGACGGGCCCGGCGTCCTGCCGGGGAGGCGAGGTCAGCTACACGATCAAGAAGTCGGGCAAGCCGTACTACTCGGCCATCGGCGACCGCGTCGGGGCCTACAACAGCAGTTCCTCCAGGGCCACCTTGAAGTACGACCTGGCCTTCAGCACGGTACGGCAGACCTCTCACACCGTCTCGGTGGGCGTGAGCCTCGAATGGGAGATCCGTAAGATCCTCAAGATCAAGGTCGACGGCAGCTACGCGTACAACGTGACCAAGCAGACCAAGAAGGACAACAGCGTCTCCTTCTCCCTGCCGGTGGCCGGCCATTACTACGGTTACGTCCAGCCGAAGGTCCAGTACACGCCGTTCTCCACCACCAAGTGGGTGGAGAAGCCGAACTGCGATGTGGTGAAGGTGAAATCGAACACCGTGCACGCCATCACCGCGTACCCGCTTTTCGCCTCGTGCCAGAGCAAGAACGAGGCCTGCACCCCGAAGCCGAAGTAAGAAATCCGCGGAGGTCTCGGCACACGCCGGAAATCAACGATGGGGCCCGCCCTGTGAAACAGGGCGGGCCCCATCGTTCGACGGGTCAGTACCGCGCGGGCGGATACCCGTACCCCGCCGCCGGGGCCGGGGCGTGTGCCTCGCGGTCGTAGAACGGCCGTGCCGTCGCACGCATCCACATCACCACCGGGTCGTACTCGTCGGTCATGGCGACCGTCGAGACCGGCAGCCCGTCCGGCACCGCCCCGATGGACTGCTGCATCATCGCCCGCACCGAGTCCACGGTCGGCGGCGACGTGTCGTACACGTCGAGCCCGATCGCGAGATACGGCGCGCCGAGCGCCGGCTGTACCCAGGCGCGCCGCAGTGAGCGGATCGCGGGCGTACGGTGGGCGTTCTGCGACAGCAGCGCATAGAACTGCGGAATCTCGATGGCCGGTTCCGCGAGCCGCAGCGGCCCCGCGGGCTGGCGGTCCAGGCCGGTCGCGATCCGGCGCAGATCCAGCCAGGGGACGCCGACGCCGCCGCCCGGGGCGTGCGGGTTGAGCCACAGACCGAAGTGGTCGGGATAGAGCGTGCGGGCCACGTCGAGGCTGTCGACCACCTCGTACGAGCGGTTCCAGCCGCTCGCCGACAGTTCCTGGGCCGAGGTCACACAGGGGGCGTAGCCGTAGCCGTCGACCTCCATGTTCCCGTACTGGGCGTCGGGGGAGCCGGCCTGGCCGTGCCAGAGCAGCATCCAGATCTGGCCGGAGGAGGGCGTGGCGAGGGCGCGGAGGAGTGCCTCGTAGGCGTCGTAGCGCCCGGGGGTTACCTGGCGCAGCATGTGCTCGACCTGTCCGGTCGCCGCGGTGCCGCTGGCGCTCACGTGTTACCGCCCCTTCATTGAGTTGCCCCGCGTTGGAGGTCGCCCCGCGTTCGGAGACAGCTTAAGCGCGGAGAGGGTGGAGGCCGATTGTCCGTCGGCGGGTGCGGCTGGTCGGTGACCGGTGGCGCCCACGCGGCGGAGCCGCACATCGGCACCGCCCCGCGCCCCTGGCCGGCTGTCCTCAGGGGGTTCCTAGTGACCGTACTGATAGAAGGGGCGGACGTTCTCCCGCATCCAGTGGCCCACCGGGTCGTCCGCCACGTCCAGCAGGACCAGGTTCACCGGCCACTTCACCGGGACCCGGCCGAGGGCCTTGCCGAGCGCGTCCAGGGGCAGGGCCCTGATGTCCCCCTCCCACCGGGAGAGTTCGACGCCCACGAACATCACGGGGTCCGCCGTCTCGACCGCGGCCAGGCAGCGGCGGGCCGTGGCGACCACGCCGGTGCCCGCGAACTCGGCGGAGGCCGCGGCCAGGAAGTCCATCGGGTCGTCCTGCCAGTCCGGTTCGAAGAGCCGGACCCGGCCGCCCGAGGCGGGGCCGTCCAGTTCGCTGCGGCCGGTCCGGCACAGCTCGGCGACCGCCTCCGGCGGCAGCGGGACGCCCACCACTCCCCCGGGGTTCACGGCTATGCCGACCTGCGGGGGCAGACCGCGGGCGAACTCGACGGCCGGGGCGATCGTGTACGACAGATGGGAGCCGACCACCTGGCGGAACTGCTCCTCGGAGCTGAACACCGGGACGTACACCCCGCCCTGGATCTCCGTGGTGGGCAGGTCCAGCGGGCCGCTGTGCGGGCCGCCGCCCTCCGGCAGCGGGACCCACAGGAAACTGCGGGCCACTACCTCGATGAGGCGGCCCGCCGCCGCGGGGACGCCGAGGGAGGCCGACAGCACCTCCTCCAGCTCGTTGCCGGGCCAACCGCCGTGCGGGTGGGGGTGCGCCTGTGCCGGGAAGTCCGCGGGAATGTCCGCCGGGAAGTCCATCTGCCTACCGCCTGCTGGAATCCACTGCTGCTGAGACTGAAAAGGCTAGCGGGTGGCTGTGACAATGCCTCACCCCGTGAGCCGCTCCGCTTTCCGGAAAGCCTCACCCGGCCGGCTTCTCCGCCTTCCGGAAGGCGATCCGACACAGCACGTCCGCCGCGTCCCGGTCAAGGAGCACCGCCGAGCCCACGCCCTCGGGCAGCCCGCCCTGCTCCGCCGCGCGCACCAGGCGGGCGGCGGCGTGGCGGTGGCGCAGGAACGCGTACCGGGAGACGCCCCGGCCGCGCTCGCGCTGCCCGTCCAGTGCCGTGCCCGGAGTGACGTCCAGGAGCAGCAGGTGCAGGGTGCCGCCGCGACGGCGGGCCTCGCGGGCCAGCCAGTCGCGCACCCAGGCCTGGGTACCGCAGTCGTGCACCACCACGCCCTCGCCGGTGCGCAGCGCGCTGCGCAGTCCGGCGTAGTGCGCGAGGCGGACCAGCGGGCGGTAGAGGGCGTACGGCAGGAAGCGGGCCAGCCGGGCGTCCCAGCGGTCGCGGGTGTCCTGCGAGTCGATCCGGGTGCCCTGGACGGTGCGGTGCATCAGGGTGGACTTGCCGCTGCCGGGCAGCCCGGTGACCACGACCAGGTCACGGGGGCCGAAGAGCAGGCCGTGCGGGCTGCGGCCGGCCCGGTCGCGCAGATCGCGGACGACCGGCGCCATGGGGGTCCCCCCGCGCGAGCGCAGGCGAGCGTGGGGGAGCCCCCCGCACCGCTCGCGGGCCGGGGCCGTCGACTGCTCGGGCAGGGCGATGCCCGTCGTCGCGTATGCCGTGGTCCTTGTCACCGTGATCGTCCTCCCTGGGGGTTCAGGAAAGGTTCTCCCCGCTTACCGTAAAGAGAAGGTAATGCACGGTGTCTCGCGGTTCCGTCCGCTTCCGGCCACAGGCCTGTTACAAAGCTCTGCCCGGCATGCAATGATGTGCCCGCCAACTGCATACCGGCCGTTTGAATCCGCGCGGGAGAGTCCCCAGCCGTCTTCGCTGGGGCGCCGAAGGAGCAAGTCCCTCCCTTGAATCTCTCAGGCCCCCGTTACCGCGCGGGCGAGGCACATCTGAAAAGCGGGCCGCCGTGTCGGTGGCCCCACCCAAGGTGCAAGCCGTGACCACCGACGTGGTCAGGGCGAACCTCTCAGGTTCCGATGACAGATGGGGAGGACAGACCTCGCCTGTCATGCCCTGGGATCTTTGGGAGACGACCGACCGATGAGCAGTTCCGATTCCGCCGCACTCCGCCGTACCGCGCTCGATGCCCTGCATCGCTCGCTCGGCGCCACCATGACCGACTTCGCCGGCTGGGACATGCCCCTGCGTTACGGATCCGAGCGCGACGAGCATGTCGCCGTGCGGACCAGGGCCGGGCTCTTCGACCTCTCCCACATGGGCGAGATCGCCGTGACCGGCCCCCAGGCCGCCGCCCTGCTGAACCACGCCCTGGTCGGCAACATCGCCTCCGTCGGCGTCGGGCGCGCCCGCTACACCATGATCTGCCGGGCCGACGGCGGCATCCTCGACGACCTGATCGTCTACCGGCTGGCCGAGACCGAGTACCTGGTGGTGGCCAACGCCTCCAACGCCCAGGTGGTCCTCGACGCGCTGACGGAGCGCGCCGCCGGGTTCGACGCCGAGGTGCGGGACGACCGGGACGCGTACGCGCTGATCGCCGTCCAGGGACCGGAGTCGCCCGGGATCCTGAAGTCGCTGACCGACGCCGACCTGGACGGCCTGAAGTACTACGCCGGGCTGCCCGGCACCGTCGCCGGGGTCCCGGCGCTGATCGCGCGCACCGGCTACACCGGCGAGGACGGCTTCGAGCTGTTCGTGAAGCCCGAGCACGCGGTGGAACTGTGGCAGGCGCTCACCGAGGCGGGTTCCCCGGTGGGCCTGGTGCCCTGCGGGCTGTCCTGCCGGGACACCCTGCGCCTGGAGGCGGGCATGCCGCTCTACGGGCATGAGCTGACCACCTCGCTGACCCCCTTCGACGCCGGGCTCGGCCGGGTGGTGAAGTTCGAGAAGGACGGCGACTTCGTGGGGCGCGAGGCGCTTCAGGAGGCCGCCGACCGTGCCGCGGCGAAGCCGCCGCGGGTGCTGGTCGGCCTGGTCGCCGAGGGCCGCCGGGTGCCGCGTGCCGGGTACCCGGTGGTCGCGGGCGGCGAGGTGATCGGCGAGGTCACCTCCGGTGCCCCCTCCCCCACGCTGGGCAGGCCGATCGCCATGGCGTACGTCGACGCGGCGCACTCGGCGCCGGGCACGGCGGGCGTGGGCGTGGACATCCGGGGCAGCCACGAACCGTACGAGGTCGTGGCACTGCCGTTCTACAAGCGCCAGAAGTAGACCCGCGGCGCCAGAAGCAGATCCACAGGGAGACACTGAGCGCGGCAGCGCGTGACCCTGCGCACATTTCCGCTGCTCACGCGTGTTTCCAGCAGTCCTCTTTCACCAGCACTCCCCCGCGTACAGGAGAATTCAGGCCATGAGCAACCCCCAGCAGCTGCGTTACAGCAAGGAGCACGAGTGGCTGTCGGCCGCCGCGGACGGCGTGGCGACGGTCGGCATCACGGAGCACGCGGCCAACGCGCTCGGTGACGTCGTCTTCGTCCAGCTCCCGGCCGTCGGTGACACCGTGACCGCGGGCGATTCCTGCGGCGAGCTGGAGTCGACCAAGTCGGTCTCCGACCTGTACTCGCCGGTCACCGGTGAGATCACCGAGATCAACGAGGACGTCGTGGACGACCCGTCCCTGGTGAACTCGGCCCCCTTCGAGGGCGGCTGGCTGTTCAAGGTGCGCGTCACGGACGAGCCGGCCGACCTGCTCTCCGCCGACGAGTACACCGCCTTCACCGCCGGCTGAGGGCCGCACAGACACCGGCTGAGGAGTCGTAGAAACAGATGTCCGTTCTGAACACGCCCCTGCACGAGCTCGACCCGGAGGTCGCGGCCGCGGTCGACGCCGAGCTGGAGCGCCAGCAGTCCACCCTGGAGATGATCGCCTCGGAGAACTTCGCTCCGGTCGCGGTCATGGAGGCGCAGGGCTCGGTCCTCACCAACAAGTACGCCGAGGGCTACCCGGGCCGCCGCTACTACGGCGGCTGCGAGCATGTCGACGTCACCGAGCAGATCGCCATCGACCGGGTGAAGGAGCTGTTCGGCGCCGAGTACGCGAACGTGCAGCCGCACTCCGGTGCCTCCGCCAACCAGGCCGCCCTGTTCGCGCTGGCCCAGCCCGGCGACACCATCCTGGGCCTCGACCTCGCCCACGGCGGGCACCTGACCCACGGCATGCGCCTGAACTTCTCCGGCAAGCAGTTCGATGTCGTGGCCTACCACGTGGACGACTCCGGTCTCGTCGACATGGCCGAGGTGGAGCGGCTCGCCAAGGAGCACCGGCCGAAGGTGATCATCGCCGGCTGGTCGGCCTACCCGCGCGAGCTGGACTTCGCCGAGTTCCGGCGGATCGCCGACGAGGTCGAGGCGTACCTGTGGGTCGACATGGCCCACTTCGCCGGCCTGGTGGCCGCCGGTCTGCACGCGAACCCGGTGCCGTACGCCGACGTGGTCACCTCCACCACCCACAAGACGCTCGGCGGTCCCCGCGGCGGCATCATCCTGGCCCGCCAGGCCTTCGCGAAGAAGCTGAACTCCTCCGTCTTCCCGGGCTTCCAGGGCGGTCCCCTGGAGCACGTGATCGCGGCGAAGGCGGTCTCCTTCAAAGTCGCCGCCTCGGAGGAGTTCAAGGAGCGCCAGCGTCGTACGGTGGACGGTGCGCGCATCCTCGCCGAGCGCCTCACCGCGCCCGACGCCCGCGAGGCCGGTGTGAACGTGCTGTCCGGAGGTACGGACGTCCACCTGATCCTCGTCGACCTGCGCGAGTCCGAGCTGGACGGGCAGCAGGCCGAGGACCGCCTCCACGAGGTCGGCATCACGGTCAACCGCAACGCCGTCCCGAACGACCCGCGCCCGCCGATGGTCACCTCGGGTCTGCGGATCGGCACCCCGGCGCTGGCCACGCGCGGCTTCACGGCCGAGGACTTCACCGAGGTCGCGGACGTGATCGCCGAGACGCTGAAGCCGTCCTACGACGCGGCGGCCCTGAAGGCCCGGGTCCAGGCCCTGACCGGCAAGCACCCGCTGTACCCCGGTCTGAACAAGTAGTTCCCCGGCGGGGGCACCCGATGGCGTGTGCCCCCGCCCCTTTCGGAGGAGTTCCCGTGGCCATCTCGGTCTTCGACCTGTTCTCGATCGGCATCGGCCCGTCGAGCTCCCACACCGTCGGCCCGATGCGCGCGGCCCGGATGTTCGCACGGCGGCTGCGCAACGAGGGGCTGCTGGACTCCGTCGCGTCGATACGCGCCGAGCTGTACGGGTCGCTCGGTGCGACCGGCCACGGCCACGGCACCCCGAAGGCGGTGCTGCTCGGCCTGGAGGGCGCCTCGCCGCGCACGGTCGACGTGGAGACCGCGGACGACCGGATCGAGACGATCAAGGCCACGAAGCGCCTGTCGCTCCTCGGCGAGCACGAGATCGCGTTCACCTACGACGCGGACCTGAAGCTGCACCGCCGCAAAACACTCCCGTACCACGCCAACGGCATGACCCTCTGGGCGTACGACGCGTCCGGGGCGGAGCTGCTGTCCAAGACGTACTACTCGGTCGGCGGCGGGTTCGTCGTCGACGAGGAGGCGGTCGGCGCGGACCGCATCAAGCTGGACGACACGGTCCTGAAGTACCCCTTCCGCACGGGCGACGAGCTGCTGCGCCTGACGAAGGAGACGGGTCTGTCGATCTCCGCGCTGATGCTGGAGAACGAGCGGGCCTGGCGCACCGAGGAGGAGATCCGCGAGGGTCTGCTGGACATCTGGCGGGTGATGCAGACCTGCGTCGCGCGCGGGATGTCGCGGGAGGGGATCCTCCCGGGCGGCCTGCGGGTCCGCCGCCGTGCCGCCGTCACCGCACGCCAACTGCGCGCCGAGGGCGACCCGTTGGCGCACGCCATGGAGTGGATCACGCTCTACGCGATGGCCGTGAACGAGGAGAACGCGGCCGGCGGCCGGGTGGTGACCGCGCCCACGAACGGCGCGGCCGGCATCATCCCCGCCGTCCTGCACTACTACATCAACTTCGTCCCCGGCGCCGACGAGGACGGCGTGGTCCGCTTCCTCCTCGCCGCCGGCGCGATCGGCATGCTCTTCAAGGAGAACGCGTCCATCTCCGGCGCCGAGGTCGGCTGCCAGGGCGAGGTCGGCTCCGCCTGCTCGATGGCGGCGGGCGCGCTGGCCGAGGTGCTGGGCGGCTCCCCGGAACAGGTGGAGAACGCGGCCGAGATCGGCATGGAGCACAACCTCGGCCTCACCTGCGACCCGGTCGGCGGCCTGGTCCAGATCCCCTGCATCGAGCGCAACGGCATGGCCGCGGTCAAGGCGGTCACCGCGGCCCGCATGGCCATGCGCGGCGACGGCTCCCACAAGGTGTCCCTGGACAAGGTCATCAAGACCATGAAGGACACGGGCGCCGACATGAGCGTCAAGTACAAGGAGACGGCCCGGGGCGGGCTGGCGGTGAACATCATCGAGTGCTGAGGAAATGGGCCCTGCCCCCCGCGACACAGCGGCGGCGCTCGTCTCGGACGCCTCTGGGCAGACGCGCCGCGTGACGACGCCGTGCGGCCGGCCCGTGACGTGTCGGCGCACTTGGTGGCCTCCGAGGCACACGCAGTTCCCGCACCCGCCGCTTCAGCACCGACAGTGACCGTTCCCAGCCGATCCGCTCGGCGATCACCGTGGCGGGTATCCACGGGTACTCCGCCAGTGGACTGACGCGGCCTGCCGTGAGGCGACCGGTGGGCGGTCACCCCACGGACGGCGCGGCCATGGTGTGTCAGTAGGCGATCAGCGCGGTACGGCGACCATGAGATGGGTCTCCAGGGGCAACGGGTGGGTGGACCGCAACTCGAAGCCCGCCTTGTCGAGGAGAGCCCGGTACTGCGCCTCGTCACGTTCCCGGCCATCGCCGAGGACCACCAGCATGTGCATGTTGTACCCCTCGGTGAGCGACGAGCCGGTGCTCTTGGCCAGCAGCCGCTCCACGATCAGCAGTCGGCCGTCGGGTGCCATGGCACGACGGCAGTTGGTGAGGATGCGGTGGCACGCCTCGTCGTCGAAGCAGTGCAGAATGCGCGAGAGAAGGTAGACGTCGCCGCCCTCGGGGACGGTCTCGAAGAAATCGCCGGGCACCCGCTCGCAGCGGTCGGCGTACTCGGTGGCGATCGGGCGGTCCACGGTCTCCTCGATGACGTGCGGTGCGTCGAAGAGGACGGCGCGCGGGCCGGAGTTCGCCTTCAGGATCTCGCTCAGGAGCGCCCCGTGACCGCCGGCGACGTCCACGATGCGCCGCGCCCGCGAGAAGTCGTACACACGACTGACCTCGGAGAAGAACAGTGTGCCGGCGACCATGGCCCGCTCGTAGGTGAGGGATGTCTCCGGGTGCTGGTGCAGATACGTGAACAGGTCGCTGCCGTACACATAGGCGAACGCGGACCGGCCGGTCTTGATCGAGTGGGACAGGGCACCCCACGCCTGGTAGAAGTGCGAGCCGTAGATGCGGACATGGTCACGCATCGAGTCGCGGGTACCCATCCGCAGCAGTTCCCCGACCGGGGTCAGGACGTACCCCGTGGCCTCGTCACCGCTGATCACGCCGAGGCTGTCCAGGAACTGCAACAGCCGCCCCAGTGCGTCGGGGTGGGCATCGACATCGAGCGCCAGGCCGACGCTGGTCGCACGTCCGCTCGCCGCGATGGCGTCGATGACTCCCATCTCGGTGGCCATCCAGACCGCCTGCGTCTTCCAGAACCCGGCCATCAGCTCGACGAGCCGGCGGCCCGCGGAGTCGTCCATCGTCATGCCTCCATGGTTTCGTCGGATCCCTGGCGGCCACCCGTTGCGCCTGCGCGGGGGAGGCCGTCGCGAACCAGCCGAACGAGTTCCGGACGCTGGATCTTCTTGGTCGAGGTGCGTGGCAGGTCTTCGAAGCGGAACTGACGGAACGGCTCCATCGGTGGAAGGTCGTGGGTCGCCTGCCGCCACCGCTGTTCGTCGAGCGGCCGCTCCCCGAGGGTGGCGACCACGGGGACCGGTTCACCCCCGGGTCCGGCCACGATGACCACCTCACGCAGTTCTTCGAGCCGGCTCATCAACAGATCCTCGACCGCCAGGTTGCTGTCCATGGTGTCGATCCGATCGACCTCACGGTCCATCAGGTGAAGCAACCCCCAGCGGCTGAGCCGACCCATGTCGCCGACCCGCCACCAGCCGTCGTGGAGCTGGCTCTGGTACCGGTTGTCCTCGCCGAGGTAGGTGAGGATCCGGGTGCGGCTGCGTACCTCCAGATGGCCGGTCCGCCCGGCGCGCAGCCGCTTGCCCTCGGAGTCGACGACGCGCATGGAGATGAAGCCGGGCAGCGGCAGCCCGACACACCGTCCGTCCGCCTTGTGGGCACTGCGCCGGGTGTACCAGCGGCCCGCCATCGGACCGATCTCCGACTGCCCGTAGAACTGGACGAACACCGGCCGCTGCCGCTCGGACGCTCCCAGCATGCGCTGGATCGTGCGCGGATGCATGGCGTCGAAGGTGGCTCCGAAGACGCGGACACCGGCCAGCGGAGCGCCGGGGGCGTCGGCGAGTTCCTCCCAGTCGATGTACGTGTTGGGATGAGTCTCGATGTATCCGGGGCGGGTCCTGACGAAGAGCGGGCCGATACGGTCCGGCGCCGGGTCGACGGCGATGACCAGCGGGTTGCCGTGGCTCAGGAACATCGCCAACCCCTGGTAGAAGCGGGAGTGGACGAAGGTGATGCACAATGCGGCCGTCTCCCGCTCCCGGATCGGCCATGCCACGATCCGCTGCGGCACAAGCCGGTGCCAGCCCGCCTCGGGGCAGTGCACGGCAAGCTTGGGAATGCCGGTGGTACCCGAGCTGTGGGTGATCAGCGACGGCTGCCGCGGGTGCAGAAAGACCGGTTCGCGGCGCGGCGCGCCGTCGTACGCGGCCAGGGTGCGGACATGCTCGGTGCGCGGGCCGGCGTCCCCCGCCGACAGAAGGACCGCCCGCACCAGGCCGTCCATCCGGACGTCGCCGAGGGCTCCGGCGAGGGTGTCACCATCGGTCACCAGCCAGGGCTCCTCCAGACGACCGAGCAAGGTTGCCACGACGCTGCCGTCGAGGGCCGGTGACAACAGCGCGGGAACCGCGCCGATCCGCGCGGCCGCGCAGGCGAGCAGCGCGATGTCGAAGTTGTCGGTCTTGTACAGCGCCACGCGCTCGGTGGGCCGGACGCCCGCGGCCCACAACCGGGCGGCGAGTTCGTCGATCTGATCGGCCAGTTCGCCCACGGTGAAGTGCACTCCCCGTTCGGGGGCCCACTGCAGGGGGTGGTCGAGGGTCACCTCGGTGGTGGCCTTGCGGCGCGCGGCGGCATGGAAGATCTCGCCTATGTAGAAGCCATTCCCGCGTGTAACCCGGCGCAACACGGCGTGCACTGGTCCTCCTTCGGGGTCAGAGCTGACGGCTGAGGATGGGAGACGGGGGTACCACCGGCGGGGGCTGTTCCGGCCTGGTGGCCGGGTCGGACGCCGTGCTGTCGGCGTCGTAGCCGTACAGCCATCCCAGATGCGTGAGGTCCTGGGCGGCGCGCATGCCACGGTCTCGTTCCACCTGGGCGTCGCCGTCGGGGAGGTGAAACGTCACCGCGAGATTCCTGGCGCTGCGGTGCACCTCGGTGGTGCGGGGCATGCGCAGTGTCTCGTAGCGGCGCAGCGCGTCGGCCGGGCTGCGGAGGTCGCCGTCCAGCAGGCAGCGAGTCAGGGCGGTGACGTCCTCCAGAGCCTGGTTCGCGCCCTGGGACATGTAGGGCAGCATCGGGTGCGCGGCATCTCCGACCAGCACGACCCGTTCGGTGGCGTAGTGCGGGGCGATGTCACGGTCGAACAGCCCCCAGCGGGTGACGGATCGCGCGGCCGTGACCACGCTGTGCACCTCCGGGTGCCAGTGGGCGAACGCCGCGTCCAGGTCTTCGACCTCGGTGGCCGACGACGACAGGCCTGCGGGCGCATCCTCGCTGACGCCGACCGCGCTGAAGTGGACGGTTCTGCCACCCGCCACGGGGTAGTAGGTGACGTGCCGGTGGGGGCCGAGCCAGAACATCACCCGTGGATCGTCACTGAACGAGGGGACGACGTCGGCCGACACCAGGCCACGGTGAACGACGTAGCCGGAGAACAGGGGCCGGTCCTCGATCACCGCCGAGCGCACCACCGAGTGGACACCGTCGGCCCCGATGACGAGGTCGGCCGTGGTGACGGAGCCGTCCGTGAAGCGCAGTTCGACCTCACGGGGACGTTCCACCACCTGCTGGCAGGCCTTGCCGAGTTCGACGGTGCGGTCGGGTACTGCCGACACGAGGCACCGCTGGAGGTCGGCGCGGTGCATCAGGTAGTACGGGGCGCCGAACAGGTCGTCACAGTCGGCGCCGTGCGGGACGCGGGCGATCGGCGTTCCGTCGTCCCAGCGCCGTGTGTCGATCGATCGGGCCTGCACGGCGGTCTCGGCCAGGGAGTCGGCCAGGCCCAACCCGTGCAGAACGCGGACGCCGTTGGGCGAGAGCTGGATGCCTGCCCCCACTGTGGAGAACACCGGGGATCGTTCGTACAGCCGGCAGTCGATACCGTGCTGGCGCAGGATGGTGGCGGTGACGAGGCCGGCGATGCCTCCCCCCACGATGGCGACCCGAGCCTTTGCGTTACCCATGCGCGTCCTCTCGACCTGACGTGACCGGATCAGCGGGCGGAGCAGGCGGTCCGGCACAGGGACCGAACCGGTGGGCGGCGATGTGGGTGGCGCGCACCACGGCTGGGCTCCACCCCGCACCCGCAAGAGCCTCACAGAGGCCGTTCGAGATCGAGCCGTACGTCCACTCAAACCCGCTGCTGGGGCCGGAACAGAACGCGTGAGGGCCCGCCGCGGGGCGGGCCCTCCGGAAGGCCGACGGGGCCGGGCGTTTCGGTATGGTCAGCGGTCCGACTGCTGCGCCTTCTCGATGCTTCGCGGGGACAGCCTGGCGATGGGCACCAGCATCAGTGCGGTAACGGCGGCAAGGAGCCCGAACCCGAGGTGGAAGTCGCCGGTGGCGTCACGCAGGGCGCCGACCAGGACCGGGCCGACGGCCGCGCATCCGTAGCCGACGAAGAACGCCATGGCGCTGAAGCGTCCGGCCTGAGCGGCATCACGACTCGCCGAGACGGGCAGCGTCAGCACCAGCGTGAACAGCCCGCCGTGACCGATGCCCATGGCGACGATCCATACCCAGTCGGCAGTTCCAGGGCTGAAGCCGAAGCCCAGAAAGCCGATCGCGGTGAGTGCGGTGGTGATGGCCAGGCCGAGCCGTTTGTCGGCCCGCTCACCCAGGACGGCGGGCACTGCCAGCATCGCCACCACCTGGATGGAGATCATGACGGTGAGCATGAAGCCCGCGGTGGACTCGCTGAGCCCGCCGTCGTCGTGCAGCAGGGGGGCGATCCATGCGAGCTCGCAGTAATACAGGGCGGAGTTGCCGGCCGAGAGGGCCGTGATCCGCCAGGCGAGCGGGCTTCGCCAGGGCAGGGCGTTGGTGGCCGGCCCCTTGGGCCCGTCGATGTGCTCGAGGTTCAGAGACTTCCGCGCGGCGGACCACAGCACCATGCCGGCCACGGCCAGCACGCCCCATGACGCCAGGGCGCCGGGCCAGGAGTCGAAAGCGTCGGCGAGAGGCGCGCTGACGCCCGCGGCCACGGCACCGCCCAGTCCGAGTCCGGCCGTGTAGATACCGGTCACCAGGCCGGCACGGCTCGCGAAACGTGTCTTGACCACAGCCGGAAGGAGCGTCTGCGCGATGGCGATGCCCGCACCGACCACGGCCGCACAGCACAGTTGGAGCACCGTGGACTCGCCGAGGCCGCGGGCCCCGGTCGCGATCCCGACGACGGCGAGTCCCAGCAGCACTCCCCGCTGTAACCCCCAGCGGCGACCGACGTAGGCGGCGGTCGGCGCGCACAGCCCCATGGCCAGGGTCGGAATGGTCGTCAGCAGTGACACTCCCGTGGCCGAGAGCCCGAGGTCGGTACGGATCCGGTCCACCAGGGGTGAAACAGCCGCGATCGCGGGGCGGAGATTGGCCGCCGCCACGAACAGGGCGACCACCGCGAAGCCCAGAGCGGCACGGTCGGCGGAGGCCGGGGGGGCCGTCGCCGTCGGCTGTGCCGTCGCCTTCAAATGATCTTCAGTCTCTGCCATGAACGGGCCACACCCTTCAATCCGGATATTTTTCCTCCGTATTTATAGCAGGATCGCGGATAGATGGTGTCCGCGATTGCTATCCTGGCGTCATGAAGCTGTCCAACGGCGTGGAGTGGGCGTTGCACTGCTGCGTCTCCCTCAGCCAGAGCAAAGGCCCGGTGGCGGCCACTCGGCTCGCGGAACTGCATGGCGTCCCGGCGGCGTATCTCGCCAAGCATCTGCAGGCACTCTCCCGCGCGGGCATCGTGCGTTCCACGCCGGGCGCGACCGGGGGGTACACCTTCACCCGGCCTTCCTCGGAAATCACCGCGCTCGAGGTCGTGCAGGCGGTCGACGGCCCTCTGCAGCCATTCCGGTGCACCGAGATCCGCAGGCGCGGGCCGCTGGCGCTGCCCCCGGGCAAGTGTTCCCAACCCTGCGCCGTGGCCCGCGCCATGGCCACCGCCGAGGCGGCATGGCGTGAGGCCCTGGCAGGCGTCTCGATCGCCGACCTCGGGAGTGAGATCGACGCCGACAGTTCGGGCACCGCGATGCGCGACGTACGTCAGTGGCTCGGCGACCAGCAGTAGACCGCGAGCGCCACGTCGGCGCGAGCGCGAGCCGGCCGTGAGCGGGCGGCGTGACCCCTACCGAGGAGGAATGTCCATTTATGGGTGTCGGTGACGGTCAGGAGCCGGAGGCCAGGGTCAGGACCGGGGGCGACGATCCCAGCCAGTGGTGTGCACGGGGACTGTCCTCGGTGGAGTCGCTGCCGCTCGATCGGCTGCTGCCCGCCGACTCGCCTCGCGAGGGAGGCGACAGCGCCGAACGCGTCCGGATGCTTGCGAGATCACACACCCCCCTTCCTCCGATCATCGTGCACCGTTCCTCGATGCGAGTCATCGACGGAATGCACCGCCTACGGGTCGCCCGGCGGCGCGGCAGGCAGAGCATCGAGGCACGGTTCTTCGAAGGGTCGCCGCAGGACGCCTTCGTCCTGGCCGTGGAGGCCAACGTGACAGGTGGTCTGCCGCTGGCACAGGCCGAACGCGTGACAGCGGCCGCTCGCATCGTCCGTACTCACCCGCACTGGTCGGATCGGGCGATCGCCTCCGTCACCGGACTGTCCGCGAAGACCGTGGGCGCCCAGCGCCGCAGACTCGGGGGCAGCGCCGTCCCGGAGGAGGTTCGCGTCGGCAGGGACGGCAGGACGCGCCCCCTCAGCAGTGCCCGGGGGCGCCGTATCGCAAGCCGCCTTCTCGCCGAGACGCCGAACGCATCACTGCGGGAGATAGCGAAGAAGGCCGGTATTTCTCCGGGTACCGTGCGTGACGTGCGTCGGCGGTTGGAGCGGGGGGAGAACCCGGTCCCGCCGAGACAGCGCTCGGCGCAGCCGCGCCAGACATCCCGTCCTGGCGTCACCACGCACGCGCAGGCCACCGCCCGAGGGGCCGCCATGGCCGACCTCCGGACACAGCCCGCGCCCGCTCTCTCCGAGATGGAAACCCTGCTGTTGTGCATGATGGAGATTCACACGACAGACGCCGAGCAGTGGGACCGCATGGCCGACTCCGTGCCGGCGCACTACGCCCGAGCGGTCTCCGTCATGGCTGCGGCCTGCGCCGATGCCTGGCATAACCTGGCGGTGGCGCTGCGGGGTTCACCGCCGGGCGGTCGTGGAGGCCAAGGTGGCGCGGCCCACCGGGGACCCGTCACCACCGCCCCGACGGTGTGACGGCCCGCGGCCGCGGTGGTTCTCCGCGATGTCCACGGGCCGCGCCCTGGCCCGGCAGTCGTCCGTCGGCGCCTCCCGGCGCCGACGGACGATGACCGGACCGGGTTCACGTGACCGCCCCCGCGCGCGAGACCGACCCGCCGGTCCGGACAAGGTGGCCGCCCCGGGGTCAGGTGAGCAATTCGGACGGCATGGCCGCGGAATGCGAGTTCAATATGGCCAGTTGGAGTTGCTGAAGGGGATATCCCGGTTCCAGTCCGACCTCGGTCACCAGTCGGGTGCGCAGTGCACTGAAGACCTCGAGCGCCTGGGCACGGCGCCCGCTGAGCGCGAGCGCTCGCATGTATTGGGCGTGCAGGCCTTCGTGCAGCATGTGCTCGCTGGTGAGGGCAGCGAGGTCAGCCGTCACCTCTTGGTACAGGCCAACCCTGATCCTGGCCTCCGCCAGGGTTTCGACAGTACCCAGGCGGCTCTCGGATAAAAGTCGGCGCTTGGATTCTATAACCGGGCCGACGGGCACATCCACGAAGGCGTCTCCGCGCCACAGACTTAGTGCCCGATCGAGCAGCAGAATAGCGGAGTTTTCGTCACCGGCCCTGATGGCTTTCCCCCCGAGATTCACCAGTCGCAGGTACTCCAGCGAGTCGAGTTCCCCGCTGGCGCTGTTCAGACTGTATCCGCCGGCCCCGGTCACCAGCACGTCCCGGGCGATCTCCGCAGCCGGACGCCCGGTGAGCCGAGCGAGCAACTTGCGGCCGTTCAAGATGTACGTCTGCAGCGTTCGAAGGCCACTCACCGGCGGCTTTTCCGGCCACAGCTCCCGCATCAGCGCCCCCACCGGGACGACGTGGTCCGTGTCGGCGAGCAGCATCGCGAGGACGGTGCGAATCTTCGGGGCGACCGGCGTCGCCACAGTCGAGCCTTTCACGCTGACGTGCAGTGGACCAAGAACTCCGAACCGGAAGCCCTCGGACTTCTCACCGACCGCAGTGGCCTGCGGTCGTTCCAGAGGTCGAGCGGCTGAGAACTGGGCCATTTTCATGGTCTCCCCCATCACAGTCGAACCGGCGGGCCACGTTGCCCGCCGGGTGATTCTCGCCTGGCTCCTGTGCAGTTGCCCACAGATTATGACCGGAACTCCTATCGAAGTCATACGAGTGCGACCGATACGGCCTCCATGGGCAAAATGTTGGCCGGATTCCGTTGTCGAGCAGTGAGCGAAGTGCAACTGGAGATTCACGGAAATGCTCCTCAGTTGCACAGGCGCCCGGCGATCCGACCCACCGGCAGCCACCCCACGGGAATAACTCTATTCCGCCCCTCGGCCGCCGTTCGGAGGCAACTCGGGTGGCAACGAACACTGTCTGTTCTGGCCTCCTACGGTTTCATCAACAGTTTCTCGAACACGGGCTGCCAGCATCATGACCCGCCCTTCCGAGTGCCGAACAAGGAGTACCTGATGGCGAGAGCCGCTCTACCCGGTACGTCGTTGCGTCTGGCCAGGCTGTCGGGGCACGGAGACGGCCGTCTCCTCATCGTGCCCCTCGACCACTCCGTCTCCGACGGCCCTATCACGACGGCCGACGCCTTCAGCGACCTGGTCCGCGACATCGTCGCCGGCGGGGCGGACGGAATCGTCGTGCACAAGGGCCGGGCGCGGCTGATCGACCCCCAGCTGCTGTCGTCCTGCTCCATGGTGGTGCACCTGAGCGCCAGCACCGCGCACGCCCCCGACACCGACGCCAAGGTCCTGGTCGCCGATGTGGAAGACGCGGTCCGACTGGGGGCCGACGCTGTGAGCGTCCATGTCAACATCGGCTCCGACACCGAGGCCGCCCAGCTCGCCGACCTGGGCAAGGTGGCGGCTGCCTGTGACCGATGGGGCATGCCGCTGTTGGCGATGGTCTATCCCCGCGGGCCCCGGCTGACCGGGCTCGCCTCGCCCGATGTGGTGGCGCATGTGGTCAATGTCGCCGCCGACCTCGGCGCCGACATGGTGAAGACGGTCTTTGCCGGCACCACCGAACGGATGGCCGAGGTGGTGGCCGCCTCACCGATCCCGGTGCTGGTCGCGGGTGGCGTCAACAGCCCCGGCGGCCTCGCGGAGTTCGCCCGGGCGGCGATGAACGCCGGGTGCTCGGGGCTGGCCGTCGGCCGACGGGTCTTCGCCTCCCCGTCGCCCTCGCAGACCGTCCGCGAACTGGCGCGCATCGTCCACGGCCCGTCCGTTCCCACCGTTCCCCTCTCCACCTCACGAATGGCAGGTGTGCTGTGAGCAAGCTCAGCTGGATCGACATACGTGCGGTTGGTTCCGCGAAGGACGCGATCCTCCAGGAGGCGATCCACGCCAGGGTGGACGGCGTCCTCTCCGCCGATCCGGCGGAGTTGAAGGGGCTTCCTCCGACGGTGCGGAAGGTCCTCTTCCCGCAGGGCGGCCCGCTTCCCGAGGACTTCGGCGTCGCCGACGTGGTCATCGTCGACCCGGCCAAGCACGGCGAACCCGCCGAACTGGCCGCGCTGCACCCGGACGTCGAGTTCGGCCGGTTCGTGGAGATCATCGACGCCCCGACACTGGAGGAGGCCTGCCACTCCGGGCGGACCGAGAAGTGGAGCGTGCTGTCGTTCCGCGACCCGACCAAGATCCCGCTGGAGATCGTGATCGCGGCGGCCGCCCGGGCGAAGGGCAGTCTGATCACCGTCGCCCAGGACGTGGAGGAGGCCGAGATCATCTTCGGTGTCCTCGAACTCGGCTCCGACGGAGTGCTGATGGCTCCGGCGAAGGTCGGGGACGCCACCGCGCTGAAGCGGGCGGCCGAGGCGGACGTGCCGGACCTGGAACTGGTCGAGTTGGAGGTCACCGCCACCGCGCACGTGGGCATGGGCGAGCGGGCTTGTGTGGACACGGCCACCTACTTCGGCAAGGACGAGGGCATTCTCGTCGGATCGCACTCCAAGGGCCTGATCCTCTGCGTCAGTGAGACACATCCGCTGCCGTACATGCCCACCCGGCCGTTCCGCGTCAACGCGGGGGCGATCCACTCCTACACCCTGGCCAAGGACGAGCGGACCAGCTACCTGAGCGAACTCAAGGCGGGCAGCAAGGTGACCGCCGTCGACATCCACGGCCGGACGCGTCTGGTGACCGTGGGGCGCGTCAAGATCGAGACCCGCCCTCTGCTGTCAGTGGACGCGGTCGGGCCCGACGGGCGCACGGCCAACCTGATCCTCCAGGACGACTGGCACGTACGGGTGCTCGGCCCGGGCGGCATCGTCCTCAACAGCACCGAACTCAAGCCCGGTGACAAGGTGCTCGGCTACCTGCCGGTGGAGGACCGCCACGTCGGCTACCCGATCAACGAGTTCTGCCTCGAGAAGTGAACCCGCCACTGGTTCGGGACGCGCCCTACGCACCGTACCGGCCCGGCTCCAGGAGACAGTGGCAGGCCCGAACGGGCCACGACCCCGGGGAGATCTCTGTGAGCACAGGACAGCTCACGGTCTGTGTCATCGGCGCCGGGCCACGTGGCCTGTCGGTGCTGGAAAGGCTGTGTGCCAACGAGCGGAAGTCGGCCTCCTGCACCCAGGTCACGGTCCATGTGGTCGACCCCGCCAGGCCCGGCGCCGGGCGGGTATGGCGCACCGACCAGCCCCGCGAACTGTTGATGAACACCGTGGCCTCGCAGGTCACCGTGTACACCGATGACTCGGTGGAGATGACGGGCCCCGTCGAGACGGGTCCCAGCCTGTTCGAATGGGCACGGGCGCTGAGCGAGCTGAACCAGCTGGAGCAACTGCTCGGTGGATACGACGACTCCACACTTGCCGAGGCTCGCGGCCTGGGGGCGAACAGCTACCCCACCCGCGCCCTGTTCGGCCGTTACCTGGAGGACGCCTTCCGGCAGGTGGTGACCTCGGCGCCGGAACACATCACGATCATGGTCCACCGTTCCTCAGCCGTCGCCCTGTGGGACGCGGGCACGGACGCGGGATCAGGGAAAGACACGAGTCCGCACACGGCCCCGGACACGCGCCCCGTCGGAGACGCCGATCCCGGTGCCGGCTCCGATGCCGACACCGACCGGCCACGCACACAGACCGTACTGCTCGCCGACGGCACCCGGCTCACCGGCCTGGACGCGGTGGTGCTCGCTCTCGGACACCTCCCTTCCCGGCAGACGCCGGACCTCGCGACTGCCGCCTCCGCCGTCGGACTCGTGCATGTCGCCCCGGCCAATCCCGCGGACCTCGACCTGTCCCACATCGCGCCGGGCGAACGGGTTCTGCTGCGCGGGCTGGGACTGAACTTCTTCGACCTCATGGTGCTGCTCACCGTGGGCCGCGGCGGTGCCTTCGAACGCCACCGCGGCAAGGTGCGGTACCGCCCCTCGGGTCGTGAGCCGCGCATGTACGCCGGCTCCCGGCGCGGCATTCCCTACCACGCTCGCGCCGAGAACCAGAAGGGCGCATACGGACGGCACACCCCGCGGCTGCTGACGCCCCGGGTCATCCAGGAACTGACCGAACACCACCGGCGGGGCGACCGGCTGTACTTCTCCACCGCCTTGTGGCCTCTCATCGCAAGGGAGGTGGAGAGCGTCTACTACGAGACGCTGCTGGCCTCCCACGGACGCGACGCGGACCGGACCTCGCTGGTCGAGGAGTACCTCAGAGCCCCCGACGACTCGGGGCGTACCGCAGTGCTGCACCGCTTCGGCATCGCGGAGGCCGACCACTGGCGCTGGGAGCTGATCGCCCATCCGGACGGCGAGCACCGGTTCACCAGCCACGACGACTTCCGTCACTGGCTGCTGCAGTATCTGGAGCGCGACATCCGGCGGGCCCGAGGCGGCAACGTCGGTGACCCCCACAAGGCGGCCCTGGACGTGCTGCGTGATCTGCGCAACGAGATCCGGCTGGTCGTGGACCACGCCGGGCTCGACGGCGACTCGCACCGTGACGAACTCGACGGGTGGTACACGGGGTTCAACGCCTTCCTGTCGATCGGACCGCCTGCGTCACGCATCGAGGAGATGGTCGCGCTGATCGAGTCGGGGATCCTCGATGTCGTCGGGCCCGGCATCCGGGTCGACATCGACGGGCAGAACCCCGCCTTCGTGGCCTCGTCCCCCGCCGTCGCGGACACGAGGTACCGCGCCTCGGTACTGATCGAGGCCCGGCTGCCCGAGCCGGATCTCCGGCAGACCGCGGACCCGCTGCTGCGCCACCTGCGGGAGACCCGGCAGTGCCGTCCCTTCCGCATACCGGCCGGCTGCGGAAGGACGTACGAGACCGGCGGACTCGAGGTCACACCCCGGCCCTACCATGTGGTCGACGCCCTGGGCCGCGCCCATCCGCGCCGCTTCGCGTTCGGGGTTCCCACCGAGGCCGTCCACTGGGTGACCGCGGCAGGCGCCCGTCCGGGGGTCAACTCGGTGTCGCTCGGCGACTCCGACGCCATCGCCCGCGCTGTGCTGGCACTCCCGCCGACCGAACCTGCGGTCCGCGTACCGATGCCGGAAGGCGTGCTCCCGGCCGGCCGGCTCACGGAGGTGCGAGCATGACCACCGTCCCCGGATCCGAAGCCGCGTCCGCGCCCACACCCGCCACGGCCGACACGCCAGGCCCCACGGCCGCGTCGCCGGCGCCGGTGGACTCAGGCCTGCTGTCGCCGGTGCGGGCCGGCACGCCCATCGAGTCGGTGGTGTCCGACGCCGCCTGGCTGCAGGCCATGCTGGACGCCGAGGCTGCTCTGGCCCGCGCCCAGGCTCGGCTCGGCACACTGCCCGAGTCCGCCGCCGAGGAGATCACGGCCGCCGCGCGCGTCGGCCGGATCGATCCGATCGCCATCGCGCGGAGCGCCCGGGAGACCGCCAATCCCGTGGTGGGACTGGTGGCCGCACTCACCCGGGTGGTGGCCGAGCGGGATCCGGCGGCGGCCGACTACGTCCACCAGGGTTCGACCAGCCAGGACGTACTGGACACCGGTGCGATGCTCGTCGCCGACCGTGCGCTGCGGGTGATCCGGGCCGATCTGGCCCGGACGGCCGAGGCGCTCGGACGGCTCGCCGCCGAACACCGGGACACGCCCATGGCCGGGCGGACCCTGGCCCTGCACGCGGTGCCGACCACCTTCGGCCTCAAGGCGGCCGGGTGGCGAGAGCTGGTGGTCGACGCCGCCGACCGCGTCGGCCGACTCCTCGACAGCGGACTTCCGTTCTCGCTCGGCGGGGCCGCGGGCACCCTGGCCGGATATCTGCAGTACGCCTCGGTCGGCGACAGCGGCGGTGCCGGGTGGCGGCCCGGCGCGACGGACGCGAAATTCGACGGGGTGGCGGACTACCTCGACCGGTTGGCCGCCGCCTATACCGAGGAGACGGGGCTCGCCCGGCCGCGGCTTCCCTGGCACGCGCTGCGCACCCCGATCGCCGACCTCGCCGCCGCGTTGGCCTTCACCACCGGCGCTCTCGGCAAGATCGCCGTGGATGTGCAGTCGCTTGCCAGGACGGAGGTTGCGGAAGTGGCCGAGCCGACGGCGACCGGACGCGGCGCGTCCTCGGCGATGCCGCACAAGCGTAATCCCGTCCTGGCGACGCTGCTGCGCAGTGCGGCCCTTCAGGTGCCGGTGATGGCAGCCGGCCTGACGCAGTGTCTGGTGTCGGAGGACGAGCGGTCGGCAGGGGCGTGGCACGCCGAGTGGCACCTGCTGCGCGAGTGTCTGCGGCTCACCGGCGGAGCGACGCACACAGCTGTGGAACTGGTGGAGGGCCTGGTGGTGAGACCCCAGCGGATGCGGGCCAATCTCGACCTCACCGGAAGCCAGGTGGTCTCCGAGCGGATCGTCGCCGTACTGGCCCCCCTGCTGGGCAAGCGCGCGGCGAGGGACCTGCTCACCCGGGCGTCCGCAGAGGCCGACCGTACCGGACGTACCCTCGGCGCGGTGATCCGCGACACCCCGCACCTGTGCGACCTGCTCGACTCCGCGGAGTGGGCCGACCTGCTCGATCCCACGCGGTACACGGGCGCGGCCCGTTCCCTCGTGGAGGCGGCGCTGGAGGTGCGACGGACATGACCGCGCAGACGTTCCGCCACGGCGATCCGGCCCCCGGCCCATGGCCGAGCGAAGGATTCATGACCGAGGCCGGTCTCCTGCGCCACCCGGCGCATGGAGCGGCGGGGAGCCGGCCCCGACGGTCCGTCGTGCAACGGCGGGGGCTGGCGCTGTGTTTCGTCTTGATCATCGGTGACCGGCGCCTGTCCGGAGCCCACCGTGTGTCGTGCTGTCTGGACACCGTGACAGTGGACTTTCCCGAGGCACACATCCGGGTACGGCTGCGGCCGCTGGACCCGGACACCCGCGTCGACGACGGGCTGGTGCTGGAGTTCAGCGCCGAATACCGGACGGACGACGGCCTGCGGCAGGGCCAACCCCACTCCTGGCGGCGCGTGTTCACCGGCCGGCCGGGGGCGTTCGACCAAGGGGAGGCCCTGCTGCGGGAGATCGCGGCCGCCCGTAGCAGGGCGTCCGGCCGCCGTGTCGTACGGCCCGTGCCGGTGCGTCCGGAACTGGCGT
This sequence comes from Streptomyces sp. NPDC031497, assembly GCF_055580905.1. Classification (NCBI taxonomy): domain Bacteria; kingdom Bacillati; phylum Actinomycetota; class Actinomycetes; order Kitasatosporales; family Streptomycetaceae; genus Streptomyces; species Streptomyces sp. NPDC031497. Next base: position 35,302 of record NZ_JBVIKO010000038.1, read on the forward strand.
CGCTGCGCTTGCTGGCAGCGGCCGTGTGAGCCGCGGCGGGCCCGCGGGCGTCCAGCCGCCGGCAACGCGTTGGGACCGAGCCGCCGCGCCTTGGAGGGCGTGGTGTCACAGGGGCTTCGCGACGGTTCTCCCGGCGGGTTCCCCGGCGGATCCCCGCACGTTCTCGAAGCGTGCGACGCCGGGCACGACCAGACACAGCAGGCTGGAGGCGGCGACGACGACACCGCCGCCCACCAGCGTGCTCGTCGTGCCGACCAGTGCCGACACGGGGCCGACCAGTGCGTATCCGACGGGAAGCAGTGCGTAGGCACCCAGTTGGTCCAGCGCGAAGACCTTGCCGAGCAGCTCGTTGGGGAAGGCCCGCTGCAGTGCGGACAGCCAGTAGATGAAGTACAGCTCCACCACGAAGCCCCCTATGGCGAAGCAGAGCATCACGCCGAGCAGCGAGAACGGCCGGGCGAGGCTCCACGGCAGCAGGGCGTATCCGGTCAGCGCGATCATGGACACCGCTCCCCGGGCCTTCGGCCGCCAGCGTCCAGCCAGGGCGATGGCGGGCAGTGCACCCAGGCCCATGGCGGCCAGGACGTAGCCGTACGCGATGTCGCCGCCGAACTCACGGCGCGCGATCACGGGCAGCAGGGTGAGCGCGGTCGCCGAACCGGCGAACAGGTGCAGACAGACCGTGCCCATGACGACCATCACCCAGGGGCGGCGGCGAATCGCCCGCAGCCCCTCGGCGGCCTCCCCGAGCACCGGTGAACGGTGGCCTGTCGCCCGTTCGGCCTCCGGCAGCCGCAGTACGGCCGCAGCGCCGAGCGCGAACACCGCGCTGGTGAGCAGCAGCGCCGGCCGTACGCCGATCAGGGACACCGCGGCGGCTCCGGCCAACGCCCCCAGCACAGCCGAGCCACGCTGCACCGCGGACACCACGGCGTTGCCCCGCTCCAGCAGTTCGTCGGGGAGCAGGGTCGGCATGAGCGAGCGGTAGGCCGGTCTTGACAGCGCCTCTCCCGCTCCGACGAGAGCCGTGATCAGCGGCAGCAGGCTCAGGGGCAGCCGGGTGAGCAGCAGCGCCGTGGCCAGCAGCACTCCCGCCCGGAAGCAGTCGGCGCCGATCAGGACACGGGTGCGCCGTACCCGGTCGGCGATGATGCCGCCGATGAGCAGACAGACGACGAGGGCGACCGCTCGGCCGGCCAGCACGAAGCCGACATCCGCCGCGCTGCCTCCCCGGTGGAGGATGTAGAGGCTGAGTGCCACGGGGAGCAGCTGGTCGCCGATGGCTCCGCCGGCCTGGCTCGCCCACAGCCGCAGGAAGCGCGGATGATTCCGTAACTTCCTCCCGGTGGACCTGCCGGGATCCTCGTCCAGGCCGTCCGGGAGCGGGATGTCATGAGTCATGGATGGCCTTCTGTTTTCAGTTCTCCGCCGGGTGGGACCGGCGTATGTCTTCAGGCGTCGGCGCCGAGGTGGCGGACGGCAGGTGTCAGCAGGCCCACGTCGACCAGGGCGGTGGTCACCTTGCGCGCGTTCTCCTCTCCGAGCACGGCGACGAGTCGGGAGGTGTCGAGTACGGGATCGCGCCGCAGCCCGTCGAGCAACGGTCCGACCGCCACCGGAAGCCGTACCCGGCGGTTGCCCACCGCGAGCATCAGCCCGGAGTCCTCCGGCGTGGTGCGGAAGTACGCGCCGCCGCGGAGCCGGTGTTCACCCGTCCCGTCACCGGGAGTGGGCAGGACGGGCAGGGGGTCGGGGGTCTGCTCACGGAACGCGGCTTTGCGGACCTCCCACAGAATCTCGTCGGGGGAGACGGCGTCGGCCAGCGCGGACAGCCGCTCGGCGGCGCGCCGAAGCGTGTCACGTGCCAGCCGGGGATCGCCTTCGAGCGCGGCCGAGTCGACGCCCTCGCGCAGCCAGTCGTCGTCGACCGCGCGGCGCACCAGCTGCGAGAGCAGGTCGTGGTGGGTGGTCCGGGTGATGGCGACGGTGAGATGGATGGACAGGTTGTCGCGTGTCATCGGGGAGTGCAGGGTGCCGCGGGTCAGGTACAGGCTGTCGCCGGCGTGCAGGATCAGGTCGTCGAGGGGCCGGCCGGCGGCGCGCAGCTCTTCCCGGCGCCGCTCCGGGACGTCGAACCAGGCGTGCGCGGGCAGCGGGTCGCGGATGGGCGGCGTGCGCAGTACCCACCGCTTGTCGCCCACGATCTGCAGGACGATGACGTCCTGCACGTCGAAATGGAGGTTCACACCCTGCGACCCGGGCGGGGTGACGAAGGCGTTGACCTTGACCGGGTGCCCCAGTTCGGCGGCGAGTTCGTGGGCGAAGCGCCGTATCGGAGGGTGGAACCGGTGCAGCGACCGGACAATCAGGGTCTGTCCGGCGGCGAGTGCGGAGCGGATGCCGTCCGTGTGGGGAAAAGGCGCGGTGTCGGGAGCGTCGCCTGATTCGTCGACGCACCCCTTGCGGATGTCCTTCTCGACCCCGTCGCGCACCAGCCGGAGCGAGGAGGTGCGCAGACCGCCGGAGAGCAGGTCCTCCAGTATCGCGGGGGAGAACAGGTCGGTGAAGTCCTCGGCCAGTTGGCTCGCGGCGGTGAACAGATGCCGTTGGCCGAAGACCGAGCTGTGGAACTCGTCGGGAGAGATCGCGACGCAGCGCTTCAGCGCCAAGGCATCCTCCTGTCAGGTCGTGCGGGCATACCCGCGGTTCGATCGCCGTCGCAGGTCAGCTGGTCAGCTGGTCAGCTGGTCAGCTGGTCACCGAGAGCGACGGATAGGCGAAGTCGGACGGGACCAGGCGGCTGCCGCCGTCCGGAACGCCCGCGGCCAGCAGGTAGACGGCGAACTCCTCATCGGGGTCCAGACCGAGGAAGTCCTCGACCCCGCTGTCCACGAAAGCGACCGTCTGGAACGGGCCGAGCCCGAGGGCTGTGGCCGCCAGCGCGAAGGTCTGACCGTAGTGGCCGGCGTCGTACATCCACAGACGGTAGGCGCGTGGGTGCCGGTACTTCCACGCCAGACGGTTTGCCACGGCCGTGGTGAAGACGGTGAAGGCCCCGTTGTAGGAGGCCTCTTGGTGATACGTCAGATCGGCGACGCGTTCCCGGGCGGCGTCGGTGCCCAGCAACTCCAGGACGTGGCGTGCGGCCGAGTAGTGGTACAGGCCGGGCGGCAGCCCGGTGACGTTGTACGCCACCACATACGCTTCCACCTCGTGACGACCGCCCGCGGAGGCGCTCACCCTGCACTGCTGTGTTCCGAACACACCGCCGTCGATGAAGCGGTGCGGTGCGAAGCTGTGGAACAGGAGAGTGCTCAGCTGGTCCAGCGTGACCGGGGCTGCCGTGAACCGGCGGTGGGTGCGGCGGTTGGCGAAGACCTCGTCGACAGGCGTGTTCAGGGGCAGCATCCGACGGGGCAGTGGCACGAAGGGACGGTCCGGGTACTCCTTGAACGCCTCCGGCGCACCGCCCTCGGCCACGATCTCCTCGGCGACGTCGGCCCGTTCGGGCGAATCCGCCAGATAGTCGGCGTCCCGCGCCTCGACGTGGAATCGCCGGGCCATCACGCCCCACCGTTCCCAGAGAGCCGGGGTGTCGTCGGCGCCCTCGTCGAGAGACACCAGAATGCCCAGCCGCATCAGGGCGGTGACAGCATCACGGATCTTCGACTCGTGCTCCTTTCCGAACGCGGTCACCAGTTCGTCCATTTCGATCCCGGCACCCGCCCTGTCCACGACTCTCAGCAGGTCCGGCGACAGCTTGGCCCACTGCCGACGACCCGGAAGGCCGAGTTCCAAGCCGTCGGAAAGCCAGCGGCAGACCAGCTGCTCTCGGCGGCGGACTTTCGTCATGGATTCCCTCTCCAGGCGGCGGCTGCGAAAGGGCGATACCGTCGTGGGAGCACGGCCGCCCTCAGGACGATGCCCGGCTGCGATGCACTGCTCGCATCGCAGCCGGGCATCTTCGTTCTCAACCCGGTTGTGCAACTATCAGCGGGACGGGTGGTGCAGCAGCACCTGGCCGTCCTCGATGATCTCGATGTCGAGCTCCATTTGTGTCACCCCCATTCCCTCCTTCTGGTCCCGCGGGCGAATCGCCGACGGGGCCGCAGATCGTGTCGAAACCTCGGGGAGTATTGCACGGAAGTTTTCGACGCGATCTCCGGTTGCGGGAGAGACATTACGTCCCTCGGAATGCGTCATCAAGGTGGTGCGACCGGTCTGGCGCAAAAGCACTGTCCCAGAGCCGGGGATTCGGTGAAACACCAGGTAGGAGGGTGGCTCCCGGCGCATCGAAGCAATGGTGTCACAGCCGAAAAAGGTTGCAGACGTTTCCCGAACGGGCGTTGAGCGAACCTCGACAGGGGGGCGCTAGGATGTGCGCGAATTTTCCTCCGGGTGAGTAATTCTCTTTCTCCTTCAGCCGTTTCCGCCATTCAGACGGCCGGCCCCCCGTTATGTTTTCCGCGGTCCTGCAAGAGGGCTGCCGGCCTCCGGCGTGATCGTCACCGCCAGGGTCGGGCTCCCGCTGACCCACGCCAGCACCGCGGCCACCGCGAGGACCAGCGCCGGCCCCAAGTCACAGGAACGATGATCCAGTACGGCCTGCCGGATGGCCTGCCGCTCGACCGCATCGAGCACCTGGTGCTCGCCGACCCGACGCCCGCGCGGCTGGGCCACGAGCGCCTCGCGCCCGCCTGCCGGCCACTTCGCCCAGCGCTTGCACGTCATCGAGTGCTGAGGGCACGGGGACGGCCGGCCCCACGAACCCCTTCCTCCGCCGGATGTGTCAACGTGCGTACCCGCATTGGGTGTCGGAGGCAGTCGATCGACCCAAGGACCGCGCCGCGGCCGCCCGTACGCTGGCGGGCGTCCGCGGTGGGCGCACTGGGGAGGCTTGTCCGAGGGGGACCGCGGGCGGCTCCGGCGGTTGCGGTCTCGCAGGGTCATTGCGGCGGAGTCCGGGACACCGGAGTCTGAGTGCAGGTGTCGCGTGGGAAGGTGCGGGCGATGACGGAGAACGAGGGCGGGGCGGACGCCGAACGGCTGCGGCTGGCGGAGGCCGACGCGGGTCGGGCCGCGTGGCGGCGCTGGGGGCCGTATCTCAGTGAACGGCAGTGGGGGACCGTCCGGGAGGACTACAGCCCCGGGGGTGACGCCTGGTCGTACTTCACCCATGACCAGGCCCGTTCCCGTGCGTACCGGTGGGGCGAGGACGGCATCGCGGGCGTCAGCGACGACAAGCAGCGGCTGTGCTTCGCGCTCGCCCTGTGGAACGGCCGCGACCCGATCCTCAAGGAGCGGATGTTCGGCCTGACCAACGCCGAGGGCAACCACGGCGAGGACGTCAAGGAGTACTACTTCCACCTGGACTCGACGCCCACCCACTCGTACATGAAGTACCTCTACAAGTACCCGCAGGGCGCCTATCCGTACGAGGACCTGGTGGCCGTCAACCAGGCCCGCGGGCGCCACGATCCCGAGTACGAGCTCCTCGACACCGGCGTCTTCGACGAGAACCGCTACTTCGACGTGGTCGTCGAGTACGCCAAGGCCGGACCCGAGGACCTGCTCGTCGAGATCACCGCGCACAACCGCGGCCCCGACGAGGCCGTGCTGCACCTGCTGCCCACGCTGTGGTTCCGGCACACCTGGTCATGGGCCGGCGGCACGGCCGTACCGAGCCTGCGGGGGGTCCCGGGCGCGATCCGCGCCGACCACGAGGAACTCGGCACCCGGTGGCTGTGCTTCACAGGTGACGGGCAGACCCTGTTCACCGAGAACGACACCGACAACGAGCGGATCTTCGGCAGCCCGAACGCCGGCCCGTACGTCAAGGACGGCATCGGCCGGTACGTCGTCCAGGGCGAGACCGGTGCCGTCAACCCGGCGCAGACGGGTACGAAGGCCTCCGTGCTCCATGTCCTCACCGTGCCGGCCGGTGACAGGGCGACCGTCCGGCTGCGGCTGAGCGACACCCGGCCGGACGACCCGTGGGCGGAGTTCGGGGCGGTCATGGAGGCACGGCGGGCGGAGGCGGACGTCTTCTTCGAGGGCGTCGTCCCGGACGGTCTCGGCGAGGACGAGCGCCGGGTGGTGCGGCAGGCGCTCGCGGGGATGCTGTGGAGCAAGCAGTACTACCACCTCGACGTCGAGCGCTGGCTCGCCGAACACGGCGTCGATCCGCTGGCCGCCGACCCACGCGTCCGCAACAGCGCCTGGTTCCACATGGTCAACGACGAGATCATGTCGATGCCGGACACCTGGGAGTACCCGTGGTTCGCGGCCTGGGACCTCGCCTTCCACACCATCGCCCTGTCCATGGTCGACATCGGCTTCGCCAAGTCGCAGCTGGAGCTGCTGCTGCGCCGTCTGTATCTCCATCCCAACGGCCAGATCCCGGCCTACGAATGGAATTTCGGCGACGTCAATCCGCCGGTGCACGCATGGGCCGTGCTCTTCGTCTACGAGCTGGAGAAGCACCGCACGGGCCACGGCGACCGCGTCTTCCTGGAGAGCGCCTTCCAGAAGCTGACGAAGAACTTCACCTGGTGGCTCAACCGCAAGGACGTCGACGGCAACAACGTCTTCCAAGGAGGTTTCCTCGGCCTGGACAACATCGGGGTCTTCGACCGCAGTGCCCCGCTGCCCACCGGCGGCCATCTCGACCAGGCCGACGGCACCGCGTGGATGGCCCTGTACTGCCAGAACCTCCTGGAGATCGCCGTCGAACTCGCCGAGGACAACCCCGTCTACGTGGAGCAGGCGCAGACCCTGTTCGAGCACTTCGCGTGGATCACGGTCGCCATGAACCGCATCGGCGACGCCAACCAGAGTCTGTGGGACGAGGAGGACGGCTTCTTCTACGACGTCCTGCGGCTGCCCGACGGCACCGCGACCCGGCTGAAGGTGCGCTCCCTGGTAGGCCTGATCCCGCTCGCCGCGACCAGTGTCATCGGCGGCTGGGCGGACCGCCGTTTTCCCGAACTCGCCGAAGAAGCAGCGGAGTTCGTGCGCCGGCATCCAGCGGTCGAGGCACTCGTGTCGTCCCGTCATGTGCCCGGGGCCGACGCGGCCGGGCGGCATCTGTTCGCCCTGTTCGACGAGGACCGGCTGCGCCGCGTGCTGGCCCGGATGCTCGACGAGGAGGAGTTCCTGAGTCCGCACGGCATCCGCTCGCTGTCCCGCCACCACGCCGCGCATCCGTACACCTTCGAGGTGCACGGGGAGACGTACGGCGTCGGCTACCTGCCCGCCGAGTCCGACTCGGGCATGTTCGGTGGCAACTCCAACTGGCGCGGACCCGTGTGGTTCCCGATCAACATCCTTCTCGTCCGCGCCCTGCTGAACCTGCACGCCTACCACGGCGACGACTTCACCGTGGAATGCCCCACCGGCTCCGGTCGGAGGATGAACCTCTACGAGGTGGCACGGGAGATCTCCGGCCGGCTAACCGGCGCCTTCCTGCGCGATGCCGAAGGCCGCCGCCCGGTGCACGGCGACCGCAAGGAATTCGCCGCCGACCCCGACTGGCGCGACCTCGTCCTGTTCTACGAGTACCTCCACGGGGACACCGGCGCGGGTCTCGGCGCCTCTCACCAGACCGGCTGGACCGGCCTCGTCGCCGTCACCGCCACCCTCTTCCGTCTCGTCGGTGCCGGCGACTGGGGCGCCCTGCGCGAGGAGCCGCTGTCATGACCGTCGTCCACGAGATCAACACCCTGGTCTGGCTGGGTGAGCTGAGCGTGCGGCACGGGCGCCGGGTCACGCTCGGCGACGTTCCCGGTGAGGCGTGGGACGAGGCCGCGCGACCGGGTGTCGACACCGTCTGGCTGATGGGTGTGTGGGAGCGCAGCCCGGCGGGGCTGGGCATCGCCCTGCGCGACGAGAAGCTGCTCGCCTCGTTCCGCGAGGCGCTGCCGGACCTCACCCGGGCGGACATCGCCGGATCCCCCTACTGCGTGCGGAACTACGTCGTCGACGCGGGCCTCGGCGGCCCCGAAGGACTGGCCGCGGCACGGGCCGAACTCGCCGCGCGGGGCGTACGCCTGATCCTGGACTACGTCCCCAACCATGTGGCACCCGATCACCCCTGGCTCAGCGAACGGCCCGGCTGTCTGGTCCGGGGCACACCGGACGACCTGGCCCGCGCGCCCGAGGCCTATCTGGAGGCCGGCGGGCAGGTGTACGCCCGGGGCCGGGACCCGTACTTCGCGCCGTGGCCGGACGTGGTCCAGCTGAACGCGTTCAGCGAGGAGCTGCGGGCGGCGGCGGTGGACACCCTGGTGGCCATCGGCGACCAGGCGGACGGGGTGCGCTGCGACATGGCGATGCTCCTCATGAACGACGTGTTCGCCAAGACCTGGGGGGACCGGGCGGGCCCGGTGCCGGCGGAGGACTTCTGGCCGTACGTGATCCCCCGGGTGCGGGCGAGCCACCCCGGTCTCCTGTTCGTCGCGGAGGCGTACTGGGACCTCGAATGGCCCCTCCAGCAGCAGGGGTTCGACCACTGCTACGACAAGCGGCTCTACGACCGGCTGGTCCACGAGGACGCCGGATCCGTCCGCGCCCACCTCGGTGCCGACATCGCCTACCAGCGCAGGCTCCTCCGCTTCCTGGAGAACCACGACGAGCCCCGGGCCGCCGCCGTCCTGCCCGTCGAGCGGGAACGCGCGGCGGCCGTGGCCGTCGCCACGCTGCCGGGCGCGACGCTGTGGCACGAGGGCCAGTTCGAAGGACGGCGGGTACGGCTGCCTGTGTTCCTCTCACGCCGCCCGCAGGAACCGGCCGACGCGTCCCTGCGTGACTTCCACGACCGCCTGCTCGCCGCCGTGGCCCCGGTCCGCGAGGGTGACTGGCAGCTGCTGACCTGTACGGGGTGGCCGGACAACGACACCCACGGCAATCTGCTCGCCTGGTCCTGGAGCACCGGCCAGGACCGGTACCTCGTCGTGATCAACTACTCCGACCGGCCCGCCCAGGGACGGGTTCCGCTGCCCTGGCCGGACCTTCGCGGGCGGTCGTGCGAACTCACCGGGCTGCTCGACGAGAGCAGCTACGAACGGGACGGTGACGAACTGGCCGACCAGGGTCTGTTCGTCGCGCTCGACGCCTGGCACTGGCATCTGGTCTCACTGGGCCGGTAGCCGTGTGATCCCTCTGCCGGTCGGTCCTACTGCTCTGCCGTGCCGGGTTGCCCGCTGATGGACTCCTGATAGATCTCCGCGTAGGTGCGCGAGTCCTTGACCAGGTCGTCGCAGAAGGCGGCGACGTCGTCGCCGATGAGTTCCAGGACTCCCTGGCCGGACGCGACGCCCTCTTCGAAGAAGTCGACGATCCCCGGGAGCAGGGTCCCGTCGAACAAGCCGACCGGTCCGATCTTGAAGAAGTACTTCTGCATCTCCTTGTAGACGATCTGGTAGTCCGGCGGGAGCGCCTTGACCCGCGCCATGTGCGCCCGCCACTGCTTCTTGCCCTCGATGATGTCCTGGATGCCCACGTCAGCCTCCCAGCCGGCCCAGTTTCCTTGCGACGTTGCGGTTCAACTGCTCGCGCCACCGGTCGTGATAGCCGCGAGCCCCCTCTCCGCCGGCCAGTGCCGCGCAGAAACCCGCGACGTCGTCGCCCAGCACCTCGTGAACGCTCTGCCCGTCCGCCGCGGTTTCTTCGAGCAGCCCGAGGGCACTGTCGAGGATCGGCATCAGGTTGCGAGCCGTGAAGTCCCCGTAGGGGAAGAGGTGGGCCTTGATCTGTTCCCACGCCGCCCGGTGGTCGGGCGGCAGAGCCCCGGCCCGGGCTTCGAACGCCTTCCATTCCCTGGTGAGGTCGCTGCCGGTGATGGTCTCCCAGAAGTTCATCGCCCGCCCTCCTTGAGCGTGTCGATCCGTGACGAGAGGTACTCCCATTTCACCCAGAACTTCCCGAGCTCTTCGCGCCCCGCGGCGTTGAGCGCGTAGAACTTGCGCGGCGGCCCCATCCCGGACGGCCGTTTCGTCACCTGGACGAGCCCGTTCTTCTCCAGCCGCAGCAAGATGGTGTAGACCGTCCCCTCGATGACGTCGGAGAAGCCGAGTTCATTCAGCCGGCGCGTGATGGCGTATCCGTAGGTCTCCTCCCTGCCGACGATTTCGAGCACGCAGCCCTCGAGCGTGCCCTTCAGCATCTCCGTCAGGTCGTCCACCACGGACCCCTCTTCGACTCCGCCGGTACTACGTAGTACCGAGTACCAGTACACGGTATCACCGAGTAGCTCGGCTAGCAGCACCGAGGACACCGGCCCATCCGTGTTCCCCCTGGGGCTACCGCGCAGTAACCCCCTGCTTCTACGCTTCCGCCAACTCACCATCAAACCGAGGGAGTTGGGTCATGCGGGTTCTCAGACGGCTGGCGGCGGTCGTCGCCGCCGGGGCGCTGTTCCTGGTGGTGCCCGGCACCGCGCACGCGGACACGGGTGCGACGAAGTTCTCCGGAACCACCGCCATCGGTACGCACAACGCGTACGAGAAGGACAAGTACACCTACTGGGCGCAGGCGTTGGACTCCGGGGCCTCGCTGCTGGAGCTGGACGTGTACGCGGACAGCCTCACCAAGCGGTGGCGGGTCAGCCACAGCAACCCGCTCGGCAACGACAACAACTGCGAATACGCCGACACACCCGCCGAGTTGTACAGCCAGAACCGGAACCAGGACCTGGGCAGCTGCCTCGACAACATGGCCGCCTGGGAGCAGCTGCACCCGGACCACGCGCCCGTCGTCGTCAAAGTCGAGCTGAAGGTCGGGTTCAACAACAACGTGGGCCTCGGCCCCGACGAATTCGACACGCTCGTCTCGCAGAAGCTCGGCAGCAGCGTGTACAAGCCCGCCGACCTGCTCGGTTCGTCGTACTCCACGCTCGACGCGGCCGCGAAGGCGAACGCCTGGCCGACCCGGGACGCGCTCAAGGGCAAGTTCATCTTCGAGCTGATCCCGGGCACGGTGGAACAGGCCAACCCGTTCGACCACTACTGGACGGACGAGGAGTACGGCGACCATCTCCGGGACCTGTACGCCGCCGGGCAGATCTCCGCGGCCCAGGCCTTCCCGGCCGTGCTGGGCGCCGCGAACGGGGACCCGCGCACCAGCCGCTACGACGCCGGTATCCGGCCCTGGTTCGTGTTCTTCGACGGTGACGCCGCGACCTACGTCAACAACGGCTACGACACGTCGTTCTACTCCACGAACCACTACATCCTGATCATGACGGACGCCTACAACGTCTCACCGGCGATCTCCTCGACCAGCCCGACGGACGCCGAGGTCGCGGCGCGGCTCGCGCTGCTCGCCGCCGACCACGCCAGCATCATCACCTCGGACTGGTCGCCCAAGTCGGCGGCCGTGCTCGGCGAGGTGGCCGCCCGGAGCTGACAAATCGCGCGCCCACGCGGATCGCCGGTGCCGATCCGGGGAATACGGAATGCACACTTGCATTTCCTGCCCCCCACTCCTGTCTCCCCGCTCTCCCCCTCCCCCATCGGCACCCAGGGAGTCCCCCCACATGCTGCACGGAATCGACGTGAGCGCGTACCAGTCCTCCGCCTACGACACGGACGGCCTCTCCTTCGTCTTCATCAAGGCGACGGAGGGGCGTTCGTACGTCAACCCCAAGCTCGCCGCCCAGACCAAGACGGGTCGCGACGCCGGACTGGTCGTCGGCTACTACCACTTCCTCTGGCCGGGCAACATCACCGCCCAGGCCGAGTACTTCGTCAAGCACGCCCCCGAGAAGGCGGGCGAGATCCTCGCCGTCGACTGGGAGACCACCGGCGACGGCACCCACGCGAGCAACGCCGAGAAGGATCGTTTCATCCGATCAGTGCAGGAACTGCGGCCCAGCCACCGGGTGGTGCTCTACACCAACCGCAACTTCTGGCTGAACGTCGACACCACCTCGTTCGCCGGCGACGGACTCTGGATCGCCGACTACGTCAGCGCCGGCCACCCGCGCATCAAGGCCAAGTGGCGTTTCCACCAGTACACCAGCGACCCGCACGACAAGAACGTGGCGGACTTCGCCAGCAAGGCGGCCCTCACCTCCTGGGCGAAGAAGGGGGATTGAGCCCGCGCCTCGCCTCCCGGCGCGCGGTGAGGCGCGTCCGCGAGCCGTCGAGATCCCGGGGCCGGACAGTGACGGTACGTCAGGGGCCGGCGGTGCGCGCCCCGGACCGGGTGAATGACCAGGCGTTCGAGGCGTGAGCCCGCACGGCCCGTGTCCGCCGACGGGTGAGCCCCGGAGCCCGTCGTCCGACACGGCACGGGCGGCGGGACCGGGCTCCCCGGATCGGTCCCGCCGCCGGCCGTCCCCGTGGCCCCGCCCGTGCCGGAAGCGTCCCCCGGTCTCGCTCTCGCACGTGACGGTTCCCCCGAGCCCACGGGGAGTCCGGTTGGCACCGGGCGGCCGGTCACAGCGCCCCGGCCGCCGGGCGCGACCTGCCGTGTCCTGGATAGAACCTGCCGACGCCCGCGTCTACGCCATATGGCGCACAGCGCGCCGCTCCCGGTCCGGGTGCACAGCGCCGCCGGTACGCCAGGGGAGGACGGGGCGCCACGCCACCGGCGAGCCCGCCGGGCAGAGCGACGGAACCGCCCTGCCCGCGGAGACCCCCGGGGCCGTCCCGCCGCTCTATCCCCGGAAGCCCTCCGGCCGCTCCGGAGACGCCGTCGCCAGGGCCTTGCGTACGCCCTCGACGCCGTCCCGCAGGCCGTACACCGGGGTGCCCGGCTGCTGGCGCCAGGAGTCGTCGATGCCGCCGTTGTCGACCGTGTCGAAGCCGAGTTCGTCGATCAGGGCGCGGACGACCCGCTTGGCCGCCTCGTCGTCGCCGGAGACCGGGACGGCCTGCCGGCCGGGGTCGCCGGCGGGGCGGTGACGGTCCAGGATGTCCTGGGCGAAGGTGCCGTTGAAGGCCTTGACCACGGGGTGCCCGATCTGCCGCTCGGTCCAGCGGCTCTCCGTGAGGCCCCGGTCCTCGATGTCGTCGATACGGCCGTCCCGCTCCCGCGGGTAGTAGTTGCCGGTGTCGATCACCGCGACGTTCGCCGCCGCGTGGTCCAGCAGGCCCGCCGGCAGGTTCGGGACCGCCTTCACCGGGACCGTGACGACCACGACCTCGGCGCCGCGCGCGGCCTCCTCGGCCGGTACGGCCGTCGCTCCCGTCTCCTCGGCCAGTTCGCGGAGCGTCTCGGGGCCGCGCGAGTTCGCCACGGACACGTCGTGGCCGAGGGCGGTGAGCCGCCGGGTGAGGTTGCCGCCGATGTTGCCCGCGCCGATGATGCCGATCTTCATGACACGCCCTTCGAGAGTCGATGCACCTGCGTACACACACTGCTGCGGGACATCAACCGCGGGCGTGCCTGCCCTGTTCCGACGCTGCGCCGACCGGGTGAGCGCCGGCTCCGGCCCTCAGAGCCGTACGACGATCTTGCCCAGGTGAGCGTTGGACTCCATCAGGCGGTGCGCGTCCCCGATACGGTCCAGGCCGTCCAGTACCTCGCCGACGACCGGGCGGAAGCCGCCGTCGGCCAGGCCGGCGTTGAGGAAGGCGGTGGAGCGGCGACGGCCCTCCGGGGTGGAGGTGAGGGTCTGGTTGGCGTACGTGTGGATGGTGAAGGGCCAGTTCCAGGGGATCTCGGCGGGCCGCCGGTCCAGCCAGCCGTAGACCACCATGGAGCCGCCCGGCGCCAGTCCCTCCGCCAGCGGGCGGAAGCCGGGCCCGCCGATCGCGTCGAACATCACCTCCGCTCCTCTGCCGCCGGTGAGCCGCCTGACCTCCTCGGCAACGGCCTCCGCCGTCGACTCCGCCGTGACGATCACCTCGGCCGCGCCCAGTTCCAGCAGCCGCTTCCGCTTGGCCTCGGTGCGGGTGGTGGCGATCGGAGTCGCGCCGATGCGGCGGGCGACCTGGATCGCGGCGGTGCCGACCCCGCTGGACGCCCCGGTGATCAGTACGTGGTCGCCGGGCCGCAGCCCCCCGGTCTCCAGCAGTCCGCCGTACGCCGTCGTGTACGTCAGCCAGGCCGCGGCGCCGGTGACCGGGTCCACGGTGGCGGGGCGCGGTACGACCGAGGCCGCGGGCAGCACCACCCGTTCCGCGTAGACGCCCTGCGCGCTCATCTCGATGCCGGGACCGGTCGTCACCGGGTCGCCGACGGCGAGTTCGGTGACGCCCTCGCCGACCGCTTCGACGACCCCGGAGGCCTCGTAACCGAGCCGGGAGGCGGGCAGGGACGGCTGGTAGTAGTAAGTCCCCGCCCGGAACAGGGCCTCCGCGCGGTTGAGGCCCAACGCCTCGACGCGTACGGCGACCTGACCGGGGCCGGGGTCCGGGACGGGTACGTCCTCGACGGTCAGGACGTCGGGTCCGCCGAGTTCGTGGAAGAGCACGGTACGTGCGGTGTCTGTCATGTGATCGACGCTAGGCGGCACCCACGAGACGATCCATGTCCTGCTGACTCGCTTTCCTGTCTGTCCGTCTCGTCCGGCGTCCGTACGGCTACCGTTCGGGCATGGACGTACTGAGCGACGCGGTCGCCGCGATGCGCACCGGACGGCCGCACTCCTCCCGCCGGGACAAGCACGCGCCCTGGGGGATGCGGTTCGCGGCCTCGGAGGGCGCCGGGTTCCATGTGGTGCTGCGCGGGTCGGCCTGGCTCCTCCCGGTGACGGGCCGGCCGGTGGCGGTGGGACCGGGGGACGTGGTGTTCCTGGCCCACGGCCACGGGCACGCGCTGGCCAGCGGACCGGACGCCCCGCTGGAGGACGTGCGGCCCGGCCCGGACGGCCGCTGGCCCGAACCACCGCGCCCGGCCCGGGAGTCGGAACCGGACACGGTCCTGCTCTGCGGTGCCTACCGGCTGGACCGCTCCCGCTCCCACCGGCTGCTGTCAGAACTGCCGGAGGTGGTCCACCTGCCCGCCCAGGTGGGCACCCACCGCTCGCTGCGGGCCGCGGTGGAACTGCTCGGTATGGAACTGGAGGACCGGCAGCCGGGCGCGGACGCGATCGTCACCTCGCTGCTCGACACCCTGCTGCTCTACATCCTGCGGGCCTGGTGGCAGCGGGAGCGGGGCGCCGGCCAGGACCGGGGCTGGTCCGCCGCGCTGGCCGACCCGGCGGTCTCGGCGGCGCTGCGCGCCATCCACGGCGAGCCGGCGCGCCCCTGGACGGTCGCGGAGCTGGGCGCGCGGGGCGGCCTCTCCCGCGCGGCCTTCGCGCGCCGCTTCACCTCTCTGGTGGGTGAACCGCCGTCGGCCTATCTGACCTGGTGGCGGATGACCACGGCGGGCCGCCTGCTGCGCGAGGACACTCTCCCGCTCCGGCAGGTGGCCGAACGCACCGGCTACACCTCGGAGTTCGCCTTCGCCAAGGCCTTCAAACGGGAGTACGGCGTGGCACCGGGCCAGTACCGCAGGTCCGCCGGCCAACCCGCGAACGGATCCACCGCATCCGCCGACTCCACGCGGCCCACCGGCTAGCCCTCGACGGATCCGTCAGCCCCGACCGCGGCGTCAGGGTCCGGCGGCCACCGGGCCGTCCGCGTCGAGTCCCCCAGCGTGAGGAACGGCCCCCGGGCATGAGAGAGGGGGCCCGGGTTCCGGGCCCCCGCACTCTTCGCTCCTGGCGGCTACTTGCTCAGGTGCGCCCAGAACTCGTCGAACGACAGAACCTTGTCGCCGTTCAGGTCGCGGCTGTTGATGATCGCCTGGGCGACCGTCTCGGTGACGTTCCAGTCGCCGCCCTGCGCGAGGGCGCTCTTGAACTCGACGGCGGTGATGAAACCGTCACCGTCCGCATCGATCCGCTGGAAGTGAATGCGCGCTTCTTCGATGTCCGCCACCGATCCGCCCCTTTTGTCCGTAATGCCTGTGCCGTGTCGGCGTACTGTCGCAGGTCAGATTAACGGTCCACGCGAGCCCGCAGAGCCGCGGCCGCCCAGGCGAACTCCTCCGCGTAGACGGTGAGGGGCTGTCCCTTCAGCACACAGAGCAGTTCGCGGTACCGGGCGAGCCGGTAGTCGAAGGCGGTGTCCAGCCGTTTCAGCACGGCGGCCGGGTCGGCGTCGCCCAACAGCCCGCGCAGCACCTCGTCGGCCTCCGGCGTCTCGGGCGCGACGCCCCGCCGACGTGCCTCGCCCACCAGGTCGATGAGCCGTTTCATGAACCACAGGGAGGTCCCGGCGGGCACATCGGGCCCCCGGTCGGCCGCGTTGAACTCGGTCGCCCTGCGCATCTGGGCCCGGAAGTCCGGGTCCTGGACCATCTCGGCCAGCTCCACCCACGCGTCGACCTGCTCGGGCGTCGGGTCCTCCGGCAGCTCCGCCACGGTGGCGAGCATCCGCTTGCGGATCTCGGGATCGACGGTGTCGAGCCCGTGCAGCGTCTCCTCGACGAACTCCTCGAGGATCCGCCGTCGCTCGGCCGCCGACAGCCGTGCCAGTTTGTTCATCAGGGTCGTCTCCTCCGCACTCGAACCGCGTCGCGCCACCGTCGACAGCACCGCCCGGGTCACCTTCAGCGACCGGATCTGCGCGTCCAGCGCCGCCACGTGCGCCGCCGCGACCTCCGCCACGGTCTGCTCGCCGGAGAGCACCGCACGCACATGTGCCAGGCCGAGGCCCAGTTCGCGCAGGGTGCGGATCAGCTCCAGCCGGGCGAAGGACTCGGCGCCGTACAGCCGGTAGCCGCCCGCCGAGCGGCCCACCGGCGTGAGCACGCCCTCGTCGGACCAGTAGCGGATGGTGCGGACGGTCAGCCCGGTGGCGCGCGCCAGCTCGCCGATGGTGAAAAGTCCGGTGCTGTTGTCGATCATGTCTGCGAGTGTGGGCCTTCCAGTGGGTGGAGACTCAAGGAGCGGGCACGGCCATGGAGACCTTGCGGGACATTCTCGACGCGGCGGCCCACGGTGTCTTCCCGCCGCCCGACGGCGGTACGACCGTCGTCCCGCAGCCGTCCGCCCGGGACGCGGGGGTGCTCTCCTTCACCGCGCACTCGGTCGTCTTCACCGACGAGGACCCGCAGTGGGTGTACGACACCCTGCGCGCGACCCCCTGCGATCCGCTGTGCGCGACCGTGAACGCGCGTTTCCTGGTCTCCCTGATGGACCGCACGGGCCGCGAGCAGGAGACCGTCGACGCGCTGCTGGTCGCCGACCCGCTCCCGGGCCGGCCGGACCTCCCGCTGACCGAGCTCACCGGCCCCGACCACTCCCGGGTCGCCTACGCCCGCGCCCGCCGTGACGAGGTGCGCGCCTGGGCGGCGGAGGGCGGGGTGGTCGTCCTGGGGCGGGGGGTCGCGGGACGCCTGGAGGTCTCGGTGGAGGTGGACGAGGGGGTACGGCGGCGGGGGCTGGGCCGGGCCCTGGTGACCGCCGCCCGGCAGCTGGCCGAGGAGCCCCTGTGGGCGCAGGTCGCCCCGGGGAACGCCCGCAGCGTACGGGCGTTTCTGGCGGCCGGTTACCTGCCGGTCGGCGCCGAGGCACTGCTGCTCAGGGCGTGACCCCGGGCGGCCCCGGGCGGTCGGCGGTCAGCGGTCAGCGGTCAGCGGTCAGCGGTCAGCGGAAGATGCCGGTGTGGCCGAGGGAGTAGCGGCCCGGCTGCGGATAGACGGCGAGGCCGTGCGGGCCGCTGCCGACGTGGATGCGGGCCAGTTCGCCGCCCGTGCGGGTGTCGATGGCGTACACCTCGGAGTTGTATCGGCCGGACAGCCACAGGACCTTGCCGTCCGCCGACACTCCGCCCATGTCCGGGCTGCCGCCGCCCGGCAGCCGCCACTTCTTCGTCAGCCGGTTCTGGGCGAAGTCGAAGACGGAGATGGTGCCCTCGCCCCGGTTGGAGACGTACATCTCGCGGGAGTCCCGGCTGACGTACAGCCCGTGGGCGCCCTTTCCGGTGGCCAGGAAGGCGGGCCGGGTGAAGCGGTCGCCGTCCAGGATCCACAGCCCGTCGGCCATCATGTCGGCGATGTAGAACAGCTTGCCGTCGGGCGAGACCTTGACGTCCTGCGGCATGGCACCGTGGAACGGCAGCTTCTCCTGCCGGAGCACCTCCATCTTCTCGGTGTCCACCTTGAGCACCTCCCCGCTGAACTCGCAGGAGACGATGAAGTACCGGCCGTCCAGGGAGAAGTCGGCGTGGTTGACGCCGTAGCAGGTGACCGGCACGGCCTTGACGGTCCGCATGGTGTGCGCGTCACGGAAGACCAGCTGGCGGTCGTTGGAGGCCATCACGATCGCGTACCTGCCGTTGGGCGTGAAGTACAGGTTGTACGGGTCGTGCACGGCGACCGGCTGTCCGGCCCGGCCGGTCCGCGGGTCGATGGGGGTGAGGCTGTTGCCCAGGTCGTTGTTGACCCACAGGGTCTTCAGGTCCCAGGACGGCACGACGTGCTGGGGCTGGCGGCCGACCCGGATGGTCTCCGTCACCCGGTAGGTCTTCGGGTCGATGACGGAGACCGTGTCGGAGTTGGTGTTGGGGACGTAGATCCGGGACGGGTAGCCCTTGACGACGGGCGAGAGGTTGCCGGGGCGGTCGGCGGCGTACACGTCGGCCGGGTCGAGGACCGGGGGCATGCCCGGCAGCACGTCGACGACCGGCTCCGCCTTCTTCGCCTGCGGGTGCACGGGAGCGGTGCTGCGGGCGGCCGGTGTCTCGGGGGCCCCGGATCCGCCGTCGCACGCGGACAGCAGCGCCAGGGCGGCGAGGACGGCGCCGACGACCGGCAGCCGGGCGGCTTTCGTGGTTCGCATCAGCTCAGCAGCTCCGTGGTGGTGACCGCGCGCAGTCCGCGGCGGTCGAGTTCTTGGAGTACGGCGGGGAGGGCGGCGGCCGTGTCCGGATACCCGAAGTGCATGCTCACCACCGAGCCGCCCGTGACCTCCGCGAGCACCTGGCGGGTGACGGCGTCCGCGCCGGGCCGGGTGTAGTCGAGCGAGTCGACGTCGTACGACAGCACGTGCGGGTAGCCGGCCTCGGTGGCGAGCCGGGCGACGAGCGGCGAGGCGGTGGGCGCCCTGGACGGGCGGAACCAGCTGCCGATCGAGCCGGTGAGCCGTCTGAGGCGGTCCGCGCAGTCGGTGATCTCCGCGCGGGCGCCGGCCTCGGCCATGGCGTTGACGGAGATGTGCCGCTGGGTGTGGTTGCCGAGGTCATGGCCGCCGTCGAGGATGCGGCGGGCCATGGCGGGGTACGCGTCGAGCCAGCTGCCCACGGCGAGGACCGTGAGGCGGGCGCCGTGTTTCTCGGCGGTGGTGAGGAGCCGGGTGGCGAGGGCGGGGTCGCCCTGGCCGTGGAAGGTGAGCGCGACGGAGGCGCTCGCGCGGGGCCCGTGCGCGATCTGGAGCGGCTGTCCGGGGAAGGCGCGGGGGGCGGGGGCGGCGGGCGCGGCCGAGGTGGGGGTCGATACGAGGTTGGCGACGGCGTGCGAGGGCGGTTCGTCTGTACCGGTGGTGCCGCAACCGGTGGCGAGTGTGCCTCCGGCGATGAGGCCGGCGCCTGCGCGGAGGACGTCGCGTCGGTTGGAGGTGGTCACCCGTCCCATTTAAGGGGGGTTGGGGAGGAAAATAGGTGATTGACCTGATAAGGGGCTAGTCAAGTGAGCCCCTCACCGATCGGCCACCCGCATCTCGAACCATGTCGTCTTCCCTCGCGGCAGCAAATCGACGCCCCACCGGTCCGCCAGCTTGTCCACCAGGAACAGGCCCCGCCCACTGATGTCCAGCTCCTGAACCGGCATCAGACACGGCAGCCCCCGCGAGGGATCCCGTACCTCCACCCGGATCCACCCCGGCCGGCGGCGCATCCGCAGCCCGAACACGCGGGCGCCGGTGTGTCGTACGGCGTTGCCCACGAGTTCGGAGACGAGTAAGACCGCGTCCTCCGTCATCTTGGGGCTGAGCCGCCACTGACGCAGGACGACGACCTGGGCGAGTCGGCGGGCGGTCGCCGCGGACTCGGGGCGGGACGGCAGCGGAACCTCGGCTTCCGTCGGGTTGCCGAAGAGTTCGATCGCCTTGAGCGCCCGCTCGTCCTCGACCGCAGGCGACCACCGCGCCGCGGCCGCACGGTCGTGTCCCCGCGGCTGTTCGATGCCCTCCAGCCCCGCCATGCCCCCATCATGGCCGCCCGGCGCGCCCTCCGGGGCCGTTCCGGAGGAATACGCCCCCGCGAAGCTCCCGCCCGGCACCGGTCGAACGGCATATGCCGTAGGCATTTCAGGAGTGCCGACAGCCCGCCCGACCTGCGACGACGACTCATCTCCGGGCAATCGACAGACTCCCTCGACAAGGCAGACTTAAGGGTGCTTTAAGGCTCCCATAAACCGCCCCATCGAGGGACCCCCGAATCAGACATCACGTCAATTGCAAGTGGTTCGGGGCTTTGACAACCAGGCGAAGATCACAGGAACTTCGCCTTGCCCGGCCCCTCCTCCACGAAGCTCCGCATACCGCGCTCCCGGTCCTCGGTCGCGAACAGACCGGCGAACCAGTTCCGTTCGACGGCGAGTCCCGTCTCCAGGTCGGTCTCGACGCCCGTGTCGATCGCCTCCTTGGCGGCCCGGAGCGCGATCGCGGGCCCCTGGGCGAGCCTGGCCGCCCAGGCGTGCGCCTCGGTGTAGACGTCGGCGGCGGGTACGACCCGGTCGACCAGGCCGATGGCGAGGGCTTCGTCCGCCTTGACCATACGGCCCGTGAAGATCAGGTCCTTGGCCTTGGAGGGCCCGACCAGACGGGGCAGCCGCTGCGTACCGCCGGCCCCCGGGATGAGCCCGAGCAGAATCTCCGGCTGACCGAGCTTGGCGTTGTCGCCGGCGATCCGGTAGTCGGCACAGAGGGCGAGCTCGCAACCGCCGCCGAGGGCGTACCCGGTGACGGCGGCGACGACCGGCTTGGGAATCCGGGCGACGGCGGTGAAGGAGTCCTGGAGATCACGGGAGCGCAGAATCATGGCCGCGTGGTCCATGTTCTGCATTTCCTTGATGTCGGCCCCGGCCGCGAAGACCTTCTCGCCGCCGTAGATCACGACGGCCCGAACGTCCTCGCGGCGGGTGGCCTCTTCCGCCAGTTCCTTGAGCCGGTCCTGGGTGGCGACGTCCAGGGCGTTCATCGGGGGACGCTCCAGCCGCAGCGTGCCCACGCCTTCGGAGACTTCGAGGGTTACAGTCATGCCTCGCAGGTTAGCGGGCGTTCACTGTCCCGACCGCAGCCGACGGCCTACGCGGTCCACTGCTTCCAGGACATGTTCCAGCCGTTGAAGCCGTTGTCCGGCGCGACCGTCTCGTCGTTCGAGTTCTTCACGGTCACGACGTCCCCGATGATCGAGTGGTCGAAGAACCAGGCGGCCGGCAGCCCCCGGTCGCCCCCGCCCCGGATGTCGCGCAGTCCCACGCACCCGTGGCTGGCGTTGTAGTTGCCGAAGGCGTCCCCGCCCCAGTAGTTGCCGTGGATGAACGTGCCGGACGTGGTCAGCCGCATCGCGTCCGGCACGTCCTTGATGTCGTACTCGCCGCCGTAGCCGACCGTCTCGCCGTTCATCCGGGTCACCCGCAGCTTCTCGCTGATGACCATCTGGCCGTTCCAGGTGTCGTAACCGGGCTTGCCGGTCGTGACGGAGAGGGTCTTCACGACCTTGCCGTCCTGCATGATCTTCATCGTGTGCTTCTTGGCGTCGACGACGGACACCTGGTTGCGGCCTATCGTGAACTTCACGGTCTTGGCCTGCTGGCCGTACACCCCGTCGCGGCCCTCGACGCCGTTGAGGTCGAGGGTGACGGAGACCTTCGTGCCGGACTTCCAGTAGTTCTCGGGGCGGAAGTCGAGGCGGTCGTTGCCGAACCAGTGGCCCTGGACGTCGACCGCCGGCTCGGTCTTGACGGTGATCGCCTTCTCCACGGCGGCCGGGTCGGTGATACCCCGGGTGAAACGTATGGAGAACGGCATCCCGACGCCGACCGTGGAGCCGTCCTCCGGCGTGAAGTAGCCGGTGAACGTGTTCTTCGGGGTGAGCGTGGTGAACGTGGAGTCCTCCGCCGACTCACGCCCCTCGGTGTCCTTCGCGACCGCGTGCACCGTGTACTTCGTGGAGTTGGCGAGATGGCCGGCCGGCGTCCAGCTGGCGCCGCCCGCCGCGATCGTGCCGTCGACCTTGTTGCCCTTGGAGTCCTTGACCTCCACGTCGGTCAGCTTGCCCTTGGCCGCGCTGACCTTGAGCGACCCGCTGGTGTCCACGTCGGTCGCCCCGGACTTGGGGCTGATGCTGACGGTGGCGACGGACTGCTTGCTCGCCTGCGTCGTGGAGTCCTTCGCCTTGCCGTCCCCGCTGCCCTTGTCGGCGGAGCCGCCGCCCCCGCACGCGGTGACTGCCATGAGCAGAACACCGGCCGCGACGGCCAGACCCTTCCTCCGAGCCTGGACCGCCGCCCCCGATATCGGCCGTACGTTCAAAGTCGTTCTCCCCTCCCAGGGCCTGGTCAGGCCCACCCCAGCGCGTTCCGCCCGCGCATTGGCGCATAGTAACCGGACGGTTTTGAGCTTGGTGTTGGGCGAATGTCACCGTTGCGTCGCAACTTCTGTCGCCTCGCACGGCGGCTTCCGCCCGCCCCGAACCGTTCCCCCCACCTGGTTACTTGACCGCGCCGCCCGCCTTCCACTCCTTCCAACCCATGTTCCACCCGCCGAGGCCATTGTCGGGAGTGACCGTTTTGTCGTTGCTGTGGACGACTTCGACCACGTCCCCGATCAGGGTGCGGTCGTAGAACCAGCCCGCGGGCGTGTCCGAGCTGCCGCCCTTCACATCGCGCAGGCCCACGCAGCCGTGGCTGACGTTGACGCGGCCCGGGGCGTCCGGCGCCCAGTAGTTGCCGTGCAGGAAGGTGCCGGAGTCGGTGAGTTTGAGGGCGTGCGGGACGTCGGGGATGTCGTACTCGCCGCCGAAGCCGACCGTGCGGCTGTTCATGCGGGTCACCTCGTGCATCTCCATCACCACCATCTTCCCGTTGTAGGTGGTGTGGGCGGGCGCGCCCGCGGTGATCGGGACGGTGGCGAGCAGGTCGCCGTCGCGGCGGACCTCCATCGTGTGCCGGGAGGCGTCGACGAGGGAGACCTGGCTGCGGCCGACGGTGAAGGTGAACGTCTTGTGCTGGAGGCCGTAGACCCCACGGGCCCCTTCGACGTCACGGAGTTCGAGGCCGACGGTGACGACCGTGCCGGGCTGCCAGTAGTGCTCGGGACGGAAGTCGAGACGGTTCTTGCCGAACCAGTGCGGACGGACCTCGACCGCGGGCCTGGCGGTGACCCGGACGGCGCGCTCGACGGCGGCGCGGTTGTCGATGTCGCGGCTGAAGGCGAGGGAGACGATCATCCCGGTGCCGACGGTCGCGCGGTTCTCGGGGGTGACGTACCCGATGAAGCGTTCGTCGGGGACCAGCGTCGTGAAGGTGGTGTGGCGGGCCGAGCGGCGGCCGCGGCCGTCCAGCGCGACCACGTCGACCGTGTACTTGGCGGCGAGCGCGAGTTTCGGGTCGTCGGGCCGCCAGGTCGTGCCGTCCGCGGCGATGTGCCCGGGGACCGGGGAGTCCTGGGCGTCCTGGGACTTGACGACGCTGACGGATTCCAGGCGGCCGCTGGGCACCCGCACTGTCAGCCGCTCACCCGGACGTACGGCCTTGGTGCCGTCGTCCGGGGTGATGCGGATGACGTCCTCGGGGGCCGGGGGCGCGCCTCCGAGGACGTGGTCGATGCCGAGCCCGCCGGTGTCGTCCGAGGAGCAGCCGGCGGCGCCCGCCAGCAGCCCCGCCCATGTCAGTACCGCGGCCAACGCGGCCCCCGCGCGCCGTGCGCGCCGTGCGCGCCTCTGTGGATGCCTCACGTGGGACTCAACGACCGGGCCCGCCCCGGGGAAACGTGAGTGCGACGCCGGCACTGGGCAGAACAGAGGGAAGGACGACGAGCTGGGGAGCCGCCGCGCCCGCGGGAGAGCCGCCGCGGGCGTGTCCGTAGCGAGCCGCCGACCGTGCCCGGGACCGGGAGTCCGGGCATGGTCGGCTGCCCCGACACGGACCGGGTGCGCCCCGGGGGTCGGCGAGCCGCGGGACGACAAAGGGGCCGACAGGTGACGAGCGCAGCCGAGCAGCAGGGGGCACGGTCGCGGGCCCCGAGGGCGGAGGCCCCCGCGGTGAACGGGACCGCCCTCCCCGTCCCGGCGGCCTGGCCGGGGTCGTCGACCCCGCTGGGCGCCAGGTTCCGGGTCGGTCCGGACGGGGTGGCCGGCACCAACTTCGCCCTGTGGGCGGCCGGGGCCGAGGCGGTCCGGCTCTGCCTCTTCGACGAGCGGGGCCGGGAGACCCGGATCCCGCTGACCGAACTGACGCACGAGATCTGGCACGGGTTCGTGCCGGGCGTGCTGCCCGGGCAGCGGTACGGCTACCGGGTCGACGGCCGCTGGGACCCGTGGACCGGCGCCCGCTGGAACCCGGCGAAGCTGCTGCTCGACCCGTACGCGCGAGCGGTGGACGGCGAGTTCGGCCTGCCGCCCGAGGTGTACGGGCACGTCCGGGACTGGCCGGACCAGCAGGTCGCCGACACCGTCCGGGACGACCGGGACTCGGCGCCCCACGTCCCGAAGGGCGTGGTCGTCCACGATGACGACGACTGGTCCGACGACCACCGCCCGAAGACCCCGTGGGCGGACTCCGTCATCTACGAGCTGCATGTGCGCGGCTTCACCAGACTGCACCCGGGCATACCCGAGGAGATCCGCGGCACCTACGCGGGACTGGCCCACCCGGCGGCCGTCGAGCACCTGGTCAACCTGGGCGTGACGGCCGTGGAACTCCTCCCCGTGCACCAGTTCGCGCACGAGGACCACCTGTTGAAGCGGGGCCTCAGGAACTACTGGGGCTACAACTCGATCGGCTACTTCGCCCCGCACGCGGCCTATGCCGCCTCCGGTACGACGGGACAGCAGGTCGGCGAGTTCAAGCGGATGGTGCGCGCGCTGCACGGGGCGGGGATAGAGGTCATCCTCGACGTGGTCTACAACCACACGGCGGAGGCCGGCGAGCTGGGCCCGACGCTGTCCCTCAAGGGCATCGACAACCGGGGCTACTACCGGCTCCAGGACGACGCCCGGCACTTCGCCGACTACACCGGCTGCGGCAACACCCTGCACGTGGTCCGGCCGCACGTCCTGCGCCTGATCACCGACTCACTCCGCTACTGGGTGACCGAGATGGGCGTGGACGGCTTCCGCTTCGACCTGGCGGCCGCGCTGGCCCGCTCGATGCACGACGTCGACATGCTCTCCCCCTTTCTCGCGGTGATCGCCCAGGACCCGGTGCTGCGCCGGGTGAAGCTGATCGCCGAACCGTGGGACGTGGGCTCCGGCGGCTACCAGGTGGGCGCCTTCCCACCCCTGTGGACGGAGTGGAACGACCGCTACCGGGACGCCGTCCGGGATTTCTGGCGCGGTGCCCTCCCGGACGTCCGCGACCTCGGCTACCGACTCTCCGGCTCCAGCGACCTCTACGCCTGGGGCGGCCGTCGCCCCTACGCCTCCGTCAACTTCATCACCGCGCACGACGGTTACACCCTGCGCGACCTGGTGTCGTACCAGGCGAAGCACAACGAGGCCAACGGCGAGAACAACCGGGACGGCGCCGGCGACAACCGCTCCTGGAACTGCGGGGCGGAGGGCGAGACCGCCGACGAGGGCGTACGGGCACTGCGCAGGCGGCAGCTGCGGAACCTGTTGACGACGCTGCTGCTGTCGACGGGCGTTCCGATGCTGGTCGCCGGCGACGAGCTGGGCCGCACCCAGCGCGGCAACAACAACGCCTACTGCCAGGACAACGACATCAGCTGGCTGGACTGGGGGTTGCTGGACGACCCGGCCTGGCGGCCGCTGTTCGACCTGACCTCCCGGCTGATCCGGCTGCGCCACCGCCACCCGGTCCTGCGCCGCCGCGCCTTCTTCTCGGGCCGCGCCCACTCGGCGGACGGGCTGCGCGACCTGGCCTGGTTCACGGCCCAGGGCGAGGAGATGACCGAGGGCGACTGGTACGCGCCCGCCGCCACCGTCGGCATGTATCTCTCCGGGCGGGACATCCCGGGCCGCGACGAGCGCGGGGCGCCGGTCCTGGACGACAGCTTCCTGACCGTCCTGCACGCCGGCGACCGCCCGGCGGAGTTCCTGCTGCCGGGCCCGCCGTGGGCGGAACGCTACGAGGTGCTCGTGGACACCTCGCGGGAGGAGCAGACCGAGGCCCCGGGCGTGGTGCACGAGGCTGGGACGACGATCACGGTGCCCGCACGGGCGGTGCTGCTGCTGCGGGTGGTCGGCTGAGGCAACGTTTCAGGGCCGTGAAATCCGTGCCCGTCTCCTGGCCAGGCACGGCGCCCGCTGATCCACTGAAACGCATGCCTGAGATATCCCGTCGTGCGTTCGGTGGCCTCATCGGCGGTGGCACGGTCACCGCCGTCGCCGGTTCGACCAGTGCGGCCGAAGCCGCCGAACGTCCCTTCAAGGCCCGCCCAGCCCCCTCCGGCAACCGCCCCAACCTCCTGGTCATCCTCGGCGACGACCTCGGCTGGGCCGACCTCTCCTCCTACGGCGCCCCGCACATCAAGACCCCGAACCTGGACCGGCTGGCCCGCCAGGGCGTGCGGTTCACCGACGCCTACTCCGGCTCGGCGACCTGCTCCCCCACCCGGTTCAGCCTTTACACCGGCCGCTACCCGGGCCGTACGGCGGGCGGCCTCGCCGAGCCCATCGCCGCCCGGACGCAGGGTCTGGACCCCCGCCACCCCACCCTCGCCTCCCTGGTGAAGAAGGCCGGTTACGCCACCGCCCTGATCGGCAAGTGGCACTGCGGCTGGCTGCCCGACTACAGCCCGACCAGATCCGGCTGGGACGAGTTCTTCGGCAACTTCGGCGGGGTCCTCGAGTACTTCTCCAAGCTGGGGCAGCTGGGCGACTACGACCTCTACGAGGGCGACGCCGAGTACAAGGACCTGCGGTACTACACGACCGTGCTGACCGAGCGGGCCGTCGAATACGTCGGCCGGAAGCACGCCACGCCCTGGCTGCTGAACCTCAACTTCACCACCCCGCACTGGCCCTGGCTCGCCGAGGGCGACGAGGAGACCGGCGCGGAGATCGCCGCGCGGATCCGGGCCGCCAAGAGCCAGGCGGAGGTCTCGGTCGCGCTCAACCACTACGACGGCGGCTCGGTCGCCAAGTACACCGAGATGGTGGAGAGCCTGGACGCGGCCGTCGGGGAGGTGCTCGACGCGCTGCGCCGCTCCGGGCAGGAGGAGAACACCGTCGTCGTGTTCGCCAGCGACAACGGCGGTGAGCGCTGGTCGTACCTGTGGCCGCTGAGCGGCGAGAAGTTCGTGCTCCAGGAGGGCGGCATCCGGGTGCCGACCATCGTGCGCTGGCCCGCCCGGATCGACGGCCGCCAGGTCAGCCACGAGCCGGTGTTCACCCCGGACTGGACGGCGACCCTGCTGGAACTGGCGGGCGCCCGTCCCGACCCCGCGTATCCGCTGGACGGCACCAGCCTCGCCGGCTATCTGCTGCGCGGCGAACGGCTGCCGGAGCGCGACCTGTTCTGGCGGGTCCGGGCCAACCGGGCGCTGCGGCGCGGCGGCTGGAAGTACTACCAGGACGACGCCGGCGACGACCACCTCTACGACCTCGCCGCCGACCTCCGCGAGCAGGCCGATCTCGCCCCGGACAAGCCGGAGCTGCTGACAGAACTGAAGGCGTCCTGGGAGAGGATCGCCGCCGGGCTTCTCCCGTACCCTGATCAAGCTCTGGGAGCGAAGGATTGAGGGCCGAGTGCTCGGAGAGCAGTCAGTACCGCCCTTATCCGAGGAACTTCGTGAGTACGGTAGACGCCTGTTCCCCCTAGATGGGCCAAAACCGTGAAGAAGCCTTCGGCGGTGCGGAACTCATCCTCGAAGAGACTGAAGGCATGCGGCAAGGCGTGGCAGATGGGAAGACCTATCCGTCGAAGCCGGAACGTGTTCAAGAGGGCACGGCCCTGATAGTGAACACGGGCATCAGCGGATATATGTCTGTCGTGAGAGAAGCCGATCCCGGGGTCGATGACGATTCGATCGACCCCGGCCGAACGAGCGTGCTCCACGCGCCTCTCGAAGTAGTCGAGCATCCTGGGGATGGGATCTTGGTCGATGCCCTTGGCGCGCACGTCCCGGGAGTTCTTCCCTTCTACGTGGCACAGGACAACTGTCGCTTCATGATCGGCCAGCATGGGGAACATCTCCCCGTCCGATGCCAACCCGCCGGAGTAATTGATCAGGAGCGCTCCCGCGTCCAGGCACGACCGGGCAACGGCAGGCTCGTAGGTCTCGATCGATACGGCGACACCTTCGGAGGCGAGCCCCTTCACGACCGGCACCAAGGCGGCCACCTGATCCTGCACGGAGACCTGCCCGGTGCGGGGATTGCTTGACTCGGCGCCGATGTCGACGATATCGGCGCCTTGTGCCGCGAGGATGCGACCTTTCCTGACAGCGGACTCGGTCGAGGTCACGACGCTCTCTCGATAGGTGGAGTCCTGAGAGAGATTGATGCATCCCATGATGGCCGGGGTGGTGTCGACATCGATTTCTCGATCCCCCACTCGAAGTGGTTCGACGGGTAAGGAAAGATCACCCTCGAATCGCCTCGCCAGATTTGTCAAATGAGCAAGGGAAATCATCCGACCTCATTCCTGTACGACCGCCCGAGAAGCGCCGTGCTAGCCCAGAATCCCCCGCTGGTACGCCGTCGCGACCGCCGCCGCGCGGTCGTTGACGCCCAGCTTGGCGTAGAGGTGGGTGAGGTGGGTCTTGACCGTGGCCTCGCTGATGAAGAGCTCGCGGGCTATCTCACGGTTGGAGGTGCCCTGGGCGACCAGGGCCAGGACCTCGCGTTCGCGGGCGGAGAGCGGTTCGTTGCCCCGGGCGCCGGGGGTGCGGACGGCGGAGACCAGGCGGGAGGCGACGGCCGGGGAGAGGACGGTACGGCCCTGGGCGGCGGCGCGGACGGCGGTGAACAGCTCCTCGCGCGGAGCGTCCTTCAGCAGATAGCCGGTGGCGCCCGCCTCGATCGCGGGGAGGGTGGGAGTCGTACGTGGTGAGCACCAGGACCTTGGCGCGGGCGCCGCGCCGGGTCAGTTCGCGGATGGCGTCCACGCCGGAGCCGCCGGGCATCCGCAGGTCCATGAGGATCACGTCCGGGTCCAGGGCGGCGGCCCGGTCGACCGCCTCCGCCCCGTTCGCGGCCTCGCCGAGCACGGTGAAGCCGGCGGCCGACTCGAACATGCCGCGCAGGCCGTCGCGGACGACGGGGTGGTCGTCGACGACGAGCAGCGAGATCGGGGGCTCAGTTGTCATGGCGGACCAACGGTACGCGCGCCGACAGGGCGGTGCCGAGCCCCGGTTCGGACTCCACGGTCAGGGAGCCGGCGATGCGTTCGGCGCGGGCGCGCATGCCGTCCAGGCCGAAACCGCCGGCCCGGCTGCGGGTGGGCACCGCGAGCAGGTCGAAGCCGGTGCCGTCGTCGCGGATGTCGAGGATGACCTCCTCGCCCAGGTAGGAGAGGGTGACGCCGACGCGGGAGGCGTGCGCGTGCCGGGCGGCGTTGGACAGGGCCTCCTGGACGATGCGCAGCAGGGTGGCCGCGACCTCCTCGTGCAGCTGCTCGGCGGTGCCGGTGAGGGTGAACTCGGCACGTATGGAAGTCCGTGCGCCCCATTCGGCGACCGTCTTCTGCAGTGCCTCGGGCAGCCCGTCGTGCTCCAGAGCCACCGGGGCCAGGTTGTGCACGGAGCGGCGGGCCTCGCCCAGGCTGTGCCGGGCCAGCGCCAGGGCGCGGCTCACGTGCTCGTCGGCCGCCTTCGGATCGGGGGTGTTGGCGACGACCTGGAGCTGGGTGATGATCCCGGCCAGCCCCTGGGCGATGGTGTCGTGGATCTCGGCGGCGAGCCGGCGCCGTTCGTCGGCGACCCCGGCCTCCCGGGCCTGGAGGAGGAGCTGGCTGTGCAGGGCGGCGTTCTCGTCCAGGGCCTGGCGCAGGGCGGCGATGGTCTCGGTGCGCTCGCGGGTCCGCTGTTTCTCCTGGTCGTTGAGATGGGCGATCCCCACCTGGAGTGCGGAGTTGGCGGCCAGCAGCACGGCGAAGAGGAGCCACTGGAGCACGTTTCGAAGCGGCATCCCGCCCGTCTGCGCACCGGCCACGGTGACCGCGCTCGCCAGCAGTCCGAGCCGCCGCCACCGGCGCGGCAGCAGTTCGTCGGCGTCCATGTAGCCGGTGGCCGCGTAGAACGCGAAGAACGGGCTGAGCCAGGTGAGCACGAAGGCGAGGGCCCAGCGGACCACGTAGTACGCCGTCCCGGCCGGGGAGGGCGTACGGCCGCGGTCGGGGCGGCGGAACCCGGTGGCGTGCCACCACAGTTGGAGTACGACCGCGGCGCCGACCAGGGACCAGGCGGTGACCCACCTGGCCTGGGCGGTGTGGGGGTCGGCGGAGACGACCCCGAGGACGATGCTGATGCCGAGGAACCCGTACGGCCCCCAGGTGTGCAGTTGCTCCCAGCGCCGTTCGATCTGGCTGTCCTCCACGGTCATGTCCCCAGTCTGCACGGCCGGCCGCCTACTCCCAGCGGAACCAGCGCGCCGCGGCGGCCGTCAGCAGCACCGCCCAGAGGGCGAGCACGCCCAGGTGCTCCCAGCCGGGCCAGTGGCCGGCGGCGGCCTGGTCCAGGGCGCGGGCCGCCGCCCCGAACGGGGTCAGCTGCACCACCCGGGCCATGGCGTGCGGCATCTCCCGCACCGGGAGCCACACACCCGCGCAGAACATCATGGGGAAGAACACCGCCGAGCCGATCGCGCCCGCGATCTTCGTGGTGCGGGACAGCGCCGAGACGACGGAGCCGAGGGCGAGGGCGGCCGCGGCCGCGAGCAGCAGCGCCAGCAGGTACCCGCCCGGCTGCTTCGGCAGTCGTACGTCGAAGGCGGTCCTGCCGACGAGGAGCGCGAGCAGCGCCGAGCCCAGCGCGACCGTGCCCTGCACCACCATCTGCGCGGACAGCAGCGCGGAGGGCTGTACGGGGGTGAGCCGCATGCGGCGCAGGATGCCCCGCTCCCGGTAGCCGGTGAGCGCCTGGGGCAGGATCTGCACCCCGGACATGATCAGGGCGATCAGTACGGCGACGGGCACGTAGGCGTCGATCGGCCGCAGCCCGCCCAGGGACTTGTCGGCCTCCCGGAACGAGGGGATCGAGCCGAGGATCACCAGCAGCAGCGTCGGGAACAGGAAGACCCAGAAGACGGCGCCGGGTTCGCGGCGGAACAGCCGGAACTCGGTGCGCAGGACGGCGGTGTTCATGCTGCTTCCTCCTTCGTCAGGTCCAGGAACGCGTCGTCGAGGGTCGCATCCACGACCCGGAGCTGATGGGCGGTGATGCGGTGCCGGGCGAGCAGGGTGATGACCGCGTTGACGGTCTCGTCGGTGCCGGAGAGGGTGACCCGGCCGTCCTTGCGTTCGATCGAGGCGAGGGCCGGGAGCGCGGCCAGGTCCTGGTCGTCCAGCGGCGCCGACGGGGTGAAGCTGATGACGGTGGCGCCGGCGGAACGGCGGATCAGTCCGGCCGGGGTGTCCAGGGCGGCCACCCGCCCCTTGTCGATCACCGCGATCCGGTCGCACAGCCGCTGTGCCTCCTCCATGAAGTGGGTGACGAGGAGGACGGTGACGCCGCGGTCCCGGACGTCCTCGATCAGCTCCCAGGTGTCCCGCCGGGCCCGCGGATCGAGCCCGGTGGTCAGTTCGTCGAGCGCCACGACCCGGGGGTTCCCGATCAACGCCAGCGCGATGAACAGGCGTTGCCGCTGCCCGCCGGAGAGCTTGCCGAACCGGATGGCGAGCTTGCCGGTGAGCCCGAGGCGCTCGGCGAGCGGCGCCCAGTCGAGCGGGTTCGGATAGAAGGAGGCGTACATTTCGAGGGCCTCGCGGACGGTGAGCTTGAGCTGGAGTTCGCTCTGCTGGAGCTGGGCGCCCAGGACGCGGGCGGCCTTCTCGTGGTCGGCGACGGGATCGAGGCCGGTGACCCGGACGCGCCCGCCGTCGGGCACCCGCAGCCCCTCCACGCATTCCACGGTGGTGGTCTTGCCGGCGCCGTTCGGCCCGAGGATCCCGAAGATCTCCCCTTCCTCGACGGCGAGACTCACCCCGTCCACGACGGTCCGGCCGCCGTACGACTTCCGCAGGTCTGTCACTTCGATGACGGATGGCATGGACCGAGGGTCCCGTCCGGGCCCGGTCCGCCGCATCGCCCGCCCCGCTGGAACCGGCATCGACCGATCGGCTGATGCGGCGTATCCGTTTGTCCGACCCCTCGAACATTCCCCCAGGTCGTAGGACCACCGGCGGATTCCGGTCCGGCCAAAACTCGGTAGGCGTTGTCAGTGCCGGTCCGTAGGCTCGCCCCTGATGCCTGCGAAACGTGCAACCACCAAGGACCGGTCGGCCGTCCGTACCCTGCTGCGCCTGTGGCCGTACGTACGGCCGGTGCGGGCGCGGCTGTCCGTCGCCGTGTTCGTCGCGGTGATCGCCTCCTGTACGGGGCTCGTCATTCCGCTCGTCCTCAAGTGGATGGTGGACGGCCCGGTGTCCGACCGCGACCCCGGCGGGGTCTGGCTCGGCGCGCTGTACCTGCTGCTGCTCGGGATCGCCGAAGCGCTGCTCTTCGGACTGCGGCGCTGGCTGGTGGCCAGACCTCTCTCGCACGTCGAGGCGGGGATGCGGGCAGACCTCTACGGCCATCTGCAGCGCCTGCCGGTCGCCTTCCACGACCGCTGGGCCTCCGGCCAGCTGCTCTCCCGGGCCACCACCGACCTGATGCTGCTCCGCATGTTCCTCGCCTTTCCGCTGACCTTCCTGCTGGTCAACGGGGTGACCATCCTCGTCGGCGTGATCATCATGCTGCTCCAGGACTGGACGCTGGGCCTGGTCATCCTCGTCCCCACGATCCCCGTGATCTGGACGTGCGTGATCTTCGAGAACCGGTACGCGGCGGTGGCCCGGCTCGCCCAGGACCAGGTGGGCGACCTGACGACGGTGGTCGAGGAGAGCGTGCTCGGCATCCGCATCATCAAGGGGTTCGGCCGGCACCGCAGCCAGGCGCGCGCGTTCCGCGAGCTGGTACGGACCCTGCGGGGCACGGAGCTGCGCAAGGCGCGGATGCTGGCGACGATCTGGGGCGTCATCGTGACCCTCCCGGAGGCGGCCATCGGGGCGGCGCTGCTGTGGGGGGCGATCCAGGTCGCCGAGGGCGACTTGAGCACGGGGACGCTGGTGGCGTTCCTGTCGACGGCACTGGCGCTGCGCTGGCCGGTGGAGTCGATCGGCTTCCTGCTGGCGATGAGCCAGGAAGCGGCCACGGCCACCGAACGGTACTTCGAGGTACGGGACGCGTTGCGGGAGGACGCCGATTCGTCTTCGGCTGCGGGTGCGTCGGGGCTGAGCACGCCGTTCCCCGGCGCACTCCAACCGGCGGTCGAACAGCGCCCCGTAAGGGGCGCGGGGAACGGCGCGACCAGCCACGACGGCGCCGCACCCGACAACGGCCCCCAATCCGACGGCATCCGCTTCGAGAACGTGCAGTTCCGCTACCCGGACGCGCCCCCCGACTCATCCCCCACCCTCACCCACATCGACCTGCACATCCGCTCCGGCGAGTCCATGGCCCTCGTCGGTGCCACCGGCAGCGGGAAGACCACCCTCACCGCCCTCATCCCCCGCCTGCACGAGACGACCTCCGGACGGATCACCCTCGACGGCCGGGACATCACCGCCATGCCCCGCGAGGAACTTCGCGCCCTGGTCGCCGTGGCCTTCGAGGAGCCCACCCTCTTCTCCGCCTCCGTCGGCGAGAACGTGCTCATGGGAGCCGGCGAGGGCGCCGGGGAGCCGGAGCTTTCCCGCGCCCTCGCCGTCGCACAGGCGGACTTCGTGCACGCCCTCCCCCAGGGCACCGCGACCCAGGTCGGCGAGCAGGGCCTCAGCCTCTCCGGCGGCCAGCGCCAGCGCCTCGCGCTCGCGCGGGCGGTCGTCGGCCGGCCCCGCTTCCTCGTCCTCGACGACCCGCTCTCCGCCCTGGACGTCCACACGGAGGCCGCCGTGGAGGCCGCCCTGCGCGACGTACTCGCCGACACCACCGCACTGATCGTCGCCCACCGCCCGTCCACCGTCCTGCTCGCCGACCGCGTCGCCCTGCTCTCCGACGGCCGTGTCACCGCCGTCGGTACCCACCAGGAACTGCTCGGCAGCAACGCCGAGTACGTCCGTCTGATGTCCGGGGAGGATCACCGCCGATGACCGCCGCCACCTCCCTGCCCGCCCCCGACGAGGACGACGAACTCCCCCGCCCGCAGCAGGCCGACGCCGCCGGTGCGGCCGATGCCGCCGGCGGCGACCCCTTCGACCGGGACGTCCTGCCCGTCCCGCCCGGCGCCACGGCCGCTCTCCTGCGCTCGCTCCTCGCCCCGATGAAGGCGCGGGTCGCCGTGACCACGCTGCTCCTGCTGCTCCAGCAGGCGGCCGTGCAGGCGGGCCCGCTGCTGGTGGCGTACGCCATCGACCGTGCCGTACCGGCGTTCCGCCACCACGACCACGGCCCGCTGATCGCGGTGGCGGTCGGCTACGGCCTCAGCGCCCTGCTCTCCGGCGGCCTCCAGTACGCGTTCATCGAGGCCTCCGCGCGGGTCAACCAGGACGTGCTGCTCGACCTGCGCGGCCGTATCTTCCGCCACGCACAGGCCCTCAGCATCGACTTCCACGAGCGCTACACGTCCGGCCGGCTGATCTCCCGCTCCACCACGGACGTCGAGTCGCTGCGCGAGCTGCTGAGCGAGGGCCTCCAGGAACTGGTCACGGTCATCCTCTCCTTCCTCTACATCTCGGCGATGCTGCTCTGGCTGGATATGGGCCTGGGCGCGGTGGCCGTGGCCTCGTTCGTGCCGCTGTACCTGCTGGTGCGGCTGTACCAGCGGCGGGCGGTACGGGTGTACAAGGCGCGGTCCACGGCGATCGCCACGGTGATCGTGAAGTTCGTGGAGACGATGAACGGCATCCGCCCGGTGCGCGCGTTCCGCCGGGAGGCCGCCAACGACGCCGAGTTCGCCGTGCTCAACCGCCGCCACGAACGCACCAACGGCGACGCGCTCCTCGAAATGGCGCGGTACGTCGTCGGCTCCCGGCTGGTCGCCAACACCTCGGTCGCGGTGATCGTGCTGTGGGGTGCCTACCGGGTGGCGTCCGGCTCGCTGGAGCTGGGCGTCCTGGCCGCGGCCGTCCTGTATCTGCGCCGGCTGTACGACCCCATCGACCGCCTCGGCATGTTCCTCAACTCCTACCAGTCGGCGGCCGCCTCGCTGGAGAAGATCGCGGGCCTGCTGGCCCAGACCCCGTCGGTGCCGGAGCCCTCGGTTCCCGCGGAACTCCCGCCCCTGGAGGGCGACCTGCCCGGCCGCGAGGTCGTCTTCGACGGCGTCCGCTTCGCCTACCGGACCGGCGGCGAGGTGCTGCCCCGCTTCGACCTCACCCTCCCGGCCGGCCAGACGGTCGCGGTGGTCGGCACCACCGGCGCCGGCAAGTCGACCCTCGCCAAACTGCTCGCCCGCTTCTACGACCCGACCGAGGGACAGGTCCTCCTGGACGGCGTGGACCTGCGCGAACTGACCGTGCCCGCGCTGCGGCGCGGGGTGGTGATGGTCACCCAGGAGGCGTTCCTGTTCTCCGGCACGGTCGCCGAGAACATCGCCATCGGCCGGCCGGACGCCACTCGCGAGGAGATCGAGCAGGCGGCCAAGGCGATCGGTGCGCACGAGTTCATCGCGGCCCTGCCCGACGGCTACGACACGGACGTCCGCAAGCGCGGCGGGCGCATTTCGGCGGGGCAGCGCCAACTGGTCGCGTTCGCACGCGCCTTGCTCGCCGACCCGGCGGTGCTGATCCTCGACGAGGCGACCAGTTCCCTGGACGTCCCCGGTGAACGGGCCGTGCAACGGGCCATGTCGACGGTGCTGAAGGGCCGTACGGCCGTGGTGATCGCGCACCGGCTGTCCACCGTGGAGATCGCCGACCGGGTGCTGGTGATGGAGCACGGCCGGATCGTCGAGGACGGCCGCCCGGCCGAACTCGTCGCGGGCACCGGCCGGTTCGCGGATCTGCACCGGGCGTGGCGGGACAGTCTGGCGTAGCGGAGAGAACGGGGTTCGCAGGGTGATCGACGCGTACGAGGATCCGGGCACGCCCGACACACGCGGTGGCTGGTACTACCTGTGGTGGCTGGTGCACCGCCAGCCGGGCCGCTCGCTGGCCGGGGCGCTGCTGGGCAGTGCCTGGCTGACGCTGATGGCCGGAACGCCGTACCTGATGGCGCGGGCCGTGGACGACGGGCTGGTACCGGGGCGCATGGCGGTGCTGGCCGGCTGGACGGCGGCGATCTTCGTCCTCGGGGCGGTCAACGCGTGGGTCAGCATCATGCGCCACCGCACGATGACCCGGGTGCGCATGGACGCGTACTTCCGCACGATCAAGGTGGTCGTCGGGCACGCGGTACGGCTCGGTGCCGCGCTGCCCCGGCGGGTGGGAGCCGGTGAGGTCGTCACGATCGGCGTCGGCGACGTGCACACCATCGCCCAGGCGCTGACCGTCGTCGGCCCCGGGGTGGGCGCGGTCGTGGTGTACGGGGTGGTGGCGGGCCTGCTGGTGACGATCTCGCCCCTGCTGACCGGCGTGGTCCTGCTCGGGGTGCCGGTGGTGGCGCTGCTCGCGGGCCCGCTGGCCCGGCGGCTCCAGGGCCGGGAGACCGAGTACCGGGAACGCCAGGGCGTCCTCACGGCCCGTATCGGCGACCTCGCGGGCGGCCTCCGCGTCCTCAACGGCCTCGGCGGCAAGGGCCTGTTCGCGGACGCCTTCCGCAAGGACTCGCAGCACCTGCGCGTGCAGGGCTACCGGGTGGGCTCGGTCGCCAGCTGGGTCCAGGCCCTGGGCGTCGGCCTGCCCACGGTGTACCTGGCGGTGGTGACCTGGATCGCGGCCCGGATGGCCGCCCGCGGGGAGATCACGGTGGGCCAGCTGGTGTCGGTGTACGGCTATGTCGCGGTCCTGGTGGGCCCGGTGGCGTTCTTCCTGGACATGGGCTACCAGCTCAGCCGGGGCGTGGTGGCCGCCCGCAGGGTGGTACGACTGCTTCACCTGGCCCCGGAACCGGACGAGGGCACGGAGCGGGCCCCGGCCGAACCAGCGGCCCTGCACGACCCGGAGTCGGGGGTACGGGTGCGCCCGGGCCGGCTGACGGCACTGGTGGGCGCGAGCGTGACGGAAACGGGGGCCGTGGTGGACCGCTTGGGCCGCTACACGCCGTCGAACGTGACATGGGGAGAGACCCGCCTGGACGCCGTACCCCTACGGGAGGTCCGGTCCCGCATCCTGGTGGCCGACAACGATGCCCACTTCTTCGCCGACAGCCTGCGCAACGCCCTGAGGGGCGCGGGGCCGTATCGAATGGGCGGCTGCCGCCGCGAGGGCGCGACCAGCCCCCACACACCCGCCGAAGTACCTCAGGACGCCAGCCACGAGGCGCCCCACAGGGGCGCGGGGCGAGACACTATGCGGCTCCGCCGCGAGGGCGCGACCAGCCCCCACTCACCCGCACCCGCCGCTGAACCCTCGGACGCACCCTCTGACGCGCGAACCACCGAAGCCCTCCACGCAGCCGCAGCCACCGACATCCTCCAGGCCCTCCCCGCCGGCCTCGACTCCCCCATCGACGCCCAGGCCCGCAACCTCTCCGGCGGCCAACGCCAACGCATCCGCCTGGCCCGCGCCCTCCTCACCGACCCCGAGGTCCTCCTCGCCGTGGAGCCCACCTCCGCCCTCGACGCCCACACGGAGTCCCTCGTAGCGGAGCGCCTCCGCACCGCCCGCGCCGGCCGCACCACCCTCCTCACCACCACCTCCCCCCTGATGCTGGCCCGCGCCGACGAGGTGATCTACCTGGTCGACGGCAAGGTCGCGGCGACCGGCACCCACGAGGGCCTGCTGGAGTACGCGCCCGGCTACCGCGCCCTGGTGGCCCGGGACACGGAGGAGGAGGTCGTACGGTGACGACGAGTCAGCTTCCCGTCGCCGGACGCGCCGAGGTACGCCGGGCCGTCGTCCGCCTGGTGCGGGCCGACCGCGGGGCCTTCTCCGCCGCCCTGCTGCTGAACGCGCTCGCCGCCGGCACCGGCCTGGCCGGCCCCTGGCTGGTGGGCC
The DNA here is from genome assembly GCF_055580905.1 of Streptomyces sp. NPDC031497. Taxonomy (NCBI): domain Bacteria; kingdom Bacillati; phylum Actinomycetota; class Actinomycetes; order Kitasatosporales; family Streptomycetaceae; genus Streptomyces; species Streptomyces sp. NPDC031497. Next base: position 73,660 of record NZ_JBVIKO010000038.1, read on the forward strand.
GGATCGTGGACGCGGTGCGGGCCGGCCGCGGTGTCGGCGCCGTGGACCGCCTCGCCCTGTGGATCCTGCTCTGTTCACTCGCCCAGCTGCTGTTCGCCCGCTCCGCCCGCTACGTCGGCCACCGCTTCGGCGAGCGGACCCTGGCCCGGGTGCGCGAGGAGTTCGTGGACCGGGCGCTCACGCTGCCCGCTTCGGTCGTGGAGCGGGCCGGCACCGGGGATCTGACCGCGCGCGGCACCTCCGACGTGACCGCCGTCGGCACCACGCTACGGGACATCGGACCCGAGCTGCTGGTCTGCTCGGTGCAGGCGCTGTTCGTGATGGCCGCGGTCTTCGCACTGGATCCGATGCTGGGTGCGTTCGGGGTGCTCGGGCTGACCCCGATCTGGTTCGCCCTGCGCTGGTATCTGCGCCGGGCCCGGGACGGCTATCTCGCGGAGGGCGCGACGACCTCCGGGGTCGCGGAGATCGTCACGGCGACGGTGGCGGGCGCACGCACGGTGGAGGCCTTCCGGCTCCAGGAACGGCGGACCGCCGCGAGCCGGGACGCCCTGGAGGCCAATCGGAAGACCCGCTTCTACACGCTGTACCTGCGGACCGTGTTCTTCCCGGCGGTCGAGGTGTCGTACACCCTGCCGGTGGCCGGGGTGCTGCTGGTCGGCGGACTGCTCCATGTCGGGGTCGGCGTGGTGGTGGCGGCGGCGCTGTATCTGAGGCAGTTCACGGAGCCGCTGGACCAGATTCTGATGCGGGTGGAGCAACTCCAGTCCAGCAGCGCCTCGTTCGCCCGGGTGGAGGGGCTGGCGCAGGCTCCGCGGACGGAGGCGGACGGCGGGGCGGCGGCTCCGGCGGACGACCGGATCGATGTGCGCGGGGTGCGGTACGCCTATGAGCGCGGCGGCGAGGTGCTGCGCGGGGTGGATCTCACGGTGCGGCCCGGGGAGCGGCTCGCGGTGGTCGGGCCGTCCGGCGCCGGGAAGACGACACTGAGCCGGCTGCTGGCGGGCGTCGACGCGCCCGGGTCGGGCACGGTGACCGTGGGCGGGGTGGCGATCGCCGGGCTGGCACCTGAGCTGCTGCGCCGCCAGGTCGTCCTGGTCACCCAGGAACACCATGTCTTCCTCGGTACGGTCCGGGACAACCTGCTGATCGCCGAGCCCACCGCGAGCGACGCGGACCTGTGGACGGCGCTGACGACCGTGGGCGCCGACGGCTGGGTCCGCGGCCTCCCCGGCGGCCTCGACACCCTGCTCGGCACGGGCGGTTGCGGCACGGACGGCTCCCAGGCGCAGCAACTCGCGCTCGCCCGGGTGGTCCTCGCGGACCCGCACACGCTGATCCTGGACGAGGCGACGGCGCTGCTCGACCCCGCTACCGCCCGGCACGCCGAACGCGCCCTGGCCGCCGTCCTGGAGGGCCGTACGGTCATCGCCATCGCCCACCGGCTGCACACCGCGCACGACGCGGACCGGGTCGCCGTGATGGAGGACGGTCTGCTCACCGAACTCGGCACCCACGAGGAGCTGGTGGCGGCGGGCGGGGCGTACGCGGCGCTGTGGGCGACCTGGCACGGCGACAGGACTCCCTGAGATCCGCCCGCTCGCCGAACGATCCGCATACCGAACATGAACATCCGGTCAACGAACTATTTCCGGCCAAATTCCTGACGCGGTCCTGACAGATCGCGTTTTCTGGTGCCACTCTTCCCACGGCCGACTCACAGCAACCCCACAGAATCACCTCGTCGCTGCCGGGTCCGGCACTGCACCGCGCACGTGGTTCCGCGTTCCGCCTGTTCCGCATGTTCTGCCCGGACGGCCCACCCGCCCTCCGGATCTCCCCTGGCCGTGTGATCCGCGGCCACGCAGAAGGAGTCAGTGTTGAGAAGCAGTTCCTCTCGCAGACGCACCCCCCACCGCACCGCAGTAGTGGCCCTCGCGGGCGTCACCGCCCTGATCGCCGCCGCCGTCCAGTCGGGCGCCGCCAGCGCCACCCCGGCCGCACCGCAGGCCGGCCGGATCAACCCGGCGCACGCCGCCGTCAAGCTCTCGCCCTCGCAGCGCGCGGAGCTGCTGCGTGACGCGACCGCCGAGAAGGCCGCCACCGCCAGGTCGATAGGCCTCGGCGCCAAGGAGAAGCTGGTCGTCAAGGACGTTCTGAAGGACGCCGACGGCACCGTGCACACCCGCTACGAGCGCACCTACGCGGGCCTCCCGGTCCTCGGCGGCGACCTGGTCGTCGACACCGCCAAGTCGGGCGCCACCGAGCGTGTCATCAAGGCGAACAACGCCACGCTCAAGGTCGCCGACCTCACCCCGGCCGTCAGCGCGGCCAGTGCCGAGAAGCAGGCCGTCGCCCGCGCCAGGACCCTCGGCTCCACCAAGTCGGCCGCCGACGGCGCCCGCAAGGTCATCTGGGCCGGCAACGGCACCCCCGTCCTCGCCTACGAGACGATCGTCGGCGGCTTCCAGGACGACGGCACCCCCAACCAGCTGCACGTCATCACCGACGCCGCCACCGGCAAGAAGCTCTTCGAGTACCAGGGCATCGAGAACGCCACCGGCACCGGCAACACCCAGTACAGCGGCACGGTCTCGCTGACGACGACCCAGTCGGGTTCGACGTACAACCTGACCGACGGCGACCGCGGCGGCCACAAGACGTACAACCTGAACCACGGCACGTCGGGCACCGGCACGCTGTTCTCGCAGTCGAGCAACACCTGGGGCAACGGCACCACGTCGAACGCCGCCACCGCGGGCGCCGACGCGCACTACGGGGCCGCGGAGACCTGGGACTTCTACAAGAACACCTTCGGTCGCAGCGGCATCAAGAACAACGGCGTCGGCGCCTACTCCCGCGTCCACTACGGCAACTCGTACGTGAACGCGTTCTGGGACGACGGCTGCTTCTGCATGACGTACGGCGACGGCTCCGGCAACGCGGACCCGCTGACCGCCCTCGACGTGGCCGGCCACGAGATGAGCCACGGTGTCACCTCCAACACCGCGGGCCTCAACTACAGCGGTGAGTCCGGCGGCCTGAACGAGGCCACCTCGGACATCTTCGGCACCGGCGTGGAGTTCTACGCGGCCAACTCCTCCGACGTCGGCGACTACCTCATCGGCGAGAAGATCGACATCAACGGCGACGGCACCCCGCTGCGCTACATGGACAAGCCGAGCAAGGACGGCGGTTCGGCCGACTACTGGTCCTCGTCGGTCGGCGGCCTCGACGTGCACTACTCGTCCGGCGTGGCGAACCACTTCTTCTACCTGCTGAGCGAGGGCAGCGGCGCCAAGGTCATCAACGGCGTCAGCTACAATTCGCCCACCAAGGACGGCCTTCCGGTCACCGGCATCGGCCGGGACAAGGCGCTGCAGATCTGGTACCGCGCGCTCACCACCAAGTTCACCTCGACCACCAACTACGCGGCGGCCCGCACCGGCACCCTCGCGGCGGCGGGTGAGCTGTACGGCACCACGAGCACCGAGTACAAGGCGGTGCAGGACGCCTGGGCGGCCGTCGCGGTCGGCTCCCGCTCGGGCGGTGGCGGCGGTACGGGCACCTCGTACGAGAGCACCACCCCGGTGTCGATCCCGGACAACGGGCCCGCGGTCACCTCGTCGATCACCGTCTCCGGCCGGACCGGGAACGCGCCGAGCAACCTCCAGGTAACGCCGAATATCAGCCACACCTGGCGTGGTGACCTGGTGATCGACCTCGTCGGTCCGTCCGGGACGTCGTACCGCCTGAAGGCCTTCAGCTCCTCCGACTCCGCGGACAATGTGACGGACACCTACACGGTGAACGCCTCGTCGGAATCGGCCAATGGAACCTGGAAGCTGAAGGTCCAGGACCAGGCCGCACAGGACGTCGGCACGATCAACAGCTGGAAGCTGACCTTCCCGTAAACCGCAGGACACGGGCGTGAGCGACGGGCACCGTCCGGGGGTTCGACTCCCCCCGGGCGGCGCCCGTTTTACATTCCCGCAACGTTCACCGAACACCTACTTTTCGGCCAACATCACTTCAGGGTCCTGACATGTACGCGACCTTGATGTCACTCTTCCCTCACCCGTCGCACAGCACAGCAACTTCACAACCCCACAGCCGGGCCGGTAACCCCACATGGCCCGGACTCCCCACATCCTGAAGGAGCTTGAGTGAGCCCCCTCTACGCGCGTCACAAGCGCACCACTCTGGCCATCGCCACCGCTGTCGCCGCCGGCGCCCTGCTCACCACGGGTATGACCGCGAACGCCACGGCCGCCGACAAGCAGCTGGCCGCCGCCCCCACCCTGCTCTCCAACTCCGCCCGCACCGCCCTCATCCAGAAGGCGCAGGCGGACGTCACCGAGACCGCGCAGCAGATAGGCCTCGGCACCAAGGAGAAGCTGGTCGTCAAGGACGTCGTGAAGGACGCCGACGGTACCGTCCACACGCGCTACGAGCGCACCTACGCGGGCCTCCCGGTCCTCGGCGGCGACCTGGTCGTGCACACCTCCAAGGCCGGCAAGACCGAGGGCGTCACCAAGGCGACGAAGACGGCCATCAAGGTGGCCTCCCTCAAGCCGCAGATCAGCACCGCCAAGGCGGAGAAGTCCGCGCTCACCGTCGCCAAGTCGCTGGGCTCCAGCAAGTCGGCGGCCGACGGCGCCCGCAAGGTCATCTGGGCCGGCAACGGCACCCCCGTCCTCGCCTACGAGACGATCGTCGGCGGCTTCCAGGACGACGGCACCCCCAACCAGCTGCACGTCATCACCGACGCCGCCACCGGCAAGAAGCTCTTCGAGTACCAGGGCATCGAGAACGCCACCGGCACCGGCAAGACCCTGTACTCGGGCACCGTCAGCCTCACCACCACCCTGTCGGGCACGACGTACTCGCTGACCGACGCCTCGCGCGGCAGCCACAAGACGTACAACCTGAAGCACGGGACGTCCGGCACCGGCACCCTGTTCACCAACACCACCAACACGTGGGGCACCGGTACCGCCTCCAGCTCCACCACCGACGTGACCGCCGCCGCGGACGCCGCCTACGGCGCCCAGGAGACGTGGGACTTCTACAAGGCCACCTTCGGTCGCAGCGGCATCAAGAACAACGGTGTCGGCGCCTACTCCCGCGTCCACTACGGCAGCTCGTACGTGAACGCGTTCTGGGACGACAGCTGCTTCTGCATGACCTACGGTGACGGCTCCAGCAACACCCACCCGCTGACCTCGCTGGACGTGGCCGGCCACGAGATGAGCCACGGTGTCACCTCCAACACCGCGGGTCTCAACTACTCGGGCGAGTCCGGCGGCCTGAACGAGGCGACCTCCGACATCTTCGGCACCGGTGTCGAGTTCTACGCGGCCAACTCCTCCGACGTCGGCGACTACCTCATCGGCGAGAAGATCAACATCAACGGCGACGGCACCCCGCTGCGCTACATGGACCAGCCCAGCAAGGACGGCGGCTCCGCCAACTACTGGTCCTCCTCGGTCGGCAACCTCGACGTGCACTACTCGTCGGGCGTCGCCAACCACTTCTTCTACCTGCTGTCCGAGGGCAGCGGCGCGAAGACGATCAACGGCGTCAGCTACAACTCCCCGACCTACAACGGCTCCACGGTCACCGGCATCGGCCGGGACAAGGCGCTGCAGATCTGGTACAAGGCGCTGACGACGTACTTCACGTCGACCACCAACTACAAGTCGGCGCGCACCGGCACCCTCTCGGCGGCGGCCGCGCTGTACGGCTCCGGCTCCACCGAGTACAACGCGGTGGCGGCGGCCTGGACGGCGGTCAACGTCAGCTGACCCCGTACCGAGCGGTGTGGGCGGGCCCCCGGGGAGCAGACGTCCCGGGGGCCCGCCCTACGCTCTCTCCCATGTCCTTCACGTACGAGGCTGTCGGCGCGACCCGCGAGGACCTCGCCGCCTGCCCGCCCGGCTTCCACCCGCTCCATGTGCGCACGCGCATAGGCGAGGGCGCGGAGGTCTTCCACAAGTCCGCCGAGGCGGTCCTCACCTGGGAACTCCACCGCGCCCTGGGCGTCGGCATCGAGGCCTCCGCCGACCGCGCGGCCCCCGGCGTCGACGTCACCGTCACCCTCGGCGGCCTCATCAAGGCCCCCTGCCGCATAGTCTGGACGGTCGAGGAGTCCCGCCGGGCCGGCTGGGCCTACGGCACCCTCACCGGCCACCCCGAATGCGGCGAGGAGGCCTTCCTGGTCACCCGCACCGGCGACGGCACGGTCTGGCTGACGGTCGCGGCCTTCAGCAAGGCCGCCAAGTGGTACGCCCGCGCGGGCGGCGCGGCGACCCGGGGGTTGCAGCACGCGTATGCGCGCAGGTGCGGGGCGGTGCTGAGGAAGCTGTGCGCGGATGCGGAGCCCGATTTCTGACGGTCAGACGGGCATGGCCCGGGCATGCTGGTCGCGCAGCACCGTCCATGCCCGTTCCTGAACCGGCCCGGGCCACGCGGGGGCCGGGTGTCCGGCGCGGTCGATGAGAACCAGTGCGGTCGCGATGAAGCCGAGGGACAGGGAACGCAGGATTCCCTCACGGGCGTTGCCGAACCGGCCGACGGCCGCGGCGCAGAGTGCGCCGAAGGGCCGGAAGTCGATGAGGCAGACTCCGTCGACGGGGTCGGCGATGCCTGAGGTGACACCGAAAACCTGGGAGAAGACCTCGGTGGTCCCCACGAAGGCCTGGGCGGCCTCGGCACTCGGGCACCAGATATTGCGCCCTGGCATATCGGTCGCGTGAAACCGGTGAAACCGGACTCGCATGTGCTGACTCACTCCGAGTCCATGCTGTGGGTTTCCCGCCGGTAGGGCTGCGTCATCAGGGCCAGCCGCTGCGGTGGCCAGAGGTCGTCCCGTTCGTTGAGGCTGAGTTCGCCGTTCTGGCGAAGCAGCCAGATCACCTCGTACTGGAAGTGCAGAACCGCGTCGCCCTCGACGCGCTCCAGCAGTCGCGCCACCAGCCCGACCATGTCGGTCTGCTGGAGGCCCACGTCCGCTCCTTTCCCCATACGGAAGGCCACGGAGACGGTGGGCGTGAAACCGAGTTCGGTGACGACAGGATCCCAGGGGGACAGCCGGTCCGATTCCAGCACGCGAACCCACAGGCCACGAGAGGTGTAAAGAAACACCTCCTTGTCCAACAGTCGCTCGGCCGTGAACGACGCGTCGAACACGCCGATGTCCCTGCCGATTTCGGCAAGCCAGGTCGCGACCTCGATCGGCGACGACCCCGTCGCCACATCAAGGTCGAAATCGATTGCCATACTGTTCGCTACCTTCGCGTCCTACGGACAGAAGTGGACCACGTTCCCGGCACGGTCAACGACCAGGACCTCTTTCAGGCCGCCCATAGGCCAGTCCTGAAACTGCTTCCGCAGCACTCCGACATCGACGTCACTGTCTCCGAGATTCAGGACGCCCCTCTCCGTCTGACCGTCCGCAACCTTCTTGCCGACCGCTGCCCCAGATGGCGCGAGGCTTGCCGGAGACCGGTGCGTATTTGTCGAATACAGGTCGTCGGCCGCCTGGTCCCGCGCCCGGTTCAGCCGGACGCGCCGGGGATCGTCGTCCGCCGTGCCCTTCGTCATCGACGAGTAATCCGACCGCCAAGGGCAGGCAAGCCCGCCCTTGGCGCGTCGGGTTCCACGTGGTCAGCGCATCAGGACCCCGGCCCCCGTCACCGTCCCCTCCGCAGGGACCACCACCAGTCCCAGCTCGGCGCCGGACGCCAGCAGCCGGTGGGCCGGGAGGATGCGGACCGTGTAGCCGTAGGGGCCCGTGCGGTCCAGGGCCAGGGGGCCCTCGTAGGTCCAGTGGCCCTCCAGGTCCGGGCCTCCCGTCGGTTTCAGGGGGACCGTCGTCGCGTCCGTGATGCGGTCCTCCGGGTCGACCCGGCCGGAGACCGCCTGGACCTCCACGTCGTCGGGGGTGAGGTCGCCGAGGCGGACGCGGACGCGCAGGGCGAGGGTGGTGCCCAGTTCGGCGGAGGCCGTGGCGGTGGCCGCCTCGACGTGGTCCACCGAGACACCGTGCCAGGCGGCCCGCACCCTGCCCTTCCAGGCGGACAGTTCACGGGCCGTGTCCGCGGTCATCGAGCGGTGGGCGTGCGCCGCGGGAGTGTAGAGGCGCTCCACGTACTCGCGGACCATGCGGCCCGCCAGCACCTTCGGGCCCAGCAGGGTGAGCGTCTGGCGGACCATCTCGATCCAGCGGTCGGGGAACCCGGTCTGGCCGCGCTCGTAGAAGCGGGGGGTGATCCGCTGTTCGAGGAGGTCGTAGAGGGCGGCCGCCTCGATGTCGTCCCGGCGCTCCGCATCCGTGCCGGCGCCGTCGGCGGTCGGGATCGCCCAGCCGAAGTCCGGCTGGAACCACTCGTCCCACCAGCCGTCCAGGACCGAGAGGTTGAGGCCGCCGTTGAGCGCCGACTTCATCCCGCTGGTTCCGCACGCCTCCAGCGGGCGCAGCGGGTTGTTCAGCCAGATGTCGCAGCCGGGCAGCAGCTTCTGCGCCATCGCCATGCCGTAGTCGGGCAGGAAGACGATCCGGTGCCGGACGCGCGGATCGTCGGCGAACCTGACCAGCTCCTGGACCAGCCGCTTGCCGCCGTCGTCCGCCGGGTGCGCCTTTCCGGCCACCACGACCTGGATCGGCCGCTCGGAGTGCAGCAGCAGGTCCATCAGCCGGTCGCGGTCGCGCAGCATGAGCGTGAGCCGCTTGTACGACGGGACGCGCCGGGCGAATCCGATGGTCAGGACGTCGGGGTCGAGGGCGTGGTCGATCCAGCCCAGCTCGGCCGTCCCGGCACCCCGCTGCCGCCAGGACGCCCGCAGCCGCTCCCGCACCTCGAGGACCAGCTGCTCCCGCAGGTTCCGGCGCAGGTCCCAGATCTCCTGGTCGGTGACGTCGGCGACCGCGTCCCAGCGCTCGGTGCCGCCGACGGTCAGCGCCTCCTCGGTACGGCGGTCGCCGAGCTGCCGGGCGCCCAGCCGGACCACCTCGGGGGCCACCCAGGTAGGGGCGTGCACCCCGTTGGTCACGGAGGTGATCGGCACCTCGTCGGCGTCGAATCCCGGCCACAGCCCGGAGAACATCTCCCGGCTGACGTTGCCGTGCAGCAGCGAGACCCCGTTGGCGCGCTGGGCGAGCCGCAGCCCCATCACGGCCATGTTGAAGAGGTTGGGTTCGCCGCCGGGGTAGGTCTCCATCCCCAGGCGCAGGATGTGCTCCACCCCGATCCCGGGCAGTTCGGCGTCGGGGCCGAAGTGGTGGGCGACCAGCTCCCGGTCGAAGCGGTCGATGCCGGCGGGGACGGGGGTGTGGGTGGTGAAGACGGTGCCGGCGCGCACCGCCTCCAGCGCGGAGTCGAAGTCCAGCCCGTGGGCACACAGCTCGGCGATCCGCTCCAGACCCAGGAAGCCGGCGTGCCCCTCGTTGGTGTGGAAGACCTCCGGCTCGGGGTGGCCGGTCAGCCGGCAGTAGGTCCGTACGGCGCGCACACCCCCTATCCCGAGCAGCATCTCCTGGAGCAGCCGGTGTTCGCTGCCGCCGCCGTAGAGCCGGTCGGTGACCCCGCGTTCGCCGAGGTCGTTCTCCTCCACGTCGGAGTCCAGCATCAGCAGCGGCACCCGGCCCACCTGGGCCAGCCAGATCCGGGCGCGCAGCAGCCGGCCGCCGGGCAGGGCGAGGGAGACGTGTGCCGGGGTGCCGTCGGCGTCCTTCAGGGGCACCACCGGGAGTTCGTTCGGGTCGAGGACGGGATAGTGCTCCTGTTGCCAGCCGTCCCGGGACAGGGTCTGCCGGAAGTACCCGTGCCGGTACAGGAGGCCGACGCCGATCAGCGGTACGCCGAGGTCGCTGGCCGACTTGAGGTGGTCGCCGGCCAGGATGCCGAGACCGCCGGAGTACTGCGGCAGGGCGGCCGTGATGCCGAACTCGGGCGAGAAGTAGGCGACGGCGGCCGGGAGTTCGGCGTCCCGCGGCCGGGACTGGTACCAGCGGTCGCCGGTCATGTAGTCGCCCAGGTCGTCGGCGGCCGCCGCCAGCCGGCGCAGGAACCGGCGGTCACCGGCCAGCTCGGCGAGCCGCGCCGGCGGCACGCTGCCGAGCAGCCGCACCGGGTCGCCCTCCGAGGCGGCCCAGCGCTCGGGGTCGACGGCCTGGAAGAGGTCACGGGTCTCGGTGTGCCAGGACCAGCGCAGATTTCGGGCCAGGTCGCTGAGGGGGCGGAGGGGGTCGGGGAGAACGGGACGGACGGTGAACCGACGGATCGCCTTCACATTCCACTCCACGCGTTCGTGGTGAGAGCCGTACGGCGGTGTGCGGCTCGGCGTCCCTCAGACGGTACCGGTGTCGAGGGGGCCGTTGTCGGAGCTCCGCACCGGATCCCGGCTTCGTCCTCCGGTGGGCGGACCGAGATGCGTCACGCCACCTTGTGGGACCCGGCCCCGCACGAGACGCTGCCCCCTTGAGCTGAGGAGGGGGAACTCACAGCCATGTCACGGACGATCAACCGGCGTCCGCGTCTGGCGGGGGGCTTGACCGCGGCCGTCACGGCCGCGGTGCTGTCATCGGCCACCCTGCCCGCGCACGCCGTCCCGGAGGGGACCGTATTCGGCGCCGGCCGACCTGGCTCGGTCGGCGGAAGCTATCTGGTGACGCTCGAAGAGGGGATCAAGGGCGGGTCGGCGGCCGGGAAGGGCATCGCCACCCGCTATGGGGCGAAAATAAGCCATACTTACGACAGCGTGCTGAACGGATATGCCGTCCAGGCAAGCGCCAGACAGGCGCGGCGACTCGCCGCGGACCCACGGGTCGCCTCCGTCGTCCAGGACAGCCGGATACGGCTCGACCGCACCCAGACGAACCCGCCGTCCTGGGGCCTGGACCGCGTCGACCAGGCGGGTCTGCCGCTCGACAAGGCGTACACCTGGCCGGGGTCGGGGGGCGCGGGCGTCACCGTCTACGTGATCGACACCGGCATCCGGATCACCAACCGCGACTTCGGCGGCCGGGCGGCCTACGGCTGGGACTTCGTCGGGAACGACAGATCCGCCGGCGACGGCAACGGCCACGGGACACATGTCGCCGGGACCATCGCCGGGGCCCGGTACGGCGTCGCCAAGAAGGCGAAGGTCGTCTCCGTACGGGTCATGGACGACACGGGGTCGGGCACCACCGCCCAGGTCATCGCCGGTATCGACTGGGTCACCGCACACGCCCGCAAGCCTGCGGTGGCCAACCTCAGCCTGGGCGGTGCGCACAACGCCCAGCTCGACGCCGCGGTACGCGACTCGATCAGGTCCGGGGTGACGTACACGGTCGCGGCCGGCAACGACGCCCGGCCGGCCGGCCGCTACTCACCGGCCGACGTACCGCAGGCCCTCACCGTCGGTGCCACCGACCGCGACGACGCCCGCGCGGGTTTCTCCAACTACGGTGCGGCCGTCGACCTGTTCGCCCCGGGCGTGGCGATCACCTCGGACTCGTACACGAGCGACACCGGCAAGGCGACCCACTCGGGTACGTCGATGGCGTCACCGCACGTGGCGGGCGCCGCCGCGCTCTATCTCGCCGGTCACCCGAAGGCCACCCCGGCCCAGGTCGCCAAAGCCCTGATTGCGGGGGCGGCGAGCGGGAAGGTGACCGATGCGGGGCTCGGGTCGCCCAACCGACTCCTCCGGGTGCCGAAAGCGTAAAGCGTTTTCTCCTGTGCGAACACGCCACCGGTCCCGCTCGTACAGAACGGGGCCGGTCTTGTGTGTAGACATACGGCTGAGTAGTTAACAAAGTGCCGGATTGCCCACCCGAATAGGGTGGGAAGGCTCCTCCGGTACACCCCATGGACACAGCGCTGATACCCCGCACAGGTAGACCCTCAAGTACGCCCTCGGATACAGCCGCAGGACCCGTCTCGCCACCATCCATCCGCCCACACCCACGTTGCCGCGGACAGGAGCGGTCATGCCCGCCACGCACCAGTCGTCAGCACCTCCGACTCAGCGCACGTCACCTCGTGCCACACCCCCCGCGGACGAGGCCACCGCCGTCGGCCGCATACCCGTCCTCGACGTCCGTCCCCTGGTCCAACAGGGGCGCCGGCCCGCCAAGGCGGTGACCGGGGAGTCGTTCGAGGTCACCGCCACCGTCTTCCGCGAGGGCCATGACGCCGTCGCCGCCAATGTCGTACTGAAGGACCCCAGGGGCCGCCCGGGTCCCTGGACCCCGATGCGGGAGCTGGCCCCCGGCAGCGACCGCTGGGGCGCCACCGTCACCGCCGACGGAAAGCCGGGCCGTTGGACCTATCAGGTCGAGGCCTGGGGAGATCCGGTCACCACCTGGCGCCACCACGCCCAGATCAAGATCCCGGCGGGCATCGACACCGATCTGGTCCTGGAGGAGGGCGCACGGCTGTACGAACGGGCCGCCGCCGGTGTCCCGAAGTCCAGGAAGCGGGAGGTCCTGCTGGCCGCCGCGGCCGCCCTGCGCGACGAGGAACGGCCCGCCCCCTGGCGGCTGGCCGCCGCCCTCACGCCCGAGGTCGACAAGATCCTCACCCGGTATCCGCTCAGGGAACTGGTCACCCGCTCCGAGCCGTTGCCGCTGCTGGTCGAGCGCGAGCGGGCCCTGTACGGCTCCTGGTACGAGTTCTTCCCGCGCTCCGAGGGCACCCCCGAGCGGCCGCACGGCACGTTCCGGACAGCGGCCCGGCGGCTGCCCGCGATCGCGGAGATGGGCTTCGACGTCGTCTACCTCCCGCCCATCCACCCCATCGGCACCACCTTCCGCAAAGGCCCCAACAACACCCTGAGCGCCGGTCCCGAGGACGTGGGCGTGCCCTGGGCGATCGGCTCCCCGGAGGGCGGGCACGACGCCGTCCATCCGGACCTGGGGACCCTGGAGGACTTCCGGTGGTTCGTGGCCGAGGCCGCCCGGCACGGCCTGGAGATCGCCCTCGACTTCGCGCTGCAGTGCTCCCCCGACCACCCCTGGGTGGAGAAGCACCCCGAGTGGTTCCACCACCGGC
>NZ_JBVIKO010000039.1:0-84287 GCF_055580905.1 Streptomyces sp. NPDC031497
GCGTTGACTTTTGGCACGCTGTTGAGTTCTCAAGGAACGGTCGCTTCCTTTGTACTCACCCTCTCGGGCTTTCCTCCGGGCTTCCCTTCGGTGTTTCCAACCTTACCAGATCCGTTTTCCGTTCCGTTTCCGGTCGGAATTCATTTCCGGTGGCCGCTGGAGGGCCTTTGCCTATTCAATCGCCTTCCGGCTCTCTTTCGGCGTTTCCAACTTTATCAGAAGTTCTTGGCCGGTCTGACCGGCCACTCATTTCTGAGTAAATCGGAGGTGGCTTCGATGTTCGGAGAGAAGTCTCCGTTATGAAGCAGATCGATTCTAACGATCAGCCCTGAACCTGTCCAGTTCTAGGCAACTGTTTGAATCTACCTCCCCGCCGGACCCGTGTCAACAGGTCTTCCGGGGCGAAGAGGACACTAGCAGCTCACGAGGGGTCTCCGCACATCAGGCGGCCATCGGCACGACGGCGCTGCGCTCGGTCTCCTCAAGGTCACCCGTCTCGCCGGCGCGGGCGGCGCGTCCGCCTAGAACGAAGACATAGGCGAGGAAGGCCAGCTCAGCGACGACTCCGATGCCGATGCGGGCCCAGGTAGGCAGGCCGGACGGGGTGACGAAGCCTTCGATGGCGCCGGAGACGAACAGGACCAGGGCCAGCCCGATCGCCATGCCTACGGCGGCGCGGCCCTCCTCCGCCAGGGCGGTACGGCGGCTGCGCGGGCCAGGGTCAATGAGGGTCCACCCGAGGCGGAGCCCCGTACCCGCGGCGACGAAGACCGCGGTGAGTTCGAGCAGCCCGTGCGGAAGGACCAGGCCCAGGAAGGCGTCGAGGCGGCCGGCCGAGGACATCAGGCCGAAGCCGACGCCCAGGTTGAGCATGTTCTCGAAGAGGATGTAGAGCACCGGGAGGCCGAGAAAGACCCCCAGGACCAGACACATCGCGGCGGCCTCGGCATTGTTCGTCCACACCTGGGCGGCGAACGAGGCCGCGGGATGGCTGGAGTAGTACGTCTCGTACTCACCACCAGGACGGGTCAGCTCACGGAGCTGGCTGGGGGCGGCGATGGTCGACTGCACGTCCGGGTGGGCGCCGATCCACCAGCCCAGAAGGATCGCGATGGCGGTGGATATGAGCGCGGTGGGTACCCACCAGTGACGGGACCGGTAGACGGCAGCCGGAAATCCCTGCCCCAGGAAGCGGACGACATCGCGCCAGGAGGCACTGCGGGCCCCGGTCACAGCGCTACGCGCGCGTGCCACGAGTTGGCTGAGCCGTCCGACGAGCTGTGGGTCGGGTGCGCTGGACTGGATCAGGGAGAGGTGCGTGGCGGTGCGCTGGTAGAGGGCGACGAGTTCGTCGGCTTCGGTTCCGTTGAGGCGCCGCTGGCGGCGGAGGAGCGCGTCGAGGCGGTCCCACTCGGCTCGGTGTGCGGAGACGAAGACGTCGAGGTCCATCGGGTCTGCCTGCTCCTCGGCTGGTCGCCGACTGCCTGTCGTAGCTGTCAGCTTGTCGTACTGCGGCGCGATGCGCTCTCAGCTTGGCAGACTTGCGCTGTACGGGGCAGACCAGGGGAAGGCGGCAGGCGTGAGTGAGCTGGTGACAGGTGAGGCGGTGGCGCTCGAACTGCGTCCCGCGAGGCTGCCCAGCAGGGCGCTGGCCATACTGCTGGACCTGGTCGTGGCCATGACCGTGTATATCGGTGTGTCCATAGGCCTGGTGGCGGCCACGGCCTCGCTGGACGAGGCCGCACAGGTCGCCCTGTCGCTCGCGGCCTTCCTGTTGCTGCTGGTGGGCGGGCCGATCGCGGTGGAGACGCTGAGCCATGGGCGCTCGCTGGGAAAGATGGCGTGCGGACTGCGTGTGGTGCGCGATGACGGCGGGCCCATCCGGTTCCGGCACGCGTTGGTGCGTGGTGCTCTCGGCGTGATCGAGATTCTGATGACGTTCGGGGTCGTCGCCTGTATCGCCTCACTGGTCTCGGCGCGCGGCCGGCGACTGGGGGACGTGTTCGCGGGGACTCTGGTCGTACGTGAGCGGGTGCCCGTCGGGCAGACCCGATTCATTCCGCCGCCTCCGCCCTGGCTGGCGGGACGTTTCGCCGAGCTGGATCTGTCGGCCGTTCCGGACGGGCTGTGGCTTGCCGTCCGGCAGTACCTGACGCGCATGCAGCAGCTCGATCCGCAGGTCTCCTGGGCGATGGCCGAGCAGCTCGCGGCCGACCTCGCGGCCCGGACGGGTACTCCGGCGCCGCAGGGCATTCCGCCGGCGGCGTATCTGGCGGCGGTGGCACAGGAGCGGCAGGCGCGGGAGGCGCGGCGGGCCTTCGTCGGCCGTGGCCCCTCGGAGTCCGGTGCGCCGGACGCGTACGGCCCGCCGCCGCCCGGTGCTCCCTATGGGCCGGGCGTGCCCCACGGCTACGCCCCGCCGGTGCCCCAGGGGCCCGCGCCTCTGTCGGCTCCATACGGGCCCGGGCCGACGGCGCCGGCCGGTACGTATCCCCCGCCCCCGCCGGTGGAGCAGCCCCCGGCTCCCGCACCCGCCGCTTCTCCGGCGACTTCTCCGGCGATCGAACGGCCCTCCACCGGATTCGTACCGCCGGCCTAGGCCGGAACCCGAAGCCCGGTCAGTCGGGGAAGACGGACGGCGGCGACCGCAGCTCCTCCAGCTCGATTCCAGGTGCCGCCAGGACGACGTCGCCGGCCAGGTGCACGGCGTGCTGCTCTCCCGTGTCCAGGGCTGTGACCTGGTATTCGTCCACGGTCAGAGGGCCACTGTCAGTGGCGTGTGCTTCGCTTCTCACCAAGGCCCAGGACTGGTCCACGGTGCGCGGGGCGAGGACCGGGTCCGTGAAGGCCACTAGGCGTACGCGGGTCGCGGCGGCGGAAGGGGTGAGGCGCAGGAGACGGGCGGTGGCGACCATAAACGCGGGGGACGTACCGGTGAAGGCGTGGGCGCGCACATGGCCTTCGGTGGCATGAGCGCCGGTGGGGTCCGTGCGGACCCAGGTGACGCCGTCGAGGGCGGCGCCGCGCACCCGCCAGCTCCCGGCGTGCAGTTCGAGGCGGATGGGGCGGCCGAGGTCGTCGAGGGCGAGATCGACCGAGCCGCCGTGGTCACCGGAGGGGGTGGTCACCTGGGAGACATAACGCCAGCCGGAGGGGCCGGGGGCGCATTGGAAGTGTTCTTCGCCGAGGGGGGTGTGATCGTGCGGATCGTGGAGCGAATAACGGCCGCGGGGCATGGGGGTCCTGGGTCTTAGCGGGCTGCCGGTCCGGTGCTCGGTCCTGCGGTACGGCTGCGGGGGCGGGCCGGCGTGCCAAAGGGGCAGGCCCCCGACACGGGGGTGCGGGGGCCTGCCTCGATGGACCGGAGCGTCTGCCTCCGGGAGAGCGCGTCAGTGCACTGGCGTGTTCTCCCGGAGGGCGGGCCGCGGACTCAGCCGAGGCACCTCAGCAGCGGTACCTCAGTAGCGGTAGTGGTCCGACTTGTACGGGCCCTCGACCTTCACGCCGATGTACGAGGCCTGCTCGGGGCGCAGCGTCGTGAGCTTCACGCCGAGCGCGTCCAGGTGCAGGCGGGCGACCTTCTCGTCGAGGTGCTTGGGCAGCGTGTAGACGCCGACCGGGTACTCGTCGGGCTTGGTGAACAGCTCGATCTGGGCCAGGGTCTGGTCCGCGAAGGAGTTGGACATCACGAACGACGGGTGACCGGTGGCGTTGCCCAGGTTCAGCAGGCGGCCCTCGGAGAGGACGATGATCACCTTGCCGTCGGCGAACTTCCAGGTGTGGACCTGCGGCTTGACCTCGTCCTTGACGATGCCGGGGATCTTGGCGAGGCCGGCCATGTCGATCTCGTTGTCGAAGTGACCGATGTTGCCGACGATGGCCTGGTGCTTCATCTTGGCCATGTCCGAGGCCATGATGATGTCCTTGTTGCCGGTCGTGGTGACGAAGATGTCGGCCTTGTCGATGACCTCGTCGAGGGTCGTGACCTGGTAGCCGTCCATCGCGGCCTGGAGGGCACAGATCGGGTCGATCTCGGTGACGATCACGCGGGCGCCCTGTCCGCGCAGGGACTCCGCGCAGCCCTTGCCCACGTCGCCGTAGCCGCAGACGACCGCGGTCTTGCCGCCGATCAGGACGTCGGTGGCGCGGTTGATGCCGTCGATCAGGGAGTGACGGCAGCCGTACTTGTTGTCGAACTTCGACTTGGTGACGGCGTCGTTGACGTTGATCGCCGGGAACAGGAGCTCGCCGTCACGCTGCATCTCGTACAGGCGGTGGACGCCGGTCGTGGTCTCCTCGGTGACTCCGCGGATCTCGGACGCCAGCTGGGTCCACTTCTGCGAGCCGTCCGTGATGGTGCGGTGCAGGAGTTCGAGGATGACGCGGTGTTCGTCGGACTCGGCGGTGTCGACGGACGGCACCTTGCCGTCCTTCTCGTACTCGACGCCCTTGTGGACGAGGAGGGTGGCGTCACCACCGTCGTCCAGGATCATGTTCGGGCCGCCGGTGGGGGTGTTCGGCCAGGTCAGCGCCTGCTCCGTGCACCACCAGTACTCCTCCAGCGTCTCGCCCTTCCAGGCGAAGACGGGGACGCCCTGCGGGTTGTCGGGCGTGCCGTTCGGGCCGACGGCGATGGCGGCGGCCGCGTGGTCCTGGGTGGAGAAGATGTTGCAGGACGCCCAGCGGACCTCGGCGCCGAGGGCGACCAGGGTCTCGATGAGGACGGCGGTCTGCACGGTCATGTGCAGGGAGCCGGTGACGCGGGCGCCGGCCAGCGGCTGCGCGTCGGCGTACTCCTTACGGATCGCCATCAGGCCGGGCATCTCGTGCTCGGCGAGGGTGATCTCCTTGCGGCCGAAGTCGGCCAGGGAGAGGTCGGCGACCTTGAAGTCCTGTCGGTTGTCGACAGTCGTCATTGCGAGCTGCTCCTCGGTATCGGGTCGAGGGTGGGTACGGCTGGTCTGCGCGGCGGCGGACACAGGGGTGCCCGACAAGAGGACACAGGCATGCCCGCGTACGCGCAGCGCAGTCCGTCGGAGGCCCTCTCTCCCTCGGTCGGTCCGCAGGGGGACCGCCCGACCGCCATCAGCAGCGACGTCTGGCTCCGTCCCAAGCTACACCGGTGGGGCGGGGCGTCCCCAGTCCGGATCCGAACAGTTCACGCCGTTCGAGGGCGCGAGCGCGGTCGGCGGGGTGGGATGTGAAGAGGTGATGAGGGTCTCCGCGAGGGGGCACACAGGAGCGACCAGAAGGGGATCAACCTGGACTTTCGCGCCTTTGAGTCGGGGTGGGGGTGTTGCAGGATGCAGGGAGATCGGGAGTTCCGATCGAGCGCGCGGAGCGTCCGGGACGGCGTTTCGTGTGACGAAGGCGTTAGGAGATCGACGTGACCAGTCCGGCCGGCCCTCCCCCCACGGGCAGCCACGGTGACGAGCCGAAGACGTTGAAGCTGCTGGCGGTGACCGCGTGCCCGACGGGTATCGCGCACACCTACATGGCAGCCGAGAAGCTCGCGCAGGCCGCTCAGAGCCGCGGTGTCGACATGAAGGTGGAGACGCAGGGTTCCATCGGGGCCGAGAATGTGCTTGATGACAACGATGTCAGAACTGCGGACGGTGTCATCGTCGCCGCCGACAAGGATGTGGATCTGAGCCGCTTCGTCGGTAAGCGGGTGCTCAAGGTCGGGGTGGCCGAGGGCATCCGCCATCCCCAGCAGTTGATCGAACGGGTTCGGTCGGCGCCCGTGCACCAGCCCGGGGGCTCTGCCGCGGATCCAGCCGCGGCATCTGACGCGGACTCGGCAGCGAGCGGCGGCAAGGAGCGGAGCGTCGCCTACAAGGCGCTGATGAACGGCGTCAGTTACATGATCCCGTTCGTCGTGGTCGGCGGGTTGCTGATAGCGATCTCACTCTCGCTGGGCGGGAACCCGGACCCCTCCGGCGGGCTCGTCATCCCGAAGGACTCCTTCTGGATGGACGTGAACAACGTCGGCGTCATCGGCTTCACGCTGATGGTGCCGATCCTCTCCGGGTACATCGCGTACGCCATCGGCGACCGGCCCGCGTTGGTGCCGGGCATGATCGGCGGCTGGATCGCCAACACCGGGTCGCTGTACGACTCGAAGGCGGGCGCGGGGTTCATCGGAGCGATCGTGACCGGGTTCCTGGCCGGGTATCTGGTGCTGTGGATCAAGAAGGTCAAGGTCCCGAACTTCGTCCAGCCGATCATGCCGATCATCGTGATCCCGATCGTGGCGACGACGGCGCTCGGGCTGTTCTTCATCTACGTGATCGGGAAGCCGATCGCCTGGGTCTTCGAGCATCTGACCAGCTGGCTGAGCGGGATGACGGGCACCAGCGCGATCCTGCTGGGCGCGATCCTGGGCCTGATGATCGCGTTCGACATGGGCGGGCCGGTCAACAAGACGGCGTTCCTCTTCGGCGCCGGGCTGATCGCGACCGGCAACCAGACGGTGATGGGCATGTGCGCGGCCGCGATCCCGGTCATGCCGCTGGGCCAGGGGCTGGCCACGCTGGTTCGGAAGCGGTTGTACGACGAGCAGGAGCGGGAGACCGGACTGGCCTCCCTCTTCATGGGCTGCTTCGGTATCTCGGAGGGCGCGATCCCGTTCGCCGCGGCGCGGCCCGCGCAGGTCATCCCGGCCAACATGCTGGGCGGCGCGGTCGCCGGTGCGATCGCCGGGCTGGCCGGGGGACGCGGTGCCGCACGGCGGGCCGATCGTGGCGGTGCTGGGCGCGGTGAGCGGCGTACCGATGTTCTTCGTGGCCGTGGTGATCGGGGCGGTGGTGACGGCGGTGACGACCGTGACACTGGTCGACCTGAGCGTGCGGAAGAAGGGCGGCGAGCCGGCGGAGGGTGCAGGCGCGCCGGTCGAGGTGCCGGAGTCCGTGCTGGTCAGGGCGGTGGCCGGTGGGGGTGCGTTGCCGGTGGCGGTCGGTGCGGGCGGTGCGCCCGATCGGGCGACGGTGACGTCGGGCGCAGCGGGGACCGCGACGGGGACGGCAAGGGCGGCGACCGCGGGCGCGGCCGGCCGGCCGACGGTCGCGAGCGTGATCGGCGGGCCGGGTGCGCCGGGTGTGGCGGGTGTGGCGGATGCGGCGGATGCGGCGGATGCGGCGGATATATCCGAACGCGACTCGGTCGAGGTTCTCTCCGGGTATCTGACCGAGCAGACCGTCAAGGTCCGGCTGGACTCGGACGGCAAGGAGGACGCGATCCGGGAGATGGCCGGGTTGCTGGCGGGCAGTGGCCGGGTCGCGGATGTCGCGGAGCTGGTGGCCACCGCGCTGCGGCGCGAGGAACAGGGGACGACCGGGCTCGGTGAGGAGATCGCGATCCCGCATGCCAAGACGGATGCGGTGACCGCGCCGGTCGTCGGGTTCGCGCGGTCGGCGGAGGGCGTCGAGTGGGGCTCGCCGGACGGTACGAAGGCACGGCTGGTCTTCATGATCGCCGTACCGGAGGCGGCCGCCGGTGACGAGCATCTGCGGATACTCGCGCTGCTGTCCCGGAAGTTGATGGACGCCGGGTTCCGGGCGCGGCTGCTGGCGGCACCGGACGAGCGGGCGGTGCTGGGCGTGCTGAGCGAGGTCGGATGACCGGATGACAGCGGGCCCGCTTCCCCGGCGGACGGGGGAGGCGGGCCCACGTTCCGCGTGCGCTGGGCCAGAGCCGGAATCTCCGCGTGCTCTGGGCCAGAGCCGGAATCTCCGCGTGCGCTGGGCCAGAGCCGGAATCCGAGCCAGAACCGGCGCCAGGGCCAGGGCCATTGGCGAGCTGGGTCTGAGCGGGCTCGTCGGCTACGGGCACCCGATGGCGACGGGCCCGCTCCCCTGTCTCAGGAGGCGGGCCCGTCGCTGTGTCGGTCCGGGGAGGTCAGTGGCCGGCGGGGTGGGGGGTCGGGCCGCCCGGGGTGGCCTCGGGGTCGGGGCCCTTGGCGGCCTCGGCCTCGCTGTAGATGTCGGGTTCGAGGTAGATCACGCGGGCGATGGGGACCGCGGTGCGGATGCGGGCTTCGGCGGCGTTGATGGCCTGGGCGACCTCGGCGGCCGTGTCGTCGTGCTTGACGGCGATCTTGGCGGCGACGAGCAGTTCCTCGGGGCCGAGGTGGAGCGTGCGCATGTGGATGATGCCGGTGACCGTGTCGCTGTCGACGATCGCGGCCTCGATCCTCTTGACCTCTTCGACACCGGCGGCCTCGCCGAGCAGGAGGGACTTGGTCTCGGCGGCGAGGACGAGGGCGATGAGGACGAGCAGGACACCGATGCAGACCGTGCCGATGCCGTCCCAGACGCCGTCGCCGGTGAGCAGGGCGAGGCCGACGCCGCCGAGGGCGAGGACCAGGCCGATGAGGGCGCCGAAGTCCTCGAGGAGGACGACCGGCAGCTCGGGTGCCTTGGCGCGGCGGATGAACTGCGACCAGGACAGCTTGCCCCGCAGTTCGTTGGACTCCTTGATGGCCGTACGGAAGGAGAAGCCCTCGGCGATGATCGCGAAGAGCAGGACGCCCACCGGCCAGTACCAGTGTTCGACCTCGTGGGGGTGGCTGATCTTCTCGTAGCCCTCGTAGATGGCGAACATGCCGCCGACCGAGAAGAGGACGATGGAGACCAGGAAGGCGTAGATGTACCGCTCCCGGCCGTAGCCGAAGGGGTGTTGCGGGGTAGCCTCGCGCTGGGCCTTCTTGCCGCCGATGAGCAGCAGGAACTGGTTGCCGGAGTCGGCGACCGAGTGCACGCCCTCGGCGAGCATCGACGAAGAGCCGCTGAACGCGAACGCCACGAACTTCGCTGCCGCGATCGCGAGGTTGGCGCCGAGTGCCGCCACGATCGCCCTGGTGCCGCCTGACGCGCTCATGTGTCCGCGATGTCCCTTCTCGCCGTCGTCCGTCTACGCCTTCCAGGCGTGCGCTCGTCTTTGCCCGTGCTTTGCCGGATGGGTCATTCTTGCAGCCCTGCCCGGGACCGGCTCGTCAGGTATCCACAATCCCGGTACGACAATCCAACCCATCTGGACCCATGGATCCCTCAGACGATCACCGTGGCACGGAAGACCGTGCCCGCGCCCGAGACCTCCGCCTTTTCGCCTGCGGGGACGAACACCGACCGGCCGGGGGTCAGGTCGTACTCGCCCGCCCGGACCGCACCGGCCGTGCAGAGCAGGATCTGCGGGGTCGGCAGGGTCAGGTCGTGGGCCGAGGTGCCCTCTGGCAGGACGTACCGGGAGAGCCGGAACTCGTCGATCGGCGTCTCGTACACCTCCTCGCCGTCGGGGGCGGCCTCCGGGCGCAGCACGCCGGCGTCGCGGGCCTCGAAGCGGACGACACGCAGGAGTTCGGGGACGTCGACGTGCTTGGGGGTCAGGCCGCAGCGCAGCACGTTGTCGGAGTTGGCCATGATCTCGACGCCGAGGCCGTTGAGGTAGGCGTGCGGGATGCCGGCACCGAGGAAGAGGGCCTCGCCGGGCTGGAGACGGACGTGGTTGAGGAGCATCGAGGCGATCACGCCAGGGTCGCCCGGGTAGTGGTGGGCGAGGTCGGCGTAGGGCGCGTGGTCGCCGCCGAGGCGGGTGCAAGCGGCGGTGGTCTCGGCGACCGTGCGGGCCATCTCCTCGCGGTCGGCGGTGAGGATCGCGGTGAGGACCTCGCGCAGGGCCGCTTCCTCGGGGTGGGCGCGCAGCAGGTCGACGTACGGCTTGAGGGAGTCGACGCCGAGGGCTTCGAGGAGTTCGGCGGCCTGTTCCGGGGCGCGGAAGCCACACAGGCCGTCGAACTCGGTGAGGGCGCAGATCAGTTCGGGCTTGTGGTTGGCGTCCTTGTAGTTGCGGTCCGGGGCGTCCACCGGGATCCCACGCCGCTCCTCGTCCTCGTAACCCTCCCGCGCCTGCTCCAGGTTGGGGTGCACCTGGAGGGAGAGCGGGGCGCCGGCGGCGAGGATCTTGAGCAGGAAGGGCAGCCGCGGGCCGAACTTGGCCACGGCGGCCTCGCCCAGCTCGGCCTTCGGGTTCGCGTCGATGACCTCGACGAGCGTGCCGCGCGTGGTGCGCGAAGGGGCGCCCGGGTGCGCTCCCATCCACATCTCCGCCTGCGGCTCGCCGCTCGGCTCGACCCCGAGCAGCTTCGGGATGGCGGTCGGGGAACCCCAGGCGTAGGGGCGGATGGTGTTGTCGAGGCGGTCCATGACTTCTCTCTGCCGGTTCTCTCTGCGTACGGGGCGATCAGCGAGCAGGGCCGTCGCGTAGGGGCGCGGGGCGCGTCGTACGACGCTGTACGACGATCCACGACCGGTCCACGACGGGTCCACGACCGCGTACGCCGGTGTACGAGCGCATACGCCGTGCGCGAGCGCGTACGCCGGTGCGCGGCGGCCGTGTTCACCGTGTGTTCCCCCACCGGTTTGCCTCCGGTACGGCCCTCAGGTCGTCCTTCGTACGGCGGGCCCGGTGTCGGTGTCCACCTCAGGCCCCCGAAGCGAGCGCCAGGTAAACGGCGGCGAAATCCGTGACGGCGATCAGTTCCGCGAGGGTCTCCAGCTCGTCGCCCTCCTCGGGCTCCAGCTCGCTGACCGGGGTGTCGTGACCGAGTGCGAGCTCGCGAGCGGCGGGCGCCGCGGTGAGGCCGCCCAGGGGGCGGTCGCGCAGCAGCACCACGTGCGCGTGCAGCGCGGGAGCCTCCTCCACGCGGTCGCGGAAGAAGTCGTCCGGGTCGGCGCTGGCGGCGAGCGGGCCGGCGAGCAGCGCGTGGTGGGCCGCCAGGGCCTCGGGGAGTTCGGCGGCCAGGGCGGGGCGGCCGGCCAGTTCGGCGAGGGCGGCGGCGAAGCGGCGGCCCGCGGGGCCGGCCGAGACGCCCTCCGTCCAGACCACCGGGAGCGCGTCGGCGAGGTCCGAGGCGAGGGTCTTGGCGGGGTTGCTGTAGGTCACGATGGCCGGGCCGCAGCGCTCGGCGACCCGGTCGAGGCGGTCGGCGACCTTCTCCAGATCCTCCGGCGGGGCGGTGACGAGGCCAATGCGGTCGAGAAGCACCAACAGCGGGGTGAGCAGCGCCCACAGGACGCCCGGGGAGGAGCCTGCGAGCGGCTCGCCCTGGTCGTACGGGGCCGTCGCCATCGGCACGAACATGCCGTGGGCGCCGGCCACCGCCTCGGCGAGCGGGGTCTGGGCGGGGGCCACGGCCGCGACCGAGCAGCCGCGCCGGTAGGCCTGGTCGGCGAGGAGGGACAGGCTGGGTTCGGTGCCGTCCGGGGTGGCGATCAGCAGCAGGTCGACGGAGCCGGCCCAGCCGGGCAGCTCCCAGCGCAGGGCGCCGGCGGCCGGCGCGACGCCGGAGGGGGCCAGCCGGATGACGGGGCTGCCGGGGCCGGCCAGCGAGCCGAGGAGGTCGGCCGCGTGGGTGGCGGCGACGCCCGGGCCCGCGATCAGCACGGCGCGCGGGCGGCCGTCCGGCTTCAGCTCCTGGACACCTGCCTCGATGGCATGCCGGGCCGCGGTACGGACGCGGGCGCCGGCCTCGGCCGCGCCGCGCAGCAGACCTCGGCGGTCGGCCTCGGCGAGGCCCTCCGGGGTGTCGAGCAGCGATTCGTCGAGCATGGGAGCGGCCTCCGGTTGCCGGGGTCCTGATGCGGGGCGGTTGTGGTCGCGGTGGTGCTGCTTACGCGGGGCGGCGGGCCTCGTCGACGAGGAGGACGGGGATGCCGTCACGGACGGGGTACGCCAGGCCGCAGTCCTGGCCGGTGCAGATCAGCTCGGCGTCCTGCTCCTTGAGGGGAGCGTGGCAGGCCGGGCAGGCGAGGATCTCCAGAAGGCCGGCTTCGAGCGGCATGGGGCTTCCCTTCGGGGATTCGAGGTTTCGGAGTGTCGGGGAGTGGGATGTTCGCGTGCGGTCAGATTACCGCCGCAGGGGTGGGCGGGGCCGTTTACCGCCGCCGGGGTGGGCGGGGCCGATCTCAGCTCCTGATGATCGCCAGTACCTCGTCCCGTACCTTCGTCATCGTCGCCTCGTCCCTGGCCTCCGCGTTCAGGCGCAGCAGTGGTTCCGTGTTGGACGGGCGGACGTTGAACCACCAGTCGGCGGCGGTGACGGTCAGCCCGTCCAGGTCGTCCAGGGTGGTGTCGTCGCGGTCCCCGTAGGCGGCGCGGATGTCCGCGAGGCTGGCCTGCTGGTCGGCGACCGTGGAGTTGATCTCGCCGGAGCCGACATATCGGTCGTACTGGGCGACGAGGGAGGACAGCGGGCCGGTCTGGCCGCCGAGGGCGGCGAGGACGTGCAGGGCGGCCAGCATGCCCGTGTCCGCGTTCCAGAAGTCCTTGAAGTAGTAGTGGGCCGAGTGCTCGCCGCCGAAGATCGCGCCGGCCCTCGCCATCTCGGCCTTGATGAACGAGTGGCCGACGCGGGTGCGGACCGGGGTGCCGCCGTTCTCCCGGACCACCTCCGGGACGGTCCAGGACGTGATCAGGTTGTGGATGACCGTGCCCTTGCCGCCGTTCCGGGCGAGTTCGCGGGCGGCGACGAGGGCGGTGATCGCCGACGGGGAGACCGGCTCGCCACGCTCGTCCACGACGAAGCAGCGGTCGGCGTCGCCGTCGAAGGCCAGGCCGAGGTCGGCCGACTCCTCGCGGACGCGCTGCTGGAGGTCCACGATGTTGGCGGGGTCGAGCGGGTTGGCCTCGTGGTTCGGGAAGGTGCCGTCCAGCTCGAAGTACATCGGGACCAGGGTCAGGGGCAGGCCCTCGAAGACGGTCGGGACCGTGTGGCCGCCCATGCCGTTGCCCGCGTCGACCACGACCTTCAGCGGGCGGATGGAGGTCAGGTCCACGAGCGAGCGCAGATGGGCCGCGTAATCCGTCAACGTCTCGCGCGAGGTGATGGTTCCGGGCGTGGCGGCCGGCTCCGGGGCGCCCTCCTGCGACCAGCGCTCCGCCAGCTCCCGGATCTCCGTCAGGCCCGTGTCCTGACCCACCGGAGCGGCGCCCGCGCGGCACATCTTGATGCCGTTGTACTGCGCCGGGTTGTGCGAGGCCGTGAACATCGCGCCGGGCAGGCCGAGCGCGCCCGAGGCGTAGTACAGCTGGTCGGTCGAGCAGAGGCCGATCTCGGTGACGTCGACGCCGCGGGCCGCCGCGCCGCGCGCGAAGGCGCGGGACAGGCCGGGCGAGGAGGGCCGCATGTCGTGGCCGACGACGATCGCGGCGGCGCCGGTCACCTGTACGAACGCGGCGCCGAACAGCTCTGCGAGCGCCTCGTCCCACTGGTCCGGAACCACCCCGCGCACGTCGTACGCCTTGACGATCTGCGACAGATCAGCAACCACGGGCCAACCCTCCTGAAGTCCTATCGGTCGCCCCAAACTACCTGCCCCGGGTGAGGCGCGGACGCGGGATCCGCCAGCGGGATCCCCGACGGACTCCCGGCGCGGACTCCCGGCGGCCTCCCAGCGCTCTCCCGGCCGTGATCTGCGGCGATCTACGCCGATCCGATGCGATCCCACTCGGTCCTGCGATCCACCACGGTCAGACCCGGCCAGTCCCGCACAGCCGGTCACCCCCAGCCGGTCCGCACTGCCGGTCACGCACTACCGGTGATGCGCAGCCGGTCACGCACTACCGACCATGCGCAGGCCGCCCCACACAGCCCGTCCGCGCACCCCGCCCCCACACAACCAGACCCGCACAGCCGCCCCACACAACCAGACCCGCGCAGCCCGTCCGCGCACCCCCCTCCCACAGCCCGTCACGGCAGCATCCACCCCAGCACCGGCGAGCTCTGCCCCGCCACGATCAGGCACATCACCAGCAGCAGCCCGAGGCTCCACGGGAGCACCCTGCGCAGCAGGTCCCCCTCCCGCCCCTCCAGGCCGACCGCCGCGCAGGCGATCGTGAGGTTCTGCGGGGAGATCATCTTGCCGAGCACGCCGCCGGAGCTGTTGGCGGCCGCCAGGAGTTCCGGCGAGAGTCCCGACTCGTGCGCGGCGCTCACCTGAAGGGCGCCGAAGAGCGCGTTGGCCGAGGTGTCGGAGCCGGAGACCGCGACGCCGAACCAGCCGAGGACCGGCGACAGGAAGGCGAGGCCCGCACCGGCCGCCGCCACGAACTGGCCGATGGTGGCCGCCTGTCCGGAGAGGTTCATGACGTAGGCGAGGGCGAGGACGGATGTCACGGTGAGGATCGCGAACCTCAACTCCCGTACCGTCGCCGCCCACTCCGCGACCGCCACGCGCGCGTGCACGCGAAGGACGGCCGCCGTGGCGACGCCGGCGAGCAGGACGAGGGTGCCGCCGGTCGACACCACCGGCCAGGTGAAGAGATTCCCGCCGACCGGTTGGCCGTTCGGGCCGACGACGTCCAGGAAGGGCCAGTCGTAGACCTGGTTCGCCTGTGCCAGCCAGTCCTTGACGGGCGGGATCTGGGCGACGGAGAAGACGACGACGATGAGGGCGTACGGGGCGTAGGCGCGCAGGACTTCGGGGCGCGGGTCGGGTTCGTCGAGGTCCGCGCTGCGGGCGCCGGTGAGCACGGCCGCACGCACCTCCTCGGCGGCGGGCACGCGCGCGTGCGGTACGGCGACCAGGGCGGCCGCGCCGGCCAGCGCGGCGCAGATGTCCGCGAGTTGGGCGGAGACGTAGTTGGAGGCGGCGAACTGGGCGGCGGCGAAGGCGGTTCCGCATGCCAGGGCGGGCACCCAGGTCTCGCGGAGTCCACGTGTGCCGTCGACGAGGCCGACCAGTACCAAGGGCACCACCAGGGCCAGCAGCGGGGTCTGACGGCCCACCACGGAGGCCACCGAGTCCAGTGGCACTCCGGTGACCTGGGCGAGTGTGACCACGGGCGTGCCCATGGCGCCGAAGGCGACCGGGGCGGTGTTGGCGACCAGGGCGAGCACGGCCGCGCGTACCGGGTCGAAGCCGAGGGCGACGAGCATGACCGAGCAGATCGCGACCGGTGCGCCGAATCCGGCCAGCGCCTCCAGGAGGGCGCCGAAACAGAAGGCGATCACCAGGGCCTGGATGCGCGGGTCGTCGGAGAGTCGCCCGAACGAGCGGCGCAGGATGTCGAAGTGCCGGGTGCGGACCGTCATCCGGTACACCCACAGGGCGTTGACGACGATCCACAGGATGGGGAACAGACCGAACGCGGCGCCCTGAGCGGCGCTGGAGAGCGTCTGGCCGAGCGGCATGCCGTAGGCGAGGCGGGCGACGAGTACGGCCGCCACAAGGCCCGTCAGGGCCGCGAGGTGGGCCTTCACCCGGACACCGCCGAGCAGGATCAGGACGATCACCAGGGGCAGGGCGGCCACCAGGGCGGACAGGCCCAGGGAGCCGGCGAGGGGTTCCAGTTCCTGGACGTACACGGGCGCCTCCCCGGATTCCGACATGCGGAAAGCGATTTCCCGCCGGTCATCCGGAATGGTCGTGTCCGCGACAACGACACGTCAATGGGTGTGCGGCAACGAACAGGACGGCAGGGGAAGGACCGAAGGGGTACGTCCAGGAAGAGGAGCCGGAGGGAGCGGGGAGATCCGGGGCGACCTGGCAGGAGAGCGGCTCAGTTGTCCGGTGACCGCAGCACCCGCAGATGGCCGCGCCGTGCGACCTCCATCGGGTCCGCGCCGCGTCCGCCGCCCGCCTCGGCCGCCCGCTCCTGGGGGCGGGCCGCCTCGCGCACCGCGTTGGCGAGTGCTTCCAGGTCGTCCCCGCTGGGACGGGCCGGGGCGGAGCCGTCGATGAGCCGGACGACCTCCCAGCCGCGCGGGGCGGTGAGGCGCTCGGAGTGCTCGGCGCACAGGTCGTAGCAGTGGGGTTCGGCGTAGGTGGCGAGCGGGCCGAGGACCGCGGTCGAGTCGGCGTAGACGTACGTCAGCGTCGCGACGGCGGGTCGGCCGCAGGCGGTTCGCGAACAGCGACGTACAGGGCTCACGACGTTGGACGGTACCGCACTCTTGAGCGGGCCGCGACGACTCTCCCCCAGGTCACTCCACCGTGTCGTGTTGTGAAACGCCCCACACACCCCTCCGGACACGCCCCGCTGACCTGCGTGGACGGCACCGTCCAGGATTCCGGACAGTATCGCATCTGTTCACGAGTCGGTACAAACACCGTCAATTGCCTTGAGCTCGTCGGTCTTGTGGAGATACGGAAACGAGCCCAACCTTGGCTGGAATGGTCATCCTCCGACATGTCACCCCGGGCGGTGTCGAGGTGTGGGGCGGCGCGCCCGGAGCCCGCGAGGACTACGCTTCACCAGTGATGGACAACCGTGTACCGCCCCGTGCCGCCGGCCCCGGGCCCCGTCGACGCGATCGCCACGGTCGGGGCATGCGCGGGCCGATCGCGCCACCTCAGGTGCCGCTGGCCGCGAGCCGCGCCGACGTGTTCGCGGACCTGGTGCAGGACTCCGTGGAACGTCTGGAGCGGCGCTGGCCACAGCTGGCCGACATCGATTTCCTGGTCCTTGAAGTGCCCCGGCTCCAGGACCGGCACGACGAGAGCTGGAGCGACGAGGCGGTACCGCTGGGCGGGGTCATTCCCGCGCGCGAGGGACGCCGGGCACGCGTCGTCGTGTACCGGCGGCCGGTCGAGATCCGCACCAAGGGCCGCGACGAGCGGGCCGCGCTGGTGCACGAGGTCGTCGTGGAACAGGTGGCCGAACTGCTCGGCCTCACCCCGGAGACGGTGGACCCCCGCTACGGCGAGGAGTGAGCGGGGATCCCTTCGGCGCGGGCCGGCGGTGGAGCCTACTTCTGCAGCACCGACACGTCCTGGTCCGCCTCCGGTACGGCCACCGTGCCGCGGTCGTCGGGGAGGGTCTGGATCGTGAAGCCCGGGACGCCCTCCTCGGTGGCCGCCAGGGTGCGGGCGCCGTAGACCGGGCCTCCGGAGACCGGCTCCACGGTCAGCGCGTAGGTGCCCTTCAGGCCGGACGGGACCGGGGCGTCGACGTCCTGGGTGGTGCCGGACTTGATCGTGAACGTCTTGGACACCGCCTTGCCGCCGCCGCTGCCCGCCGACGCCGTGACCTTGACCTGGGCGGTGCCGGTGGGGGCGGTCAGGGAGAGGGTGGTGCCCTTGCCGCTGTTGTCGGCGGACGTCGCGCGGGTGCCGACCGGTGCGGTCGCCGGGATGTACGCGGTCTCCTGCTTGCCGCTCTTGCCGCGGGTGACGCGCAGCGCGGCCACCACCGGGACGGACTGGTCGGTGGGCGTGAGGACCAGTGAACCCGCCTCTCCGCGGGTGACGTCACCGAGGTCGGCCGCGGTGGTCATGCCCGCCTTCACGTGCAGCGTCTCGTTGCCGGCCGGGGTGATCAGGCCGTCCGGGGAGGCGAGGCGCACCTTCAGGTCGGCGTCGGAGTCACCGTCGGTGAAGGCGATCAGCCGGACGTCCGTGGCGTCCTTGGGGATGCCCGGCAGCACCAGGCTGCCCGAGGGGTCGGCGGAGGCGGCCAGCCAGTCGCCGCCGGTCTTGTCGTCCAGGGCCTGCACACTCGCGCCGACCCGCCCGCTGCGCACGTTCACGTGCACGGTCAGGTCGGTCTGCTTGTCGTCGCTGAGCGTGGAGAGCAGGACCGGCTCGCCGGCGTGCGGTGCGACCGTGATGCCCTCCCCCACGGTGGACTTGAGCTGCCCGTCCTTGCCGTACAGCTCGATGTCGACCACGGCGGCGCTGTCGTCGGGGTTGGTGAGGTGCACGTAGTCGGTGCGGCCGGAGGCGGTGCTGGCGCCGGGGAACCAGAAGTCGGTGTCGGCGGAGGTGCAGTTGACGCCCTGGAGGCCGCGTCCGGTGCCCGCGGCGACCTCGGTGGTCTCCTGGACGGTCCAGCCCGGGGCGTACCTCCCCTCCGCGGTGCCGACGTAGGCGGGCCCGTCAGCGCCGGAGGTGTCCCCGGTGGCCGGGGTGCCGGGCGCCTTCGGGGTGAGGACGGGCTTGGACGCCTTTTTCTTCTTGCCGCTCGTGCCGTCCGCCGACTGCTCGGTGGCCGCCTGGAGTCCGGCCTTGCCGTCGCTCGCGGTGCCCTCGGTGACGGGCGTGAACGAGGTGTACGAGGTGTCGGCGATGTCGGACAGGCTCGGCGCCGGGCACAGCAGGGTGGTGCGCTCCACGGGCAGCTGGGCGGCAGCCTCGGCGGTGTGCGCGGGTGCGGCGGCCGGCGGGCTGAGCGCGGCGAACCCGGTGACCGCCGCGAGGGCGGCCGTACCGGCGAGCAGGGACAGGGTGGTGCGGTTCACTGCTGGCTCCCGTCGTGGTGCTCGCCGCCGGTGCCGTGCTGGTGCTGGGCGGCCGGGTCATAGGCGGGGTCGTAGCCCTGCTGGTACGTCGGGTCGTACGCCGGCTGTCCCTGCTGTCCGCCGTAGGCGTACGGGTCGTACTGGCCGGTCTGGTACGGGTCGTAGGTCTGCTGGTCGTAGCCGCCCGTCCGGTACTGGCCGGTGTCCTGGTACTGGTCGGCGTAGCCGGGCTGGTAGCCGTCCGCCGCCGGGTAGGAGGCCGGGTCCCACTCGTCGTATGACGGCTGCTGCGGAACCGCGACCGGGGGCTGCTCCTCTTCGGTGGCCGGGAACTCGCCGCCGTCCTGAGCGGTCGCCGCCTCCTCGGACTCCGCCTGGGCACGCAGCCGGCGGGCACGGCGGCCCTCGCCCTCGACGGGCTGGGCGGGGATCGGCTGCTCCTCGGGGAGGTCGTCGTCGACGTCGCGGCGGCGGCCGGGCAGGGCGAGGACGACCAGGACGACGGCGAGCGCGCCCTGGACCCACAGCCAGACGGTGTGGGTGAACGGGGTGTCGTAGGTGACGTCCAGCTTCCCGCCGGAGGCGGGGAGTTCGAAGCCCTGGGCCCAGCCGTCGACCGTGGTGCGGGTCAGCGGCTTGCCGTCCAGGGTGGCCGTCCAGCCCGGTGCGGCCGAGTCGGCCAGGCGCAGGATGCGGCCGTCGGCGCCGGTCGGGACGGTGGTGTGGATGTCGACGGGTCCGGCGGCGACGGAGCCCGGGGTGCCCGAGCCGTTCGCGGAGACGATGGTCGCGCGGGAGACCTGCTGGTCGACGCGCCACAGGGCGCTGCCGTTCTGCTGGCTGAGCCGGGACAGACCGGGCGTGGCGTCCAGCACGCGCGTGAGGTCACGCGGTGCGCCCTTGTGGACGAGGACGTAGCGCACCGCGAATCCGCCGAGCTGGTCGGCCTGGTCGGCGCCGGAGCCGGCGACCAGGTTGGCGACGACCTTGTCGAGCTTGGCGTTCTCGCCGTCGGCGGCGGTCACCTCGGCGTCTCCCATGCGGGCGCCGGAGCCGCGCACCAGCATGTAGTCCACGCGCGCGGTGCTGTCGCTGTCGAGGACGAGGGTGC
This sequence comes from Streptomyces sp. NPDC031497, assembly GCF_055580905.1. NCBI lineage: Bacteria > Bacillati > Actinomycetota > Actinomycetes > Kitasatosporales > Streptomycetaceae > Streptomyces > Streptomyces sp. NPDC031497. The sequence goes on from NZ_JBVIKO010000039.1 coordinate 19,347, forward strand.
GGACCTGGTCGGTGGTGGAGCTGTCCTCGGCGACGAACGCGGGCACCTGGGTGGCGTCGCGCCGCTCGACCGGGCCGTCGGCGCCGGCGATCATCCAGCCGGCGGCGAGCAGCAGCGGGCCCGCGGCCGAGGCGAAAGCGATCAGCGCGGCCACCGGCTGGCGCCAGCCGAAGCTCTGCTCGGCGACACGCGAGCGTGCCCCGTCGGCGCCGAGCGCGGCGGCGGACACGATCGCGATGCCGTAGACGAGGGTCGCCGGGCCCGCCCAGGCCGACTTGTTGGACAGGACCGCGAAGACCAGGCCGACCAGGGCGACCGCCCAGGCGGCGCGGACGGCCGACTGGCGCTCGGAGCGCAGCAGGGCGGCCAGCGCGGCCAGGACGATGCCGATCAGCATCAGCCCGTCGACCGTGCCGGGGCCGCCCGGGCTGGCGCCGAGCAGGTCGAGGGCGGAGGCGGCCGAGGAGCCGTACTCCAGCCCGGCCTCCTTGAAGAAGCCGAACGGCAGCAGGGTCAGCGACCAGGGGGCGAGGACCAGCAGCGGGGTGCCGAGCTGGGTCAGCAGCCGCACGCCGGAGGCGACCAGGTCGGAACGGCGGACGGCGAGCACGACGACGCCGAGGACCAGGGCGATCGGCCAGACGATCGGCGTGAACGCGGTGGTGATGGTCAGCAGCAGCGCGTACGCCCAGGTGGCACGCCAGCTGCCGCGCCCGCCCGAGGTGTTGGTGAGGCCGCTGGCGGCGATGCCCGCGCGGGCGATCAGCGGCAGCAGGACGGCGAGGACGGCGGTGCCGATACGGCCGCCCGCGAGCGCGCCGGTGGCGGCGGGCAGGAAGGCGTAGGCGATGGCCGCCCAGGCGCGCAGCAGGCGGGAGGTGACCAGCGGCCGGGAGGCGAAGTAGGCGGTGAACCCGGCCAGCGGCACCGAGGCGACCAGCAGCACGGTCACCGCGAGCCCGGTCGAGCCGAACAGCACCGAGGCCAGCGAGGCCACGATCGCGAGATACGGCGGGGCGGCCGGGGTGCCACCGGCGCCGACCGCGTGCCAGGCGTCCAGGTAGCGGGACCACAGCTCGCCCGAGGTGCCCGGGGCGGGCAGCAGTGCGCCGCCCGCGAGCGCGCCGCTGCCGAGCAGTGCGCGGCAGGCGACCAGCGAGAACAGCAGCAGCACCAGGAAGAGCACCGGGCCCGGTTTGCGGGCGATGCGCTTGACGCGGGCGAACTGCTCGATCTCCAGGAAGTCGGCGTCGTCGCCGCCGGGCCCGGACTCGACCACGCCGCCGTGCCGGCCGGCCGCGGACAGCTCCTCGTCGGCGCCGAAGAAGTTGCCCGCGACCTGCTCGACGGTGGCCCGCACGGTCGCGCCGGGCGGCGGGAACAGCGGGCGCAGCTCGCCCTTGTCGAGCTGGGAGGGGCCGCGCCTGCGCCGTCCGGCGATGATCCGCTCGGGCCGCAGCAGGGTGCCCAGCAGGCCTCGGATCTCGTCGAGGGCCTGTCCGGGGACCTTGCCGACGAGATTGCTGACCGTGCGCAGCAGGGTGCCGAGGACCAGCCGCAGCAGGATCCAGGGCAGCGCGGCCGTACGGGCGTTGACGAGCAGGGTGTAGACGGCGCCGGCCTTGTCGACCTTGTGCGGGGAGGCGGTGGTGCGGCCCGCGCAGTCGACGGCGCGGCGCTCGCGGGAGGCGGCCTCGGCGTGCCGTACGACGGCCTCGGGGGCGATCAGGACGCGGTGGCCGGCGTTGTGCGCGCGCCAGCACAGGTCGACGTCGTCGCGCATCAGGGGGAGCCGGCGGTCGAAGCCGCCGAGTTCCTCGAAGACGTCGCGGCGGATCAGCATGCCGGCGGTGGAGACGGAGAGCACGGGCCGCACGTGGTCGTGCTGTCCCTGGTCCTGCTCACGGCGGTCCAGGCCGGTCCAGCGGCGGCCGGAGTGGGCGATGGTGACGCCGACCTCCAGCAGCTGCCGGCGGTCGTACCAGCCGCGCAGCTTGGGGCCGACGACCGCCACGTCGTCGCGGCCCAGCTCCATCTCGTTGTCGACGACCCGGAGCAGCTGGGCCAGGGCGTCGGGTTCCGGGGCGCAGTCGTCGTGCAGCAGCCACAGCCACTGGACGGGTTCGCCGTACGGCAGCTCGGGCATGTCGTAGGCGTCGTCGCGCCACTGCCGGGTGACCGGGTCCCAGCCGCTGGGCCGCTTCAGGTACGGCAGGTCGTCCGGGGTGAGGACGGGCGCGGTGCGGGTCGCCTCCTCGACTGCCTGGCCGAAGCCGGTGCGGCGGGCGAGGTGCAGGACGTTCGCGTCGCCGAGGGACTCGGTGAGCAGCCGGGCGGAGTCGTCCGCGCTGCCGGTGTCGGCCGCCACCGCGTACTGGGCGGGGCGCTCCTGGCCGAGCAGCCCGGCGAGCGCGTCGGGCAGCCAGCGGGCGCCGTCGTGGGAGACGAGGACCGCGGTCACCACATGACGCGGGAACTCGGGTGGGCGGGTCGGGTCGGACACCGCTGGGCGGGTCGAGTCGGACACCGCTGGGGCACCCGGTGGCTGGGCTGCCTGGTGGCTGTGGACGGACATCGAGGTACGGGCCCCGGTTCGATGGACTGCGGTGGACTCCTGCGCCCGCTGGTGGCGGCGAGGCGTCTCGGACGAGCGCCCACACTATCGGCTGGGCATGTCGACGGCCCGCCCCCTGTGGACAACCCACGGGTGACGGGCCGTTCGCGCAGCTCAGTTGTATGCGTCGGGTGGACGCCTGGTCCGGACCGCGGTCCCCTTCTCAGACGGCGGCCTTCTTCAGGCGGCGGCGTTCCCGCTCGGAGAGTCCGCCCCAGATACCGAACCGCTCGTCGTTGGCGAGGGCGTACTCGAGGCACTCGGAGCGCACCTCGCAGGCGAGGCAGACCTTCTTGGCCTCTCTGGTGGAGCCGCCCTTCTCGGGGAAGAAGGACTCGGGGTCGGTCTGGGCGCACAGCGCGCGCTCCTGCCAGCCGAGTTCCTCGTCCGCGTCGTCGACCAGCAGTTGCTGCACCAGCTCGGTCATGTGCGCCCCTCGTCTGTCTTTCACGTCCCCGTGCCTGGCCGTTACCGATTTCGGCTGAACGACACGAGTGAAATTACAAGTGTGCTGCTCCGGGCGAGTCAAGCCGAGATCTGCTATTGAGCCCGTTATTCACTCTGCGGAACCAAGGCCGTGCGGAAAGTGTTCAAATCGCCATAAACCTTGACACGCAGACGAGGCCCATGAGGCCCCCGACCCCATACAGACCTTGTACGGAGAAGGACGCCCAGATGTTCGATCGCGTTCCGCAGTGACACGCGCGCCCAGTTGTGCGCCATGTGTCCCGGGTGCTTGCTGAACAAACCTTTCGGCAGAGAGATGAACCGGATGAGGTGAAACATGTCCCACATACCGGGAGCCGAGTTGACACTGCGGGTGTGAACCGATGTCCTAGTGGGCATGCTCGCGAACTTGGCATTCACCTCGACCCGCACCACCGGGTCCCACGGTGCTGCCCGCGCTCGCTGTAGCTGTTGCTGTTCCAGCTGTTGAGCCGTAGCCGTATCCCACCGCTCCAGCTGCAGACCGGGTCCCCAGGACTCGGTTTTCGCATCTCGTTCCCCGCTGACCTTCTTCACTGAGGAACCACCGCACCCCATGAACAGCGACAACGACCTGCAGATCGCCGGCGACATCCTCGAGGTGCCCCACCTGCTGCAGCCCCCGCGCGAGCACCCGGTCACCGTGGCCGAGTTCGCCGGCCTGGCCCGCGCGATCGCCGCCGACCGCGCGCAGTGGGAGCACCTCGTGCGGTACGACGCCACCACGCGCTGGTACCACCGGCTGCGCACCGGCCCCGGCTACGAGGTGTGGCTGCTGTCCTGGGTGCCCGGTCAGGGCAGCGGGTCGCACGACCACGGCCGCTCCTCCGGTGTGCTGACCGTCCTGGAGGGCACGCTCACCGAACACACCGGGCGCGCCACGCGCGCGCTGTCCGCCGGCGCACAGCGGGTCTTCGCGCCGGGGTACGTGCACGAGGTGGTGAACGACGCGCTGGAGCCGGCGGTGAGCCTGCACGTCTACTACCCGGGCCTCACCGAGATGCCGATGCACACGGCGCAGAGCTGCGAGGCGCGACCCGTGACTGCGTGACACGTTGTCGGACCCGCCTGCAAGACTTGGCGCATGCGCATTGTGGTTCTGGCAGGCGGTATCGGCGGTGCCCGGTTCCTGCGCGGTCTCAAGCAGGCCGTGCCGGACGCCGACGTGACCGTCATCGGCAACACCGGGGACGACATCCACCTCTTCGGGCTGAAGGTCTGCCCGGACCTCGACACGGTGATGTACACCCTCGGCGGCGGCATCAACGAGGAGCAGGGCTGGGGGCGGGCCGACGAGACCTTCCACCTCAAGGAGGAACTCGCGGCCTACGGCGTCGGGCCCGACTGGTTCGGGCTGGGCGACCGGGATTTCGCGACGCACATCGTGCGCACCCAGATGCTGGGTGCCGGCTATCCGCTGAGCGCGGTGACCGAGGCGCTGTGCGACCGCTGGAAGCCGGGCGTGCGGCTCATCCCGATGACCGACGACCGGGTCGAGACCCATGTGGCCGTCCAGGTCGACGGCGAGCGCAAGGCGGTGCACTTCCAGGAGTACTGGGTACGGCTGCGGGCGTCCGTGCCCGCCGAGGCGGTCGTCCCGGTCGGCGCCGAGCAGTCCAAGCCGGCGCCCGGCGTCCTGGAGGCCATCGCCGAAGCGGACGTGATCCTCTTTCCGCCGTCCAACCCGGTGGTCTCCGTCGGCACGATCCTCGCGGTGCCCGGCGTCCGGGAGGCGATCGCGAACGCCGGGGTGCCGGTGGTGGGCCTCTCCCCCATCGTCGGGGACGCGCCGGTGCGCGGGATGGCCGACAAGGTGCTCGCGGCGGTGGGCGTGGAGTCGACGGCGGCGGCGGTCGCCGAGCACTACGGCTCGGGGCTGCTGGACGGCTGGCTCGTGGACACCGTGGACGCGGGCAGCGTGGCGCGTGTCGAGGAGGCCGGCATCCGCTGCCGGGCCGTACCCCTGATGATGACCGACCTCGACGCGACCACGCAGATGGCGCGGGAGGCGCTGGCACTCGCCGAGGAGGTGCGCGGGGTATGACCGACGCGATCGACGACGCGACCGACCCGACCGGGGACGCGGTGCCCGAGTACCGCGTGTGGGCCCTCGCCGGGCTCCCCGAGGTCCAGCAGGGCGACGACCTGGCCAAGCTGATCGCCGCGGCCGGGCCGGGACTGGCCGACGGGGACGTGGTGATCGTCACGTCGAAGATCGTCTCCAAGGCCGAGGGGCGGCTCGTCGAGGCGACCGACCGGGAGGCGGCGATCGACGCCGAGACCGTGCGGGTGGTGGCCCGGCGCGGGACCCTGCGGATCGTGGAGAACCGGCAGGGGCTGGTCATGGCGGCGGCGGGGGTGGACGCCTCCAACACCCCGTCCGGGACGGTGCTGCTGCTGCCCGAGGACCCCGACGCGTCCGCCCGCGCGATCCGCGCGGGGCTGCGCGACGCCCTCGGCGTCAACGTCGGGGTCGTCGTCACCGACACCTTCGGGCGCCCCTGGCGCGCGGGCCTCACGGACGTGACCATCGGCGCCGCAGGGGTGCGGGTGCAGGACGATCTCCGCGGGGGCGTGGACGCGTACGGCAATCCGCTGGTCGCGACGGTCGTCGCCACGGCCGACGAACTGGCCGCCGCCGGTGATCTGGTGAAGGGCAAAGCGAGCGGCCTGCCGGTGGCCGTGGTGCGCGGGCTCGCGCACGTCGTGGCCGAGGCGGGGGACGAGGGCGAGAGCGCACGGGCGCTGATCCGGGACGCGGCCACCGACATGTTCCGGCTCGGCACGTCCGAGGCGGTCCGGGAAGCCGTGGCGCTACGGCGGACGGTGCGGGCGTTCACCGGCGATCCCGTCGACCCCGGGGCGGTACGGCGGGCGGTCGCCGCGGCCGTGACGGCGCCGGCGCCGCACCACACGACGCCGTGGCGGTTCGTGCTGCTGGAGTCGCAGGAGTCGCGCACCCGGTTGCTGGACGCGATGCGGGACGCCTGGATCGCCGACCTGAGGAAGGACGGCAAGTCCGAGGAGTCCATCGCCAAGCGGGTACGGCGCGGGGACGTGCTGCGGAACGCGCCGTATCTGGTGGTGCCCTGTCTGGTGATGGACGGTTCGCACACGTACGGAGACCCGCGGCGGGACGCGGCCGAGCGGGAGATGTTCGTGGTCGCGGCCGGGGCGGGCGTGCAGAACTTCCTGGTCGCGCTGGCCGGGGAGCAGCTGGGGTCGGCGTGGGTGTCGTCGACCATGTTCTGCCGGGACGTGGTGCGGGAGGTGCTGGCGCTTCCTGCGGGTTGGGATCCGATGGGGGCGGTGGCCGTGGGGAAGGCGGCGGAGGAGCCGAAGGAGAGGGCGCCGAGGGAGGTCGGGGACTTTATCGAGGTGCGGTGACGTTCGTGCCGCCTTCGGTTCGGGGTCGGCCGGTTCGTCGGCGAGTGCGCGTGGTGGGGTTGACCGCGCCCACGCGGCGGTGGCCGCATATCGGACACACCCCCGCGCCCCCGAAAAACGGGGCGCTTGAGGCCTAGGATTCTTTGAGTGGCTGGTCGGTTTGCTCCGAAGCCCACGCGTACGACTGTGCGGGGTGGGCAGGTTGTGGTGCCCGCCGGCGTGCCCCGGCAGGCGACCGCGCCCGGCCGGGTTCGGCTGTGGAAGCCCGACGGGGCCCTCGATCTCGGGCTCGTGCTGGGGCCGCTCCGGCGGGGGCCCGGGGATCCGACGTTTCGGGCCACCTCCGACGGGTCCGTGTGGCGGGCCAGCCTCACGCCTGCCGGGCCGGGGACGCTGCGGGTCGCCGCGTACGGCGGTGAGGTGCGCGGGGAGGCCTGGGGGGCCGGTGCCGAGTGGCTGCTGGAGCGGTTGCCGGAGATGCTCGGTTCCGCCGACGACCCGTCCCTCTTCGTGCCCCGGCACCGGGTTCTCGCCGCTGCGCGGCACCGGCGGCCGGGGTTGCGGCTGACGCGGACCGGGCTGGTGCTGGAGTCGTTGATTCCGTCGGTCCTGGAGCAGAAGGTCACGACCGACGAGGCGTACCGGGCCTGGCGGTTGCTGGTGCGCAGGTTCGGGGAGCGGGCGCCAGGACCCGCCGGGGTGGGCGACCGGCCGATGTGGGTGATGCCGGCGCCTCGGACCTGGGCGCTGATTCCCTCCTGGGAGTGGCACAAGGCCGGCGTCGACAACAAGCGGGCGTCGACGATCCTGCGGGCGGTACGGGTCGCCGCGCGGCTGGAACAGGCCGTGGGGATGGCGGCGGAGGCCGCGCAGGCGCGGTTGGAGGTGGTGCCGGGGGTGGGGCCGTGGACGTCCGCGGAGACCGTGCAGCGCAGTCACGGGGCGGCGGACGCGGTGACGGTCGGGGACCTGCATCTGCCGGGGATCGTGGGGTTCGCGCTGGCCGGGGACCGGCATGCCGACGACGAGGCGATGCTGCGGTTGCTGGAGCCGTATGCGGGGCAGCGGCATCGGGCGGCTCGGTTGATCCTGCTGAGCGGTCAGGTGCCGAAGCGGCGGGCGCCGCGGATGCCGCGGGGGGACATCGGCCGGTTGTGACGTGCGGGTGGGTGGGGGCAGGGTTTCGCCTGCCGGCGCCGGCAGGGTGCCTCCCCCGGAGGGGGGTACCCCGAGGGCCCACCCGTGCCGCCTGGGGACAACCTCCCGGGCCCTCGAGGCACTGGGGGAGGCACGATTGCCCGCAGCCAAGGAGAGGCAGCGGGCGAGGCGCCCCTCAGGGGCGCCTCGGGAACTGCGCGACCAGCCCCCACGCGCCCGCGGTCGGCGTACCTGACCAGCCACCCCTACTGGTCCGAGGAGAACCGCACCGCCCCCGCCGGGATCATCGCGTCGCACCACACCCGCGCACCCTCCCGCAGCTCGTTGTCGGCGCCGACGGTCGCGCCGTCGCCGATCACCGTGCCCGTGAGGACCGCGCGTTCGCCGACCCGGGCGCGGTTGCCGATCAGGGAGTCGGTGATGACCGCGCCGGGTTCGATCACGGCGCCCGGCAGGATCGTGGAGCCGAAGACCCGCGCGCCCTCCGCCACGAACGCGCCCTCGCCCACCACCGTGCCGCCGGTCAGCTTCGCGTCCGGCGCGACCCGTGCCGTGGGCAGGATCAGGCGGTCGCCGCAGCGGCCGGGAACGGCCGGGGACGGGGCGCGGCCCAGGACCAGGTCCGCCGAGCCCCGGACGAACGCCGCCGGCGTGCCGAGGTCCAGCCAGTACGTGGAGTCCACCATGCCCTGGAGGTGGGCACCGGCCGACAGCAGCTCCGGGAAGGTCTCCCGCTCGACCGACACCGGGCGGCCCTGCGGGATCGTGTCGATGACCGAGCGGCGGAAGACGTACGCCCCCGCGTTGATCTGGTCGGTGACGATCTCCTCGGGAGTCGCCGGCTTCTCCAGGAAGGCGAGGACCCGGCCCGTCTCGTCGGTGGGGACCAGGCCGTACGCGCGCGGGTCCGTCACCTTGGTGAGGTGGAGGGAGACGTCGGCGTCGCTCGTCTCGTGCATCTCGACGAGCGCCCTGATGTCCAGGCCCGTCAGGATGTCGCCGTTGAAGATCAGGACCGGTTCGTCGGGGCCCGAGTGCAGACGGGCGGCCACGTTGCGGATCGCGCCGCCCGTGCCGAGCGGTTCCTCCTCGGTGACGTATTCGATGTGCAGGCCGAGTGCCGCGCCGTCGCCGAAGTACGGCTCGAAGACCTCCGCCAGATAGCTCGTCGCGAGGACGATGTGGTCCACGCCCGCCGCTCTGGCTCTGGCCAGCTGGTGCGTCAGGAACGGCACGCCCGCCGCCGGGACCATCGGCTTGGGCGTGTGGACCGTGAGCGGGCGCAGCCGGGTGCCTTTGCCGCCGACCAGGAGGATCGCTTCTGTCACCTGTCGTCTCTGCTTCCTGCCGGGACCGGCCGAACTCTCTGTCGGCCGGCCAGTGTATGCAGACCGTGCGACGGCGCCTTCGACGGCCGCGCGGTGCCACGCGGCATGGGTGTGCGGTTTCCCCCGACTGCCCCCGACGGCGTTGAACGCGGCCCCCGTGCTCAGCGTCCCTGGAGGTGCGCGGAGCTGGTCCGGGCCGAGCCGAGTTTGGCGTAGAGCTTCGCGCCGGGACACTCGGTGGCGTACCCGTCCCTATGGCCGGAGATCACGTTCAGTCGTACGTTCTTCCCCTTTGGGTAGAGATTGCCACCTCCGGACTTCAGATATGTCTTTCCCTTGGGATTGGCTCCGAAGAGCCCGAGTTTCCACGCGGTGAGCTTGGCGATGGCCGTCACGGCGGCGGCGGGCGGCTTGTGCGAGCCGAACGAGCCGATCACCGCGATGCCCATACTGTTGTTGTTGAAGCCCAGGGTGTGGGCGCCTCTGACGGCCTTCGCCACTCCCCCGGCGCGGCCCTCGTAGATGCTTCCGCACTTGTCGACGAGGAAGTTGTAGCCGATGTCCCGCCAGCCCATGCTCACCACGTGGTAGCGGTAGATACTGCGGATGACGGACGGGGTCTGGGAGCACTTGTAGCCGTTGCCGGAGGCGGTGTGGTGGACAAAGGCCGCCTTGACCTTCCCGGTGTAGACGAACCCCTTGTCGCGCAGTGACTCGTCGGCGCCCCAGCCGCGGCGGGTGACGATCCTCGGGCGCGGTCCGATGTACGGCTTCGCGCGCGGTACGCCGGTCAGCTCCGCCAGTTCGTCCTCGGTGTCCTGCCGGTCCAGGGCCGGGATCTCGGCGGCGCCGAAGGGAGCGAGGTCGGTGTTGACGGCCGCCGCCGCGTCGGCCTCGGTGCCGGTGCGGGGGACGTCGGCCGGCGGGCCCTGGGGCGGGGCCTCCTCGCCGGGGTCGACGAGTTCGAGGCGCAGGCCGGCCGGGAGCAGGTCGCGGCCGCCGGTGGGGGTGCTGCCGCGCGGGCCGGGATCGTCGTCGAGTTCGGCACGCACGCGTACGTCGACGCCGTCCGAGTCGCCGACCCACAGGGGCGCGGTGCCGCCGTGCACGTGGCCCGAGTCGGCCTCCGCCGTGTCCGGGTCGGCGCCGTGGTCGGCGTTGTGCGTCTCGACGTCCTGCCAGCCCGACCAGTGGCCGGTGGCGGCGGACCGGGTGCGGACCTGGACCAGGCCGTGCAGTTCGGTGCCGGGGTTGTCCCAGCTGACGCCGACGAGCGAGAAGTGCTCCAGGTCGTCGCGGTACAGGCCCTGTTCGGGGGCTCTGCCGAGGACGCGCTCACCGGTGCGGGGGGCCAGGGGCAGTGACCGGGTGCTGCCGGCGAGGGCAGCGGTCCCGGTGGGACGGCCGGTGGTCTTCGTGGCCCGCTCCGCCGGTGCGGCGGCCGCGGACGGCACGTTCAGCGCGGCGGCGGGGAGGGTGAGGGCCGCCGCGCAGGTGACGCCGATCGAGGAAGTCAGGAATCCACGCATGCCCCTGATCTTGAACATAGTCAGACATGTATGTCTATTGCGGAACTGACGGCCCGTCGGGAGCGATTGCGCCGAACCGGTGGCCCCGCCGGTCGGTGCGGGCGCCGGTCGCGGCGTACGCTTGCCCGGGTGAACGCCACCGATCGCACCCCCGCCGACCTGCTGCGTTCCGCGCTCGCCGCGGACCCCGGACGCCCCCTGGTGACCTTCTACGACGATGCCACGGGCGAACGCGTCGAATTGTCCGTGGCCACCTTCGCCAATTGGGTGGCCAAGACGGCGAACCTGCTCCAGGGCGACCTCGCGGCACAGCCGGGTGACCGGGTGGCCCTGCTGCTGCCCGCGCACTGGCAGACGGCGGTGTGGCTGCTCGCCTGTTCGTCGGTGGGTGTGATCGCCGACGTGGCCGGCGACCCGGCGGCGGCCGACGTGGTGGTGAGCGGGCCGGATTCGCTGGAGGCGGCCCGGGCCTGCCGTGGGGAGCGGGTCGCTCTCGCGCTACGGCCGCTGGGCGGGCGTTTCCCGGCGGTCCCGGACGGGTTCGCCGACTACGCGGTGGAGGTGCCGAGCCAGGGAGACCGGTTCGCTCCGTTCTCGCCCGTCGATCCGGACGAGCCCGCACTGATCGTGGCCGGTGCGGAGATGAGCGGGGCCGAGGTGGCGGAGCGGGCGCTCGGGGACGCACCGGGGCTGGACCTGACCGGGCCGGGGTCGCGGCTGCTGTCGGGGCTGGGGTTCGACACGTGGGAGGGGCTGAGCGCAGGCCTGTACGCGCCGATCGCGGTCGGGGGATCCGTGGTGCTGTGCCGGCACCTGGAGGAACTGGGCGAGGAAGGAATCGCCAAGCGGATCGAGAGCGAGCGGGTGACAGCGACGGTCCGGTGAGGCCGTCCACCGTCCGCGAGCCGAGGCCGCCGCCGACCGGCGAAGGCCGACCACACACCGGTGAAAGCCGGCCGCCGACCACAGGCCGGTGAAAGCTGTTCGCGCTCGCGTGGTGGAGCCGCGCGTCGCTGCGGCCCGCGCCCCTGGGGTGGTCCACTCACCCTTGTGGAGTAGTTGGCCCCCACCCCCGCCCTCACCCCCAGGCACTCTGGAGGAGTGACCGATGCCGGAGGGGCCACCGCGACCGGGGACGGTATTGCCCGGCGTCGGCGGCGGCGTTGGCTGACCGGTGCGGCGGCGGCCGCCGGGCTCCTCGCCGCCGGCACCCTCGCCTGCGGCTGGGTGCTCTACGACCGGCTCAGCGACAACATCACCCCCGACGAGGCGGCCGCCGCCGAGCTGGCCCGCTACGAGCGGGAGCGGCCCACCGCGCTGGTGCGGGGCGCGCAGAACATCCTCCTCATCGGGTCGGACACCCGGGCGGGGGACGGGAACCGCCGCTACGGCAAGGACCTGGGCACCGAGCGGTCCGACACCACGATCCTGCTGCATCTCGCCGCCGACCGGCGCAGCGCCACCGCGGTGTCCCTGCCCCGGGACCTGATGGTGCACGTGCCGAGCTGCCTGCGGGGCGACGGCCGCCGCAGCGAGCCCCAGTTCACGCTGTTCAACTCGGCGTTCGAGGTCGGAGGTTCGGCCTGCACCATCCGTACCGTCGAGAAGCTCACGGACATCCGGATCGATCATCACGTCGTCGTCGACTTCAGCGGGTTCAAGGACATGGTCGACTCGATCGACGGGGTGCAGGTCTGCCTGAAGGAGCCGATCAACGACAAGGCCGCCAAACTGCGGCTGCCCGCCGGCCGGGTCACCCTCGACGGGGAGCAGGCGCTGGGGTACGTACGGGCGCGCAAGTCGCTCGGCAACGGCAGCGACACCGAACGGATGGAGCGGCAGCAGCTGTTCCTGGCGGCGCTGGTCAGCAAGGTGCGGGGCAGTGACGTACTGCTGAACCCGGCGAAGCTCTATCCACTGCTGGACGCGGCGACCTCGGCGCTCACCACCGACCCGGAGCTGGCCAGTCTGCGTGGTTTGTACCAGCTCGTCCGCGGACTGCGCGACATCCCCACCGAACAGGTGCAGTTCCTCACCGTCCCGAGGGAGCCGTACGTGTACGACTCCAATCGTGACCAGCTCGTGGAGGGCAGGGCGGACGCGCTCTTCGCGCTGCTGCGGGCCGACAAGCCGGTGCCGGTCACCAAGAAGAACGTCCCCTCTTCCGGCAACTCCGAGGCGCCCGGATTCCACGGGAACACCGCCGCCGAGGACAGTTGCGCGTAAAGCACCAGCCAAGGCGGCGAACTTCCGCGTCGCACGTTGTCAGTTATATGAGATGGATTGCCCGGTTGTAGGGATGACTAATTTGTCACTGGCGTCACTTGACGCTGAACTGGACGGATAGTGTGAGCCCTCCGGTGCACCCGGCCGCGAGGTCCGTCCTGGGGTCGTGCACTGTTAACCGTGACCGAGCGCCTTGATGGGGGGAAGGCGCCGCGTGGCCCCGACGGAGGATTCGGACAACCGTGGACGCGCAAGGCCGTGGGCGGGCGGACAACATCGATCCCGCAGACCAGTGGGTACTCAATCCGAACACCGGCGAATACGAACTGCGACTGACACCTTCCGCACCGCAGTCGTCGGTACCCGGACCGCGCCGACCGACTTCGTCGCGCGCCGGCACGGACGCGCCGCGGGAGACGGCGGCCCGGGAGGTCCCGGGGCAGCCCCGGGTTCCGGGACAGGTTCCGGGGCAGCGCAGGCGACGCGGCGAGCCCGAGCCGCCGGCCGGTCGGCGCTCACGGCGGCCGGTGAAGAAGAAGTCGAAGGCCAAGAAGGTACTGCTGTGGACCGGCGGTTCGATGGCCTTCGTCCTGGTCGCCGTCTCGGCCGCCGGCTATCTGTACGTGAAGCACCTCAACGACAACATCACGTCCGTCTCCGACGACGGCGCGAGCACCGGTGGCTTCAGCAAGGACAAGGCGATCAACCTGCTGGTGATCGGTACCGACAAGCGCACCGGCAAGGGCAACGAGGGGTACGGCGACACGGGCAGCGTCGGGCACGCCGACACCAACATCCTGCTGCACATCTCCAAGGACCGCTCCAACGCGACCGCGTTGAGCATCCCGCGCGACCTGATCGTGGACGTCCCGGACTGCCCGACCGAGCAGCCCGACGGCACCCAGAAGGTCATTCCGGGCACCACCGGCGTCCGCTTCAACACCAGCCTCGGGCAGGACGGGCGTACGGCCAGCTGCACGGTGCGCACGGTGACGGAGCTGACCGGGATCACACCGGACAACTTCATGGTGGCCGACTTCAACGCGGTGAAGACGCTGACCGACGCGGTGGGCGGGGTCGAGGTCTGTCTGGCCAAGGACATCGACGACTCGGACTCCCATCTGAAGCTGTCCAAGGGCACCCACAACATCTCCGGCGAGACCGCGCTGGCCTTCGTGCGCACCCGGCACTCGGTCGGCTTCGGCGGTGACCTCAGCCGGATCCAGCTCCAACAGCAGTTCCTGAGCGCGCTGATGCGCAAGCTCAGCTCCAACTCGACGCTCACCAGCCCGACCAAGCTGCTGAAGCTGGCCGAGGTCGGCACCAAGGCACTGACCGTCGACTCCAAGCTGGACAACATCGGCAAGCTGAAGGACCTGGGTCTGGAGCTCGGCAAGCTCAACCCGAAGAACCTGACCTTCACCACCATCCCGGTCGTCGACAACCCGGCGGAGAAGGTCAAGGCGACCGTCGTGCTCAACGACACGAAGGCCCCGCCGGTGTTCCAGGCCATCAAGGACGACGTCTCCTTCACCGACGTCAAGAAGAAGCAGGCGAAGGCCAGCAAGGACGCGGCGGCCGCCCGCCTGGAGGGCAGCAAGTCCGCGGCCTCCGAGGTGCGGGTGCGGATCCTCAACGGCGGGGCCGACGACGGCAGCGCCCAGAAGGCCCTCAACTGGCTGCAGAACGACGAGGGCGTCCTCAAGTCGGAGAACGCCGGCAACGCGGACGCCAAGCTCAGCAAGACCACCCTGGAGTACGCCCCCGACCAGGCCCCTCAGGCGCGTGAACTGGCCAGCATCATGGGGCTGTCCGGTTCGGCGCTGAAGCCCGGCAAGAGCGTGACCAACTCCCAGGGGCTGCCCGCGATGACCCTGACGCTGGGCAAGGACTTCCAGGGGGCGGGGGTGCCCCTCACCACTCCGACAAAGGCGCCGGACGTGGACAGCAAGACCACCGCGGACAAGGTGACCTGCGCGAAGTAGCGGCAAGCGGCGTGCGACAGCGGGGAGTTGCGCCCCGATGACACCAAGTCACAGCGAATAAGCAGGTAACCCTATGGGTCCGTCGCGCGTCTAACCGGGCGCGGGGCGGACCCGTGTGGTCCGTGAAGCGTCCGATGGGGGGCGTCGGCGACGGGCCGGTGCGCGCAGAGCGCAGGGCGGGGAGGGCAGGGCGTTGACGCAGAGCGATGTACGGGGGGAAAAGCCTGCGGTCGAGGACACGATGTCCCTCGCACCGAAGGCATCCGGGGCGCCGGGCGGTGCGGGCGGCGGCCGTCGCAAGGGCAGCACGAACGGCCCGACCAGGGCGCACGGTTCGAACGGCAACCGGCGCAGACGCGGACGGCGCGCGTTGCGCTGGACCGCGACCGTGGTGTCGGTGGTGATCCTCGGTACGGCCGGTGCCGGTTACCTCTACTACCAGCACCTGAACGGCAACATCCACAAGGGCGAGCGCGACATCGGCGACGCCAAGGCGCGGAAGACCGCGGCCAACGCGGCCGGTCAGACGCCGCTGAACATCCTGCTGATCGGCTCCGACAGCCGTAACTCCGACGAGAACGTGAAGCTCGGCGGCGCAAAGTACGACCGGGGCAGCCCGCCGCTCGGGGATGTCCAGATGCTGATCCACCTGTCGGCGGACCGCAAGAGCGCGGCGATGGTGAGCATCCCCCGGGACACCCGCGTCGACATCCCCAAGTGCACGGACCCGGACACCGGCAAGGTGTACCCGGCGACCAACACCATCATCAACGAGTCGCTGGCCCGCGGCGGCGCCGGCTGCACGCTGGCCACCTGGGAGAACCTCACCGGGGTCTACATCGACCACTGGATCACGATCGACTTCGCGGGCGTGGTGAAGATGGCGGACGCCATCGGCGGCGTCGACGTCTGTGTGAAGCAGAACGTGTGGGACCGGCCGACGGCCGCGGTGTCCGGCGGCTCGGGGCTGAAGATGACGGCCGGCACTCACAAGGTGCAGGGCGAGCAGGCCCTGCAGTGGCTGCGCACCCGGCACGCCTGGGGCAGTGACCCGCTGCGGGCCAAGGCCCAGCACATGTACCTCAACTCGATGATCCGGACGCTGAAGGGGCAGAACGTCTTCACCGACACCGGCAGGCTGATGGACCTGGCCGAGGCGGCCACCAAGTCGCTGACGGTCTCCGAGGAGATCGGCACCCCGAAGAAGCTCTACGACCTGGGCATGCAGCTCAAGTCGGTACCGACGGACCGCATCACCTCGCTCACGATGCCGAACCTCCAGGACCCGCAGAACAAGGACCACCTCGTACCGGACACCGCCAACGCCGACAAGATGTGGCAGATGCTCCGCGACGACGTGGCGTTCGACAAGAACGGCGCCGCCAAGGAGAACAAGAAGCCCACGGCGACCGCCGCGGCGACCAAGTCGCCCTCCGTCCCCGCCGGCCAGCTCGGAGTGCTGGTGCAGAACGCCACCGGGAGCGCGACCGAGGCCGCGGTCTCCGGCCGGGCCCGGGCGATGGCCACGGAACTCGGCGCCAAGGGCTACACCCGGGCGGCGGCGGACACCTCGTCGGCCACCGAGTCCGTGGAGAAGACGGTCGTGGAGTATCCGAGCGCGGACCTGCGGGGCGACGCCCAGGCGGTCGCCAAGGCGCTGGGGATCCCGGTCGGCCAGGTGAAGCAGACCACCGATGTGTCGGGCGTCACGCTCGTCGTCGGTGCCGACTGGCGCGACGGGACGGCGTATCCCAAACAGTCCGCCCCGAAGGCCGGTGACCTGCCCGACAACTCCGACGCCATCAACGGCTCGGACACCAAGCAGTGCATGGACGTGTACGCGCCCTATCGGTGGTAGGCCGCACCCCCGGTCCCATACAAGGTCATTACAGGCGGCACGATCCCCTCACACACAGAACCGCACAGGTAAGCACAGGCAACTCCTAAACGACTGCATGACACTGCCGCCGTGCCCAGGTGCCCGGGAGTCGGGTGCGGCGGCAGTGGCGAGCGGGAGGGCGGGCAGTTGGTGCGCGGCAATGTGCGAGGGGAGGTGTCCGACGTGGCCGTGGTCGACGACACGATGACCCTGACGCCCCAGGACGGTGGCGGTCGGCACGGCGGCAGACGGGGCGGCGGCGGGGCGGACGGTGACCGCGGGCGGCGCAGACGCCGGGTGCTGCGCTGGTCGGCCTCGGTCGTGGCCCTGGCGATAGCCGGCACCGCCGGCGCCGGATACCTCTACTACGAGCACCTCAACGGCAACATCAAGAAGGAGTCCCTGAACATCGGGGACTCCAAGGACCGCGCGGCCGAGTCGAAGGCGAACGCGGCCGGGCAGACGCCCCTGAACATCCTGCTGATCGGTTCCGACGCCCGGGACACCGCCGAGAACCAGAAGCTGGGCGGCGCCAAGGACATCGGCACCGCCGCCCGCGCCGACGTGCAGATGCTGCTGCACGTCTCGGCCGACCGCACCAACATGTCGGTGGTGTCCATGCCCCGCGACACCCTGGTCTCCATCCCCAAGTGCACGGACACCGACACCGGCAAGGTCTACGCGGCGACCTCCGACACCATGACCAACTCCTCCCTGGAGCGCGGCGGCCCCGGCTGCACGGTGGCCACCTGGGAGAAGCTCACCGACATCCACATCGACCACTTCATGATGGTCGACTTCTCGGGCGTGGTGTCCATGGCGGACGCGATCGGCGGGGTGCCGGTGTGCGTGGACGCCAACATCTACTCGCACACCTCCACAGGACACGGCTCGGGCCTGAAACTGACGAAGGGCACCACCTCGGTCAAGGGCAAGCAGGCCCTGCAGTGGCTGCGCACCCGGTACGGCTTCGAGGACGGCAGCGACATCGCCCGCACCAAGGCGCAGCACATGTACATGAACTCGATGGTCCGCCAGCTGCGCTCCAACGCGACCCTCAGCAACCCCGACAAGCTCCTCAAGCTCGCCGAGACGGCCACCAAGGCACTGACGGTGGACGACGGCCTCGGCACGGTCACCAAGCTCTACGACCTGAGCAAGGAGCTGAAGAAGGTCCCCACCGAGCGCATCACCATGACGACCATGCCGTGGGTGTACTCCGCGGACGGCAACCGCGTCCTGCCCAAGCCCACCGACGCGGCCAAGCTGTGGCGGCTGGTCCGCGAGGACATCGCCCTCGACGGCAAGGACAAGAAGAAGACGACGACCGCGACCAAGGTCACCGACAAGGCGGCGGCCGACGACCGGATCGCCGTACAGGTGCAGAACGGCACCAGCAGCGGCACGGAGTCCGCCGTCACCGGACGGGCCGCCGCGGTCACCGGGCTGCTGGTCGCCAAGGGCTTCACCAAGGCGGCCGCCGACTCCTCGGCGCTGCTCAGCGAGGACCAGACGCTGGTGCGCTATCCGAGCGCCGACCTGGCGGGCGACGCCCAGCGGGTCGCGAAGGCGCTGGGCGTCCCGGCCGACCAGGTGAAGAAGTCCACGGACGTCGACGGGGTCACGCTGGTGGTGGGCGCCGACTGGCGCTCGGGCACGAAGTACACCGCCGACGACGATGACACCACCCCGGCCTCGGCGAGCGCCCTCAACGCCGCGGACACCAAGGCGTGCATGCACGTCGACCCGGACTACACCTGGTAGTCCGGGCCGCGCCGAAGGCAGGTGCTCAGCTGGAGGAAGAGCTGAGCACCGCGGGGCGGCGGGACGCGATGACCCGCTTCGCCAGGGACCTGGGGCTGGTCAGGAAGCCGTATCCCCACGACATGTGCATGGTGGCGAGGGCCAGCGGGATCTGCAGCCGCGCCTTGAGCGGCAGCCCCTTGCCGGCCGGGACCGACCCGGCGGCGATCGCCGCGAGATAACCGCCCGGGACCACGAAGCCGAACGGGGTCACCAGGGCCCCGACGACGATCCCGGCGGCTATCGCGCACACCGCCACCGGCGGGGCGAGGTAGCGCAGGTTGATGGAGCCCTCGTGGTAGCGGGCGACGACGTGCCGCCAACGGCCGTAATCCTTGTACTGCTTGGCGAGGGCCTTCACCGACGGCCGCGGCCGGTACGACACCTTCAGCTCCGGCGAGAACCAGATCAGGCCACCGGCCTCGCGGATCCGGAAGTTCAGCTCCCAGTCCTGGGCGCGGATGAACTCCTCGTTGTAGCCGCCCTGTTGTTCCAGGGCCTCGCGCCGGAAGACGCCCAGGTACACGGTCTCGGCGGGACCGGCCTCGCCACCCGTGTGGAAGGCCGCGTTGCCGACGCCGATCTTCGAGGTCATGGCCGCCGCGACCGCGTGCTCCCAGGCGTTCTCGCCCTCGGCGTGCATGATGCCGCCGACGTTCTGCGCGCCGGTCTCCTCAAGGAGCCGTACGGCGGTCGCGATGTAGTTCGGGGAGAGCATGCCGTGGCCGTCCACGCGCACCACGATCGGATGCCGGGAGGCCTTGATCGCGGCGTTCAGCGCGGCCGGGGTGCGGCCGGTCGGGTTCGGGACGGTGTGCACGCGGGGGTCATCCGCTACGAGCTGCGCCGCGATCTCGTCCGTGCGGTCCGTGGACGGACCGAGGGCGATGACGACCTCCAGCTCGCCGGCGTACTCCTGCGCGAGGATCGCTTGGACGGCCCCACGCAGATGCCGCTCCTCGTCGAGGACGGGCATGATCACAGAAACTGCGGGGTGCCGCACGTCGGGATTGGCGTTCATAGGGGGCTCACGTTACCGCGAACGGGGGACACCGGTGCGCGCCGCCGGGGCCAAGCCGCGGGCTGAAGGTCGTATCGGCCTACCGTGCTCACGGATCCCACGTACGGCCTCGTCCGGAGGTGTCCTTTGGCCGCCAGCCCGCCCCGGTCCCCCGCCCGGCCCGCCCCGCCGCAGCGTCGACCGCAGCCCACCCGTCAGGCCCCGCGGCCGCCGGTACGACCCACGAGGCCCCGGCGGCCGCGCTGGGCCATGCGGGCCGTGACCACACTCTCGGTGGTGGTGCTGGCGTCGGCCGGGATCGGACACTCGGTGATGGCCAGCCTGGACGCGGACATCGCCCGGGTCGACCCGTTCAAGGACATGAAGAACCGTCCGGCCCCGGGTCACGGCATGAACGTCCTGCTGGTCGGCACCGACGGCCGCGACAAGATCACGGAGAAGGAGCGGCGCCGGTACCGGCTGGGCGGCGCGCCCTGCCACTGCACGGACACGATCATGATCGTGCACATCTCGCCGGACCGGGAGCGGGCGACGGTCGTCAGCCTGCCGCGCGACTCGTACGCCGAGGTCCCGCCGCACGTCGACCAGACGACGGGCCGGACGCACAGCGCCCATCCCATCAAGCTGAACGCGGCCTACGCGGAGGGCGGCCCGCAGCTGACCGTCCGCACGGTCGAGGACATGACCCATCTGAAGATCGACCACTATCTGGAGGTCGACTTCATCACGTTCATGCGGACCGTGGACGTGCTCGGCGGGGTCCGGATCTGCACGCCCCAGCCGCTGAAGGACTCCTACACCGGCCTCGACCTCTCCTCCGGCACGCACAGGCTGAACGGCGGCCAGGCCCTGCAGTACGTCCGCGCCCGGCACGTCGACGGGGCGAGCGACCTCGGCCGGATGAAGCGGCAACAGCGGTTCCTGGCCGCGCTGATCGAGCGGGTGTCGTCGTCGGGGGTGCTGCTGAACCCGATCAGGTTCCGGGACGTGACACGGGCGGTGCTGGGCTCCGTCCGGGCCGACACGGGCTTCGGCACGGACGAGCTGCTGGACCTCGGCCGGGCGATGCGGAACTTCTCCCCGTCCTCGTCCGAGTTCACGACGGTCCCCATCGGGCAGATCGCGTACCCCGTGAAGGGCATCGGCTCGACGCTGAAGTGGGACCAGGCCAAGTCGGACCAGCTGTTCCAGTCCCTGCGCGACGACAAGCCGCTGGCACCGCCGGCACCCAAGCGGCCCGCGGGACCGGCGCCGGTGACCGTGGAGGTGGCGCCGGCACAGATCCGTGTGCAGGTGGAGAACGGCACGGGGACGGCGGGGCTCGGGCGGCGGATGGACGCGGCGCTGGCGGCGGCGGGGTTCGCGACGAACCACCAGCCGGTCACCGCCGCCCGGCACGACGTGCGGCGGACGGTGATCTCCTACGACCCCCGCTGGGACCGCTCGGCCCGGTCGCTGGCGGCGGCCCTGCCCGGGAGCGAACTGCGGGCGGTGAAGGGGATGGGCCCGGTGCTGCGGGTGACGACCGGGGCGGACTTCAAGGGGCCGGCGAATGTACGGAAGGTACGGGCCGAGGCCCCCGTGCAGGGGGAAACCTCTGTGATCAGGGGAGATGAGACGGTGTGCTGAGGGTCGTGTCTCGGCCGCGGGCCGGTGGGGGCTTGTCGCGCAGTTCCCCGCGCCCCTAAAAAGCAGGGTTGCTGCACGAGCGCTTCTTCAGGGGCGCGGGGAACTGCGCGAACAACCCCCACGCACCCGCAGCCGACCGGCGGTCCCGCGCGGCACCGCCCTAGTCCTCGAACCCCTCGGCCACCCTGCGCTCGCGCAGCTCGCGGATCTCCCGCCGTCGCGCCAGCCGGTGCGTGCGCCTGATCTGGGCCTCCTGATTGCGCCGGCGGTCCCGGTCGGTCTCCGGTATCACCGGCGGTACCCGGCGCGGCTTGCCGTCGGCGTCGACCGCCGCGAAGACCAGGTAGGCCGAGCCGACCTGGGTCGCCGGGGTCGATTCGTTCCAGCGCTCGGCCAGGACCCGCACGCCCACCTCCATGGACGTCCGGCCGGTCCAGTTGACCTGCGCCTTGACATGGACCAGGTCGCCGACGCGGACCGGCTCCAGGAACGCCATCTCGTCCATGGAGGCGGTGACGGCGGGACCGCCCGAGTGGCGGCCGGCGACCGCACCAGCCGCGTCGTCGACGAGCTTCATGATCACACCGCCGTGCACCGTGCCGAGGAGGTTGGTGTCGTTGTGGCTCATGATGTGGCTCAGGGTGGTCCGGGACGCGGACGTCGGCTTGCCGGGTATATCGGATTCCGCCTCGGGGGCCTGGTCTGTCATGGCCCCCACCTTATGCGGAAGCGACAATCGCGGAATTTGTGTCGGGTTCGCAACAGCGGTGCCCTGATTTTCCTACGACCCTTGTAAGAGGCACTGCCGCTGCCTGCACACTGGGGCCCATGAACGAATGGCCCGAGGGACGGTCGAACGACAACCGCGGCAACCGGTACGGACGCGGTAGCGCCAGCGCGCAGCCTGAGGGCGCCCGCGTGATGCGCCAGGTACGACGCGGGGAACCGTCGGCGCCGCCGTACGGCGCGCCGCAGCAAGGGGGCGGCGGCTACGCCGGCGTCCCGCAGCAGCCGGCCTACGGCAACGGGTACGACGACGGCTCCGGGTACGACAGCGGTTACGACAACGGCTACAACACCGGCCAGGTCTACGGCGGCGGCCCCGGGGGCGGGGGACCCGGCGGCACCCGTGAGCGCGGCCCGCGTCCGGCTCCGAACTGGCGCAAGCGGATCAAGTGGACGGCGATAGTCGTCGTGAGCGTGCTGATCGTCACATCCGTCGCGACCTACTTCTGGGCCGACTCCAAGCTGCACCGGGACGTCGACCTGTCGAAGGTCATCGACCGTCCCGACGCCGGCAAGGGCACCAACTACCTGATCGTCGGTTCCGACAGCCGCAAGGGCATGTCGGCCGAGGAGAAGAAGAAGCTGCACACGGGGTCGGCCGAGGGCCAGCGCACGGACTCGATGATGATCCTGCACGTCGGCGACAACGGCGACACCCTGATCTCCCTCCCCCGCGACTCGGACGTGGAGATCCCCTCGTACAAGGGGTCGACGTCCGGCAAGGTCTACCAGGGCACCGGCCGGCACACGAAGCTGAACGCGGCCTACGCCGAGGACGGCCCGACCCTCCTCGTCCGCACGGTCGAGTTCAACACCGGTCTGCACATCGACCACTACGTGGAGATCGGCTTCGCCGGCTTCGCGGACATCGTGGACGCGGTCGGCGGTGTCACGATCGACATCGACAAGGGCTTCAAGGACAGCTACTCGGGCGCGAACTTCAAGGCGGGCAAGCAGACCCTGAACGGCGAGGAGGCCCTCGCCTTCGTCCGCACCCGGCACGCCTTCGCCGCGTCCGACCTGCAGCGCACCAAGAACCAGCAGAAGTTCCTGGCCGCCCTGGCCCACCAGGTCGCCACCCCGTCGACGATCCTGAACCCCTTCAAGCTCTACCCCACCCTGGGCGCGGGCCTGGACTCCCTCACCGTCGACAAGGACATGAGCCTGTGGGACCTGGCCTCGATGTTCTTCGCGATGAAGGACGTCAACGGCGGCGGCGGCACCTCGATGAACATGCCGGTCTCCGGCTCCACGGGCGGCAACCTCGTCTGGGACAAGGCGAAGGTCAAGACCCTGGTCGACGAGCTGAAGAACGACCAGAAGGTCACCGTCACCAGCAACTGAGACCGGTCGTACGCGGTTCGGGGGCACCCTGCGGGGTGCCCCCGACGCCGTTCAGCGGGGTGTCACATGGACGCGCCCGCCATCGAGCGGCACATCTCGGCGCAGCGACGACACGCGTCGGCACAGCGCTTCATCTGCGGGTCGTCCGGCATGGACATACACGCCTCGGCGCACATGTCGCAGGCCTTGGCGCACATCGCGCACATCTCGGCCGACAGGGGCGAGCGCCGCATCATCATGTCGGCGCACATCCGGGTCATCTCGGAGCAGTCCATCAGCGCCCGCATGATCCTCATGTGGGTCGGGCCGCCCTCCATGGACATGCAGGAGCTGAGGGTCTCCTCGCACATCGTGTGGGTGGCCATGCACGCGTTGACGCACTCCTGCATCTGCTTGCTCATGGCGGTCATGGGTCCGGTCTGGGTCATGGCTCCTCCAGGGGAGAGGGGGGTAGGGCCCGGGGCAGGCCCCGTTCGTCTTCGTTCCTAAGCCCGACCCTCCGGTAGCGCCATTCGGCGACAGCCGGACGCTTGTCGGCCATATGGCTCCGGCCTGTACGAACACCTCTCGGCAGCAGCCGCGAAAAAGGCGCCCCGCAGGGCGCCTTTTCCATGTCCTGGAGTGCTGAACTCCGCTGTCGTTACGGCAGGTTCCTTGCCATCACGATCCGCTGGACCTGGTTCGTGCCCTCATAGATCTGGGTGATCTTGGCGTCGCGCATCATGCGCTCGACCGGGTAGTCGCGGGTGTAGCCGTAGCCGCCGAGGAGCTGGACGGCGTCCGTGGTGACCTCCATGGCGGTGTCGGAGGCGAAGCACTTCGCCGCCGCGCCCTGGAAGGTGAGGTCGCTGTCGCCGCGCTCGGAGGCGGCCGCGGCCTGGTAGGTGAGGGCACGTGCCGCGGCGATCTTCATGGCCATGTCGGCGAGCATGAACTGGATGCCCTGGAAGTCGCCGATCGGCTTGCCGAACTGCTTGCGCTCCTGGACGTAGCCCTTGGCGTAGTCCAACGCGCCCTGCGCCACGCCCAGCGCCTGGGCGGCGATGGTGATGCGGGTGTGGTCCAGGGTCTTCATCGCCGTCGCGAAGCCGGTGCCCTCCGCGCCGATCATGCGGTCGGCGGGGATGCGGACGTTGTCGAAGTAGACCTCACGGGTCGGCGAGCCCTTGATGCCGAGCTTCTTCTCCGGAGCGCCGAAGGAGACGCCCTCGTCCGACTTCTCGACGACGAACGCGGAGATTCCCTTCGAGCGCTTGGACGGGTCGGTCACGGCCATGACGGTGTAGTAGTCGGACACACCCGCGTTGGTGATCCAGCGCTTCACGCCGTTGAGGACGTAGTCGTCGCCGTCGCGGACCGCCTTCGTCTTCATGCCGGCCGCGTCGGAGCCCGCCTCCGGCTCGGAGAGGCAGTACGAGAACATCGCGTCGCCCTTGGCCAGCGGCGCCAGGTACTTCTTCTTCAGGTCCTCGGAACCGGAGAGGATCACCGGGAGCGAGCCCAGCTTGTTCACGGCGGGGATGAGGGAGGAGGAGACGCAGGCGCGGGCCACCTCCTCGATCACGATGACCGTGGCGAGCGCGTCGGCGCCGGCACCGCCGTACTCCTCGGGGACGTGCACGGCGTGCAGGTCGTTGGCGACCAGCGCGTCGAGGGCCTCCTGCGGGAAGCGGGCCTCCTCGTCCACCGCGGCCGCGTACGGGGCGATCTTCGCCTCGACCAGCGCGCGGACGACGTCGCGGAGCATGTCGTGCTCCTCGGACGGGCGGTACAGGTCGAAGTCAGCCGATCCGGCCAAGGTCCCTCACTCCAGACGCAGTGGTGCTGACGCTAATTACTGTTAAGTAACTCAAAGTTTAGAGCGCGGCCCACGGAACGGTGACGTGAGGTACGCGACAGCGGGAAAGTTGCCCGCAGGAGGGCCCGGTTATGCTCGGCCCCGCAGCAGCACAAACGTCCCCGAGCTGGAGCATCATGAGCCTCAAGATCACTGTGATCGGCACCGGTTATCTCGGCGCCACGCATGCCGCGGCCATGGCGGAGCTCGGCTTCGAGGTGCTCGGCCTCGACGTCGTACCCGAGAAGATCGCCATGCTGGAGCGCGGCGAGACCCCGATGTACGAGCCGGGGCTCGACGAGTTGCTGCGCCGACACGTGGCGGGCTTCGAGGGCTCCACCGGGCGGCTGCGCTTCACCACCGACTGGGCCGAGGTGGGCGCCTTCGGGGATGTCCACTTCGTCTGTGTGAACACCCCGCAGAAGCACGGCGAGTACGCGTGCGACATGTCGTACGTCGACTCCGCGATCGCGTCGCTGGCCCCGCATCTCACCGGGCCCGCGCTCGTCGTCGGCAAGTCGACCGTGCCGGTCGGTTCGGCGGACCGGCTGGCCGCCTACCTCGCCGAGAACGCGCCCGCGGGCGCCGAGGCCGAGCTGGCCTGGAACCCGGAGTTCCTGCGGGAGGGCTTCGCCGTCCAGGACACCCTGCACCCCGACCGGATCGTGGTCGGCGTGCGCAGCGAGCGGGCCGAGAAGCTGCTGCGCGAGGTGTACGCGACGCCGCTGGGCGAGGACACGCCGTTCGTGGTGACCGACTTCCCGACCGCCGAGCTGGTGAAGACGGCCGCGAACTCCTTCCTGGCGACCAAGATCTCCTTCATCAACGCCATGGCCGAGGTGTGCGAGGCCGCGGACGGCGATGTGGCCAGGCTGGCCGAGGCGATCGGGCACGACGACCGGATCGGGAACAAGTTCCTGCGCGCCGGGATCGGGTTCGGCGGCGGCTGCCTGCCGAAGGACATCCGGGCGTTCATGGCCCGCGCGGGCGAGCTGGGCGCCGACCAGGCGCTGACCTTCCTGCGCGAGATCGACTCCATCAACATGCGGCGCCGGGGCCAGATGGTCGAGATGGCCCGGGAGGCGCTGGGGGGCGGATCGTTCCTCGGGAAGCGGGTCGCGGTGCTCGGCGCGACGTTCAAGCCGGACTCGGACGACGTGCGGGACTCGCCGGCGCTGAACGTCGCCGGG
Organism: Streptomyces sp. NPDC031497; assembly: GCF_055580905.1. Taxonomy (NCBI): domain Bacteria; kingdom Bacillati; phylum Actinomycetota; class Actinomycetes; order Kitasatosporales; family Streptomycetaceae; genus Streptomyces; species Streptomyces sp. NPDC031497. The sequence continues at coordinate 45,549 of NZ_JBVIKO010000039.1, forward strand.
CAGATCCATCTGCAGGGCGGCCAGGTGACGGTGTACGACCCGAAGGGGATGGAGAACGCCCGGCGGCTGTTCCCGACACTCGGCTACGCGGATGCCGCGCTGGAGGCCGTGCGGGGGGCGCATGTCGTGCTGCACCTCACCGAGTGGCGGGAGTTCCGGGAGCTGGATCCGGCCGCGCTGGGTGCGGTGACCTCGGAGAGGGTGATCCTCGACGGGCGTAACGCGCTGGAGCCGGAGGTCTGGCGGCGGGCGGGGTGGACGTACCGGGCGATGGGGCGTCCGACCGCTTAGATCCGCGGGTGCGCGCCCTGGGCTCTGCGGGTGCGCTTTGAGCTCCGCATGTGTCCAGGACGGAAAGACGACACCGGTTCGGCCGAGGCTCAGTCGGCCGAACCGGTGTCTTGCTGCATTCTGCACCACGCGGCACAGACATGGCCGGTGAACTGACTGTGCCTTACCTGTCCTTGGCCCGGTACCGGCGCATCTTCGCGCGCGCCCCGCACACCTGCATCGAGCACCAGCGGCCGCGCCCCGCCGGGCTGCGGTCGTAGTACGCCCAGTGGCAGGTGTCGGCCTCGCAGGCCTTGAGGCGGGTCCAGGTGCCCTCCACCAGGGCCGTGGCAACGGCGGCGGCGATCCGGGAGAGCAGCGGGGCCGAGTCGCCGGGGACGAGGGCCGCCGAGCCGTCGGCAGGGTCGACGGCGACATACAGGGGCGCGTGCGCGAGCAGTTCTCCCAGCGGGGTCACCCGGCGGTGCGGGGGGTGGCCGGCGTGGGCGAGGAGGGTGGCGCGCAGCGACTCGCGCAGGGCGCGCGCGGGCGGGAGCCCGGCTTCCGTGATGCCGAGGCGCGCCCTGCCGTCCGGCGTGTCGAGCGCGTCGGTGCCCGACTCGATGTCCAGCGTGTTCACCAGGGCCTCGACCAGTGCCAGGCCGCCCGGCGCGGGCGATCTCTCACTCATCCCTGCCAGCTACCTCCCGAATTCCCTTGCGAGGTTACCTCCACTACGGAAGCATGCGGTAACGGTGACTGGTTACCCGGCTCTACAGGTAACAGGCAACTCGGCCTACGAGGAGGAAGTCATGGCTCTCGCCAAGCTCGGTGTCGTCGTCCTGGACTGTCCCGACCCGTCCGCGCTCGCCGGTTTCTACGCGGCGGTGCTCGGCGGCAGCGTCGAGGGGGACGAGGAGTGGGTGGACCTGGTGGTGCCCGGCGGACAGGCGCTGGCCTTCCAGAAGGCGCCCGGTCTCGTGCCGCCGAAGTGGCCCGCGCCCGACGACTCCCAGCAGTTCCACCTGGATCTGGTGGTGGACGATCTGGACGCGGCCGAGAAGGGGGTGCTGGAGCTGGGCGCGAAGCCGCTGGACGCGGCGGACCGGGCGCGCAGCTTCCGGGTCTACGCCGACCCGGCGGGGCACCCGTTCTGCCTCTGCGCCAGCTGACCGGGGAGGACTCATGGCGATCGTCGCCCGTCTGCGCAACGTGGTGATCGACAGTCCCGACCCGCTCGCACTGGCCGGCTTCTACGCCGCCGTGGCCGGGGGTACCCCGGTGGCCGAGGACGACGACTGGGTCGTCCTGCAGGTACCGGACGGACCGCGACTGGGCTTCCAGCGGGTGGCGGGGTACACGCCGCCCGAGTGGCCGCGGGCCGACCGCAACGCCCAGCAGTTCCATCTCGACTTCGACGCGGGGTCGACCTGGGAGGAGGTCGACGCGGCACACGAGAAGGTACTGGCGCTGGGGGCGCGCCCGCTGGATCTGGAGGACCGGGAGGAGAAGGACTTCCAGGTGTACGCCGACCCGGCCGGCCATCCCTTCTGTCTGTGCCGGATCCCCTGATCACGCCGTCCGGACCGGCCCGGCGGGCTCACGCCTCCGGGTCGGCCGGACTGGCGGGGTCCGGCTCGCGGCGGCGTTGGGCCGCGCGGGCGGTGAAGTCGGCGCTGCGGAGCACTCGCTGGACGTTTTCCCAGGTCAGCAGGGACAGCTCGGTGTCGGACCAGCCTCGTCGGAGCAGTTCGGCGATCAGGTGCGGATAGCGCGAGGTGTCGGCGAGGTCGCGTGGGTGGGCGGCTCCGGTGTCGTAGCTGCCGGACAGGGCGACGCACTCGGGGCCGGCCACGATCCGGACGTGGTCGAGATGGTCGGCGACGTCGGGGACGGCCGGCCCGGACTGCTCGGCGGTCAGCGGCACCATGCACAGGCCCTGCTGCTCGCCCAGCTGCACGAGCAGTGCGTCGGAGAGGTTGGCGGGGTGCGGGCGTACGGCCGCGGCGGCGGAGCGGGTGCACAGGACCGGCGTCTTGGACAGGGCGAGCACCCGGGCGAGGACGGGCTCCGGGGCGCCGGACAGGTCGGCGAGCACGCCGAGCCGGTTCATCTCGCGGATCACCTCCTCGCCGAACCGGGTCAGCCCCTCCCGGTCCGCCCAGTCGGCCCCGGCCAGGGAGAGCACGCGCAGGCCGAGGGAGTTCAGGACGCGCAGGATGCCGAGGGAGTCGTCGACGGCGGCGGCGGAGGCGGGGCCGAGCACCACCGCGACCCGGCCGCAGTGGCGGGCGTCGATGATCTGCCCGGCGGTGCGCACCAGGCGGAGCCCCTCCGGGTGCCTCCCGACCACCCGGCGCGCCAGGTCCAGCTGTTCCAGGGTGGCCCCCACGGCCCGGCCGCCGCGCTCCTCCTCCGGCAGGTCCAGCGACCAGAACAGCGCGCCCACGTGCCCCTCGCGCAGCCGGGGCACGTCCGTGTCCACGGCTGCCTCGCCCAGTTCCAGGTCGTACCACGGCAGCGGCCCGAGCGCCCGCGGCAGCCCGCTGTAGCCGTCCGCGACCGGGTACGCGGCCAGCAGGACATGGGCCCGTTCCAGGAACTCGGCGTGGGACACCACCGGGTACGGGTCGTCCGGGAGGCTGTCGTCCTCGCCGACCTCGGTCGTGGTGGGAATGTCGTGGAGGTCGGCCATTGCGGGCTCCGTACGTCGTCGTGAGCTACGTCGTGATGGGGCTGTAGCCCACCGTCGCACGCCCGGCCGGGAGGGTTCCTGGTGGACGGGGCGTTCGGGGGTACGGCCGCCCGCACGGCCCGGGAGACGGAGCCGCCGGCCGGGACCGGGGCGGACCGGGCGGGGCCGACGGTCGCACCGGTCGCCCCGCCCCGCCGCGCCGGTCAGCCGTCCAGCTGGGAGATGGTCGCGTTCGACGGCCCCCGCGTCCCCTGGAGGTCCCGGGCCACGTCCTCCGCCGCGCCCAGGACGCGGACCGCGTTCTGCCAGGTGAGCTTGGCCAGGTCGGGGCGGGACCAGCCGCGGTCGAGGAGTTCGGCGATCAGGTTGGGGTAGCCGGAGACGTCGTTCAGGCCGTCCGGGGTGAAGGCCGTGCCGTCGTAGTCGCCGCCGATGCCGATGTGGTCGATGCCGGCGGTCTCGCGCATGTGGTCGAGGTGGTCGGCGACCGTGGCGGTCGTCGCGACCGGGCGGGGGTGGCTCTCCTCGAAGGCCCGGTGGACCTTCATCGCGTCCTCGGTGGTGTCGAGGTGGTGGAAGCCGTGCGCGCGCATGTTGTCGTCGGCCGCCGCCGTCCAGTCGACCGCCGCCTGGAGCACGAACTTCGGTACGAACGTCACCATCGCCACACCGCCGTTGGCGGGGAGGCGTTCGAGGACGTCGTCCGGGATGTTGCGGGGGTGGTCGCAGACGGCCCGGGCGGAGGAGTGCGAGAAGACCACCGGGGCGCTGGTGGTGTCGAGCGCGGCCCGCATGGTCGTCGGGGCCACGTGCGAGAGGTCCACCAGCATGCCCAGCCGGTTCATCTCCCGCACCACCTCGCGGCCGAAGGCGGACAGACCGCCCACGTTCGGCTCGTCGGTCGCCGAGTCCGCCCAGTCGTTGTTGTCGTTGTGGGTGAGCGTCATGTACCTCACGCCGAGGGCGTACAGACCGCGCAGCGTGCCCAGCGAGTTGTCGATGGAGTGGCCGCCCTCCGCCCCCATGAGAGAGGCGATCCGGCCCTCGGCACGCGCCGCCTCCATGTCGGCGGCGGTCAGCGCGGCCCGCAGGTCGGCCGGGTAACGGGCGATCAGCTGCCGTACGCAGTCGATCTGTTCGAGGGTCGCCGGGACCGCGCCCGGCAGGTCCGAGCGGACGTACACCGACCAGAACTGCGCGCCCACGCCGCCCTCGCGCAGGCGCGGGATGTCGGTGTGCAGATGCGCGTTCTGGTGGCCGGCGATGTCACGGGCGTCGAGGTCGTAGCGGACCTGCTCGCGCAGCGCGTAGGGCAGGTCGTTGTGGCCGTCGACGACCGGGAACTCGCGCAGCAGGGACCGGGCTTCGTCGAATGAGGTCATTGCGTATTGCTTCCCGGTGTCCTACTTGCCGAAGCCGAAGCCGTTCGAGCCGCCTTCGACCTTTGCCCGCAGGCGCTTGCCCTTCTCGGCCGCCTGGTCGTTGAGGTCCTGCTGGAAGTCCCGCATCCGGGCCAGCAGGTCCTCGTCGTGCGTGGCCAGGATACGGGCGGCCAGCAGGCCCGCGTTGCGGGCGCCGGCGACCGAGACCGTGGCGACCGGGACACCGGCCGGCATCTGCACGATCGACAGCAGGCTGTCCATGCCGTCGAGGTACTTCAGCGGGACCGGGACGCCGATGACCGGGAGGGGGGTGACGGAGGCGAGCATGCCCGGGAGATGGGCCGCTCCCCCGGCACCCGCGATGATCACCTTCAGGCCGCGCTCCGCCGCCTGCTCGCCGTACGTCACCATCTCGCGCGGCATGCGGTGCGCGGAGACGACGTCGACCTCGTACCCGATCTCGAACTCGTCCAGGGCCTTCGCGGCGGCCTCCATGACGGGCCAGTCGGAGTCCGAACCCATGACGATGCCAACAACAGGGCTCATTCGGTGATCGTGCCTCTCAGGTAGCCGGCAGCGTGACGTGCGCGTTCGAGAACGTCGTCCAGGTCGTCGCCGTAGGTGTTGACGTGGCCGACCTTGCGGCCGGGCTTCACGTCCTTGCCGTACATGTGGATCTTCAGTTTGGGGTCGCGGGCCATGCAGTGCAGGTACGCGGAGTACATGTCGGGGTAGTCGCCGCCGAGGACGTTGACCATGACCGTCCACTTGGCGCGGGGCCGCGGGTCGCCCAGGGGCAGGTCGAGAACGGCCCGCACATGGTTGGCGAACTGGCTGGTGATCGCGCCGTCCTGACTCCAGTGCCCGGAGTTGTGCGGGCGCATCGCCAGTTCGTTGACGAGGATGCGGCCGTCACGGGTCTGGAACAGCTCCACGGCGAGGTGGCCGACCACGCCCAGCTCCTTGGCGATCAGCAGCGCCATCTCCTCGGCCCGCAGGGCGAGGGCCTCGTCCAGGTCGGGGGCGGGGGCGATGACCGTGTCGCAGACGCCGTTCACCTGCTGGGACTCGACCACCGGGTAGGCGACGGCCTGGCCGTGCGGGGAGCGTACGACGTTGGCGGCCAGCTCGCGGACGTATTCGACCTTCTCCTCGGCGAGGACGGGCACGCCGGCCCGGAACGGGTCGTTGGCCTCCTCGGCGGTCTCCACGACCCAGACGCCCTTGCCGTCGTAGCCGCCGCGGACCGTCTTGAGGACGACGGGGAAGCCGTCGCCCTCGGCGGCGAACCGGACCACGTCCTCCGGGTCGGCCACGATCCGGTAGCGCGGGCAGGGGATGCCGATCGCGTCGAGCCTGGCCCGCATCACGCCCTTGTCCTGGGCGTGCACCAGAGCGTCGGGGCCTGGGCGCACGGGGATGCCGTCCGCCTCCAGGGCCCGCAGATGCTCCGTGGGCACATGCTCGTGATCGAAGGTGATCACATCGCAGCCGCGCGCGAACGCACGCAGTGTCTCCAGGTCGCGGTAGTCGCCGATGACGACATCGCTCACCACCTGGGCCGCGGAATCCTGAGGGGTGTCACTGAGGAGCTTGAACCTGATGCCCAACGGGATGCCCGCTTCGTGCGTCATACGCGCGAGCTGGCCCCCGCCGACCATGCCGACTACCGGGAACGTCACGCCCCCAGGGTATCGGCCGCGCCAGGGTGGCCGGTTTCCGCGCCCGCGACCAGGGCTCTTACCTGACGCTTCGCCGCCTCTTGCCCCGCTTTTCCGGTGCTCTTTCCAAGCCGTTTCCGACCTGTGTCGCCATCCACAGGCGTGGGTCATACTGGCTCGTTAGAGTGGCTGGGTCGCAATATCTACGGACGGGAGCCCGCACAACCATGGAACGTGGTTCCTCGGGGCTGCAACGGCTCGTACGCGAGGTCGCCAAATTCGGCGCCGTCGGCGGCGCCGGCATTCTCGTCAATCTCGGCGTCTTCAACCTGGTCCGGCACCTCACCGAGCTTCCGGTGGTGCGGGCGAGCGTGATAGCCACCGTCGTCGCCATTGTCTTCAACTACCTCGGCTTCCGCTACTGGACGTACCGGGACCGTGACAAGGGCGGCCGCACCAAGGAACTCACCCTGTTCCTGCTGTTCAGCGCGGTCGGCCTGGTGATCGAGAACGGTCTGCTGTATCTGGCGACCTACGGCTTCGGCTGGGACAGCCCGCTGCAGAGCAACGTCTTCAAGTTCGTCGGCATCGGCGTGGCGACGCTGTTCCGCTTCTGGTCGTACCGCTCCTGGGTGTTCAAGGCGCTGCCGGCCCGTGAGACGGTCGCCGACGCGGAGGCGATCCTGGAGCGGGCCGCCGATACCCCGGAGCCCAAGCCCAGGCAGCGGGTCTTCTGATCATTCGTCCTAGCGGACCGTCGGCAGGTCTTCGTCCGGCGGCTTGTGGGCCGGCGGGGTGCGGGACAGGAACAGGCCGAACACCGGCGGCTGGGCCTGGAGCAGCTCCAGACGGCCGCCGTCGGCCTCCGCGAGGTCGCGGGCGACGGCCAGCCCGATCCCGGTGGAGTTACGGCCGCTGATCGTCCGCTCGAAGATCCGGTTGCCGAGGTCGGCGGGCACCCCGGCCCCCTCGTCGGTCACCTCGATGACCGCCTGGTTGCCGGTCACCCGGGTCCGCAGGGCGACCGTGCCACCGCCGTGCATCAGCGAGTTCTCGATCAGCGCGGCCAGCACCTGGGCGACCGCGCCCGGCGTGCCCACCGCCCGCAGATGCCGCTTGCCGGAGCTGACGATCGCCCGGCCCGAGCTGCGGTAGGCGGGCCGCCACTCGGCGAGCTGCTGCTGGATGACCTCGTCGAGGTCGAAGGTGACGGCGGAGCCGGTGCGCGGGTCGCGAGAGTTCGTCAGCAGCCGCTCCACGACATCGGTCAGCCGCTCCACCTGCGTCAACGCCACGTTCGCCTCCTCCTTCACGGTGTCCGGGTCGTCGGTGAGGGTGATCTCCTCGAGCCGCATGGACAGCGCGGTCAGCGGGGTGCGCAGCTGGTGGGAGGCGTCGGCGGCCAGCCGCCGCTCGGCGGTGAGCATGCGCCCGATCCGCTCGGCGGAGGAGTCCAGCACGTCGGCGACCCGGTCCAGCTCCGGGACGCCGTACCGCTTGTGCCGGGGGCGGGGGTCGCCGGAGCCGAGCCGCTCGGCGGTCTCGGCGAGGTCGGTGAGCGGGGAGGCGAGCCGGTTGGCCTGCCGGATGGCCAGCAGCACGGCGGCGATCACGGCGAGCAGCGCGACCGCCCCGATGATCAGCAGCGTCCGGCCGACCTCCCGGGTCACCGTGGACCGCGGCTCCTGGACGGTGACCGTCTCGCCTTCCTCGCCGTCGACGGTGTAGTGGATGACATCGCCCTCGGGCTTGACCCCGAGCTCGATCGGCGCCTTGCCCGGGATCCGGATGACGGCGTACTGGTCCTTGCCGACCTGGCTGTGCAGTATCTCGGCGGTGACGTCCTCGTCCCCGAGGATGCGGCTGTCGACGATGCTGGCGAGCCGGAGCGCTTCGGAGTCGACGCGTTCCTGGGCGCTGTTGCTGATGGTCCGCGATTCGACGATCACCAGGGAGACGCCGAAGACCGCGATGACGACGAGCACGACGGCGAGGGTGGACTGGATCAGACGACGACGCACGTCAGCGCCCCTTCAGGGGCGCGGGGAACTGCGCGATCAGCCCACGACGACGGCCAGTCGCGCACTTACCCGTGCCACCCACGACGAATCGCACTTAACTCTTCTCGAACCGGAAGCCCACACCACGCACCGTAGCGATGTACCGCGGGTTCGCCGCATCGTCGCCGAGCTTCTTCCGCAGCCACGAGATGTGCATGTCGAGCGTCTTGGTCGACGACCACCACGTCGTGTCCCAGACCTCGCGCATCAACTGGTCACGAGTAACCACCCGTCCGGCGTCCCGCACCAGCACCCGCAGCAGGTCGAACTCCTTCGCGGTGAGCTGGAGTTCCTCGTCCCCCATCCACGCCCGGTGCGACTCGACGTCGATCCGCACCCCGTGCGTGGCCGGCGGCTGCGCGGGCTCCGCGGCGCCACGGCGGAGCAGCGCCCGTACCCGGGCGAGCAGTTCGGCGAGCCGGAACGGCTTGGTGACGTAGTCGTCGGCACCCGCGTCCAGGCCGACGACGGTGTCCACCTCGTCGGCCCGCGCGGTAAGGATGAGGATGGGTACGGCGTGGCCCTCGGCACGCAGTCGGCGCGCCACCTCCAGGCCGTCCATGCCGGGCAGCCCGAGGTCCAGCACGACCAGGTCGATGCCGCCCTGCATTCCGGCGTCGAGCGCGGTGGGTCCGTCCTCGCGCACCTCGACCTCGTAACCTTCCCGGCGCAGTGCGCGGGCCAGCGGCTCCGAAATGGACGCGTCGTCCTCGGCGAGCAGTACACGGGTCATGAGGTGATGGTAGTCCGATTACGCGCTGTGCCGGGGTGTGATCGGCACCAGGGATTCTTACCTTGGGGCACAGTGGTACGAACCTGTGAGCGAGAGGTGAGATCGTGGAGGCGCCTTCGAATGCGGGCGCACGGTTCCCCCGACACCTGTGATCCGTGTCTCAAGTCCTTCCATATACGGCCGTGTCCTGACGTACAGTGACGTGAACGCCTGTAGTACACCCGGTGACCTTTGGTGGGCTTTGACGCTGAAGGTCTCTTTTGTGTGCGGGTCGGCCCAGGCCGGCCTTGAAAGGAATGACCTCTGGCCGGGCTCCGGACGCGACACAGCGTCACGGCGCGTGGATCCCGGTGGTCGCCGTCCGCCGCTCCGTGATCCGGGGCGGACTCCCCCTGGGCGTGGGGTGGACGGTTCGACCCGCCGGTGCCGGCCGCTCCCCCCACGGGCGCGCACAGCCCCACCGCGCGTCCCGACCAGCAAGGAACGACCCATGGCGTCCAGCCTGACGAAGGACTCGGTCCGACCGGGCACCCCCGGTTCCGAGAAGACCTTCTTCGGCCACCCCCGCGGACTGGCCACTCTCTTCATGACCGAGATGTGGGAGCGTTTCTCCTACTACGGCATGAAGGCCCTGCTCCCGCTGTACCTGGTCGCTCCCGGCGGCCTGCACATGAGCGCGGCCACGGCGACGGCGATCTACTCGGTGTACCTGTCGCTCGTGTACCTGCTCGCCCTGCCGGGCGGCTGGTTCGCCGACCGTGTCCTCGGCCCCCGTAAAACGGTCGCCGTCGCGGGCGTGATCATCATGCTCGGCCACCTGACGCTGGCGCTGCCCAGCGCCGGCACCTTCTTCGCTGGCCTCGGCCTGGTCGCCATAGGCTCAGGTCTGCTGAAGGCAAACATCTCCACGATGGTCGGTCACCTGTACGACGGTCCGGACGACCCGCGCCGTGACGGTGGCTTCACGCTCTTCTACATCGGCATCAACGTGGGCGCGTTCGCCGCGCCACTGGCCATCGGCACGGTCGGCGAGAACTACAACTGGCACCTCGGCTTCGCGCTGGCCGCGCTCGGCATGGCGCTGGGCCTGGCCCAGTTCCTGCTCGGCACGCGCCACCTGAGCTCGCGTTCGGACATCGTCCCGACGCCGCTGTCCGCCGCGGAGAAGAAGGCGACGCTGACGAAGGCCGGTCTGTGGGCCGCCGTCGCCGTGGTCTTCTACGTCGTCGTGGGTGTCTCCGGCGTCTACACGCTGAACTGGCTGCTGGTCCCGATCACGATCGCCGGTCTGCTGATCCCGGTCGTCGTCATCGCCCGCATCAAGCGCGACAAGGACCTGGACCGCGCCGACCAGTCCAAGATGAGCGCGTACATCTGGTTCTTCGTGGCCGCCGCGGTCTTCTGGATGATCTACGACCAGGGTGGCTCGACGGTCTCCCTGTTCGCCGAGGCCTCCGCGCGGAACACCATCTTCGGCTGGGAGTTCCCGGTCTCCTGGTACCAGTCCGTCAACCCGGTCATGATCATGGCGTTCGCGCCGGTCTTCGCCTGGGCGTGGCTGGCGATGGCGCGGCGGGGCAAGGAGCCGAGCACGGCCGTGAAGTTCGCCGGTGGTCTGGTGCTGATCGGTGCGTCGTTCTTCCTGTTCCTCGCGCCGCTGTCGATCGCGGACGGCGGTCACAAGGCCGCGGCGATGTGGCTGGTCGGCATCTACTTCGTGCAGACCGTGGGTGAGCTGCTGCTCTCTCCGGTGGGTCTGTCGGTGACGACCAAGATGGCTCCGGCGAAGTACGCGTCCCAGATGATGGGCGTGTGGTTCCTCGCGGTCACCGCGGGCGACGCGACGACCGGTCTGCTGTCCATCGCCGGGGTCGACCTCAACAAGACGGGGATCGTGGCGTTCCAGGCGGTACTGGCGGTGCTCGCCGGTGCGGCGGTGTGGATGTACCGGAAGAAGGTCCGGGAGCTCATGGGCGACGTTCACTGATCGTCTTCTGCGTCTTCTGACAGAGGGCCACCGCGTTCTTTTGAACGGGGTGGCCCTCTTGCGTTGTCGGCCAACGGTTTGTGGGGGCTGGTCGCGCAGTTCCTCGCGCCCCTCAGAAGCGGTGGGTCACCTCGTCCTCTTTCGCGGCATGAACGTGAACACGGCGCCTCCCAGCAGGATCGCCGTTCCCGCTACCAGTCCCAGCGCCTTCACCGCCCCGTTGCTGCTGTCGCCCGTCTCCGCCAGGCCGCCGCTGCCGCTCGAACTGCCCGACGAACCGCCCGACGTCGACGAACCGCCCGACGCGCCGCTCGCCTGCTCGGTCGTGTCCAGGGTCAACGACACCTCCGACTTGGTCGGCGTGCACGTCGTGGTCGTACCGAGCGCGTTGACCGTCAGGACGCCCGGTGACAGCGTCGACTCGCCGCTCGCGCCCGGCTTGTAGGTGCCTGTCAGGTCCGGGATGTCGATCGGGTCGCCGGACTTGATCGCGGAGGAGTTGGTGGGGCCCTCCACATGGACCGTGCCCTTGTCGGCGCCGCCCAGGACCACCTCCATCGACGGCTTCACCGAGTCCGCCGGGATGTCCGCGGGGCTGTCCATCACCGACCCGTTGAACCGCACGGTGAGGTCGAAACTCCCGCCGTTCTTCTTGGCGTTGATCTGCACCGGCGAGGTCGCGTTCTTGTCGCCGATGGGTGTCTTGCAGGCGTAGGGGACCTCGACCTCCTTGCCCGTGAAGTCGGTCTGGCCGGTGCCCGTGCCGTCGGAGGCGGAGGCGGAGGCGGAGACCGAATCGGACGGGGAGGCGGAGGCGGACTCCGACGCCGAGTCCGTGGGGGACGGGGAGGCCGAGCCGGTGCCGGTCGGGGTCGCCGAGTCGCTGGAGCCGCTGCCGGTCACCTCGATCGTCGCCGCCTTCGGCACCGTCCCCGAGGGGGTGCACACGGTGTCCGTCCCGAACGCGTTGACCTTGTAAGCGTCCGGGGTGAGCGTCACCTCGCCGGGTGAGGTCAGTTTCAGCGTGCCCGTCATGTCGGACAGCACCATGTCGCCGCCCTTGGGGATCGCCGGGTTCTCGCGCGGCCCCTGCAGGGCGATGTCGGCGGTCTGGGCACCGGCCGCCTTGAGCGTGCCGGACGGCTGGACCGAGTTGGCGGGCAGGTCGATGATGTCCGGGTTCTTGGACGCGGCCTGTACGAACTTCCAGGTGATGTCGACCGTGTCGCCGACCTTCGCGGTGGCGGGCGCGGTGATCTCCACCTTCGTGGTCCCGTCGACGGGGTCGGCGACCCCGGCGGGCGGTACGCAGTGGGTCGCGAACGACACCTCGGCCGCCTGTGCGGTGCCGGCGGCCGCGCCGAGCAGGGCGCCCGCCCCGGCGAGGACCAGCGCGGCCGCCGCCGCACCCGCTCTGACCGGTGTCACTCTCCTTCGCATGGTCACGTGGTTCCCTTCCTGGTGGGAGTCGTGGGACTCGTGGAACTGTCGTCGTGCGGTGCGGAGAGCCGACCGGCCGCCGTGCCCGGATCGTTGTCCGGGGTGAACCACGGCAGGGTCGAGGTCGTGTCGGGCGCGGGCTCCGGCGCGCGCACGCGGGGCAGGCGCAGGGTCGGGCGGTGCACGCCCCGGTGGCGGATGCCGCCCGCGCGGGGCGGCCGCACCCGGTCGACCACCGCCATGCCGATGCGGAAGACGGCGGCCGGTACGACCACGCAGAGCAGGAGCCAGAACAGGGTCACTCCCCAGGGGCGGCCGACGCCCCAGGGCTGCTCGGCGAGGACCTTGCCGTCGTACCGGAGGGAGACGGTGTAGTCGCCGTGCGCCCCGGCGGAGAGTTCGACGGGCAGCTTGATCTGCGCCTTCTTGCCGGGTGCGAGGGTGCCGCGCCACTGCTGCTCGTCCCACTGGGGGGCGAACACGCCGTGTGCGGTGCCGACCTGGAAGACGGGGTCCTTGAGGGTGGTGGAGCCCGCGTTGCCGATGGTGAAGACGAGGGTGCGGGAGGGAGGTGCGCCGAACCAGGTCAGCAGGCCCGAGGAGCCGTCGAGGCGGCTGTCGGTGAGCATCGCGAGGCGGCCGCCGGTGGGCTCGGCGGGCAGTGCCTTCACGGGGTGCCCGGCGACCCGGAAGACGGCGTCCGCGTCGGCCTTCGCGCCGGTCACGGTGGCCACGTGCACCACGCAGGGGCAGGGCACCGGCGGCTCGGCGACCGGGAGTTGCTTGCCGAAGCCGCCCTTCGCGTCGGTGGTGACGGCCCGTCCGTCGGCGTTGGCGCAGGAGTTGGTGCCGCCGACCACGCCCCGGGCGGGGGTGGCCTGGCCGCAGATCAGCATCATCAGCAGGGTGTGCGGCCGCCAGCCGGTGCCGCTCACGGTGATCGACCCGCCGGTGCCGGCCTGGGCCTCGGAGACCTTGACGGCCGGTCCGTCGGTGGCCGCGGCCTGGGGCGTCAGAAGCAGTGCGAACACCGCCGCCAGCGCCGTCGATATCGCGATCGCACGCGCTCTCACCTCGCCGCTCCCGTCAACTCGGTCTCCATGGGCAGGGGTTCGGCCGCCGCCCGGCCGGCACGGCGCCTGCGCAGTCGTACGACCGTCACGGCGGCGCCCGCCGCCAGCGCGCCGGCGGTCCCCGCGACCGCGCCCCAGGGCACGAACCGCGCCCGGGCGTCCGCCGTGTCGTGCGCGCCGCCCGCCGCCGTCGCCGTCAGCCGGACGTCGACCGCGTCCAGGGCGGGGTGGCCGGGCCAGGGCTCGCTGAGTCCGGTACGGCTGCCCGGGGCGAGGCGGACCGGGAGGGTGCGCGGGGGCCGGTCGAGCAGGTCCCGGCCGAAGACACCCTCCGCGTGCACCGCGAGCTTCGGTACGAGGACGGTCGTCCCCCGGTTGACCAGCTCGTACGTGATGCGGTCACCGTGGACGGCGACATGTTCGACGGTCAGCGCGGTCAGGGTGGGGCCGCCGACGCGCAGCCGGACGCGGACGGTGGCGGTGCGGCCGTCGGTGTCCCGCGCGACGAGCGTGCCGGGGCGGTCGCCGGGGGCGGCACCGCTCGGGACGGTCACCGTGAAGGGGACGTCGGCACGGGTGCGCGCGGGCACGCGGACGCTCGGCTCGGCGAAGGCGACGGGGACGCCGGTGCCGGACAGCCGTACCGTGACCGGGTGCCCGCCGCGGTTGGTCACCGACACGGTGTCCTGGAGGACGGCCCCGGGGGCGCCCTCGGCGTAGAAGGACGGGCGGCCGCCGCCCGTGGGCGCGAGTGACCAGCCCCCGGCCGCCGCCGCGTGCGGGGCGGTGGCGAGCAGGGTCAGCACGGCGAGGCCGAGCACACGGGTGGCGGACTGGGCGGACGGCATGGGCGGCTCCAGCGGTCGGACCCTCAAGGTCAGCGGCGTACGGCCTGGTTCCGCCGGGTCAGCCAGAGGGCGCCGGCCGCGCCCGCGAGCAGCACGGTGCCGCCGAGGGTGCCGAGCGCGACGAACGAGTCCTCGGGGCCGGTCTTCGGGAGGGTGCCCGCGGAGTCGGCACCGGTGCCGCCGGACGACGAGGCGGAGCCGGTCGAGCCGGTCGAGCCGCCCCCGCTCGCGGCGCTCACGTCCAGGGTCAGGGACGGGCCGGGGTTGTTGGTGGGAGTGCAGGTCGTCGTCGTGCCGAGCGCCTTGATGGTGAGGATGCCCGCCGTGAACGTCACCTTGCCGGTCTTCTCCGGGGTGTAGGTGCCGCTCAGGTCGTTGATCTTGATGGGCGTGTTGGCGGGTATCGCGGCCTGGTTGGGCGAGCCGGTCACGTTCAGGGTCCCGCTGTCGGCGCCGCCGAGCTTGATGGTGGCGCTCGGGTTCATCGCGCCCTTGCCGAGTTCGACGGGGCTGGAGGAGACCCCCTTCTGCCAGGACATCGTGATCTTGTAGCCGCTGCCGCTCTGCACGCCCTTGATGTCGATCGGGGAGACAGCGCTCTTGTCTCCGATCGGCGTCTTGCAGGCGTAGTTGACGTCGACGACGGTGGCGTGCGCCGCCGGGGCGGTGAGCAGCACCGCCGAGCCGGCCAGGGCGGCGGCGGACGCGAGCACGGCGGTGCGTTTCGGGTACGACGACACGGTCGGTCCACCCCATTCGCTACTGACGAGGTATCAGATTCGGCCGTCAAGGTACGCCGGGGCCCATGAGGAGGGAAGAGAAAGGGCGTGGCGGAAGTGTGAGTGCCCCGTGAGTGAAGCGCCCCGCAAACGGCGCGGGGCTCTGTCGATGTGCGGCTCCGCCGCGTGGGCGCGAGCAACCAAGGACAACGCGCAGCCGCCGACCGACACAACGCGGCACCCCGGTGGGCGCACGCCGCCCCCCGTTACGCCGGCGCCCCCAGCTCCGCCCAGACCGTCTTCCCGGCCTCGCCGGACGCCCGGACGACCCCCCAGTCCAGGCACAGCCGCTGCACGATGAACATCCCGTGCCCTCCCGGCCGTCCCGCCCGGTGCGGAGTCCGCGGCGCCGGCTGCCCGGCCCCTCGGTCGGACACCTCCACGCGGATCACCTTGTCGTCGCAGGCCAGGAACAACTCGTCCGGCCCCTCGGCATGCAGGCACGCGTTGGTGACGAGCTCGGAGACGACGAGCAGCACATCCTCCGCGGCGGCCCTGCGGTCGGCGGACGCGGCGGGCAGCCAGCCCCACGCGTACAGCGCCTGCCGGGCGAAGTCGCGCGCGAGCGGGACGACCCCGCTCTCGCCGACCAGGCGAAGCCTGCGGACCTGACGACCCCCCGACGAGGCGGGCGGCACGTCGGACGCCGCCCCCTCGGACACCCCGGAGACGCCGCTGGTCTCCGGGCCGCGGTCGCCCGGCGGGTAAGGCCGGGTGGTGCTCATCAGCGCTTCACCTCACCGTTTCACCGGTTCACGATTCACAAATTCGCGTTACTGCAGTTCGTACGGGCCTGTCGGTATGACCTACTCGACCGGAGCCGGTAGGTCGCCGACAGATCCAGAATGTCTCCTGCCCGGGCGATCGGCCGGGACACCCCTCGGTTCCGAACACCGGGCCAGAACTCAGCTCTCGTTGTCGGTTTCGTCGGGTTCGCCGGGTTCGTCGGCCAGGGCCGCCTCGACGGAGTCATGGACGGTGAAGACCGCCTCGGCCCCCGTGATCTCGAACACCCGGGCGACGACAGGCAGCATCCCGGCGAGATGCACCCCGCCCCCGGCGGCCTCGGCCCGCAACCGGGTACCGAGCAGCACGTTCAGCCCGGTGGAGTCGCAGAACTCAAGGCGTGAACAGTCGACGACAAGGCGTGAGAAGCCTTTGTCGAGAAGATCATCGAGAGGCTCGCGCAGCAGATCGGCGGTGTGGTGATCGAGCTCACCCGCCGGAATCACGACGGCGCTGGGGCCCTCTTCCCGCACTTCCACCAGCAGCCGGCCCGACTGTGCGCTGCCGACCGTCCCGTGGTCCATTGCCGTCTCTCTCCCGAGGTCGTGACCGCTTTTACCACCGTCTGACCGATGTCTGACGATGCCCACCGATGTCTGACGAACGCCACGTCGGCGCCCTCGAACATTACGCCTTCTCCACGTACTCCGACACCCGAACAACCCCCCACAATCGGACAAATGCTAATAGAACGGACTTGCGAGTGGCTCGGCGGAGCGGGTAGGCCTAGTAGGGACAAGAAACCGACACGGCCGGCTTTGGAGGCGCCGCACACCGCAGTGCACGCACGGCTTCGGCAGCCTTATGCCGAGAACGATGGAGGACACCATGTCACCCCGGCTCGACGCATCGCATACCCGGACGGCGACGTCGACACCCCCACCGGAACAACTGGATGCCATCGAGGGACTCGCCACGGAGCTCGACCTCCCCGAGATCCCCCCGTACGACCAGGTCGACGCGGTCGACGCGCGAGCCCTGTCCAAGACCCTCTTCGCGCGGCTGGAGTCGCTGGAGGAAGGCACCCACGAGTACTCGTACGTGCGCAACACGCTCGTCGAACTGAACCTCGCGCTCGTCAAGTTCGCCGCCTCCCGGTTCCGCTCCCGCAGCGAGCCGATGGAGGACATCATCCAGGTCGGCACGATCGGCCTGATCAAGGCGATCGACCGCTTCGAACTCTCCCGCGGCGTCGAGTTCCCCACCTTCGCGATGCCAACCATCATCGGCGAGATCAAGCGCTTCTTCCGCGACACGTCGTGGTCGGTGCGGGTCCCGCGCCGCCTCCAGGAGCTGCGTCTCGACCTCGCCAAGGCGGGCGACGAGCTGGCCCAGAAGCTGGACCGCGCCCCCACGGTCGCGGAACTCGCGGAGCGCCTCGGCCTCTCGAACGACGAGGTCGTCGAGGGCATGGCCGCCTCCAACGCGTACACGGCCTCCTCCCTGGACGCGCAGCCGGACGAGGACGAGTCCGAGGGCGCCCTGGCGGACCGCATCGGCTACGAGGACCACGGCCTCGAAGGCATCGAGTACATCGAGTCCCTGAAGCCGCTGATCGCCGAACTTCCCTCCAGGGACCGCAGGATCCTCTCGCTGCGTTTCGTCGCCGGCATGACCCAGTCGGAGATCGGCGAGGAACTCGGCATCTCGCAGATGCACGTGTCCCGGCTGCTGTCCCGGACCCTGGTGCAACTGCGCAAGGCGCTGACGCTGGACGAGTGACAGAAGCGGCTGCCGGGGTCGTACGACTACTGCGGGCGCGTGGGAGCAGGCCGCTCCCCCGCGCCCGCAGCCGTACGCCGGACACGCCCCCGTCGGCCGCCCCGCCCGACAACCCCCGTCGCCCGCCCCGCCCGTCTCTCCCGCCCGTCTCTCCCGCCCTTCTCCCCCGCCCGTCTCCCTCGCTGTCTCTTCCGCCCGTCTCTTTTCGTCAAAGGCCTCCCTCGCGTCCCGCCCACACTCCAAACTGGCCGGTACGTCAGCAAGGACGGGCACACGGCCGGCCGGCACGAAGGGGCGCACGATGGTCCAGGACAACCCACCCCCGGACGCACGCCTGACCGAACTCCTGCGCGCGCCCGCCGCCACCGCCTACCCGGCCCTCCAGGAACTGCGCGCCCGTCACCAGCCCGCGGTCCTCGGCTACGCCCGCCTCTGCACGACCGGTGACGCGGCGGCCCGCCGGCTCACCGCGGGGACCTTCGCCACCGCCGCCCGGGACATCGCGCGCGGCGCCGAGCCGGTCGTCCCCCTGCGCCACCATCTGCTTCTGCTGACCGCACGGCTGGCCGCCGAGTGGGCGCACGACGAACGCTCCGCCGCCCTGGACCCCACCCTCCTTCTGGTCCTGAACTCGACGGGCACCCCCGAGCCGCCCGCCCCGCCCCTGCTCGCGGCCTTCCAGTCCCTGCCGTCCCGCACCCAGGGCCTGCTCTGGTACGGCGTACTGGACCAGGAACCCCCGGCCCGGACCGCAGCCCACCTCGGCCTGACCCCCGAGGACGTCCGGTACGACACCCCGCCCGCGCTCCAGTCGCTGGCACAGGCCTGTCTGCGCGGCCGCCTGGCCGCCTCCGACGACCCGCGCTGCGCGGACTTCCGCCGGCTGATCGAGGAGTCGGTACGCCCGGAGAACCCCCGGCACAGCGCCGACCTGCACGCGCACATGGCCCACTGCCCGTACTGCACGGCCGCGTTCGAGGACCTGACCGCGCTCCGGGACAGCCCGCGCACGACGCTGGCGGAGGGCCTGCTGCCCTGGGGCGGAACGGCGTACATCCGGCAGGAGACCCCGTCGGAGGCGCCCGCCGAGCCCGGCCCGGTGCGCGGACGCCGGTCCCCGTCCCGCCGCGTCCTGCTGACCTCCACGGCACTGGGCGTGGCCCTCGTACCGCTGCTGCTGGTCCTCCTGACCCGCCCGGCCTCGCACCCCCGGAACCCGGCGGCCGCGACGCCGCCGGCACCGCCCACCACCCCGCAGGTGACCGTGACGGCGACGGCGACCCTCTCCCCGTCGCCCTCCCGCACGAAGCCGTCGCACAGCCCGACCCCGACTCCGCCCCCCACCCCGACTCCGACCCCGACACGCTCCGCCTCGCCGACCCCGTCACCCGCCCCGAAGCCCCCGGGCGCCGGCTACGCCCAGGTCGTGAACGCCGCCACCGGCCGCTGTCTGGACGTACGGGACGGCGACTTCGACAACGGCACCGACGTCGTCACGGCCACCTGCTCCGCCTCCGCCACCCAGCGCTGGCGGGTCGACGCGGACCGGGGCGTGCTGGAGTCCGCCGCGGACCCCGACTTCTGCCTGGACAGCCGGGGTTCGGTCGACAAGGGCGTCGGCATCTGGGAGTGCTCGTCGGTGGACGGCGACCACGGCGACAACCTGCGCTTCACGGTCGTCTACGACGGCGAGATCCGCCCGGAGATCGCCCTCGAGACGGCCCTCACCCCGAACGGCGACGACCAGCTCTCCTTGGACCCGATCACCAACGGCACGGCCCAGCGCTGGCGGGCCGGGGCGAGCTGAGTCAGCCGACGGACCGGACGCCCCTGCGCCACACCCCGGCGACCAGCGGAACCCCGGGCCGGTAGGCGAGGTGGACGTGGCTGGGGGCGTCCAGCAGGGTCAGGTCGGCATACGCGCCCGGGGTGAGCCGGCCGATGTCGTCCCTCCGCAGGGCCTGCGCGCCGCCCGCCGTCGCCGACCACACCGCCTCGTCCGGGGTCATGCGCATGTCCCGGACGGCCAGGGCGATGCAGAAGGGGACGGAGGAGGTGAAGGAGGAGCCCGGGTTGCAGTCCGTGGACAGGGCCACGGTCACGCCCGCGTCCAGGAGGCGGCGGGCGTCCGGCCACGCGGCGCGGGTGGAGAACTCGGCGCCCGGCAGGAGGGTGGCGACCGTCCCGCTGTTCGCGAGCGCGTCCACGTCGGCGTCCGTGAGGTGGGTGCAGTGGTCGGCGCTCGCCGCGTCCAGTTCGACGGCCAGCTGGACGCCGGGGCCGTAGGAGAGCTGGTTGGCGTGGACGCGCGGGGTCAGGCCCTTCGCCTTGCCCGCGGTGAGGATCGCGCGGGCCTGGTCGCCGTCGAAGGCGCCCTTCTCGCAGAAGACGTCGATCCAACGGGCGTACGGGGCACAGGCGTCGAGCATCTCGCCGGTGACCAGGGAGACGTAGGCGGCCGGGTCGTCGGCGTAGTCCGGGGAGACGATGTGGGCGCCGAGGTAGGTCACCTCGTCGGTGTGGGCGGCGGCGATGCGCAGGGCCCGCGCCTCGTCCTCGACCGTCAGGCCGTAGCCCGACTTCGTCTCGAAGGTGGTGGTGCCCTGGCGGAGGGCCTCGGCGAGGTAGTGGGTGAGGTTCGCCTCCAGCTCCGCGTCGGTCGCGGCGCGGGTCGCGGCGACGGTGGTGCGGATGCCGCCCGCGGTGTACGACCGGCCGGACATCCGGGCGTTGAACTCCTGGGTGCGGTCGCCCGCGAACACCAGGTGGGAGTGGGAGTCCACGAAGCCCGGCAGCACCGCCCGGCCGCCCGCGTCGACCCGGTTGTCAGTGGCGGGTGCTTTGCTGGATTCACCGGTCCACACGACACGGTCGCCGTCGATGACGACGGCCGCGTCCTGGATCAGACCGAGAGGGGAGTTGTCACCGAGGGAGGGGTCATTGGTGACCAGCGTGGCGATGTTGGTGATGACGGTGCTGCTGCTCATGGTGTCCTCGTGGGTGGTCGTCAGGCGCGGAGGGCTTCGACGGCCCGCGCGAGGGCTTGCGGCGCATCGGGTACGAGGGTGTGCGCACCGTCTCGTACGACGTGCCGGCCGCCCACGACCGTGTGCCGTACGTCCGCTGCCGTCGCCGCGAATACGGCCGTCTCGGCGCCCAGCCGGGGCAGCGGCCCTGCCGTTCTGACCGAGTCGAGCGCGATCGTCGTCAGGTCGGCGAGCATGCCGGTCTCGATGGTGCCCGCGCCCTCCCAGCCGAGGGCCGCGTGGCCGTCGGCGGAGGCGGCGCGCAGCAGGGCCGCGGCGGTCCAGTGGCCCCGGGTACGGGTGCGCAGCCGCTCGTTCAGCTCCATCGCGCGCGCCTCTTCGAGCAGGTCGATGACGGCGTGGCTGTCGGAGCCGAGGGAGAGCGGCGAGCCCGCCCGCTGAAGGGCGACGGCCGGTCCGATGCCGTCGGCCAGGTCCCGTTCGGTGGTCGGGCACATGCAGGTGCCGGTGCCGGAGCCGCCGAGCAGCGCGATGTCCTCGTCGGTGAGGTGGGTGTTGTGGACGCCGGTGGTGCGCGGGCCGAGGACGCCGTGGTCGGCGAGCAGCCGGGTGGGGGTGCGGCCGTGGGCGGCCAGGCAGGCGTCGTTCTCCGCCGTCTGCTCGGACAGGTGCACATGGAGCGGGGCCCGCCGCTCCTCGGCCCAGCGGGCCACGGTCGCCAACTGCCTGGCGGGCACGGCCCGTACGGAGTGGATCGCCGCCCCGATCCGCGCGTGATCCCGTTCCTTGAGAACTGAACAGCGTTCGGCCCAGGCCTCCGCGCTGCCGTCGGAGAAGCGCGTCTGGTGGGCGTTGGGCGGCTCCCCGAAGCCTGCGGAGAGGTAGGCGGTGTCGAGGAGGGTGATGCGGATGCCGGCGTCGGCGGCGGCCGCGATCAGCGCCTCGCCCATGGCGTTGGGGTCGGCGTACGGGGTGCCGCCGGGGGCGTGGTGGACGTAGTGGAACTCGCCGACGCAGGCGATGCCCGCGAGCGCCATCTCGGCGTACACCGCGCGGGCGAGCGCGTGGTAGGTCTCCGGGGTCAGCCGGTCGGCGAAGGAGTACATCAGCTCGCGCCAGGTCCAGAAGGTCCCGGAGCCGACCTGGACGGTGCCGCGCAGGGCGCGGTGGAAGGCGTGCGAGTGGGCGTTGGCCAGGCCGGGGAGGGTGAGACCGCGGAGGATCTCGGCCATCGGCGGCGGGGTGGGGGTGTCCGTGCGGACGGCGGTGATCCGGCCGTCCGCCACCTCCACGGCGACACCTGGCTCGACATACGTGTCCAGCCAGGCGTACTCCAACCAGTACGTCGTCCGTGTCGTCACCCGCAGGCCAGCCCTTCCAGTACGTCGGCGAGCGCGCCCACCCCGGCCACGCAGTCGTCCTCGGCCGCGAACTCGGCCGGGGAGTGCGAGACACCGGTGGGGTTGCGCACGAACAGCATGGCGGTCGGGATGCTCCCGGAGAGGATCCCGGCGTCGTGTCCCGCACCGGTGCCCAGGACGGGCACGGTGAGCCCGGTGTCCCGGCCGAGCACACGGCCGAGTTCGTCCCGCAGGGCGTGATCGAACTCGACGACCGGGGTGAAGGACTCCCGGACCACGTCGAGATCGATGCCGTGCGCCTGCGCGTACTCCCGGGCCGCCTTCTCGATGCCGCCGACGACGGTGTCGAGGGTGGCCTGGTCGGCGGCGCGCGAGTCGAGCCAGCCGCGCACCAGGGAGGGGATGGCGTTGACGCCGTTCGGCTCGACGGCGATCTTCCCGAAGGTGGCGACGGCACCGGCGAGTTCGGCCTCGCGGCGGGCGGCGAGCACGGTCTCGGCGTACGACAGCATGGGGTCGTGCCGGTCGGCCAGCCGGGTGGTGCCGGCGTGGTTGGCCTCGCCGCGGAAGTCGAACCGCCAGCGTCCGTGCGGCCAGATGGCACTGGCGACGCCGACCCGGTCCCCGGACAGGTCCAGCGCCCGGCCCTGCTCGACGTGCAGCTCGACGAAGGCGCCGATGCGGGCGAGCCGCTCGGGGTCGGCGCCGATGGCGTCGGGGTCGTGGCCGGCGGCCTCCATGGCCCGGGGCAGGGTGACCCCGTCCCCGTCGGTCAGCCGGTGCGCCTGCTCGACGGTGAGCTGCCCGGCGGTGAGCCGTGACCCGACACAGGCGAGCCCGAACCGGGCGCCCTCCTCGTCACCGAAGTTGACGATGGCGAGGGGCCTCGTGAACTCCGCTCCCCTGCCGCGGAGTTCGTCGAGCGCGGCGAAGGCGGACACGACACCGAGGGGGCCGTCGAAGGCCCCGCCGTCCGGGACGGAGTCCAGATGCGACCCGGTGACGACGGCGTCCCCGGCGGCGGGGTCCCCCAGCCAGGCCCACTGGTTCCCGTTCCGGTCGACCTCGTACGTCAGCCCACGCGCCTCGGCCTGCTCCATGAACCAGGCCCGGCACTCGGCATCGGCCCCGGTCCAGGCGAAGCGCCGGTAACCGTGGGAGTCGGCGTGCCGCCCGATGGGGAGCAGCTCACGCCACATGGAGTGGAAGGAGGCCGCGCTCCGTACAGGCACAGGCTGTGGGCAGTCGTTCCGCAGGGCGATGGGGGTCCCCCCGCTCGAACGAAGTTGAGAGTGGGGGAGGGTGGGCACAGCCGCACCCGCGCTGGGCAACGAGGCATCGGCCCCCACCGGAGCGCTGCCGCCACGTCCCCCCTCACGGGCATTCACGCGTCGTCACCCTCGCGCATCGGCACCCGAACCCCCCGCTCGTCGGCGACCGACTCCGCGATGTCGTACCCGGCGTCGACGTGCCGGATGACGCCCATGCCGGGGTCGTTGGTCAGTACCCGCCGGATCTTCTCGCCGGCGAGCTTCGTACCGTCGGCCACCGTCACCTGCCCCGCGTGGATGGACCGCCCCATCCCCACCCCACCGCCGTGGTGGATGGAGACCCAGGACGCACCCGACGCCACGTTCACCATGGCGTTCAGCAGCGGCCAGTCGGCGATCGCGTCGGACCCGTCCAGCATGGCCTCCGTCTCGCGGTAGGGCGAGGCCACGGAGCCGCAGTCGAGGTGGTCGCGGCCGATGGCGAGCGGGGCTGCCAGCTCGCCGCTCGCGACCATGTCGTTGAACCGCTCGCCGGCCTTGTCGCGCTCGCCGTAGCCGAGCCAGCAGATACGCGCCGGCAAGCCCTGGAAGTGGACCCGCTCACCGGCCAGCTTGATCCAGCGGTGCAGGGACTCGTTCTCCGGGAAGAGGTCGAGGATCGCCTTGTCGGTCTTGGCGATGTCGGAGGCCTCACCGGACAGGGCCGCCCAGCGGAAGGGGCCCTTGCCCTCGGAGAAGAGGGGGCGGATGTAGGCGGGGACGAAGCCGGGGAAGGCGAACGCCCGCTCGTACCCGGCGAGCTGGGCCTCGCCGCGGATCGAGTTGCCGTAGTCGAAGACCTCGGCACCGGCGTCCATGAAGCCGACCATGGCCTCGACGTGCCTGGCCATGGACTCACGGGCGCGGGTCGTGAAGCCCGCCGGGTCCTTGGCCGCCACGTCCGCCATGTCCTCGAAGGCGATGCCCACCGGCAGATAGGCGAGGGGGTCGTGCGCCGAGGTCTGGTCGGTGACGATGTCGATGGGGGCGCCCTCGGCCAGCATCTGCGGAAGCAGCTCCGCCGCGTTGCCGAGCAGGCCGATGGAGAGCGGGCGACGGGCGTCGCGGGCCTCGACGGCGAGCTGGAGGGCGTGCGCGAGCGAGTCGGCCTTCACGTCGAGGTACCGGTGCTCGATACGGCGCTCGATGGCACGCGGGTCGACGTCGATACAGATCGCGACGCCGTCGTTCATGGTGACGGCGAGCGGCTGGGCGCCGCCCATGCCGCCGAGGCCGGCGGTGAGGGTGATCGTCCCGGCGAGGGTGCCGCCGAACTTCTTCGCGGCGACGGCGGCGAAGGTCTCGTAGGTGCCCTGGAGGATGCCCTGGGTGCCGATGTAGATCCAGGAGCCGGCGGTCATCTGGCCGTACATGGTCAGGCCGAGGGCCTCCAGACGGCGGAACTCCTCCCAGTTGGCCCAGTCGCCGACCAGGTTGGAGTTGGCGATGAGGACGCGCGGTGCCCACTCGTGGGTCTGCATCACGCCGACCGGGCGGCCGGACTGGACCAGCATGGTCTCGTCCTGCTTGAGGGTGCGCAGGGTGCGGACCATGGCGTCGAAGGAACGCCAGTCGCGGGCGGCCTTGCCGGTGCCGCCGTAGACGACGAGCTTGTCGGGGTGCTCGGCGACCTCGGGGTCGAGGTTGTTCTGCAGCATCCGCAGGGCGGCTTCCTGCTGCCATCCCAGGGCGCTCAGTTCCGTACCGCGCGGCGCTCGTACGGGGCGGGGTCCTGACATGGTCTGCCTCCTAGCGAATGACGGCCAGTGAAGTGTTCCTGCGGTTATTCGGTTATTCACATCCTGGCCCGCTGAATAGAACTAGTCAATACATTGGTCCGCCAGCGCGGCCGCGTTCCGGATGTTTGGCTGGACTTATGGGCCTTAAGGGTGCGGACGACGACATGTCGGGGGACGTCGCGGTGGACGACGAAGCGGAGAACGAGGCGAGCGAAGGAGCGGGCGACGAAGTGGGCAGGGACGACGGTGAGCGGGTGGTGCGGCGGGACGACGCCGTGCGGGCGGCGGTGGAGCAGGGACTGCTGGGGCCGGACGCGCCGATCGTAGGCCTGCTGGACGTGACCGGCATCCGTGCCTCGGCGGCGGCGCTGCGCCGGGCGTTCGAGGCGGTCGCGGCGCCCGGCACGCCGATCCTGCACGCCTTCGCGGTGAAGGCGAACCCGCTGGTGCCGGTGGTGCGGCTGCTGGCCGGGGAGGGCATCGGCGCCGAGGTGGCCAGCGCGGGCGAGCTGGCGCTGGCGCGGGCGGCCGGGGTGCCGGCGGAGCGGACGGTGTTCGACGCGCCCGCCAAGACCGGGGCGGAGCTGCGGGAGGCGCTGGCGCTGGGCATCGCCGTGAACGCGGACAATCCGCAGGAGCTGCGGCGCATCGACGCGCTCATGGACTCCGCCCGCTCCCGCTCGCCGCTCGGGATCCGGGTGAACCCGCAGATCGGGGCCGGGAGCATCGGCGCCACCTCCACCGCGACGGCGACCTCGAAGTTCGGGGTGGGGCTGCGGGACGAGGGGGCGCGGGAGTGGGTCGTGAGGGCGTTCGCGGAGCGGCCGTGGCTGACACGGCTGCACGCGCACATCGGTTCGCAGGGGATTTCGCTGTCGCTGCTGGCGCGGGGCGTGGCGGAGACGTACGCGCTGGCCGAGGAGATCAACGCGCGGATCGGGCGGCGGCAGATCGACACCCTCGACATCGGCGGCGGGCTGTCGGTCAACTTCGCGTCGGAGACGACGGAGCCGACGTACGCGCAGTACGCGCGGCTCCTCGCGGAGGCGGTGCCGGGGCTGTTCGACGGGCGGTACGGGCTGGTGACGGAGTTCGGGCGGTCGCTGCTGGCCCGGTACGGGACGGTGGTGGCCCGGGTGGAGTACGCCAAGAGCTCCGGCGGACGGCGGATCGCGGTGACGCACGCGGGCGTACAGGTGGCGGCACGGACGGTGTACGTGCCGGGGACCTGGCCGCTCAGGATCGCCGCGTACGACGCCAAGGGACGGCCCAAGGAGGGCCCGGCGGTGGTGCAGGACGTGGCGGGGCCGGCCTGCTTCACGGGCGACCTGCTCGCCGAGGGGCGCGCGCTGCCACTGCTGGAGCAGGGCGACCTCGCGGCCGCGCTGGACACCGGGGCGTACTACTTCGGCACCCACTTCTCCTACAACTCCCTTGTCCGGCCCGGGGTTTACGGCTTCGTACCGGACGGCGCCGGAGGCGTGGCGTTCGCCGTCGTACGGGATCCGCAGACGGTCGCGGAGATCGTGGCCGATTCCGGAGGGGCGCACGCCGACGCGCTCACCACCCCGCGCACCACCGGAAGCCGTTGAGACACCCGAAACAGAGGGATCAACTGGTGTGAAAAGCAGCCCAGTTGACCAACACTAGCCTGCCGCAAGCATGTTCCACTGGAAAATGCCAAACGCATCCCTCCCGTCGCACACGTTGCGTAGTGTCTGCGTCACTCAACCGGAGAGCCAGGCGGTGGGAGGGGAGCCACGGTGCCCGGAATCGACGAGTGCTTACTGGAAGCGATGCGACTGCCCGGTGCCCGGGGGGCCGCGTTGGTCGACTGGACGAGCGGGCTGGCCCTGGGCACGGTCGGGGAGGCGCCCGGCGGTGACCACGAGACCACCGCGGCGGAGGCCGCCGAGCTGGCCCGGCTGGCCGCCGAGCACGGGGCGTTCAGCACGGAGGACGACACCGAGGTGAGCCCTCCGGTGGAAGACCTGATCGTCAGCAACCGGGACAGCTACCACCTGCTGCGCTTCGTGGTCACGTCCTTCGACGCCACGGTGTTCCTGCATCTGTGGCTGGCCCGCGAGGACGGCAATCTCGCCCTCGCCCGGATCCGGCTCGGCGAGATGGCCGAGCGGCTGGTGCTGGGATGACCGTGGTCGAGATACCTCCGCCGCTGCCGGTCCGGGACCGGGCGGCCCCGTACGACGGGGCGGCCGGCGCGCTCTCGCCGATGCTGATACGCCTCGCCGACGAGCGGGCCACCGGAGTCCTGGTCCGCGAGCACGGCACCCTGCACCTGGCCGAGGGCCGCGTGGTGCACGCCGAGAGCCCCCTCGCCCCGGGCCTCGACGTGCTCCTCACGGCCCACGGCACGCTCGACCCGGCGGTCTGGCCCTGGACCGACGACATACCCGCCGCGGTGCACCGGCTGCTCGCCGCCGGTCTGCTGCCGAGAGGCTCCCTGGAACTGTGCCGCCTCGGCGCGCTGTACGACGCCGGGTACTTCGCGCTCGCGCCCAGCAGCACCCCGTGCCGGTTCCGCTACGGCACCCCGGCCGCCGCCGGCCCGTTCCCGGCGGTCCCCGTCACCGCGCTGGAGCGGGAGACCCTGCGCCGCCGCGAGCTGCTGTACCGGATCTGGCCCGATCCGTCGACGGACGGCGCCCCGCTGATCCGCGCCGACCCGGTCGCGGCACCGCCGGTCACCCAGCGCCAGCGGGCGGTCCTGGACCGGGTGGACGGCGTCCGCACGGCCCCGGAGATCGCCCGCGAACTGGGCCGGCCGGCCTTCCACACCCTGGTGGACATACGACGGCTGACGGCGGCCGGACTCCTCGCCCCGAGGAGCACCACGGCCGCCCCACCCCGGCTCCCCCCGGTCACCGACCCCGACATCGCGCTGCTGAAGAGGCTCAGGGATGCGCTGGAGGCCCTTTGAACGGCACCGCCCCGCCGAGAGGAGACAGCTGATGGCGGCAGAACCCGGCAGCTCCGACAGAGAGACCGTCCTCGACGAACTGCGCCGGTTACGCACCCGGATGCCCCAGCTCACCGGCGCCCTCGCGGCCGGCGTGGACGGCCTGGTCGTCGCGCACGACTGCCCGGGGGTCGACCCGGAGGGTCTCGCCGCCCTGACGGCGGCCGAGCTCGGCGTCGCCGTGCGGGTCTCCGACGCCACCGGCAAGGGCGAGCTGAAGGAGCTGCTGGTACGCGGCGAGGACGGTTATGTCGCCACCTACGCGGCCGGCCGCAGCGCCGTACTCACCCTGCTCGCCGAGGACCGGGTGAACGTCGGCCGGCTCCACCTGGAGGGCCGCCGGGCCGCCGCCCGCATCGGAGAGCTGGTCGACGCCGCCGAGGCCGCCGCCAAGGCCCTGCGCCCGGCCCGCACCACACCAGCCACACGGACCAGAACCACGCGCACGCCACGGACCAGCACCACCACCGACGCGCGCACCGCAACCGACAGTTGAAAGGAAACAGAAAGTCATGGCCAACACCGAAACCGCGCTGAAAGAGGCCCTCACCTCCATCGAGGGCGCCACCGGCGTCGCGCTCGTCGACTACACCACCGGCATGGCGCTGGGCACGATGGGCGGCAGCAAGACCTTCGACCTCAACGTGGCCGCCGCCGGCAACACGGACGTGATCCGCGCCAAGATGCGCACCATGGAGCACCTGGGGCTCAAGGGCGAGATCGAGGACATCCTGATCACGCTCTCCACCCAGTACCACCTGATCCGGCTGCTCAAGGGCCGCGGCGGCAACGGCCTCTTCCTCTACCTGGTCCTGGACATCTCCCGGTCCAACCTGGCGATGGCCCGGCACCAGCTGAAGAAGATCGAGGAGGACCTGGAGGTCTGACCCCCGGGTCCCCGGTTCACACCAGTGCCGCGGTGCGGCGGCGGGCCCCGCCCGGGGCCGCGTCGCCCGCCGCGATTCCGGTACCGCGATACGCCTTGACGGCCTTGCCGACCGGGCGGCCGCCGCGCCCGTCGAGCCAGTCGACGCGCAGCCACACCAGCTGCTCCTCGGCCCGCTCCCGGCGGCCCAGCCAGGCCGCCTTCAGCCGCAGCCCGGTGCCGGTCCCGGCGAGCAGCATGCCGCCGGCGGCCGGCACCGCGAAGGCGCTGCCGAACGCCACGGCCCAGGCCAGCAGCAGCCACCAGCGGTGCCCCCGGCGCCAGTTGCGCACGGTCACCGCCCGGTCCTGGAGCACATCGTGCTTGCCGGCCCGGGCGGCCCCGCGCAGCAGCGCGGTGTACCGCTTGCGGCGGGTGAGCGCCACGACGGCGGCGCCGACGATGAACAGCGCGGCTCCGGCCATGACGCCGATCCGCCGCCCGGTGATCCCCTCGGGCAGCACGCCCATCCCGGCCGCGAACACCCCGAACCACCACAGCGGGGCGGCCCCGGCCCGTACGACCACGGCCACCCGGGCCAAGCCCTGTCCGCCCCGTGTCCCTCGTCCCGCACGCGCCATGTCCGCAGCCTCCTCGCCTGTCCGGTCCGTAGGGCGGGACGCTAACCACAGAACGTGAGACGAGTCTTAAAGCGGGCTATTCGACGAACAGCCCCCGGGCCGCCGCCCGCGCGTCGAACTCCTCCAGGCGGGCCTGCGCGTCCGGCAGGTCGTCGGCCATCGCCTCCAGGAGCACCCGGCCCAGCAGCATCGGCGCACACGCCGTGTCGAAGGCGAGCCCGGTGCCGACGGCGGCCGGCAGCAGCAGGTCGGAGACCTTGGCCACGGGCGCGAAGGCGGAGTCGGCGACGGTCACGACGGTCAGCCCGGCCGTCCTCGCATAGCCCAGGGTGTCCACGACCTCGCGCGGATGCCGGGGCAGCGCGAAGCACAGCAGCGCCGTCGCACCCGCCCGTACGGCCGCGTCGATACGGTCGTGGATCATCGTGCCGCCCTCGTCGAGCAGCCGGACGTCCGGGTGCACCTTGGCGGCGAAGTAGGCGAAGCCGTACGCCTGCGAGGCGGCGGCCCGCAGCCCGAGCACCGGCAGCGGCCGGGACGCGGCCAGCACCCGGCCGGCCTGCTGCACCGGGCGCGGGTCGGCGAGCACCTCGGCGAGGTGCCGCAGGTTCTCGATCTCGGCCTCGACGGCCTGCTGGTACTCGTTGTACGACCCGTTGCCGGCCGCCTGTTCGGCGGGCACGACCTCACGCAGGTGCTTGCGCAGCGCCGGGTAGCCGTCGAAGCCGAGGGCGACCGCGAACCGGGTCACCGAAGGCTGGCTGACCCCGGCCAGTTCGGCCAGCTCCACGCTGGACAGGAAGGGCACGTCGGCGGCGCGCCGCACCATACTGTGCGCGATGCGCCGCTGGGTCGGCGTCAGCCGGTGCCCCTCGAAGAGCGCCTGCAACCGTGTCGCAGGGCTGTCGGTCACGTTCATGACGTGCTCCCCCTCCAGATGTCCGTGAACCGGTCGAGCAGTCCGGCCGCCGCCGTGACGTCGTCCGTGAGCGGCCGGTCGGCCGGGTCCGCCTCGAGGACCGCCTCGGCGAGCTCCAGCGCCAGCCCCACCCCCAGCCCGGGTTCGGGCCGGAGCTCGCGCTGGCGCAGCGCCCGTACGGCGGCGACGAGTTCGCAGCCGACCACCAGACGGTACGCACGGCAGGCGCGCAGCGTTTGACGGGCGGCGAGCGAGGCGAAACTGGCCTGCTCCTCGACGCCTCGGGAGAGTACAGCGTGCCCGAGGGAGGCGGGCGCGGAGAAGGCGCGCAGATCGCCGAGGGCGGCGCCGGCGGCGTACTCCAGGATCATCACGCCGGAGGAGGCGGGCTCCGGGTCGGCGAGGAAGGGGCGCAGGCGCGTGAAGGCGGGCTCGTTGAGGGAGGAGAGCCGGGAGGTGGACAGGCGCGCGACCTGGGTGACGGCGAGCCGGAAGTGGTCCAGGGCGAGGGCGAGCTGGGCCTGGTAGAAGCCGCCGTGGTGGTAGGCGGCCAGGTCCTCGGACGAGATGAGGGGGTTCTCGGCGGCCGCGTTGATCTCGATCGCGAGGACCTGTTCCAGGGCATCGGCGGCGTCATGGGCCGGGCCGTGGATCTGGGGCACGCAGCGGAAGCCATAGGGGTCCTGGATACGGCCGAGCGGCGGGGTGGGCCGGTCGGCGGCGCCGATCAACTCCCGCATCCGGCGGGCGACTTCGACACTGCCCCGGTGCGGGCGCGCCGCGTGCACGGGGGCCGCGTAGGCCTCGTGGGAGCCGTCGACGGCGAGCAGCGACAGGGCCGCCACCACCTGGGTGGCCTCGATCAGCCCGCGCAGCTCGTGCAGGGCGAGCGCCGACTGGCCGAGGGTGAGGGCGTTGCTGCTGATCAGGGCGAGGGCGTCGTTGTTGTCCAACGGCTGGGGATCCGGGGCCTTCTCGCCCCGCCAGGGGTGCTCCCCGGCCAGCGCCAGGCCCACCTGGGCCAGCGCGGCGATGTCCCCGGTACCGACCGAGCCGAACTCGTTGACGACCGGATACGCCCCCGCCTCCAGCGCCTCGCACAGGGCGGTGACGACGGTCGGCCGCAGTCCCGCGCCGCCCGCCAGCAGCTGGTTGGCCCGCACCGCGAGCATCGCGCGCACCTGCCGGGCCGGCAGTTCCTCGCCGATCGCCCCGGCATGGCTGCGCAGCAGCCGCAGTCCGTGTCCGGCGGCGGCCTCGGTGGGCACGTCCTCGTTCCGGTTGGCGCCGACGCCGGTCGAGCGGCCGTAGACGCGGCCGGTGGCGGCGATCTGCCGGGCGGCGTTCCAGGACTCCTCCGCGCGCCGCATCCCGTCCGTGCCGGGGACCGGCCGGGCGGCGCCGTCGGCGAGTCGTACGACATCCTCGACGCCCATTCCGATGCCGTCGAGGATCACCAGGCCGGAATGCACCATTCCGGATGCGTCCACGATGCGAGACGACAACACGCCCATACTCCCCTCAATCCGGACACCCGATCTTGCGCTGCGGTCATCCGTTACCTCGGATTAACGCCAGACCGTTGACAAGCTATTCACCTACGAAGAACTCTGCATGACGTTATACAGCCGGGCAAGGGACATCTCATGATCCAGTTCGACGCGGTCCACAAGCGCTTCCCCAACGGCACGACAGCAGTCCACGATCTCTCCCTGGAGATGCCGGAGGGCGGGGTGACCGTCCTGGTCGGCTCCTCCGGCTGCGGCAAGACCACCACCCTGCGCATGATCAACCGGATGGTCGACCCGACCTCCGGCACCATCAAGGTCGGCGGCAAGGACATCCTCGAACAGGACGCGGCCGAACTGCGCCGCTCCATCGGGTACGTCATCCAGCAGGCCGGGCTCTTCCCGCACCGCACGGTGCTCGACAACATCGCCACCGTCCCGCTGCTGCTCGGCTGGAACCGGAAGAAGGCCCGCGCCCGCGCCGCCGAACTCCTGGAGACCGTGGGCCTGGCCGCCGACTCCGGCAAGCGGTACCCGCACCAGCTCTCCGGCGGCCAGCAGCAGCGCGTCGGCGTGGCCCGCGCCCTCGCCGCCGACCCGCCGGTCCTGCTGATGGACGAGCCGTTCGGCGCGGTCGACCCGGTGGTCCGCGCCCAGCTCCAGGACGAACTGCTCCGGCTCCAGAAGGAGTTGAACAAGACCATCGTCTTCGTCACGCACGACATCGACGAGGCGGTCCGGCTCGGCGACCGGATCGCCGTCTTCCGCACCGGCGGCCATCTCGTCCAGTGCGCCCCGCCCGCCGAACTGCTGGCCCGCCCGGCCGACGACTTCGTGGCCGACTTCCTGGGCGCGGAACGGGGACTGAAGCTGCTGTCCCTCAAGACCCTCGCCGACGTCCCGCAGGGCCCGGCACCGCAAGGCGACTGGACCCTGGCGCTCGACCCGGCGGGCAAGCCCCTGCACTGGCGGTCCGAGGGCGCCGAGCTCCCCCTGCGGCCCCTCAGGGACGGCGACTCCCTGCTGGCGGCGCTCGACGAGTCGATCTCCTCCCCCACCGGGCTCATAGCCCGGGTCGACGCGGACGGCGTCCTCACCGGCGTCTCGTCCCGCGACGACATCCACGCACACGCCGGCCAGGCGCACACCGAGGCCCGGGTGGTGGCGGCATGACCATCGACTGGTCGTGGATAGGCGACCACACCGACGACCTCACCAGCCTCACGTTCTCCCATCTCCAGGCGGCGATGACCGCGGTCCTCCTCGGCCTGCTGATCTCGCTCCCGCTCGCGGTTCTCGCCCACCGAGTCCGCCCGCTGCGCGGCTTCCTGCTCGGCCTCTCCAACGTGCTCTTCACGATCCCGTCGATCGCGATCTTCGTCCTGCTGCTGCCGATCAGCGGCCTGACCCGCACCACCACCGTCATCGGCCTCACCGTCTACACGCTGGTGGTGCTGCTGCGGAACACGGTCGAAGGGCTGGACTCGGTCCCGGCGAAGACCAAGGAGGCGGCCAAGGCGATGGGCACCCGCCCACTGCGCACCCTCCTCACGGTCGAGTTCCCGCTGGCCCTCCCCGTGATCATGGCGGGTGTCCGGATCGCCACGGTCATGTCCATCTCGCTGGTGAGCGTCGCCACCTACATCGGCGACGGCGGCCTCGGCCAGCTCTTCACCGACGGCTTCCAGCGCGACTTCCCGACCCCGGTGATCGCGGGCGTGGTGCTCACGATCCTGCTCGCGGTGGTCGCCGACGCCCTGCTGGTGGCCCTCCAGTACGTACTGACCCCGTGGCGGCGGAGGCGAGCCTGACATGTTCGAACTCTTCAAGAACCTCGGCACCTGGCTGACCAGCGGCTCCCAGTGGGCCGGCTCCGACGGCATCGCCCACCGCCTCGCCGAGCACCTCCAGTACTCGCTGCTCGCGACCCTGATCGCCGCCGCGATCGGCCTCCCGATCGGCCTGCTCATCGGGCACACCGGCAAGGGCGCGTTCGTCGCCATCAACCTGGCGTCCTTCGGCCGCGCGCTGCCCACCGTCGGCCTGGTCGTCCTGGTCTTCCTGGCCGGCGGTCTGTCGATGCTGCCGGTGTACGTGGCGCTGGTCGCCCTCGCCGTACCGGCGATCGTCACCAACACCTACGCCGGGATGACGGCCGTCGACCCGGACGTCCGCGACGCCGCCCGCGGCCAGGGCATGCGCGGCCACCAGGTCCTCTTCCAGGTCGAACTGCCGCTGGCGCTCCCCCTGATCATGACGGGCCTGCGCCTCGCGCTCATCCAGGTCGTGGCCACCGCGACCATCGCCGCGTACGTCTCCTTCGGCGGCCTCGGCCGCTACGTCTTCGACGGACTCGCCCAGCGCGACCTGGTCCAGGTGCTCGGCGGCGCGGTACTGGTCGCCGTCGTCGCCATCGCCCTCGACCTGCTCCTCAGCAGCCTCCAGCGCCTCCTTTTCCGCCACCGCACTGCCTAGGGACCCTCGATGAACCGACGTACGCTCCTCGGCGGCCTCCTCGCGGCGGCCTCCGTCCCCGCCCTCTCCGCCTGCTCCAGCGGCATCACCTCCCTGAACGAGAGCAGCGGTTCCGCCGCCGGGGGCGGCTCCAGCAAGGGCGGGATCACCATCGGCACCGCCAACTTCACCGAGAACCAGGTGCTCGGCTACCTCTACGCGGCCGCCCTCAAGGCCGCCGGCGTGCAGGTGAAAGTCCGCCCGAACCTCGGCACCCGGGAGATCGTGATCCCCGCGCTCAAGGCCGGCGACATCGACCTGCTGCCCGAGTACCAGGGCGCCCTCCTCAACTACCTGGCCCCGAAGGACACCTCCGCGGACCCGGGCACCATGCAGAACGCGCTGGCCATCGCCCTGCCCAGCGGCCTCCAGGTGCTCCCCTACGGGCAGGCCGCCGACTCCGACTGCTTCGTCGTCACCCGGGCGACCGCGCAGAGGTACGGCCTGACCTCGCTGGCCGACCTGGCCAAGCAGAACGGCAGGCTGGTCATCGGCGCCGCGCCCGAGGTGAAGAAGCGGCGGGTGGGCGCGATCGGGCTGCAGGACGTGTACGGCGTCCAGTTCAAGGAGTTCAAGTCGCTGGACTCGGACGGGCCGCTGGTCAAGGGCGCCCTGAAGAAGGGCGACGTGGACGTGGCGAACCTCTTCACCACCGACACCGACATCGCCGCCAACGACTGGGTGGTGCTGGCCGACCCGAAGAACCTGATCCCCAGCCAGCACATCGTCCCGCTGATCGCCGACCGCAAGGCCGACTCCACGGTCCGCAAGGCGCTGGCCCGGCTCGGCAACCTCCTCACCACCGAGCAGCTCACCGAGCTCAACAGCCAGGTGGACAACGACAAGAAGGACCCGGAGGACGTGGCGGACGCCTACGCCAAGCAGCACGGGCTGACCTGATCACGAAGCCGTATCGCATGATCGATGAGCCGATGACGGAAGCACCAAATGTCCGCAAACAGGCACACGGAGTAATCGTGCGTGTGCTTACGGTGAGGAGGTGTCAACAGCACCGCACCGGAACTCTGTGAACTCTGAGGAAGCGTCATGGCCTCGAACCGCAGGGCCTTTCTGACCGCCACCGCCACCGCGACCGCCGTCGGCGCGCTGGCCGTCGCCCCCACCCCGGCGACGGCCGGCACCGGCCGACCGCACTCCCCCGCTCCCGCCACCGCCACCGCCGCACTGGACGAACTCCTCGCCGGCAACCGGCGGTACGCGGCCGGCCGACCGCGCCGCCCGCACGACGTCGTCGGCCACCGCCGGCTGCTGGCAGGCGGACAGCACCCGTTCGCCGTCGTCCTCGGCTGCATCGACTCCCGGGTCGTCCCCGAGCTGGTCTTCGACCAGGGTCTCGGCGACCTGCTGTGCATAAGGACGGCCGGACAGGTGCTGGACGAGGCCGTGCTCGGTTCGATCCAGTACGGCGTGGAGGAACTGCGCGTCCCGCTGGTCGTGGTGCTCGGCCACGAGCGCTGCGGAGCCGTCGCCGCCACCCTCGGCCGGCTGCGCACCGGCACACCCGTCCCCGGCCACCTGGAACTCCTCGTCGAGGAGATCACCCCGGCCGCCCGCCGCACCAGGGCGCTGCCCGGCGACTGGGCCGAGCACACCATGCGGGCGCACACGGCCTGGGTGCGGGACGCGATCCGCGCGGACCCCGCGTTCGCGGGGGCATCGGTGGTCGCGGCACGGTTCGACCTGGACAGCGGACTGGTGTCGCTGCTGCCCTGAGGGCGGGCCCCCGGAGAATTGCGGGGGCTTACCCCAGTGCGCCGAGCGTCCCGGCTCCCTACCGTGGGCTCCATGACGGACGCGCATGACACCGACCTGAAGAAGGAACTCGCCGCCACCCTGCACGCCCGCAGGGAACTGGGGCCCGAGTACGAGTCGGAGCTGGCCGACTCCTTCCTGGAGAAGATCGACCAGCGCATCGACGGCGCGGTGGAGCGCCGGCTGCGCAGGACCCTGGCCGAGCAGCAGCTCCAGGTGGCGCGGGGCGCGCGGCGCGGCAAGGGCACCGACTCCTGGGGAGAGCGGTTCGGTTTCGCGATCGTCTCCCTGGTGCTGGCGGTCCCGCTGTCGGCGCTCGGCGGCACGTTCGGCGGCACGACCGGCCTGATCGCCACCTGGCTCGGCATCGTCGGCGTGAACATGGCCCAGGCGGTCCGCCTCAACCCGGGCGCGTTCCGCCGCCCCGACCGCGAGAACTGACCCCGCGCCCCCAGGTCACACCTGCCGGGTCGGCAGGACGACGACCTGCCGCAGGTTGACGTGCCGGGGCCGGCTCGTCACATAGCCCACCAGGTCGGCGATGTCCTCGGCGGCCAGCGAGCCCATCCCCCCGAACATGACGTCCAGTTGCTCCCGCAGTTCGGCCGACCCGATGTGGTCGGCCAGTTCGGTCTCCGTCAGCCCCGGTTCGACGTTGGTGACCCGCACGTCACGCGGCCCGAACTCGGTGCGCAGCAACTGCGAGAGATGGGTGACGGCGGCCTTGGTGGCGCCGTACACCGCGTAGGTGGGGAAGACGCCGTGCGCGCCGACGGACGACACGTTGACGAGATCGGCGGTACGGCCCTGCGCCGCGGCTTCCACCAGGTCCCCGGTGAAGGCGCGCAGCACCCGCAGCACACCGGTCACATTGGTGTCGATCATGCGCTGCCACTCGTCGAGCCGGCCGTCGTCGATCGGGTGGGGCAGCATCACACCGGCGTTGTTGACGACGAGGTCGACGGTGCCGTGGGCGGCGTGCACGGCGTCCGCCGCCGCCTGTACGGACGCGTCGTCGGTGACGTCGGCGGTGACGGCGAGGGCCTGACCGCCGTTCGCCCGGATCTTCGCCACGACGGTCTCCAGCCGGTCCGCGCGCCGGGCGAGCAGCGCCACCCGGGCGCCCGACTCGGCGAGCCGCAGGGCGACGGCCGCCCCGATCCCGCTGGCGGCTCCGGTGACGACCGCGGTACGGCCGGACAGGTTGTCGTACGACATGAGGTACTCCCTGGTCGGTGCCGCCGGGCAGGTCCCGGTGGCGTGTCTCCACCCTCGCCGGATCCGGGCGCCCTACCCAGGGATGCGCTTTTCCTGGGTCTGGCAGAACCAGGCTGGGAAGGGGCCGCTCCCCTACGATCGAACCCATGGACGGGGACCTCGGAGACTTTCTACGCTCGCGCCGCGCCCGGATCCGGCCCGAGGAGGTGGGGCTGCCCTCGCACGGGCGGCGCCGGGTGCCGGGCCTGCGCCGCGAGGAAGTGGCGCAGCTGGCGGGCGTGAGCGTCGACTACTACATCCGGCTGGAGCAGGGCAGGGGGCCCGGGGGCCCCGCCCGGACGAAGTCCGGGGGAGTCTCGGACGCGGTCCTGGACGCGATCGCCCGGGTGCTGCGCCTGGACGAGACCGAGCACGCCTATCTGCGGGCGGTGGCCCGCCCCCGCCGCAAGGGCACCGGGCGCCCGGCGGCCCCGCGGGTGCGCCCCGGTGTGCAGCTGCTGCTGGACGGCATGGACCGGACGCCGGCGTTCGTGCTGGGCCGCCGCATGGACGTGCTCGCCTGGAACGCGCTCGGCGACGCGGTGAACGGCTTCAGCTCGCTGGCCCCGGCCGAGCGCAACATCCCGCGCCAGGTGTTCCTCGACCCGGCGGCCGAGGACTTCTACCCCGACTGGGCGGCCGTCGCCGCCCAGAGCGTCGCGAACCTGCGGATCGACGCGGGCCGCCACCCCGACGACCCCCGCATGGCCGCGCTGATCGGCGAACTCTCCCTGAAGAGCGCGGACTTCCGCCGGCTGTGGGCGGACCACGAGGTCAAGGCGTGCGCGTACGGCGTGAAGCGCATCCAGCATCCGGTGGCCGGACTGCTCACCCTCCCCTACGAGACCCTCACGGTCCCGACCGACCCGGACCAGACGATCGTGGCGTACACCCCGGAACCCGGCTCGGAAACGGCCGAACGACTTGCCCTGCTGGGTAGTTGGAAAGCGACGACGACCGCGATCAACAATTGAGGAACCACGACGGCGAGCAACCACCTCCGCGAGAGCGGCGGCGGTTTAGCCGCAAAGAGGTGCGCGGGGACCGCCGCACCCCCGTTACCGGGGGGCGGGACGACGGCGGTCCCCGCGAGGGACATGGACCGGGTCAGGGCCGGGTCTCACGTCCAAGCGTCCATGGAGGTCCGGGAGCCGCTCCGGAGGTCCTTGGACGTTCGGTGCCGGCCGGGGCGGGGAGCCGCTCCCGCCCTGCCGACACCCACTAATGTGCCGGACGCGTGTTAAGCGTGTGCTGCGTGGACGTGACACGCTCGTACCACTTCCGCGAAGTCCACCGCCTGGACTGGGGACCGCAAGTTCCCCCGTGTCACGGCTGGTTCACCGGACGTTCGCTCGGGCCTGTCTGACAATTCCCGTCGTCGCCCGGAGGGCGGCCTCGCGGCGTCAGGTGCGTGCTCTCGGCGCGCCGGGCGTAGGCCCTCGTACTGGA
>NZ_JBVIKO010000040.1:0-81658 GCF_055580905.1 Streptomyces sp. NPDC031497
CTGGCGCAGGATCTGCCGGCCGGCCGGGTGGTGGTGCGTCACTATCTTCTGGATCCGGTGTGGCACACCATGACCGTGGGTCACCAGGCTGCTGCCGTCGCGCAGTGGCTGCGTACCGGAACACGTCCTGTCCCGCCCGCCCGGACACCCCTTACCGAGGTCTCGCAGGACACCGTGCACGAGCCGGCCGGGGTGGACGGGGTTGATCAGGGGCTGTATCTGGAGGTGCGGCGTGAGTATGCCCGTCTGATGTCCGGCACGGCCGCGTTGTCCGTGGAGGCGGTCGGTGAGGCTGCCCGGGTTCTGCCCCGGGAGTACCGCACCCTGCCGGTCCGCCAGCGCGGCGAGGCCATCGCGAGGTACCTGGTCTCCGGCCACCACCACACCATCAGCGGCGGTATGAAGGGGGATGAGTTCGAGACGGGTTTCGCGGCGCACCGGGTGGAGGAAGGCAAGCTCGTACCGGTCACTCTGAGTCTTGGCCAGGTGCTGGCGGTGCGGGACACTCTCGGGATCGTGGTCGATAATGCCATCGATCCGCAGGGGAGGAAGAGGTCGATCCTGGAGATCGCGACGGCTCCCTACCGGATTCTGGACGGTGAGCGGGCAGGCTTTGACGCTGATGCGGTGGCGGCGGACGTCGCGGACGTCTTCCGCCGTCTTGAGGGCGGTGGCTCTCTTGGTGTCATGTTCCCGGACAGTGACGGGTTCCAGGTGAGTCCGGAATACGCCGACTTGCATTTCCGTGCATTCAGGCAGGGCGTGTACGCCCAGTTCAACGTCGGTGTGAGTTACGCGGGTCTGCCGGCCTTTCTGCGCAGCATCAAGGATTACTCGCTGCAGCAGCCGACCAGGGAGATGGGGACCGACAACCTGGTAGCCGGGGAGCTCTTCGCCGAACGGGTGACCGAGTGGTTCACGGGTCCTGCCGCGCGGCATGCGGGAAGTCCAGGGTTCACCCACGCTGCTTTGCAGGAGGCCGCGGCACTGCACGGGTTTGCGGATCTCGCGTATATGCATACCGCGGGCGCGCTGCTCAGCCGCATACGGGGACTGAACCTGGGCAAGAACGAAATACCCGTAATGGCCAGGACTCCCTTCGATGAAGTACGCGAGACGCTCCCGCGGAACGTGAGGGAATTCCTCGAGGCGAACAGTCCGCGCATTGCGGCGCTCTTCGAGGACGTGCTGAGGGCAACGAACCCATGGATCGACCGCAACGTCGACGCGAGGCAATCGGTGCTCGACCTGCCACCCGGTGGCGGCAAGCCGTCCTTCCGTTTGTACCTCGACAACGCGTTGATGGAGCGGCCTGAGCGGTCCGTCAGTCATACCGACATGTTCGGCAGTTCCACCGAGCTGGATCTGGATTATGACGGCCCGGATCCTGAGATCCCGCGTCTCGTGCTTGAAATCAGGAGAATCGGCAACGGCACCGACACGCGAGAGAGCGTCGCCCGTAAGAGCCGGCTGGTGGAACGCTGGGCCCAGGACGCGGAGACCGGCGCGGCGCGGCCAGTGGCGCCACGCCCGGCACTCGTACCGCCGGGTCCTGGCGACGAGTCGTTGGACACCCTCGTCCAGGCGTACCAACAGCAACTGTCGGTCACCGCTCCGCGCCGACGCCGACTGCCGGCTGTGCCGCCGGCTCCGCAGGCCGGACCGTCGCGCCCGGCGCCGGCGGTTGCCGCCGGCGCACACGACGCCACGTCGGTGCAGCGGTCCGTCAACCGCATCCTGACCCGGCAGGAATGGCCGTACGGCGAGATGAACTTGACCACGGTCGAGGACTACCTGCGCCGCTACCCCACTCTGTGGGCGAACCAGCCCGAGGACGTCGTGGCGACCCGCATCGCATCGATGATCCATGACAGAGGCCGCTTCGGCGACCCCACTGTGCAGACCGCCGCCGCGTCTGGCTCCCTGGGCGCCGGAAGGGAAAGCACCGGGCCGGCAGCCCGGCAGCCGGCCGACGGACCGGCCGCCTTGCGTCCCTGGCGAGACATGTCCGACCGCGCACAGGAAACCCTGCGTCTCATGGACACGCCGCTACGACAGCGGCTCTTCACCGATGCCGAGAACATGATGGCGATCCACCGCCTGGCCATGCGTGAGCCCGCACAGGCAGTCGGCCAGATCGGCGAACTGCAGCGCCGGGTAAGGGATTTGGTGGCCTACCGGCTCTACCGCAGCGGTACGCAAGCCGCTGGAGAACTGGCCCAGCAGCTGCGCACGGCGCTGGAACCCCACCTTCGCTACCCCGTCGGCGGCGGTGCGGGGGATGGGTACCCGCCGGACACCGAGGCGGCGTTCGCGGCAGCGGTGCGTGAGGAGCCCTTGCTCGCGGGGCTGGAACCCGCCCTGGTGCGTCAGGCCATGGACATCCAGCAGCAGCACGAGCCGGCCCGGATGCTCATCGGCACCGACCCCGAGACGGTGATGCGGCGCGAGCAGCGGGTCACACACCTGGAACAGATCACCCGGGTACTGCGGGAACAGGGCGAGAGCCAGGCCCATCGCACCGCCCGGGAACTGGCCGAGAACGCCTTCGCACCATCACCGCACACCTCCCGCGACCGCGGCCTGCTGGCCGGCGGCGCCCCGCCCCGCACACGGCAGACGGCCGCACAGACAACCGAAACCGTGCAGGTCCCCACCGCCCAGGACCTCAGCCGCCGCATCGAAGGCGCACTCCGCAACATCCCCGGCATGACACCCACCCGGATCATCCAGACCACACGCACCGTAGACACCGCCGCCCGAACCACCAACTCATGGCACCAAGAATGGCCAGTCCGTGCCATTGCGCAAATGGTTGCGCAGGGTAAGTGGACGGTAGGGTCGCATCTGCAGACGCTCGTGTCTCTGGCCCGGCCTGGTAGGCAGCATGTGGCCGAGGCTGCCGCTGCTTCCTCGAATCTAGCCGATCTTATAAAGGCGCATCCGGACCTGGTGGACGTGTTCGTCGATGCGCCAGTCATGCTGGAAAGAATGGCGGCCATGGACGATGCGGCCCTCCAGCTCTATCTGACCAATCCTCGCATCGTCGAAGGGCTGCTCACGCAGGACGGCGAACGTCGTCCTGCGGTCGAGGCGATCAATAGCGGACACAGGTCCTACCGCAACCTGCTTCGGTTGCCCGGACTGTTCCTCAAGTTCGGCCCCCGGCTTCCGCTCATCCTGAGCTTGGCAGGCGAGGGCCCGGTCGGCCGAGTTGTCCAGTCGAACACGAGGCTCGCAGAAGCCTTGGCGGCGAGTTACGACACATACAAGGAGCAGTACACGGCCAGGTTTGGTTCGGAGTGGACACTGGCTCGGGCCTTCGAAACGGATCGGGGTGTCGATTACGGCCTGGTGCTTCGTGAGGTCGGGTTGCGCCGGAAGCTTCAGGTACATGCGGATCAGGCGTTTTTGTGGATGAGTTCTCCGCAGTTGGCCAGGGCGGTAGTGGCGAGGCCTGCGCTGATCGATGAACTGGCTGTGCCATCAGCGGTGGGCCTGGTCGATGTGCTGGAAGATTTGCCTCGGGTTGCCGAGCGACTGGCGCGTGACGAGCGATTGCTGCGGGCGGCGGCGGGCAATTCGGCTGTTTCGGACGTGCTTTCGCTTGATCCGGGCGCGTTCGACCAAGTGAGCGCTGAGGAGCTGGAGGGAGAGCTTTTCAGGGCGGGGGAGCCGGTGTTGCCCAATTCGGTTGAGCCCGATGCGGCGGCGCCCTTGCTGGTGCGGGTGCGTCAGGCGAACCCGGCACTGGCGGCTTTGTTGGATCGGGAGCCTGATTTGACTTCTGTGCTGGAGGCGGACACGGCGCTGGCGACGGTGTTGGCCGATCACGGTGGTCTGCTGACGTCTCCTCATCATTTCCGGCGGCTGCTGAGCGAGCCTGGCAAGAGGCTGCGGCCGGCGGTGCGTGAGGGCTCCCCGCTGCTGGCTCCGTACATCCTCGCTGCTGCACTCCGCCACGCGCAGGTGCGTCGCTGGCTGCTCACCCCAGGTACGCAGGCACTCATTCACGCACCCGACAGCGACATGCGCCGTCAGTTTGCTCGGGACGCCCAGATCGAACCTCGCGTAGGCTTCGTGCTGTTCGATACGCCGGCCCTTGTCGAAGTACTGAGTAACAATGTCACGATGCCCCGCCAGATACTTGTCGATCTTTGGCAGGCGCGGCGTACCGACGAGATGGCGTTTGAGTACCTGTTGCGTGCGAATTATTCGTCCGCACTCCGGCGGTCGATCGATATTCCGCTTTTCCTTGAAGTGATGCTGCGCGACGATGGCGACCTGCTCCGTCTCGTTAAAGAAAGCCATGCGGCGCATCTTTTTGAAAACGAGCATTTGGCGAATATTAGAAATAATCGCGATGTCGTGAAATATCTGGCATCCAAGTCGGGACTCTCCCTGTCGGACAAGCATTGGCAGGCGCTATTCGGTAATGCTGATCTTCTCGGGGAATTGAGCGGACCCAGTAAGCAATACCTTCCTTTGCTGGCGTCTGCTCCCGAGGCGTTCGTTGAAGCTATTGCGCGTGAATCTTTTGTTCATGCATTGCGCAGTGAGGATTTCCGTAAGAAGCTGTCAGATCTTTCCGTGCAGAAAAAAAATACAAAAGCCAAGACAAAGAATCCCCAGTGGGCGATGGCACTACTGAAGGCGGTGACCGATGATGACATCACCGGCCCACCGCGACTGACACGCGAAGGCGTCGAGCTGATGGAGCACGACGTGACGCTGGCGAAGCTTTGGCGCCTGGACCCGATCAAGGACACGAAAGCCTTTCTCGAAGCAGCCGGAAATTCTCCCGAGGAGTTGTCGCGGCTTCAGAAGGTCGACGCCGAGGTGCGCGCCAACAGTCACCTTTGGGAGAAGGCCAAGACCAGCATGGCGCTGGGGTCCGCCCTGCACCGTCACCCGGAACTGGCGTCTCTGCTCACGGAACGCCCACCTCTAGTGGACTCGCTCCTCGACCCGGCCACCAGCCTTCTGTCGGCAGTAACCCAGAGACCCTCCATCATCGAAAGCCTACGCACCAACGACCACCTCTTCCGACTGATCTTCCAGGTGCCGGCCACGGCAGCGGTCCTGGCATCAAGTCCCGGCTTGGCCGCCGATCTAATTTCCAATCGGGAACTGGCGCGACTTCTCATCGACAATCCCACTCAATGGTATAAGGTTCGAGGAAATGCCGATCTGTACAAAGTCATCTCTGGCTTTGAGGCTTTCGCGCGCGCTTTGGCCGACAGGGAACCTGCGGTCGCGGAAGTGGTGTCATCGGATGCAATACCTCTTCTGCGAGCTCTGCGGATGATTGTGACCCTTCCCGGAAGTGAGCAGGTAGCGGAAGCGGTGGTGAGTGGGGTTTCGGCGGCGAAGTGGCTGAAGATGAATCCGACAGAAATTCTGAAGCTACGCGGGAAGCCGGCGATCGCCGCCGCCCTCGTGGACCACGCGTCATTCTTCTCTGAATTCGACACGGTCCACGCGTTTATGACGGCCGAGCCCTTGTTGGAGCAACTGGAACAGCATCCGGAGCATGTAGATTTTGTGCTTGGCGACGAAAGAATATTTAATGCAGCCAGACGCGACCCCGGTTTGGTGCCGGCGCTTACTGTCTCGGGTGTTCGCGACGTGCTCAAGAAGAAACCTACGGTGATTGATCTGCTGGGGAGCTGGACCAAGCTCAGGAGTCTGCTGCAAAATTCACCGGCGGTGATTCAGGCGCTCAGCCTCGTGCCGACGCTCGACGTCAGACTCAAGAGCGACCCGAAACTGCGCGGTGAGATCGAGCAGGCCCCCTGGGCCGCAGGTGCGCTGACACGTGATTTCCGCATGCTTCCCGAACACGCACTCAAAAACAGTGTGTTGTGGCGCGCCGTTGTAGCGAGCCAGGAACTGGCTGATTCTCTGAAACGCAGTCTCAGGCTGAAGAAAGCACTGCGCAGGCTGACCGACCTATTGGGCGCCAATCCACGACTGGCCGAGACCTTCCTGGCCACGCCGCGGCTGCTGCAGTTCGCGGGCCAGCATCCGGTGGTGCTCACGGATGTGTTCGAGCAGATCACCGCTGAGGGACGGGGCTCGTCAGGTCTGCAGCCGGAAGACCTGCTGCGGAGAGCGAACGACGCGCTCGCCTCCGTGTCCCGCTCCGCTGACACCGGTGTGGAGACGTGGCTGGCG
Source organism: Streptomyces sp. NPDC031497 (assembly GCF_055580905.1). Classification (NCBI taxonomy): domain Bacteria; kingdom Bacillati; phylum Actinomycetota; class Actinomycetes; order Kitasatosporales; family Streptomycetaceae; genus Streptomyces; species Streptomyces sp. NPDC031497. Next base: position 6,178 of record NZ_JBVIKO010000040.1, read on the forward strand.
GAAGTGAACGAGCCGCAGTCCGGCGGCTCCGCGACGGCCAACCGTACGGGGGGTGGGAAGAGAGGAAAGAATAGGGCTGCCGGGCGGGCTGGTCGCACAGACAACGAGGGCCGATCCGGCACTGTGCGTGAGGAGCAGCCGGGGCCGGAAGCGCCATGGGCCGCAGCGCTGCGCGCCAACCCAGAAGCGTCACGGCTGTTGCTGGACGCGGAGAACGCGGAGATTCTGGCGGGCCTGGAGACAAGGCCAGATTTTCTGGCGCTCCTGCTGAACTCCGATATCGCGGACAACATCAATGCCGATCCCAGCGCGTGGCACGAGTGGTCGTTCAGTGACTATCTGACGTCCGTACCGGACATGTCTGAGGGCTTCGAAGCGACTTTCGCCGCGTTTCAGTTCCGTCATGCGCTGCTCTTGGAGGGCAGCCAGTGGGAGCGGGTGCGGCAGGAGTTCCTGCCAGTGTGGGAGGCGCGGCGGCAGGAGCAGGAGCGGCGAACCGCGCAGGAAGCGGATGAGGTTCAGCGGAGACTGGCCCGCCTGCGGACCCATGAGCCGCAAACCTGGAAGGACAGCGGTCGCTTCCACTTCGCGACCGAAGGCCTGCGCAAGCAAATTGAGGCGTCCGGGCCGGAGGATCTGGTAGTACTGCGGAACGCGGCGGCAGGCGCCCTGTCACCGCGCGAGGGGTCGTCGTATGCGCTGAACCGGGGTGTGCACTATCACCTGGTCAATTTGCGTGGTCTGTCGGCAGTTAAGGTTCTGGCGGAAGACGGCCAGGTCGACCTCGTGGTGACGGCGATCGCGACGCAGCGCATCGGGGACAAATATGTCTGGGGCTCCGGCGGCAAGCCCATGCCCGGGGCCCTGGATGCCAGCGTGGTACACAACCATCCCCTGATGGCCACATCGCGGGCGATGCTTGAACACGCAGATATTGTTCGGGCCGCCGCTACCACCGCCGACAAGGGGAAGAACAAGAAGGCGAAGGCAGCCGATGACGGCCAGCCGGCCGGAGGCGGCACAGTCCCCCCAACAGAGAAGCGGCCGGTTGGTGACGCAGGTCTGTCCCGACTCGCGCAGCTGCTCGCCAACTACCATGCCGCACTGCGCGAGCATCGCTCGGCGCAGCAGTCGCCGAATGCCCGTACAGCGGTGAGGCAGACGGTGGTCAAGCTGGAGAAGGCGGAACTGCCGCTGCGCAGCTTCGGGCTGCTGGATCTTCGCGGGGACACCGTGCAGGTCATGATGGCCAATGCTGGCGCAGCCCATGCCTCCGGCTTGTGGCAGTCCTTTGAGGATGCCGTCCGCCACGCAAACTATGGTCTGGCGGCAAGGCTGCTCACGGTGATTGACGCGTCTTCCCAGAAAGGCGCGGAAGCTGGCTCGAGGCTATCTGTCCAACCGGAGCCCGCACTCGCACGCGAGCCGCTCCACCATCCCGATGCGTTCGAAGGAAGCCGCGTACCTCAACAACCCGGCGTACCGAGCCACTTGCCGGTGAGTGAACCTGCAGTCGAAGGTGCTGCTGCAGGCAGGAAGGAGTCGCTGGCGGAAGCCGAGTTCCTGGAGGCGATGCGGGGAGGGAGCCAAGATACGTCGTCATTGGGCGGCTGGCCGGCGCACTCTGCTGCGGAAGTGGGGTTGGACTCGGGCGAAGCCCGGTCGATGGAGCATGAACGGCTGATGCACAGTGGCCGCGGGCAGGGTACTGGTCTGGCGGGGAACCAGTTGGTCGGACCCGGCGTCCCCGGCCTGGCTGCGACCGGGGCCGGACATGCCTTGTCCGGTACGCCTATTGTGTCCGGCGCGTCAGGCAATGTGGTCGGTCATGATTTTGTTGGCGGATTTCCCGGTAATGCGTTTCCGTTGAACACCTGGGAGGTCTACGTCGCGGAACGAATTCGTGATACCGGGGGGGAGGTTCTGCGGCCTGCGACAGCACCTTGGCGATCGTATTCCCAGTCCACGCCGGAACCCTATTTCGCTGTATTGAGCGGCACGGAGGAGATGCTTCGGTATTGGGTATCGGGCATCGAGGTCTGGATGGCACCAGACGTGTTCGCGGACCGGTTCGCCGACCGACCCGATGTGCGCTCTCTCGACGCAGACGTCCCGGTTGTTTTGTTGATGTCCGGTGGCGCTGCGGGTGGTCTGGAGCTACCCCGACTCGTGGCGGCCCGCACAGGGCTTATGGTGTGGGCGCATAGCGGGGAGCTTCGGTTTCGGCAGTCAGCGGATGCGCTGCACACGGTCATCGCTTCGATGGCGGACGAGGTTGGTTCGCCCGTGCCGAGCGGAAGTTGGGTGCTCAGTCTCCCCAATGATCTTGGCACTGCCTCGGAGCATGAGCCTGCCAGGGTCATGCCGGCGACTGCCACGACCCTGACCGGGCACGACGGTCAGCTGTTCACCGCCGGATCAATTCTCCAGCACACCCTCGTTGACCGATTCGGCAGGCCTCTTGGCCGCGTAGCTCTTCCGCAGGAGGACTGGGCGCGCGACGAGATAGTGCTGCGCCACCGGCCCGCAGACAGCGTAGAGACCTTCTCTTCGGTCGTTCACGCTGAAGGGGGTTACGAAGCCGTGCCTGGCACAGTCCGGCGCGCACCGTGGGCGTCGAGTGCAGATGCGTATCATTTCGTGGCTCACGGAACGTTCGACGAAGTGAACTTGGCCCAAAGATCCGGCGGTGGCGTCAGCGTGGACGGCGGGACACTCGGGCAATTCCTGCGTCGTCGTCGCAGCCTGTCGAACCGGCCGGCGAACCATCCGATCATTTTGAACGTGTGCTACTCCGGTGCCAGGAGCTCCAGACCGGATGGAAATGTTGCGCAGCTGGTCGCGAATGAGACCGGGCGAGTTGTTTATGCGCCGTCTGGGATGGCGGACATTTACTTCGATCTGATGGATGACGCCGACGGCAACCCTGGCCAGTGGCTGGTTTTCTACCCCCGCCGGACGCGTCCGGACGGGAGGCAGGCTTTTGGAAATGAAAATCCTTCTTTGCAATCAGCTCCTGCACACTCGAGCGGCAATTTGCGCCGGGACGCTGTTCGGTCTTCCGCCTACCAGGCGATGATGTTCGACGCGGCTGAAACGTCCCGCGAGACTGGGCAGACACGTGCGTCGACCTCAATGGCCCACGCAGGCCCTGCCCGTCTGTCCGCAGTCGAGGTGCCGACCCCAGGCGCGGCTCTCAGCAGCAGGGCCAATTCTGCTCGGACTCAGGAGCCCGGTCCGCACCTGTCCGGTACGCGGTTGGTCGATACTGAGGGCAGATTGCTCGGGCACGACTACCGGGTGCAAGGAGCCGCCCTAGGATCGCTCGACGTCGCTCATTTCCACATAGCGAGACAGGAACGCTCGCAAGGCGGATTCACTTGGGAAAGCGTGGTAGCGCCGTGGCATGTTTCCACGCTCCTTCTCCCGTACGTCGTCCTGCTCGATGGCACACAGCAGGGGTTGCGCGTGCTGACGGCGGACGGGGGTACTGCCGATATGAACCATGCCGAGTTCGCCGCTCGCTTTGCTGCACACCTCGCCGCACACGCGCAGCAGATACGTCCGGCTGCTCCGATCGTGCTTCTGCTTGCGGGAGGAGGTGGCGCGGATCTGACGCTGCCCCGGTCAGTGGCGGCGTGGACGGGGCGGCAGGTTTGGACGCACTCCGGAAACGTGGGCGTGCTATCAGAACAGCAGGCATCGCGCATCGTGGTCGCCGGAGGTGACGCGGCACGGCCCGAAGGCCAGTGGATCTTGAGCCTCCCGGAAGATCTAAGGCCTGCTGCGCAGCCCGTGCCCGATGGCGGGGTGATGTCTGGCCAGGTCTCGGCGGAATGGATCCCCGGACTCGACGGGCGCCTGTTCTCCAGCGGTTCTGTTGTGCACTACACCGTCGTCGACCACCGGAACCGGCCCATTGGCAGGGCGTCCCTTGACAACCCGGGCTGGGCCGAGGACGAAAGCTTCACGCGGCGACGCCCGTTGCCTCTGGCGAGGTTCTACAACACCGGCGGCATGGTCGGTGAACAGTACTATCGTCGCTTTGCGCCGCTCCGTCTTCCATGGCAGGCGGAGACGCCGAACGCGTCGCCCTATTACTTCATCGCGCATGGCAACGAGACGGAAGTCAAGCTGCACCGCGGTCGTGCCGGCGAGGGGTTGGTCAGCGGCACCACCCTGGGGGGGTTTCTCAAGCGCCGACGCAGCTTGGTACGGCGTCCGCCGACGGATCCCATCGTGCTGATGGTGTGCTCAGCCGGCGGTCTGACCGCAGCGCCCGACGGGAACATTGCGGAGCAGGTGGCGAACGAGACGGGACGCACGGTGTACGCGCCGACCGGATTGGTCCGGACCGACTTCAACGTGGATGACACCCCCGACGGCTACATCGGCGAGTGGCTGCAGTTCCGCCCGAACCTTCGTCGGGACTGGCGGCAGTACGCCAGCAGCCGCGTGGTCGCTCCTCCGCTTCATACCCAGCCAGATGCTGGTGGCGCAGGGAACTCGGAGGCGTCCGCGGGCGCTCATGGCGGCCCGGCGACGACTGCGGCTGCGGCTGCGGACAAGCTAGCCGTTGCGGGGAGGCCAACGGAGGCGCACGTTGGCTTTTCGACGTCGCCTGCGGTGTTTGCCGAACCCCTCAGCAGTGCACGCGAGGACCGTGGTGGAGACGAGAGTGTCCAGCCGCCGTGGGAACCGCTGTGGGAATTGCCCACGTGGTCAGAGACTCACAGCAGCCATTCCGATGAGTCCGACGTGTCCCACGACGGCCTGAAGCTGACCGAGCGGCAGTCCGCTCAGTACAGAGAGCTTCATCCCGACGTTGCGCGTTACCTGGAGCGAGAGAACATAGAGATGCTGCCGCCTTCGCTCGGCGAGCTTCTCGTGACGGTCTTCGCCCACGGCCGTGATGCGGACGGAAACCTGTCCGCAGAAGGACGACAGCATCTGGTCGGTGAGCTGGACGCACTTTTCACGGAAATGATCGAGGAACTGCGGACGTCCCTCGGAAGTGTCGAAGTCCGCGGCGAGATAACCGATGGATCACTCAATGATCACCTGAAGCGTGTCGAGAACGAATCACTGCTGACTCGCTACCCGGAACTCATGTCCTATCTGAATCGGGAGAATAAAGGAATCCCCTACGACTCCAATGCATCGCTTTTCGCCAGCGAGAAGGAACTGGTGATCGACGGGACAACTGTTCGCATCCAATACGACCCGACGGAAGCCGTCAAAAATACTGAGCTGCGCGAACGCCGGATCGCGCGGGCTATTTTCCTGGTCAAGGCGGGAGGATTTGATGTTCCAGACTTCTCCGTCATTGCGCCGAAATATGCCAAGAACCTCACCGTGGAAAGTTCCATGACCGTCGGAGTGAAAGACGGTTCGTTCGAAGATTTCGCCACAGCTTTCCCGCCGAGAAGGCTCATGGTGAACCTGGCGATGCCTCCTTTCTCGTGGAGTGCCACTCTGAAGAGTGAACCCGTCCCGGAATTCGACGATATTTCCCATGATCCAGGTGTGGGTCACATTGTGCGTGCACTGGGACGGATGCTGCACTATGAAACGGATACGTCGAAATACGTTGACATGATAGCCGCGAATCTTACGCCGCATGCCCTTGACATTGCGCGGTCCGAATTCAGGTCGCCGACGGAGGATCCGGCCGGGCTGGTCGCGGATGTCTTCACCTTTCTGGTTTATGGCAGAGATGTTCCGCCGGAACTGATGAGGATGTACGGCGAACTCGGTGGTCCGCCGAGGCGACGGGCCGCGGCAGAGCCTGCTGTTTCGGCCTTGGACATGGCGTTCTTGACGAAATCGGTGAACTCGCTGCGATCCGAACAGCGGCGCCCGCCCTTGTCCATCGCCCAGGTCAGATACGCTTATTCGCGGCTTCCCACTGAAATCAGATGGGTTCCGCGAAAGATTCAGTCCAGGCGTGTGATAGAAACGTTCGAGGATCTCACGCGCTTCACCGTGCACGGAGAACCAGCCCAGGCTACTGCCCGTGAAAAGGGTTCAGCCGATGTGAATGTGACTGGGGGCGCGGATGTCTCTCCAGACCTGCTGCGAGCGGTCAATGAGAAACTCGCAACCATGCACTGGCCGCTTCTGCCGGTGCGCGGCGACCACCTACTCCGCGTACTTGACGGTGCGGGTCTACTGGGGAAGACAGCGGATCGGCCGCTGGCTGAACTGGCGTACAGCATCGCGGATCGAATCGCCGAACCTGTGGTCACCGTCGCGGGCGCGGAACTGCTCGGGGAAGCCGAGACCACGGTGACGACCCCAGTACACAGGTCGACCACCCTCCGTCGCCGCCGTTTCCTGGTGCAGAGATATCGGCGCCAGGACGGAGAGACGGTGACACGCTTCCTGGTGCGCGTTGCCTGGCGGAACGATCCCAGCGACCCTCGGCCGGTATCCGACAGCGAGAGGGACATGATTGCGCAGCGCTTGTCCCGTGAGCTCGATGCGGTATGGAATTCCGGGATGAGGCTGCCGGACGGGTCGTTGCTGCGCCTGGACTTCGAACTGACAGATCCGGAATCGGCGCATAAGCAGGTCGTCGTGTCGCAGCGTTCCTTCAGAATCCATGACGAGGGGTTCTCCATTCCGGAGTTTGCCAAGCGAGGGTTCATTGGGACGCTCGCCCATGAGGCGGGGCACTGGTTCGGCCAGCCGGACGAGTACCGTGAGGATCGGCCTGGTCGCTGGCCGGTCTATGGTGACGGCGGTGTGATGGGTTCTCATATAGCGGTTCCCGGCCGCCCCTTCCCGATCGACGGAAGCCGCATGGATGAGCCGACTGCGCGAGGGCCGTTGTATGTGGCACCTCGTTATCTGCGGAACCTGGGTGCCGCAGCTGAGCGAGCGCTCGGCAGGGAGCCTGCTGAACCGGGCAGGGCAGGGCACGCCGGGCTGCCGGAGCGAGCCGTGTTCTCCGCTGAGGTGCTGGAGGCAGCCCTGTACGGCCGCAGCGGCAGAGGCGGTCACCTTTCGGTGACGGCCCCCTCCGGTTCGGCGCGCCCGGTATGGCAGGGGCCACCGGCAGCGAACGGGACCTACCGCGCCCGGTTCGCCGAGGCGGACCATCTGCAGCACGAGCCTGCCCGGAGGGAGACGTCGTGGCTCGCCGGAGTGGGCGATGTGGCCGATGCCCTTCCGTATCGTCCCGAGGACGGTCTGGAAGGAGCGAACAGCCTGTCGGCGGAGACTTTGGCCGAGGTCGGGCGCCGCGGAACCACGGATCCGGGCACGGTTCAGCTTCCGAAGCACTGGTCCCTGGAGTTCGCGGTCTACGCCATGCAACAGGCCTACGCGGAGGCCCGGCGAAAGGACGCGGTGAGACCGGTCGAGGGCCGGGAGGCAGTCCACCACTGGGTGGGTACGTATGCGGGCGTCAGGTTCGAGGGGGAGATTTCGGGCGCTGAGTTCACCGGCGTGCGTCCGTCGGAGGACCAGACCGGACTGGAGGCACCACTGTTCTGGGTGGCTCCGCAACCGGTGGTCACGCCTGAGCCCTCCTTTACCCACAGGGCGGAGGACGTCGCCTTCCTGGGCGACCGGCGTACTCGTACCGGCGCCTACCACTGGCCCGAGCGTGCGGGTGTGTACGTCCACGGTCTTGAAGTGAACAAGGAAATCGCACATCCCAACGGCACTTACACGGCGACCGTGCGATTTCTGCACCCGGACTCCGAACCGTTCAGCCCGGAGTCGTACCTGGAGAGCCGATGGATGCCGCACGCCGACGGGACGACCGTACTTTTCCCCGAGAACTGGAGTGCCCGGGACATCCGCGGATCCGTCCAGCGGGCCCACACCTTCGCGGTGCGGCAGGGCAGAGTTCTGGACCGCGGAGACGGTTCGTACCGTTGGCTGGGTGTGGACGGGTGGGTGGTGATCGAAGGCATCGTGCGCGACCACCAGCACACGGCATTCCGTCCCGCTCTGGAACAGTTCCCGACCCACTGGCCGTCACGACCGCCACTGGCCTCCACGTCCGGCACATCTGTCGTACTCGGCGGTGAAGACGGCCAGGATTCCGCCGTCGATGTCCACTGGTCCGTCTTCCGGAACGGCCAGGTGGGCCTCACCCTGACCAGGAAAGTGACGATCACGGGTTCGACCAGCCTCGCGGCCGACGAAGTCCTCCTCCGCGCGGCGGCCGAGGACTTCGGACTCCTGCCCCACCGGCCCGGACAACCGCTGGTCCGGATCCTCGTCGACGTCGTCGTCCCCTCCGGAACAGGAACTTACGACATCGACACAGCACGCCTGTACAGCCCGAACGCCAAACGGAACATAGCCGCTCTGCTGGGACTGCCGGCGAGCGTCGAGGAACTTCTGTCCCGTCTTCCCGGCCCGACTGGCGACGACTACGGCGCGTGGGACTGGACCTTGGAGCCCGGCACGAACCCGGACGAGTTCCAGCGCGCTCTGAAACTGGCGGAGAACCCGGCCGAAGCGCTGCGCGGATCGACTCTGGAAGAGGATGACCACCATGCCGTCCCGGCTGTTCCCTGGCTCTCACCCGCGCAGCGGGACGAGGCGACGCTCAGCAGACTCGTCAGTACCGGCGCTTTCTCCGCCCAGGCCCTGGACGACTTGCCCCGCAAGGCACAGGTGCTGGGCGACTGGAATCCGGCTGACCTGGCCGAGACGGTTTTGGTCGGTGTCAGAGCACGACTGCGTCGGCTGAATGTGACGGAACCCGACAAGCCGGTTCTTGTGGAAGTCGACTTCGCCAACGGGATCAGTGTCACGGCTTCCGTCCGCGGGGGTGTCATCGTCGACTTCGAGGCCCGGCCGATCGTCAGGAGTCCCCGAGAGACCCCGGATCATCGCGTCCCCGAGAAGGAACGTGATGTGAGTGACGCCCACGGCGGGCCTCTCGGTGTGATCAGTGCCCCCGCTCTCGGCCCCGGGCGCTCCCGCCTGGCCAGCAGCATTCCTTTCCGTGGTGTCCCTGATCACGGGATCGAGTTCGGCGGTATCGGGGTCGGGGACGTCAGCGTGCCCTCGGCGCGTCACTCTGCCGGTCTCATCGTGTCCGCAACGTCTGGACTGACCGTCGGCCGTGATTTCTCCGGCACTGGCGCGCAGAGCTTGGTGCTCAGTACTCGGGAGGTCTACGTCGCGGAGCGAATTCCGGACACGGCAGACGAGCGCGTACATCCGTGGGCGGCGCCCTGGTCTTTGCATACTCCGCTCCATGAGCCCTATTTCGCAGTGCTCGTCGGCACGCCGGAGCTGCTTTGGGTGCACACGGAGGGCGGCGAGACCGGAATGACGCCGGAGATGTTCGCGAACTACCTTTCTACCCGGCGTGATGTGTCGTCTCTTCCCGCTGACGCTCCGGTCGTCCTGCTCCTGTCCGAGGGGGCGGCGGGCGGGTTGGAGCTGCCGCGGTTGGTCGCGGCCCGGACCGGTCGCGCGGTGTGGGCACACAGCGGGGAACTGCGGTTCTATCCCGGGAAGGATTCACCGAACACGGTCATTACCTCGACGTTCGACGATGGCAGGACGGTGCCGGCCGGGAACTGGGTGCTCAGTCTGCCGGACGATCTCGGGCCCGCCTCGGTGCATGAGCGTGCCACCGTGATGCCACCGCGGCCCGAGTTCCTGACCGCGCTCGACGGGCGGCTGTTCGGGACGGACGGCCTATTGTTCCAGACCATCGTCGATCGGCAGGGCAGACCGATGGGGCGTGTCAGTCTGCCTCGTAAGGCCTGGGCAGATGATGAAGCGACTCGACAAAGTGTCTCCGGACAGATCCTGGAAACCTATCGTTCGGCGCGGGAGTTGCCCAACGGATCGATAGCGCAGGTTCCTGGTACGGAACGGCCTCTGCCCTGGGCGCAGAGCCGGAACATCTATGAGTTCGGGGCTCACGGAAACCACAAGGAAGTGCACCTGGTAATGCGGTCCGGCGAGAAACGTGTGGTGGACGGTGCGAGGTTGGGCCGCATCCTGAGTCGCCGCCCCAGCGTGTCGAACCGGCCCGCAAACCACGCGATTGTCCTTGTGGTGTGTGAAGCAGGAGGCCGGAGCACAGCACCGGACGGGAACATAGCGCAATTGGTCGCGGATGAGACGGGCCGCGTCGTATACGCTCCGACCGGAATAACCACGGTGATGCTCGACGTGACGGACGACGCCGATGGCCATCCTGGACAGTGGCTGGTGTTCCGTCCCCGTCGGCGGCGGTGACGCGGGGAGAGGCGTACACACACGGAAGTACACACGGCCATTGCGGTGCTGGAAGTACGGCATCGCAGTGAGCGACCGGTGTCGGCCGGACAGGCACTGCCTGGGTTCATGGAGTTGTCCAGCTACCCGTGTGCGGGGCGGCGCCGGCGCCGCCCCGGGCGCTGGCCGGCCTTCCGCCCAAGCCGCGCCTGACAGGGAGACTGCTGCCATGCGCCGAATGGGAACGTAATGACGATGCACACGTACTAGGACGGTGAAGAGAAGAATGAACACGAACGGTGCCAGTGCCGCCGGGACTCCGGCGGGGCAAGAGGACGAAGTGGCAGCGCGCCCCGGTCTGCAGGGTGCTCCAGAGATACCCAACCAGCTGCGGACAGCTGCCCGGCTGGCTCCCGAGCACTGGCTGGCCATGGTGGATCCCGGCTGGAGCGAGACAGGGGTCCCACCGTCGTGGGCGGTGATGGGGGAGGTGCGATCCGGCGTCGATGGCGAGATCGAAGAGTGGCGGGCCAATGAGGCGCATCGGCCTTCGCCGGTAGCGCGCGGCTGGCCGGAGCCCACCGACGAGATCGACGAGGCCCTCCAGTTGGCGGTCACGGGTTACGGTCCCGGCGAAGAGGTGATGCGGCTACTCTCCGTCGCCGAGGTGGCCTTCCCGCTCGACCCGGCGGGACGTCCGCTGGTGGCCTCCACTCCGGACGGCATCCCGGCGCTGGCGGTGTATACCTCGGCCGGACAGATTCCCAGCCTGGGTCGGCTCGGGTACGACGCTTCGCAGGTCAGTCAGTTGCTGGCACTGCTGGAACCCGAGCAGCGGCTGCTCGTCAACCCAGCCGGAGCCGCATGCCTTCTGCTGGAGCCCGAAGCGTTGGCCAGGGCAGCGTCCGCAGAACAGGACCCAGGAGTGACCGGTCAGCCGGATCCGGCGAGGAGCGGGCGACAGGCCGATCAGCCCGCTCACTGACCGTGGGGCGGCTGACATGCCGACGGCCCATCGGTTTCACGACCGACTGGCGGTCGGCTCGCCCGTCCAATGCGGCCTGACACGCAGGGGCAGCGGTCCGGCCTGCGAAGTCAGCGAGTGGTGCCGACGGGGTACACGCACGTCGAGCGGGCTGGGCCGGACACGTCGGGACGACGGATACGTTCCTCATACCGAGGCGTATGCGCGCTCGAGATTCCTCCTGACGGCCACGAGCTGATCCTGACCAGGGTCCGCCCGTACCGGGCCGCCTTGGACAGCAAGTCAAATCGAACGACTCATCCAGGAAGACCCCACCGGGGTTCGGGCGGCCGGCGTCGAGGCCGCGCAGCGCCTCCTCGACCAGTACGGCGGCTTCCTCGACGACCTGGAGCGTCGGCTCGGTGCACCGTATGACGGGACGCACCTGCCGGGATCCGCGGCGTGATCGTGCACGTCGGTGAGGCCTGGATCCTCGAAGTCGCCGAGCGCGCCGGGCACTGCGATCCAAGCACGGACGACTACGGCGTGCCCATCGCGGCCGTCGCCCGCCAGCGGGGCGAACTCTTCAACAATCCAGTCGACGGCGGCTTGTACGTGCGGGCTGCCGCCTTGGTCCATACGCTCGGCCGGTGTCGCTGGCTGGAGCGCTCCAACCTCACCGTGGCCTGTGCCGTCACCGGCATGTACCTCGGGCGTCGAGCATCTTTGTCGCTCCCACCCGCGAACAACTGAAAGCGCTCGCCCACGAGCTGAGCAACCCCCGCTGCACCACTTCGCAGATCTCCGTCCTCCTGCGGACCTGGAAGCCCTGACCCTCTACCGGCTTCCCCCGTCACGACTTCGTGATCCAAGAGAGCCGCCGGCCTGTACGGGCCCGCTTCCACACCCACCATGAGGGGTGCCGAGGCAGGTACCACCCGGACGAGACGGACCGCAGGAAGAAGATCACTGCCGGGTTCGATGCTCATCGACCGGTACCAGGACCTGGCGAACCTGGCGCCACCACAGGGCTGCTGCCCTGTAGCCAGCCTCTGTCGCTGCCAGGAGAACAGTCAGCCGAAGCATGATTGACGCTCATGGAGGCCAGCCTCACAGTTTTTCCGTCTCTGCGACCTCGATCGTCCTGGCACCACCGTGATGTACGACGCCTTTCCTGTGTGTGATGTGCATACTTTGCGTACGTGGCACGGGAAGCTCCGGGAAACCTCAAGTGTGTTCCTCGCCAAGTGCGAGGATGTCATACGTGTGCGATGAGCTGGCCGGAACGATCCATCGCCACCGTTCACTCCTCATGCCCAGCTCAACTGCCAACTGGGGTTGCAGGGAACGGTCTTGATCGGTAGCCAGACACCGGTAGCATGCACCGCACACGTGGCAGCACAGCATGCGACACATTCCGTTGCACACAGCATGCGTCAACAAACGTTCCACAAACATGGATCATGCTCACCGTCCAGGCCGCCGCACCGAATCCGCCCGGCGTGCCTCTGCCTCCGGCGTCACATCTGACGCCCGCAAACCAGAATGGAAGTTCACATGACATCGTCGAACAAGACCCGGCGCACTGCACTGGGCGCAGCCGGCGTCGGGCTTGCGCTCGCCGCCGTAATGGCTGCCTCCACCAACGCTTCCGCCACGATCGGCACGGGCCACGTCGAGCTGTGCTCGAACGGCAACTACGCCTCCTACATCGTCTTCCGCACCGACGACGACGGCGTCTCGGGAGTGACCCAGAACGTGCCGGAAGGAACCTGCCAGACGTTCGCCGTCCCGCAGCGCACCTCCTGGCTGATTGTCCAGGGCCGCTGGAACACCCACCCCACGGAGGCGGGCTTCACGGTCGGATCAGACAACGCCAGCCCCACCGGGCGCGCCCAGCTGCTGCGCGCCATGGGCACGACCACCAACCCCTGGCTCCCCGCGCCCACCGTCTACTAAACCGCATCTTGCCCAACCGCTTCACACACCAAGCCGGGTGACACTGCCACCCGGGCACGGCCCGGGCGCCACCACACAACCAGGGAAACGCCCGGGCCACACCCCCCACCACCGAAAGAATCCCGCCCTGCTCGGCCTCGACTAAAGCGTGTTGCAGAAGGCCGTGAGCAGGGCATTTCCCTTGTATGCGTGGGGTGTTGACGGCTGATCCGTTGTGGATGGAGACGTTCACGGGGCTGCGGATGAGGCAGTTCGAGCGGTTGGTGAAGGTGGTGCGGGAGCGGGGTGGCGGCGGGCCGCGCATCGGGAGGCCGTGGTGTCTGCCGCTGGCCGACCGGGTGCTGCTGGTGGCTGTCTACTACCGCACGAACCTCACCATGCGGCAGCTCGCGCCGCTCTTCGGGGTTTCCGCCTGCCACGGTGTGCAGGGTCATCCAGCGGCTGCGGCCCCTCCTTGCACTCGAGCCGGCCGCACGGCCCGTTGATGCCGCGGACCGGCTGTGGATCGTGGACGGCACGCTGGTCCCGTTCCGTGACCGCAAGGTCGGCGCCTCGAGCCGCAACTACCGGTTCTCCGTGAACGTGCAGGTCATCATCGATGCGGACACCCGCCCGGTCGTAGCCACCGCCCGCCCGGATCCGGGCAACAGGGCCGACGCCCATGTATGGCGTGACTCCGGTCTGCGGCAGCAGTGCCAGGGCGTCACCGTGCTCGGCGACGGCGCCTACATCAACACCGGCCTGGTCGTCCCGCACCGCAAACGACCCGGCCGGGCCCTCCTGGCCGGCGAGGAAGCCGACAACGCGGAGCATCGCCGGGTCCGTGCGCGGGTCGCGCATGCGATCGGCCGGCTGAAGAACTACAAGATCCTCCGCGATTGCCGACAGCACGGCGGCGGCCTCCACCACGCAGTCCAAGCTGTCGCCCACAGGCACAACCTCGCCCTGGCCACGTGATCAGAACAGCCATGATCGCCCTCTGGCCTGCCAAAACACGGCCTTCTGCAACACTCTTTAGGTTCTGTCTCTTTGGTCAGCGGCGGGTCCAGATGAGGATGCCCGCGAGGTGGAGTGCGGCCTGGTAGGCGATCGCGAGTTTGTCGGTTCGTGTGGCCAGGCCGCGCCACTGTTTGAGGCGGTTGATGTGCCGCTCGACGGTGTTGCGCTGCTTGTAGGCATCCGCGTCGAATCCGGGCGGACGGCCGCCGAGTCGGCCTCGCCGCAGGCGGTGGCCGACTTGTTCGGAGGGCTGTGGGATGACGGCACGGATGGCCCGGCGTCGCAGGTGGCTGCGGATGGCGCGGGATGAGTACGCGCGGTCGGCCAGGACAAGGAGAGGTAGGGTCCGTGGCCTGTCCGGCCCACTTCGGGGCACGCGAATGCGGGACTTCACTGTCTCGAAGGCGGGTGCATCGCCTGCCTGGCCTGCGGTGCCGGTGAAGGCGAGGGGCCGTACGCGGCCGTCTGAGGCCAAGTGGACCTTGGCGCTCAGCCCGCCGCGGGAGCGTCCGAGCGCGTGATCGGCGAGCTCGCGGAAATGGACCGCCCCCTTTTGAGTGCTCCGGCGGCGTGCTGGTGGGCCCGGACGACCGTGGAGTCCACCGACACCGTCCAGTCGATGTCGTCGTCGGTGTCCGCCGCCGCCAGGACGGCGGCGAGGAGCATCTCCCACGTGCCGTCAAGGCCCATCTGATCAGCCTCTTGTGAGCGGTCCGGAACGAGCCGAGCTCGTCGGGAAGGTCCCGCCAGGGCGAGTTGGTGCGATACTTCCACGCGATGGCCTCAAGAGTGCGTCGGTGGTCGGCCCATCACCACCTGCGGACCGGATCCGCTGGCATCAGCGGCTCGATCCGGTCCCACATCGCATCGGTGATCACTAATCGGACACGCACATCCGATCAACTCACCAATCCATCAAAGAGACATGCGCTAGCCGACGGGCCCCCGTCCGCAACTACCATGGCCTCTCTGACACGCGGACGGGGAGCCTACATGCAGGACGACGCACTGGCCTTGGTGGACGCGACGCTGCCGAACGGTGCAGTGGTCAAGGTACACGCGGTCACGGAGGCGGGGGGCGGCGCGCAGGATGTCGGCTTCGCGGACGTGTTCCGCTTCGACGCCGTTCAGGACGCGCTCTCCGGGGTGGCGGACATGGTGCGAGAAGCCGTCCGCAATGCGACACCCGACACGGTCGAGGTGGAGTTCGGGCTCTCACTCACGGTGGAGGGCGGCAAGCTGCTCGGCCTGATCACGAAGGCCGGAGGGACCGCGGCGTTCACGGTGCGCCTCGGCTGGGAGGCTCCGGCCGAGTAACGGCTGGTGGGACTGAAAAATGACCGTGAGAGAAGGCGGCCCAAGAGGGCTGCACCGACTGCTCGCCGAATGCACAGCTCAGGTGCTGGTCGATGGATCACCGCGCGGCACCGCCTTCTTCGTGGCGCCGGGCCGCGCGCTGACATGCGCACACGTCGTCGCGGTGGCGGCCGGACAGCCGGACCGGATCACTCTGCGACTACGCGACCGCCGACTGAGCGTCGAGCAGTGCCGGTGCGAGCCGAAGCAGGACCGGATAACCGATCCTTACCCGTTCCCCGACGCGGCGCTGCTCGGCTTCGCGGCCGACGACCACCCCTGGGTCTCGTGCCAGGACGCCGAGCCCGTGCTGTATCCGGAACCTGATCGGCTGTACACGGCCGGATGGGCGGATACCTTCGAGCGCAGAGGACGGCCGCGTCTCATTCCCGCGTCGCTGCGGTACGAGGGTGGCTTCCTGGACACCGATTGGGCAGACGGCGAGGATGACGGCGACGACACCAGGGAAGACGCCTGGCGCCTACAGTTGCGGGACGGCCGCATCTCCGGCGGGATGAGCGGAGCCCCCGTACTGAACGAGCGCACTGGACGAGTGTGCGCCATGCTGACCCGCACCCGTGACGCGCAGTCCGATCTCGGCGGCTGGGCTGTTCCCGTCGGGCGTGCCCTCGACGCCTTCGTCGGACACATATGGCCCGCGAAAGAGCCTGCGGGAGTCCAGCACGAGCGGTGGTTCGCCGTTCGGCAGGATGCCCTGTACGCCCAGACCGGAGCGGAGTTCAGGTCCGCGTATCGGTCGCTCACGACCTCGCGTGACGTTCGACCCAGCGTGCTGCTGCGGCCTGAGTACGGAGTCGTGCCGTTCTTGGGGCGGAAGTCCGAACTCGATGAGCTGATGGCATGGTGCACGTCGGGGGAACAGGCGGCGGTCCGGTTGCTGGCCGGCCAGGCCGGGGCAGGCAAGACGCGCCTGGCGGCCGAGCTGTGCGACGCCATGGCGCGGCAGGGCTGGACTGCGGGGTTTCTGTCGGGTGACGGCAGCCCGAAGGTCCTGGACCGGCTGAGGGAACGAGGCGATCCGGTACTGGCCGTGCTGGACTACGGGGACACTCATACCGGCCTGCATGAGTTGCTGAGCCGACTGGACGCACCCGAGGGGACAGCGCCTCCCACCCGTCTGCTGGTTCTCGCACGCAACCGTAAGACGTGGTCACGTCGGATCCGGGAGGCGGCCAGTCACATCCCGGTGGTGCAGGCAGACCTCGCCCCGCTCGTCGTGACCCGGGAAGCCCGCCGCGACGCCCACGCCTCTGCCGCTGCCGCCTTCGCCGCCCGGCTCGGTGCCGCTGCCTCTGTGTCCGCGGCGCGAATGCCGCAGATGGGGACGCAGCCCATCCTCGTGCTGCACATGTCGGCCCTGCTGCAGGTACTGGACAACGACAGCACGGTCCGCCACGGCGTCGGGGACGAAGACACGCGCCGGGTCATCGTGCGGAGTGTGCTCGACCGTGAGTCCTCGTACTGGAGCCGCAGTTCGGCGGCAGCCGGTCTGTCCATCGACGACGAACTGCTCAGACGCGTGGTGACGTCGGTGGCCCTGTTCGGGGCTCAGAAGGAGGTCCACACCGCTCAGTTGCTTAGGACCATCCCGGATCTCGCCGACGCGTCCGCGGAACGGTTGCATACAGTGGCGCGCTGGGCGTTGAGCTTCTTCCCCACGGCGGACACGACAGGGGTTGCCTACGACACAGAGATCCTCCAACCCGACCTGCTGCTCGAGCAGTTGGTTTCGGACACACTCGTCGACTGCCCCACGATGCTCGAATCGCTGGCCATCGTGCCCCCGGAATCGGCAGAGCGGGCGTGGCTCATCCTGGATCGTGCCTGCACCGGTGACACACGATTGATCGTCTTCATCGAACAGGTTCTGCGCAGCGCACCAGTGGGCATGCTGCGCTCGCTGGTTTCCGTCGTCGAGCGTTCCGAGGGGCCTCTGCAGGACGTGTTCCTCAAGGTCACGGCGGGGATGAGCGAAGGCGACGCCCACGACCGTGCGGCGATGTTGGAACTGGCGGAGTCCATCCCCGTGCGCAGCGTGGTACTGCAGGACGCCGGGATCACGTTGTGGCGGAAGGCGATCGACTCTGCCAGGGAGAGCGACGGTCCGTCCGTCGCCGACCTGCTGAACCGGTTGGCGATTCGGTTGTCCAAGATCGGCCGCCGTTCCGAGGCCGCCGACACCAGCGTCGAGGCGCTCTCGGCCGTACGCGAAAATGCCACGGCGGGAGGTCCGCCGCCGACGCGCCTGCTGGCGGAGCAACTCCTGCAGACTGCCGAACGGCTCAAGGACGGCGCGCGGGAGTGGGACTCGATCGGCATCCTCGATGAGGCGAGGGAGATCGTCGAGGCCGACTCCGGCGAGGATCCCGCGTGGCGCATCGGGATGCTTGCCGACACGCTTCCGAAGCTGTCGAGGTTGAGCGCCGTCCTGGGCAGGGGCGAGGACGCCAAGAGGTATGCCACCGCTCAGTTGGCCCTGCTACGAAGGCTGGAAGAGATCGACGATCCCCGGACACGGGCTCAGGCCGCTCAGAAGATGCAGGAGTCGTTCACTGTATTGCGTCCGTACGTCGATGGTGACCAGCTGATCACAGCCCTCGAAACCCTTCACCAAGCACGCATGGAAGCCGCCGCCACCGGAGAACGCCCCGAAGCCGAGAAGGTCGGGGCCTTGCGGGCGCTGGCGTCCAACCTCAAGAAGCTGGGCAGGGAGACCCAGGCGATGGACGCGTTGCGGGACGCGGAGTCCCTCTGCCGCTCATTGCTTGACGTCGATTTCCCAAGCTACGGACCGGAGTTGAGCGCGACGCTGGTCGCAGAAACAAGCCTCGGCCACGGGATGATCCGGGAAGAGATCGTCGACACACAGAAGGAGATCGTTCGTCTGCGCCAAAGGATCGCGGAACTGGACCCGACGTCCGAGAACGAAGCGGCGCGGGCCAGGGCGCTCATCGTGCTCGGATCCCGTCTGAGCTCGGCCGGTTATGCCTTCGGAGCTGTCAATCCGACCGAGGAAGGGGTGGCCATCTTCAGAGAGCTGGCGGAGAAGGAGCATGGAACCCGGTGGCGCCACGTGGCGAGTGCTCTTGCCGCGCTGGCTTCGAGGCTGGTCTCGGCGGGGCTCCGGCAGCGAGCCCTGATCGCCGAAGCTGAACGCCTCTCCATCGTCCAGCGTCTCGCCGCATCGGACTTCCGCCGCTACGGCCAGGACCTCGCGGGCGCGTACATCAACGCGGCGCGCCTCTATTCCATGGCTGGGGCCGAGCGCAGGGTCAAGGAGACGGCCTGCCAAGCCGTGAACACCGCGCGGCGGCTTCGTGGGCAGCCCGGCACGGACGCGGACAGCGACCTGTCGGGAACACTGGCGGGTGCCGGCCTCGCCCTCGCCGCCGCAGGCCTGTACTCCGATGCGCTCCCGATGCTGGCGGAGTGCGTCGACCTGCGTAGAACAGCGGATACCGCACATGCGGCTGACGTCCGTGCGGCCGAACTGCTGCGAGGGCTCGGGTACCTTGCCGACACATACGCGGCGATGGAGGACTGGGACAGCGCGGTGCCGCTGGCGGACGAAGCGTTCACCCTAAGCATTCGTGCGCTGCTCGAGTTCCCCGAGGACCGCAGCACCGACAGGAAACGCAGATCCGACACGGAGCAGTTCTACGCCTCCCTCATACGGCTGCACGGCCTTCTCCGGGAACGGCGAAGATTCACTTCCGCGCATCGGATCTCCACACAGGGACTTGAGATTCTTGATCAGCTCGCAGAGAGAGGCAACGGCACCGCGAAACGCCTGCGAACCCGCCGACTTCCGCTGTACGAGCCAGTTCGTGGCCTGCGCAACCCGAGTCAACTTGGCTAAGAGCTTGCAGATGATTAACGCGTCGTCCTGATCACGCTGTTGGGGTTGTCGCTCTGGGCTCGAACTCGAGC
Source organism: Streptomyces sp. NPDC031497 (assembly GCF_055580905.1). NCBI lineage: Bacteria > Bacillati > Actinomycetota > Actinomycetes > Kitasatosporales > Streptomycetaceae > Streptomyces > Streptomyces sp. NPDC031497. Next base: position 25,610 of record NZ_JBVIKO010000040.1, read on the forward strand.
TGGGGCACGGCTACTGCACGTACACGTTCTTCGAGCAGTGCCCGCACCGCATGGCCTGCGCCCGCTGCGACTTCTACACGCCCAAGAAGTCCAGCAAGGCCCAGCTCCTGGAGGCGAAGGACAACCTCCAGCGCATGCGGGCCACGATCCCGCTCACCGACGAAGAGCAAGCAGCCGTCGAGGACGGCCACGCCGCCCTGGAACGGCTCGTCGAGCGTCTCAAGGACGTCCCCACGCCTTCCGGCCCCACCCCACGCCAGTTGCTGCCGATCATTGAGGTCCGACGAGACATCGCCGAAGAGCGGTGACATGGCTGCACGGCCTGCTCCCGCGCCGCCACAAGCTCTGAGTGGCGCTACTGACGACTTCCTGCTCTGGCGTACTACTGACCGGTGCTCGGGGCAGTGGGGGTGGAGTCGTCGATGGTCCAGGTCTTGCCCTTGCACACGGGCGGGCCGTAGACGTACCTCTTGCCTGAGGTGGCTCCGATGGCGATGAGGCTGACGTCTTTACTGCAGTTGTTGCTATACAGGCCGGGGATATTGTTGATGTCAGGGCCGGAATCCTTACCCGGTCCGACACCCATCAGCTGACGCACGTCAGGTTTGGAACTGGTAGGCGAGGAGACGCTCGTATAAAGTCTGAGCGCTTCGGATGTCTTGTTATCGACGGTGAATACTGCTCCTGGCTGGCATCCCGTGACGCCGAGCAGGACGACGGCAGTGCCGCTAATAGCGAACAGCGCCCGACTCCATCGAGGATGGGCACGCGAGTCCGCCTTGGCTTCCGGCGTTTTCATTTCAACTCCTTGAATAGATGTGCGCGTCTGATCTGCATGTCCGCGCGCTGGTTCACGCTGCTCGCCCGGCGCTGGGCCGCGTCACACCAGCAGATTCGCTTCACCCCGGCCTGAAGGCTGCCCGTTCCTCCGCTGTCAGGGATGCCCAACCTCTGTCCGTCCGGGAGTGGACCTGCGCTGCCTGCGGCACGGTCCACGACCGGGACCACAACGCCGCACTCAACGTCAAACAGGCCGCCGGGCTGGCGGCATCGGCCTGCGGTAAGACCAGAACCTGTTCTGGCACAGCGTGAAGAAACAGGAAGCCACGGATTCTCGACCGGAAACCGTGCCGCGTAGCGGCACAGCAACCAACCGAGAAGGCCAGAATCCTCACCCTTCGGGGCGAGGAGCATGTCAACGGCGCAACAACGACCACAGGTCGGGCGATGAGGACCGTCTCGTCCGGCACGGGTGGCACACCACCTGCGACGTTCAGCTTCGTCGGTGTCACGCAGCGCACGAAGCCTCATCCCAGCGTGAGACGACAGGTGAAGTGGCCGGCCGCAACGACCGTCACGGCGGTGAACGGCTCCCAGAGCGGCGGGCGGCGGTATGAGCAACTGCACTACATTTCAAGGCTGTTGCCAAGATGCTGCCAATGCTGTCGGGGGCTTCCCGAGATCCACATCGGACGCATAGATTCCCGTCGGCCTGAACATCCATCCAAGTCGAGGGAATCCTTTGACACACCGAAAGTCCCGAAGAAGGCGCCGCTCGCTCGTCGTCGCGGCAGCCCTCCTGGTCACGGCGGCGACCCCGCAGCTGACCGCCTTCGCAGACACACCGCGGAGCGGCACCACCGCCCGCGCCTCCGACAACGTTGCCACGACCGTCGTCACCCTGATCACGGGCGATAAGGTCTCCGTCATCCCCGGCGCGGGCGTCGGGCCCGGCACCCTCACCGTGCAGGGAGCCGACGGCGAACCCACCGGCGCCCGGGTGCTGACCGTCGGTGGAGACACCTACGTCTATCCCGACTCCGCGCGCCCGTACCTGGCCTCCGGCGCCTTGGACGAACGGCTCTTCGACATCACCCGGCTGGTGGCCGACGGCTACGACGACGCCTCGCGAAAACGGCTGCCGCTCATCGTCACGTACGGCGGAACGGACGCCCCCGCAGCCACGCTGCGCAAGCGCGCCGCCGCCCTGCCCGGTGACGCCACGGACGTCCGTCCTCTCACCAGTGTCAACGGGGTCGCGCTCGCCGAGGACCGCGACGCCTCAGGTGCCCTGTGGAAGAAACTCACCGCGATCCGTCCCACCGTGTCCTCCGGGCAGACAGCTGGTGAGGGAGCCTTCACGGGCGGCGTCGCCAAGCTCTGGCTCGACGGCCGTGTCGAGGCCACCCTGGCCGACTCGGTCGCCCAGATCGGCGCGCCCGAGGTCTGGCAGGGCGGCAACACCGGACAGGGTGTCGACGTGGCCGTCCTCGACACGGGCTACGACCCTGACCACCCGGACCTCAAGGAGGCCGTCGAGGACAGTGCCAGCTTCGTCCCCGGACAGGACGTCACCGATCGCAACGGCCACGGCACGCACGTGGCGTCCACCATCGCCGGCAGCGGCACGGCCTCCGGTGGCAAGGAGAAGGGCGTCGCGCCCGGCGTGAACCTGCACGTCGGGAAGGTCCTGGCCGACGAGGGCGTGGGATACGACTCGTGGATCCTCGCGGGCATGGAGTGGGCCGCCCGCGACGTCCACGCCCGCGTCATCAGCATGAGCCTGGGCAGCAGCGAGAACGCGGACGGCCAGACGGTCCTCGCGCAGGCCGTGGACGTACTCAGCGCCGAGACCGGCGCTCTGTTCACCATCGCCGCGGGCAACGACGGCCCCGGCGCGCAGACCGTCAGGTCTCCTGGCACGGCCGATGCCGCCCTGACCGTCGGCGCGGTCGACTCCACCGATGCCATCGCCGACTTCTCCAGCCGGGGCCCGCGCTACGGCGATGACGCCATCAAGCCGGAGATCACGGCGCCCGGTGTCGGCATCCTGGCCGCCCGCTCGCAGTACTTCAGCGAGGGTTCCGGGCCCTACATCAGTCTGAGTGGCACCTCGATGGCCACCCCGCACGTCGCGGGCGTCGCCGCCCTGGTGGCCGCCGCCCACCCGGACTGGAGCGGCAGCCGTATCAAGAACGCCCTGGTCAGCACTGCCAAGGCCACTGCGGACATCTCCGCTGACGACGGCGGCAACGGCCGTGTCGACGCCGCGGCGGCAGCGACGGCGACCCTCACCGCGACCGGCACCCTCGACGCGGGCATCCACTCGCCCAGCGACGTCACGGGAACCGTCGAGAAGACCGCGACCTGGACCAACACCGGCGGCCGGGCCGTCACCGTGGCCCTCGCCGTGGACGCGCCCGGCGTACCCGCGGGCGTCTTCGGCGTCTCCAACGACCGTCTGGAGGTGCCCGCGCACGGCACGGCGAGCGTCACCGTCACCACCGACCTGCGCACGGCCGGCGAACTCCAGCGCTGGACCGGCCGGCTGACGGCGTCCGCCGACGGCAGGGTGCTCACCCGTACCCTGCTCGGCGTCAGCACCCGCCAGCAGCTTCTCCACGTACGCAGCACAATCACCGGACGCGCCGGCGAACCCGCCTACGGCGCCCTCACCTTCTTCCGCGAAGGCGATGAGTACGCGGGCTACTACATCTTCGACGGCGGGCAGTCCGACCAGCTCCTGCCACCCGGCCGCTACACCGTCTACGCGGACTTCCGGGTCGAAGGCACCCACGGGGCGGCCTCGGCCGGATACGCCCGCATGGTTCTGCCGCAGGTCGACATCACCGGTGCCACCGACCTGGTCTTCAATGGCACGAAGCTGCGAAAGATCTCCGCGGTCACGCCGAAGAGGACCGAGACGTTCTCCCAACGCCTGGACTACTACCGCGCGTTCGACGACGGCACCTCCGTCGTCGACAGCACCCTGATCGGCGACGGCTGGGACAGCTTGTGGACGGCGCCCACTCCGCGCGTTCTTGACGGCGAGCAGTACCTGACCGCCCGCTGGCGCGACCAGGAGCCACTGCTGTCCCTCTCCTCGGGGGGACAGAACCTCGACGACCTGTGGATCATGCCGGGTTCGGCCAAGCTCCCCGAGGACGACTACGACCTCGACCTCATCCACCCCGGTGAGGGCTTGCCGGACGACTACGAGGGCGTGGACGCGGCCGGAAAGGCGGCCGTCGTCCCCTGGGACTCCGACGACGAGGACACCGCCGACAACCAGATCAGGGCCGCGCAGAAGGCCGGTGTCAAGCTGCTGCTGTTCGTCAACGACCTCGACGGACGGCTGCGCGAGCCGATCATCAAATCCTCCATCGAGGTGGCGGGCCTGTCCCGCACCGAGGGCGAGGAGCTCCTCGCCCACGTCGACGCCAGTGCCACCGGGAGCGTTCCGCTGCGGGCGCTCTCAAGGCCCGACACCGACTACCTCTACGACCTCGTCCGCACGTGGAAGGACCGCATACCCGCCGATCTCGTCTACGCCCCCCGGACCTCTCAACTCGCCCGCGTGGAAACGTCGTTCCGCAACCCCACCGGCAGCGAGGTGTACGAGAACCGCTACGACATCCACCCCTGGACCACCTACCAGGTCGGAAGCAACCGGCTCAGCACCGCCGGCGCGCACCGCACCGACTACGTCACCGCCGACAGCTCCTTCTCCTGGGCCGAGGAGGGCGAACTCCAGTCTCTGTCTTACAGCGCGTCCGGACCGCTCCGCTATCCTGCGGGACGCACCACGGACGTCGGCTGGTTCGGCCCCGTCGTACGCCCCCGTATCAACGGCAGCGTCGCCGCGCCGGTCCGCACCGGTGACGAGATCGACGTGACCCTGCCCGCCTGGGGCGACTCCGGCGGCGACCACGTCAACTGGAATCCCTTCGGTAGCGGCGACACCACTGAACGGACTCGCCTCTACCGCGACGGCACCCTGCTCGCCGAAGGCGGCGCCGGACTCAACACCACGGTGCCCGCGAAGAAGGGCGCGTACCGCCTCGTCCACGACGCGACCCGCACACCCACGGCCGCCTTCCCCTACTCAATTGCCACCCGCACCGAGTGGACCTTCGCCTCGGCCCGCCCGCATACCGGCGAGGACAGCGAACAACTCCCCCTCATCCAGATCGACTACTCCCTGCCCACCACTGACGACGGCAAGGCGGCCGACGGCACAACCCTGTTCGTCACGCCGGTCCACCTCGACGGCGGACCCCGCGCCGCGCTGCACACCACCAAGGTCCAGCTGTCCTATGACGACGGCACCACCTGGACCACCGCCCGCCTCACCGACAAGGGGGCCGGCAGGGTGGGCGTCGCCCTCCACACACCGGCCTCGGCCGACTACCTCACCCTCCGCGTGACGGCCCGCGACAGCCAGGGCGACACCGTGACCCAGACCGTCGTACGCGCCGCGGGAATCACCCCCTGACCCAACCCTCCCGACCACACCGCCCGTCGGCTACTTCCGGCCGCCGGGCGGTGTGGTCCGAGGATCACAGACTGGTCAGCAGCATGAGGAGGGCGAGTACGCGACGTCCGCCGAGTAGAGCTCGGTCAGGTTCACTCGCCGGTGGGGTGTCTGCGTGATTGCCTGTGCTGTTGAGCGGGTGTGTTGGGTGTGGTCCGGTGTGATCTGGAGGGTTTCGCGGTGAAGATGTTCGGGCCGTTCGCGCGGGCTGATCAGCCGCGGTGGGGCGCGGTGTACCTGCGCGGTCTGCTGCTGGACAGGCGGCGCAATTCGGTGGAGCCGGTGGCTGGCTGGGTGAAAACGTTGACGTGCTCCCTGGCCTAAAGTCCAGGGATCCCGGCCTGGGTCGGCTGACCCTTTCGGGGGCTTCCTGCTTCACCGCGCTGCGCGGGCACGTGTGCCCGCCTTACCAGCGCTCCACAGGCGTTTAGCGTCTCCGTGCGTCCGCTGGCAACGATACGGCGTCCTTCGAGGAGGACATTGCGGGCTGCGTTGTGGTCTCGGTCGTGCGCCGTGCCGCACTGGCCGCACGACCACTCGCGGACGTGCAGGGGCTTGGGGCCGTCCCGGAATCCGCAGGCCGAGCAGACCTGTGAACTGGCCGGCCCTTGTACCCGGTAATGAAACTATCCCGCTAACCTGCATCGGCATCGCACCGTGGTCATCCTGCGCATAGACGGTTCCGGTCGCATTTCAGGTTTCCTCGACGCGCTGAAGCGGTGCCCCTCGGTTAGGGTGATGGCGACGTGCTCGCTCCGGTCGCCCCGCGCTGCTGACCTGTCTGTCGGCTCACCTGTACGTCCGAAGCTGGCTTGCGGCGTTGGAGAAATCCGATTCGGGAACTGAATTCGATTCCTGCCGAACTCCGGACCATTTTCGAAAGGAAAACAGTCATGCCCTTCGCCACCGCCAAGGACGGCACGCAGATCTTCTACAAGGACTGGGGATCGGGCCAGCCCGTCGTCTTTTCCCACGGCTGGCCGCTCATCGCCGACGCCTGGGACCCTCAGATGAAGGTGATGGCGGACAACGGCTTCCGCGCCATCGCCCATGACCGGCGCGGTGGCGGACGCTCCGGCCAGCCCTGGGAGGGCAACGACCTCGACACGTACGCCGACGACCTGGCCGCGGTCATCGAAGCCGAGGATCTTCACGACGTCATCCTGGTCGGCCACTCCACCGGCGGCGGCGAGGTCACCCGCTACATGGGCCGGCACGGCACCGGACGCGTCGCCAAGGCCGTGCTGGTCGGCGCGATTCCCCCGCTCATGCTTAAGACGGACGCCAACCCCGAGGGCCTTCCGCTCAAGGTCTTCGACGAGATCCGCAAGGGCGTGGAGACGGACCGTTCGCAGTTCTACCAGGACCTCAGCGCCGCGTTCTACGGCGCCAACCGTGACGACTCGACCGTCACGCAGGGCACCCGCGACGAGTTCTGGCTCTGGGGTATGACCGTCGGGATCAAGGGTGCCTACGACTGCATCAAGGCGTTCTCCGAGACGGACACCACTGAGGATCTCAAGAAGATCGACGTGCCCACCCTTATCGTGCACGGCGACGACGACCAGATCGTTCCCAAGATCGCAGCGGGAGACAAGTCCTCGAAGCTCGTCAAGGACTCGATTTACAAGGTCTACCCGGGCGCACCGCACGGTCTCGCGATGGTCCCCAAGTTCGCCGAGATCTTCAACGAGGATCTCCTCGAATTCGTACGCAGCTGATCACCGTGCAGCAGTGGTGACGGAACACGAGGGAAAAATTTTCCGCTTCTGCCCCGGCGTCGCCCGTGAAGGCCGAGTGCGTCCTTACGGCCCTGCAGTCGGCACTCACGGCACTGTGCGATCAAAGGCCGCACGCGTCGTTCATGTGCTGCGGCCGCCGAACAGCGGTACCACTGCGAGTTCCAAATCTTTGCGCACCCGCAGCTGCCGCACGGGGTGCCGTCACCACCACTGCGTCCCGTCCGCAGAGACGGCGCAACGTACGCTGGCGCACGAATCTCAGGACAGCGGCAGGATGCGCGAGCGTACTCGGTGATGGCGACGGTGTGCTCGAAGTGGGCGGCCCCTATTCTTCGGGCGAGTGGGAAGGCTTTGGATGAAGCGTGACGGGTCATAGACGCACGATGACCAGCGCTGTGTCGTCGGTGAGGCCGGTTGGGGGGATCAGGTCGGCCAGGAGAGCGTCGGCGAGGGCGTCCGGGTCGGTGGTGTGGTGGCGGGTGAGGGAGTCGGAGAGACGGCTCAGGCCGATATCGATGTCTTCGCGGCGGCGCTCGACGAGCCCGTCGGTGTAGAGGACGAGGACGCAGCCTTCGCGAAAGGTCGCGTGCGCTTGTGGTCTGGGGACGTGCTCGGGGCGGGCGCCGAGGGGAGGGTCGGTGGCCTGGTCGAGAAAGACGACGGTGCCGTCGGGATAACACAGGGCGGGCGGGAGATGACCGGCGCTGCTGTAGCTGAGGGAGTGGCGCGTCCAGTCGATGAAGACGGACACGGCAGTGGTGGACTCCGCACCCTCGACGGAGCGTGCGTACAGACCGAGGACTTCGAGGGCTCGGGCGGGACCGTCGGCGACATGAGAGGTAGCGGACAGGGCACTACGGAGTTGGCCCATGATGCCGGCGGCGCGCAGTCCGTGGCCGACGACATCGCCGACGGCCACAGCCGTACGGTTGCCGCCAGGCAGGTCGACGAGGTCGTACCAGTCACCGCAGACGTTCAGGGCACCGACTGCGGGCCGGTAGCGTACGGCGGCGCGGTGGTGGCTGAGCTGCCGGGGCTCTGGCAACATCGCTTTCTGGAGGTGCAGGGCGACTTCGTGTTCGCGGTCGTGCGTTCTGCGTAGAGCTTCGTTGACCTCCTGGAGCTCCAGGGCCCGCCTGTAGAGCTCGGCTTCCAGGACCTGGGCGCGGTCCTCATCGCTACGGGTCTTGACGAGTTCGGTGACTTCCTCGACCCGGTTCAGTAGCAGTGCCACGGTGCCGTCCCGGGCAAGGACGGGAACGTTGACCGTGCTCCAATACCGCGCCTGCCAAACTCCTGGGCGCTCGGGGTTTTGTACGTCGTAGCGTTGCGGGGCCATGCTGTCGCGTTGCCTGGTGGCTGCGACGCGGCGCAGGGAGGCGTACAGGTTGCGCATCCCGGTCGCGTCCGGGGCGCTGGGGTTCTCAGGGAAGACGTCGAACAGATGGCGGCCGATGACTTGCCCGCGGGTGAGCCCGGCCATCGACAGGAGGGCCTCGTTGGCGTCCACGTACACCAGGTCGGAGGTCAGCAGTGCGGCCGCGCCGGGCTGAGCCTGGAAAACCGCCCGGTAGTCGACGACGGGTTCTTTCACGATTCACCTGCTCGCACACCCGACGGCCGTTCCGATCACGGGTCCCTTTACGATGCCACGGCGGCCGGGTAGAAAATCCGCAGGCCAGAGTTATGTAGGCCATTCAGCCTCTCTGCGGGCGTCCGGTCGACACCACCCGTTCCGCTCCACGAGCGGCCTTGGCCTGCAGTAGGGCCCGTCCCGGGCGTTTGCGGTGCGGCACCGCCATCCCGCAGTTGAGATAGGCACCGTCACCCAGCACGGTTACACCCTCGCAGTGCCTGCTCAGCCCGGACGCCCGCCAGGCGTGGGCGTCCGCGGTCGTCCCCGGCACCGGCCGCGCGGCCGCGATCACCAGCCGGGTGTCGGCGTCCACGACGACCTGCACGTTCGCCGAGAACCGGTAATTGCGACTGGAGGCCGCCAAACTGCGGTCCCGCATCGGGATCAGGGTGCCGTCCACGATCCACATCCGGTCTGCGGCATCCGTCGGACGGCTGACGGGCTCGACGGTGAGCAGGGGGCCCAGCCGCTGGATGACCCGGCACGCGGTGGAGGAGGAGACACCGAACAGCGGGCCGAGCTGCCGCATGGTCAGGTTCGTGCGGTACTACACGGCGACCAGAAGCACCCGCTCAGCCAGTGGCAGCGACCACGGCCGGCCCCGCAGGGTGCCGTTGCCACCTCGCTCCCGTACTACCTTCAGGAGGACCGAGAACTGCGTCAACCGCAGCCCCGTGAACGTCTCTACCCACAACCGATCGGGCCTCAACACCCCACCCATATAAGGGAGATGCCCAGGTCAGAGAGTTGTGCAACGCCCTTTACTGAGAAGCCGTTGTCTTTCCGAGAGTGGCGGGTGTGTTTCTGCTGTTCAGGCATAGGGGTGGTGGTCTGGCGGCAGAGACGAGGTGTCGTGTTGTCTCTTCGGTGGAGGTGCCGAGATGCCGTCGGTGATGGGGTTGTTGGAGGAGCGTGAACGTGCCGCCCGGCATCGGGTGGACGCCCTTCAGGCCGAGCTGCGGGAGGCGGAGGCAGCATGTGAGCGGTTCGTGATCGCCCGCGAGACGGTGGCCGAGGTCCTGGCGGAACCTCGCGAAGGAGAGAAAGCTCCGTCAACTGAGGTAGTCGACGAGCGGCCGGCACGGGTCGCGGCCGCGGCACCCGGTTCGGTTGTGCCGACGTGGCGGGAAGGGCTCGCCCCGACGGTGCTGGCGCCGGATTACCTACAGCTCATGAACGCCCTGGCCGTCGGCAGCGGGTCGGGCGGCGAGCCGATGGATTGCCGGCAACTCGCCGTGGCGGTCGGTTTGGATTCGGTTCCGGCGAAGGTGGAGGGGGTTCGGTCGAAGGCGAAGCGTCTGGTCGCGCGAGGTTGGCTCGCCGAGGAGCGCCCGGGAATGTTCAGCCTGCTCGTCGGGCGAGACGGCGGCTCATGACCATGCTCATCGACCAGCGGACCATCGCCTCCGAGGTGTCGGTGCGGGCCTCGTAGTCGCGGGCGAGGCGGCGTGAGCGCATCAGCCACGCGAACGTGCGCTCGACCAGCCACCTCTTGGGCAGCACGGTGAAGCCCATGGTGTCGTCGCTGCGTTTGATCACGGTCAGCGCGATGCTCAGGACATCGCGGGCGAGGTCGACCAGGCGTCCGGTGTAGCCGCCGTCCGCCCAGACCAGGGTGATGTGCCAGTGCCGCTCGCGGATCCGGGCCAGTAGCGTCCGGGCCGCGTCGCGGTCGGTGACAGAAGCCGCGGTGACCATCACGGTCAGCAGCAGGTCGAGGGTGTCGACCACGATGTGCCGCTTGCGGCCGTTCACCTTCTTTCCGCCGTCGAAGCCCCGGCTCGTGGCCGGCACCGACGCGGCTGCCTTCACCGACTGCGCGTCGATGATCCCCGCCGTCGGCTCCCGGTCCCGGCCTGCCGCCTCGCGGACCCGGTCGCGCAGCCGGTCGTGGAACTCGCCGACCAGGCCCTTGTTCCGCCAGCGCCGGAAGAAGGCGTAGACACGGTCCCATGCGGGGAAGTCCGCGGGTATCGACCGCCAGGTGATGCCGCCCGCGAGCACGTAGCGCACCGCGTCCACCATCTGCCGGTGGCAGTAGCCCTCCGGCTGCCCGCCCCGGCCCTCCAGCCAGCCCGGCATCGGCAACGCATCGCGGACCACGGCCCATTCGGCATCCGTCATGTCCGACGGGTACTTCGGCTGCCTGTGCGGGTGGTTCGCCGCGTTCCCGAACCGGTGAGCGAGGCAATCACACTCACGAGCAGCCGAGTTGGAGCCTGCGGGCGCGAGGGCGTACAACTGCGGCAACAGGGCCTCCTGGCATGCTTGCGGTCTCGACAACCTCGAGCTGCACCAGGGGTCCTGTATTCGTGCGCGACAGGCCCCAAGATCACCGAGTGCCTGCAATCGCACTCGTGCTCACCAAGATCGATACGACAACGGTCACCGACCCGGGCCGGGGGGCACCGCGGCCCCTCCGGTGCGGCTGTTCACTGCGAAGACTGGATTGGCGTCCGGTCGGCTTCCTTCACGATGAGGTCGATCAGGCCGGGGAATCGCTGGTCGAGCTCGTCCTTGCGCAGCACGTTCTCTCGGCGGATGCCGCTATCGCTCTGGCGGATGATCCCGGCCTCGCGCAGGGCCCGGAAGTGGCGGGTCAGCACGGACGCGGTGAGGTGGGGGAAGAAGCCGCCACAGCTCAGGCCGGGGCTGTTGATCAGCCGGACGACCATTTCCAGGCGGAGCGGGTCGGAAAGCGCGCTGAGCACCGTGCGCAGGTCGACGTCATCCAGGTCGGGGTGTGCGAGGGGGGCTGGGGTGCGGCTGGCCATGGTTCGAGAGTACCGCCGATCCCCCCATGTACGCGTTTGCGCGTACACGCGTTATGGTTGTGGAGCGGGCGCGAGATCCCCGCCCGCACTCTTTCGACTTTGCCAAAGGAACCACCATGTCGGACACCCTTCCAGTGGACATTTCGACCTCTCGCCTGTTCGAGCCGACCACCTTCGGCAAGATCGAACTGGCGAACCGGGTCGTGATGGCTCCGCTGACCCGGATGCGCGCCGGCGAGCGCGGCACCCCCGGCGACCTGCTCGTCGAGTACTACCGGCAGCGCGCGAGCGTCGGCATGATCACCACTGAGGGCACCTACCCCAGCTTCGACTCGCAGTCCTACGTCGGGCAGCCCGGCATCGCCAGCGACGAGCAGGCCGCCGGCTGGGCCCGGGTCGCCGAGGCAGTGCACGGCGAGGGCGGCAAGATCGTCATGCAGCTCATGCACGGCGGCCGCACCAGCCACCCGCAGCTCAACGGCGGACGCCGAGTCCTCGCGCCGAGCGCGATCGCGGTCAACGGTGAGTTGCACGTCGGTGCGGAGAAGCTGCCGTACGCGGTGCCGGAGGCGATGACCGCCGAGGAGATCAAGGCTTCTGTGGCTGATCACGTCGCCGCGGCCCGCCGTGCGATCGACGCCGGCCTCGACGGTGTGGAGATCCATTCCGCGAACGGCTACCTGCTGCACCAGTTCCTCGCGCCCGGCTCGAACGAGCGCACCGACGAGTACGGCGGCACCCCCGAGGACCGCGCCCGGTACGTGATCGAGGTCGTCACCGCGGTCGCCGAGGCCGTCGGCGCCGACCGGGTCGGCCTGCGGATCTCTCCGGCGCACAACATTCAGGACGCCCACGAGCCCGACCACGACGACGTCCTGGCCACCTACGGCCACCTGCTCGAGCAGGTGCGCCCGCTCGGCCTGGCCTACCTGTCGGTGCTCTATGCCGAGCCCGCCGGCGACCTCGTGAAGGAACTCCAGCAGCACTTCGGCGGCAAGCTGGTCGTCAACGGCGGTTTCATGGCCCCCGCCATCACCGCCGAGAGCGCGGCCAAGCTGCTGGAAGCGCCGTTCGTCGACGCTGTGGCCGTCGGCCGCGCGGTCATCGCCAACCCGGACCTGGTCGCCCGGTGGAGGGGCGGGCACCCGGAGAACGAGGCACGGCCCGAGCTGTTCTACGCCTTCACCGCCGAGGGCTACACCGACTACCCGTTCCTGACTCAGTCCTGATCTACCGGCACGGCTCCTGCCCAGCGCGAGGGCGTACAACTGCGGTAACAGGGCCTCCTGGCATGCTTGCGGTCTCGACAACCTCGAGCTGCACCAGGGGTCCTGTATTCATGCGCGACAGGCCGCAAGATCACCCAGCCGAGTACCTGCAATCGCACTCATGCTCACCAAGATCGATACGACAACGGTCACTGAGTTTCTCGTTAGGTTCTCTGGGCGTGGCGGCCTCGTTAGCGGGACCCTGATGTTGTGTCTTTCAAGCCTTCGTCTGTTGCCTCCAAGCCTGTGGTTCCTCCTTTGACACGGCCGCAGTTGGCCGAGGCCCGGCGTGTACGGGCGGCCGAGCTGTTTGGGCAAGGACGCTCGAGTGCCGAGATCGCACGGATGCTGGGGGTCAGTGCCGAGTGTGCGGCGGTGGAAGCGGGTGTGGGAGGAGGGCGGCATGGATGCCTTGCGCCGGTGCCCGGCCACGGGTCGTCCGCCCAAGCTGGACGATGCCCAGGTCGAGTAGGTGCGGACCGCGCTGGAGCAAGGCGCCCAGGCGCATGGCTTCGAGGCTAATCTGTGGACGTTGGAGCGGGTCTGTGTGTCCTCCCGGAGCGTGGGCTGGTGGGAATCCGCCGTATGGAACTTCCCGTACTCAGCGCATGCCGCGTCCGCACTCCTTATCGGGAAGAACGCCCAATCTGAGCTCCCCCTTGCGGTTCCGTCCCGGCTGTCCCTGACGCACTCGAACAGCTTCTGGAGACTGCCTCAGCCGGCTTGGCGGTGACCGCGCGGGCGAGGAGGCCACCTACACCTCCGGTCAGGCAGGGCACGAAGTTCTGGTCGGCCCCCTGAGCGGTGCCGGGCAGCCGCTGGGGTCTCCCTGACGGGACCGTCTCAGGCGTTCGCGGGCCTACTGCTGCAGGCTGTCCCGGACGAGATCCGTGACTTCCGCTACCAGCGCGGTATGTGGACCTCGCCATGGGGCCATCGCGAGGGTGCCTTCGCATGACTACTTGCCGGCGGGCGAGCCGTCGTTCGAGTATCTTCCCCCGTTCGACGGGGCCCACCTTGCCACTCACCCGCTCGAACGGCTCACCGTGCCGGCGCATTTCGCCCGGGGATGCATTCGTATCGGGTTCGAGTGAGATGCACGGGCGATTCTCCGTTTCGAAGACCACAAGCCTGCGCGTGATCTTTGTAGCGGGCCAGCCTGGTGGTGGCTGGGCAGGCCGGGTTCCCCATGCGGAAAAAGGTCGAATTGCGCGGGAGAGGCTGCCGATCTGACGGAAGTCGAGCTCAACGGAGCCTCGCCACGACTCCGGCGGGTGTTGTGACGGATGGGCGTGTCCGCGGTCGTGGCTCAGTTCGTGACGCGGACCAGCAGCATGGCGATGTCGTCGGTGCGCGGGCTGTGCAGGGCGTCGCCGAGAAGGGCTTCGGTGAGGCCTTCGATGTCATGGCCCGGTGCCTGGGCGAATCGGCTGGTGAGGGCGGCGACGGCATGGTCGATGTCGATGCCCGGCGCTTCGACAAGGCCGTCGGTGTAGAGGGCCAGAGTGGTGCCGGTGGCCAATGGGATGTCCACGAGCGGGTAGTCGGCGTCCGTGACGATGCCGAGCAGCGGTCCCGGGGGGAGGGTGAGGGCTTCGGTAGTGCCGTCCGGTTGGCGCAGCAGGGGTGGAAGGTGTCCGGCTGTGGCGAGAAGGGCGCGGCGCCGGCTCAGATCGAGCTGGACGCAGAGGCAGCTGGCGAACAGACCGGGATCGAAGTCGCACATGACCTGGTTGGTGCGGGTCAGGAGATCGTCCGGACCCATGCCGGCGATGGCGTGGGTGTGCACGGCGGTACGCAACTGGCCCATCAGGGCCGCGGCCCGGACGTTGTGGCCCTGGACGTCGCCGATGACCGCTGTCGCGCTCGTGGTGCCGCATCGGATGAGGTCGTAGAAGTCGCCGCCGACGTCCATGCCGTGGGCCGCGGGCAGGTAGCGGGCGGCGGCGAGCAGGCCGGGAACGGTGGGTAGCCGTTGCGGCAGCAGACCGGTCTGCAGGGTCCGGGCGAGATCGTCCCTGGCCTCGTGCAGACAGGCTCTGTCCAGGGCTTGGGCGACCAGTCCCGCCATGGAGACCATGAGGTTTCGCTCCGTCGGCGGGAAGTGCCGCGTCCGGTCGAAGGACAGGACGAGGATTCCCACCGGCCGGCTTCGGATGACCAGCGGCAGGAATGCCCATGCGTTCCTGGTGCCGTATTGGACAGCGTCCGGGTAGGTCTCTTTGAACTCGGCGAAGCTGCTGAAGAAGAGGGGGCTGTGACCGGTCAGGGCCTTCGCGGGCGGGGTGCCGGAGGCCAGTGAGTGGCCGTCGAAGGCGGACAGGAATTCGGTGCTGTAGCCGCGCTGACCGACGACGCTTAGCCGTCCTTCGGACACGGTCATCAGGATCAGGCCGGCGGCCCCGAAGGCGGGCAGGAGCTGATTGGCGATGGTCTCGGCCACGTCTTTCACGCGCACTGCCTCTGTGAGGCCCGCCGCCAGATGCATCAGCTGGTGGTATGGCCTTGCATCGGTCTGCTCCACAAGGGAACGGATGTGATGGGTCTGGCTGGCCGGTGAGGCGTGGGGGAGGGCGGCCATGTGGACGCTGACACCGGTGGCGTTGGGGTAGAGCTCGAAGGACAGACGTGCGTCAGGTCGGTGCCAGATGGTGAAGTGAGCGGGCCGGTGGCTGATGACGGTGGCACGGAACTGGTCCTCAAGGGCGGTAGCGCCGAGCGCCTGCATACATTCCCACGGTCGTGCGCCCAGCAGGTCGGCGGCGGGCACGCCGAGTAGATCGCCTGCGGCATCGCTGACAAAGGTGGTCCTGCCGTCCAGATCCAGGGACATTGCTCCTGGCAGGCGGATGGCGTAGTCGTAGGCTGCCATGGCTTCGGTCTGGTCAGGGGGGCTGGAACGGTCCGTATCCAGGGTCAGTGGACGGTTGCCGGGCAGCAGCGGATGACCGTCTTGCGTCGTGCGCTCTAGCAGCCGGCCCGCGCGGTGGCAGTACGTGTCGATGGCTGCTGTTTCCTCCGCGTTCAGGTGCTGGGGATGCGAGGGGGGCCACAACACGCAGACCGCACCCCGCACAGTCTCACCGGCGATGATCGGGGCAGCCGCCACCGCGTGCTCGGGCACCATGAGCGCGAGACGCGGATAGTGCAGAGCCAGCATCCCGGAGTCACCGACCCAGATCAAGCGCCTCTCCCGCGTTGCCTCAGCAGCTGGGATCGCCTCTTCCACATGGATCCGTGCCCATGGAAAGGCAACGGTCCAGGACGTCCCGTACAGCATCGACAACCGCAGGACGGGCTCATCGGGGGACAGGAGGAACAGCATGGCGCTAGAGGCTGCGGTGTCCTTCGCCAGGCGGCGGAAGAGCGCGGCCAGCGCATTCCAATCCCGCTCGGAGCCCGAGGCGGCAGTCACCACGACGTAACCGACCTTCCTGAAGACAGGCCACGCAGTTAGTCACCGCGTACCCGAGAAGCACCGTCCTTCATTCCGGGCATCGGCCTTTCGGCTCCCGGACGTGTCGACTCTGGTGCCACACCCGACCCATCAAAGCGCAAACAACACATATAAGACAATATTTACGCTTGTCTATTAAACTGTGTTAATCACCAAGATTTGCCGCCTCCGGCTCCGGCGGCTTTCACGGCGGGCTCACCCCTTCTCGTCGCGACGTTCTGATAGTCGTCGAGGATCGCGATCTTCATGCGGGTGGCCATGTCGGCAACCTCCGTATTTCGTTGAGGTGATGCGTCTGTCTTCGCGGGGTGGCGACGCGGCGTGGCTCAGGCGAGCAGGCCCAGGGCGCTGTACCAAAGGGGTCCCGGGTTGAGCCGGTCACCGTGGAGCTTCGACATCTCCTCGAAGAACTCCAGCGGCTCCGGCTTGCCGGCCAGGAGTCGGATCGCGTCGCGCAGGTACTGCCGGGTCTCGTCCAGAATCTTCGGGTCGTCGGGCAGGTCTGCCTTCTTGTGGCCGGCGACCACGTGGCGCGGATCGAGTGCGGCGAGCCGGTCGATGCCGTCAAGCCACGCCTGAAGGCCGCCGTCACCGCCTTCGAGCATCATCAGGTGCACGCCGTTGTAGACCACGTCCCCCGCGACGACGAGACCGATCGACGGCACGTGCAGGACGCTGGAGTCGTCGGTGTCGGTGTGACCGGTCTCGACGGCCCGGAGGACTCGGCCCTCCAGCCGGAATCCCTCGGTCGGCACGGGCACGGCGAGGACCGGGGTGTTCTCCGGGACCCCGGGGAAGGTCTTCGCGAACCCCTTGTCCTTGCTCTCCAGTTGGCTGCGCATCTGCCGGATGGTGCCCTCGGTGGCGTACACCACGCTGTCGGCGTCGCCGAACCGTTCCAGCAGCGTCGCGGTGCCGAACCAGTGGTCGGGGTGGCCGTGGGTGACGTAGACGTACGCCAGACGCTTCCCTGAGCGCGCCAAGCCCTCGGCGACCTGCGCGATCTGGGTGTGAGTGAGCGGCGGGTCCACCAGGACCGCGTCGCGTTCTCCGGTGATCAGGGTGGATGAGATCGGGGAGGACACGATCCCGTCGCCGTTCGGCAGCTGAAGATCGATCTTCCGGGGAACGCCGTCAGAGACGAGGACTTCGTAGGACAGTTCGGGCATCGCGATACTTCTCTCGTGGCGGGGGCTGCCCCTCACCGAACGCGCGAATGAGCGGCGGTTTGCCTGGCGAGGGTGAGCACTATTGATCAGTGGATCTACATCCCACGGTGGAAACCCGTGGCGCGCGTTGCCGGCGTGCACGCGGTGGTCTGGAGAGCTCCGGCAGGTCAGGCCAGGCGCCGGGTTGTCATCGTCCCCGGCGGAATGGCCCTGATGCCGCTTCGAACGCCCTGCTACGGCTCGGCTCGCGTCCGCGCGGGACCCGCGACGGTGCGAGTTCCTCCGGAGATCGTCATGACCGGGCCACCTTGAGCAGGGTCTTTCCGCCGCGGACGACCTGCTCGATCGCCGTATGGATGTCATCGAGGTCGAACACGGCACCTAGCGGAACGAACAGGGCTCCGCTCGCGACCAGGGGCGCGGCCTCGCGGATGACGGGGAGCACCTTTGTCGCGTAGTCGAAATGGCCGGCGAAGAATCCGTGTACCGTCGCGCGCTTGCCGATCAGGGTCAGTGCGTCGACGGACATCGGCTGTCCGGTCGCCGAGGCGTAGCTGACGAGCGCACCGCCCTCGGACAGCAGGTCGAGCAGGCGGGCGGGAGCCTCGCCGCCCACCGAGTCGACGGCGAGCCCGACCCGGGCATCGCCGATCGCCGTGCGAACCTCTTCGACCGCCGTCGCGCCGTCGAGGCGGACGATGTCCGCGCCGGCCGCGGTCAGTTCGGCGAACACGGACTTGTCCCGGACGAAGTTGATCGTCCGGAATCCGCGGGCCTTCGCCAGGGCGATCAGGGAACGTCCGACGCCGGAGTTCGCGGCGTTCTGGACGATCCAGTCCCCGGGCCTCAGGTCGGCGTACTCGCTCAGGATCAGACCGGCCGTGGGCGGATTGCTGCCCAGCATCGAGAACTGCTCGAGGCTGCCTTCCGGCAGTCGGAACAGCCCGTCGGCGGGCAGCAGCAGCCGCTCGCGCCAGGCACCGGCGAACAGCGGCAGAACCACCAGGTCGCCCGCCGCGAGCGTGTCGACGCCGGGGCCCGCCTCGACAACCCGGCCGACACCCTCGTTGCCGAGGACCAGCGGGAGCGGTGGCCGCCCGAGCTCGCCCCTGACGACCTTGAGGTCGTGCAGGTTCAGCGGTGAGAACTCGACCGCGACCTTGACCTCGCCGGCGCCGGGAGCGTTCGGCTCCTGGAGATCGACGACGCGTACGACGTCCTCCGGCTTTCCGAACTGGGTGATCTGGATGGCACGCATAGGGACTCCCGGTGAGAGACGGCGAGCTCTTCTACACAGTCAAACTACACATTTTGCTTATATCCGCCGCTGCATGTCCGTCGTCGGACGAGAGGGGGGAATGTCAGCGCCGCACGTTCGGTGCGTCCGCCCTGGGGATCAGCTCCAGCGCCGATTGGGCCGTCTGCCGGAGCGTCGTGGCGTCGACGCCCGCCTTGGCCATGTTGTCGATGCCCCTGATCACGCTCAGCAGCAGATATCCCAGGGCCGTGGCGTCGGCATGCTCGGCCACTTCTCCCGCGTCCTGGGCGTCGCGTATCGCGGACGCGAGGGCGCCGGCGAGATCCTCGAACGCGCGACGGGCCGTGCCCGCCACCATGTCGTCCTCTCCGGCGCGGTCCGCGGTGACCTTGCTGAGGAAGCATCCCCGGCGGGGCGACTCGGTCGCGAAGGCGTCGGTGAGTGAGACAACGTAGTGCTCCAGGCGGGCCATCGGCGAGGTGAGCACCGCGTGCGGGCCCTCCCGCAGCTCCTCGCGGGCCTGGGCGACGAGGCCCTGGCAATAGTCGGAGAAGACGCGCACATAAAGGTCGTGCTTGTTGCCGAACGCCTTGTAGATGCTGCCCTTGCCCAGGCCGGTCGCATCCATGAGGTCATAGGTGGACGTGCCGTCGAATCCGGTGGTCCAGAACCGGTCGCGGACGACATCGAGCACGGTGGTCTCGTCGAAGCCTCGTTTTCGCCCCATGACCTCACCATACCTCATTGTGGTCCAGGTGGACCACAATGGTCGGCAACCCAGCCTTCCATGCCGGCACGGAGGGATCGCCTGACGCTCCTCGTTTTGTTGACCGACTGGACCGTTTCATGTTTCCGTTGTGGTCCAGTCGGTCAATAAAGCCGTGTCAGTCGGCAAACCTGTGGAGGACGGATGACTCAGAGCCGAACGAAGACGGAGACGGAGCGGAACAAGGCCGCCGTCCTCGAATTCCTGACGACCGCGTTCAACTCGAAGGACTTCACCGCGCTGGACCGGTACCTGCACCCCGACTACATCCAGCACAGCCCGGTCATCCCGCCGGCCAGGGCCGGGCTGCGCACGTTCATCGCGGACCTGCCCGACGCCGTCCGGTACGAGCCGGGAGCGATCATCGCCGAGGGAGACCTGGTCGTGATCCACGGCAGGTACTCCGGCAGCACCGAGACGCCCCTCGTGGCGGTCGACATCTTCCGCTTCGAGGAGGGCCTGGTGGTGGAGCACTGGGATGTCCTGCAGGACGAAGTGCCCGCGAAGGACACGGTGGCGGGCAACCACATGTTCACCAACCCGCAGGCCGGCCGGGCCTGAGGCACCGGACCGGCAAGGCGGCACGCGCCGCGCGGGCCATGCCGGCCAGGGGCTCGACCGGACTTGCCGTTCCAGGGCTGAGGCCCGACCGACACCTGATGCAAACGAAGAGACAAAGGACAAGGACGATGACAACAGATACGCAGACCCCGCGGACCGTGGCCAAGAAGTTCGTGGAGCGCCTCGCAAAGCATGACCCCGACGGCATCCAGGAACTGTTCGCCGAGGAGATCGACTGGCACGTCCCCGGCAGCGACGCGCTGCCCTGGACCGGGCGCCGTACCCGCCGGGAGGAGGTCGCACCGTACTTCACCACGATGTGGTCGCACTTCACGGACGGCCAGAGCAAGGCCGTGCCGGAGGGGATCATCGTCGACGGTGGTGACGTGGTGCTGCTGGCGGCCTTCACACACACCGTCGCAGCCAGCGGCAAGGAGTTCACCACACCGACGGCCATGCACCTGACGGTCGAGGACGGCCGGATTGTTCGCCTGCACCAGTACGAGGACACCCTGACCGTCGCCGAGGCGTTCAACGCCAGCTGAGCAAAGAGTACTCAAGGGCCCCGCGGCCCGGATCCCGCGCGGCCCGACATGCACATCCGAAGGAGCAAGTAACGTGACCACCCCTGTCGTCTCCATCGCCTACCACTCCGGCTACGGCCACACCGCCGTCATCGCCGAGGCCGTCCGCGATGGGGTGACCACCGCCGGCGCCACCGCCCACCTGATCAACGTCGAGGAGATCTCCGAGGAGCAGTGGAACCTGCTCGACGCCTCGGACGCGATCATCTTCGGCTCGCCCACCTACATGGGCACCGCCTCCGCCGTCTTCCACGCCTTCGCCGAGGCCAGCTCCAAGCGCTGGTTCAACCAGACGTGGAAGGACAAGATCGCCGCAGGTTTCACCAACGCCGGGGGCAAGAGCGGCGACAAGCTCAACACCCTGCAGTACTTCACCGTGCTCGCCGCGCAGCACCACATGCACTGGGTCGGCCTCGGCCTGATGCCCGGCTGGAACACCTCCACGGCGTCCGAGAACGACCTCAACCGCCTCGGCTTCTTTCTCGGCGCCGCCGCCCAGAGCAACATGGACCAGGGAGCCGAGGGCGTGCACAAGGCCGACATAGCCACCGCCGCCGAGCTCGGCAAGCGCGTCGTCGAGGTCGCCCGCGTCTACGCCGCAGGCCGCACCGCCCTCGCCGCCTGAGCGACCGACGCCGGGGCGGATGCGCGGCCCGGACCACGAGGTGGTGCTCGACGAAGCGCACCGGCAACTGCTCCGGACCGGGCAGCAGCACCGCAGACTCGCGATCAGCGACGCCAACATGAGGCGGTCACCGGCCTTGGTACTTACTGGTGGGCTCGCCTATTCAGCTGTCGCCAGTTCCTCGCGGAACCCATCCTGCTAGTGACCGCGGGTGGTCGCCGGAGGCGTACCGGCTCCAGGTTCCACCGGCCTCGGATGTGAGGCGTGTTGTGGTGACGTGGTGGTAGCCGAGCGCGTCGGCGACCACGGGGGCGGGCAACAGCCCCTGCTGGCGGATCGCTGCGGCCCGGCTGGCGGTCGTCGGGACACCGAGGTCGTTGATCAGCTCGGAGAGCGAAGGCCCGGCGCCGAGACATCGATCCGCTCCGGGTCACCACCCTCCGTCACTCGCATTGGATGCGAGAAGACCGCATCAGATGCGAGCCGATGAGCGATCTGCTGGTCAGTCAGTCGCATGAGTGACGGCGCCTGGCGATCACACACCGCGAGTCGCTGCCGTCGCTACCGCGTTCTGAGCCCAACGACCCTGATCACGAAGGGGGAGAGCGGCTCCCCGCGACGACGAATCGCGAACCGTCGCGAGTTCGCATCCGATGCAATTGGCGGCAGTTGGAACATCGGTACAGCGGTTACCGGTGAGATTGATCTTGAAGTTGCAGGACCCCGGCGAGGTGTGTTCGCCGGGGTCCTCCGCCTTCTGGTGGTCGGTCAGCGGCGGGGGCGCCAGCGAGTGAAGACCGGTCCTCGCATGACTGCGCGCGCCGGAGTCCGTGAGCCGACGGCTGATCTGCCGTATCGGGCGCCGTGGCGCGTCGCTGCTGCTGTTCGGCTCCCTCGTCGGCTTGTACGGGGCCGGGCAGCTCGCCGAACGGCTGCCAGACACCCGCGGCGTACGCCTGCTGCTGGCCCTGGCGCCCGATGGCGTTGTGGTCCTCGACGTGGATCGCGGCCGGGCTCATCGCTGTGGCGTGCGCATTCCGCCGCGACAACGACTGGCCCGGGTTCGCCGCCCTCACCGCGGTCACCATGCCGTGGATTGTGTCTTCCCTGGCCAGCTGGATCCCCGAGCGCATCAGATTGACCGAGGCTGACGATCGGCCCCGGACCTCCTCCATGGCACCATCCATTCGGCGAATACTGGCAGTGCCGCGATCTCGGCCAGACGCGCGGCCCGGTGGACGTCCTGCGCCGGACAGCTCACCCGCCCCTGCGACAACTCCCCGTACAGCGCCCCGGTCCCAGGTTCCACGGCCGACCCCGCCGCGTTGGCCACCACCAGCGCGGCCACCGTGACCCCCGAGTCGAGCACCGTGCTCGCGGTGCCGATCCCGCCCTTGACCGGCCCCGCGGTGGCTCCCGCACCGGCGCCCACACAGCCCTCCGGCACCGCGGCGCCCGCCTCGCTCGCCGCGGCCGCCTCGACCGCGGCCCGTCCGGTGGCCGTGTCCGGCCTGGCCCGGAGCCGCCGCGGCCGAGGCCGAAGACACAGGCGGCGGGCACCACCGGCACGACATGCGCCGGATCCCCCCACCCGCACCCCGCGTCGCTGTTCCTCCAGCCAGGCCATCACCCCGGACGCCGTGTCGAGCCCGTACGCGCTGCCGCCGGTCAGCACGATCGCCTCGACCTTCTGCACCAGGTTGCGCGGATCGAGCGCGTCGGTCTCCTTGGTGCCGGGCCGGCCGCCGCGCACGTCCACCGTGGTGCCGGTGAGCCAACCGTCGCCGGTACGCGTCGCGTGCCCCATCCGCAGCCCCACGACATCTGACCGAGCGTCAACTGTCATGGGGCCGGTCTCGTCCGGACCGGGCCGGTCAGGCGAACGGCGCTCCCACCGCCGTCTCGCGCTCCCGGGCCGTCGTGCGCGCCGTCAGTGTCTCGCCGGTCGCCACCGTCAGCGCGCAGACGAGACCGGCCGAGAGCACCGCCCACTCGCCCAGGAACATGCAGCAGATCACCAGCAGCGCCGCAGTCGGCAGTACCAGCTGCTGGGCGATGCCCACCTTGAAGTGACGCGCGTGCAGTGCCCAGACAGTGAGCAGATACAGCGCCGTCGGCAGGGTCACGGCCGCCGACGCGGACAGCGTCGAGATATGCGCCTTGCCCACGGACTGCTCGACCGCCACCTCCAGACCCGCACCGATCGCGGCCGCCGAGGCGAAGACGACGTAGTGGCCGTAACCCCACAGGAACGCCTGCCTGTTGGATCTCAGATGACCGTGGATCGGCACCACGAAGTAGATCCACCAGGCGGCGAAGATGATCAGCAGCCCGCCCGCGGCGATCGGCAGCAGTTCGCCCAGCGCGTCCTGCTCGTCGATGCCCGTCTTCACGGCGACCGTGGCAGCCGCGATGGTCTCGCCGAGCACGATGATCGTGAACAGCCCGTACCGCTCGGCGATGTGGCGCGGGTGCCAGGACGTGGGCTGGACCTTCTCCGCGTACGCCGGCACGCACATCTCGAGGACCGCCATCACCACGAACACCGCGACCAGAGTGTCCTCGGGCAGGACCACGAGGCCGACCCAGCCGATCTGGCACAGCACCACCCCGCCGGCGTACCGCAGGGCCACCCTGCGCTCCCTGCCCTGACTCGACCTGGCCACGCGCAACCATTGGGACACCGAGGCGAGCCGCATGATCACATAGCCCACCACCCCCGCCCGGTACTCGTGGTCCTCGAACGCCCGGGAGACCCCGGCCGCGAGCACCAGCACACCGGCGATCTGGATCAGCGTGACGACCCGGAAGAGCACGTCGTCGTTGTCGTAGGCCGAGGCGAACCACGTGACCCCTCGACCTTCGCCGGGACCGCTTCCAGCCCCAGCGCGACGGCCAGCAGCCGGCAGCACATGCCCTCCCGGCCCGCTTCCGACTCCAGCAACAACAAGATTCGCTGATAGTCCGGCGAGAGGGTCCGGATCGCCATGCCCGTCTCCCGCCGGGGCACCGTCGACCCTGCCACCGCGCCCCGCGCAGGCTCCGTGACCACGCACAGCGGCCCGGCCAGCACCTCGGCCACCGTCACCCAGGCATCGACCAGCCGCTGAAGTGCGCGCTCGGCGTCGCCGAGCGCGGCCTGCACCCGCTCGGCCTCCTCCCGCAATCGCGCGAGCTTTTCCCGAACTCTCATCTCCCGGGCTTCCAACAAAG
This sequence comes from Streptomyces sp. NPDC031497, assembly GCF_055580905.1. Taxonomy (NCBI): domain Bacteria; kingdom Bacillati; phylum Actinomycetota; class Actinomycetes; order Kitasatosporales; family Streptomycetaceae; genus Streptomyces; species Streptomyces sp. NPDC031497. The sequence goes on from NZ_JBVIKO010000040.1 coordinate 49,977, forward strand.
CGAGCACCGACGGCACCAGCCACCTCCACAAGCGAGACGAACGGACAAACCACGCCCCTGTCTCCCGCTAAAAAACGGAGTTCATCCACCCCGGACCAACCGATCACGTTCGGAAAGCGGAAGGCGTCTCACACACGACAGGAAAGCGTGACCGCTCTGAGCCCATCAGAGACTTTGAGCAGGTTCACCGTGGCGAGCCGAAGTCATTATCTGCGAGTCATCAGAAGCGACGGTGCCACTCGTGATCATTGACGGCCTGCCACTTTTCGTGCTGAGCAGGAATAGGTTCTGTGGAGGTGTTGTTGAGGATGAACTCTCCGACGGGGACTTCGGTCACCGGATCAATCCCTAGGACGCGTTCGATTTCCGAAGAGTTGCCATTGCCCACGGCGCTTGCTGCCAGATTCATAGCGCATGCGATGAGGTACATCGTCTGGTAGACAACGCCGACGTTTTTCAGTGCCGTCGCGTAGGCCATACCCGCGTACTTCCAGGAAATGCGCTGAAGTCGGGACGTCAGGTTGATCAGTACATCGGGCCGTGATCCTCTCCCCGCAGCCTGTGTCGGGTACATCAGCAGAGCATGGCGGTCTTCCGTTTCGGCGTTCACCAGGGTGAGAGCATGACCGAGAGGATCATAGTGATAGATGCCTGACGGAGCACCCTCACACCTGTCGATCGTGACGTAGAACTCGAGATCGTAAGTGGCGCCCCCGCTGGGATAGGGGCGGGTGCTCGTCGGATAGGGCGCTTCTGTCATGTCCTCGGGGGTGATGGCACGAACTCGAGCTGTTCGATAGAGGAATTCACCGAGCTGGTCGATGGTGATAGGTTTGTCGCCCGGGCGCCGTAGCGATCTGCGAGCTTCTATGACGGATGTCAGGGGCGGGTCATTGGCAAGTACGGTCTCGAGTCGCGGCCGTGGCAGACCGATGACGGTGCCGAGCCGTGGACGGCGTACGACCGGCTGTGGCGGGACGACGCCTCGGAAGGGGAAGACACCACCCACAGGGTAGTCGTGGTGTCCGATCCGGCTCCGGGAGTGGAACAACATGTCGTGGAAGCTCCACTGTGCCAGCGCCGGGTTGCTGTCCTCGGGGAACGCGCCGCCGGTCTCCTCCTCGACGAACTGCGCTCCTGCTAGATGTGCTACGAGCGCGGTGACCTCTGCTTCGGATATGCCAAGCGCATTCGCGAGTTGTGGCGTGGTTGTCGCACTGCCGAGAGACTGAAGCAGAGCTGCGCCCTGGGCTGTACGTATTCGCAAGCGTAGGCCGGACCTTGGGGACTCCAGGATCAGACCATCGCCTTCGCGTCTGAGGAACGCGAAGCGGGACAGGCGCAGGGATCCGCCATTCAAGGGCAGCGGCCGGTGGAGTGGGGCGGAGACCATGGTTTCCATGACGAATACGTCGTGGCCCGCCCAGTCGCAGACGCGGTACTCGACCATGCGCTGCAATGCTGTGAACAGTCGGTCGTGTGAAGGACCCTGGCCCATGGGGGATGCGAGAGGTGACGGCTTGAGGAGGCGTTCCGGCTGGTCGGGAGATTCCTCTGGCGCATATGGCTGCCATAGCGCGAATCCGTCTTCCTCCATACTCCGGAGGATTTCGTCGGTGGTGTCCGGAACGCGCCGGAGGAATACCGAATGTTTGGCCAGCCGGATGTGTACGGTCCCTGGTTCCGGCCGGACGACGGTAGTTCCAGAGCGAAAGGCCGCGTAGACGTAGGTGGAACAGGGCACAGGGTGCGAGGCCGGTGAGGAGCCGTCTTCTTTTGTCACAGAAACATCCCGATGGGATTGAGGTTCTCTTCCGCGGTGGGACTTGTGAGCCATCCCATGCGGACCGGCACGTCAAACAGGCGGCCTGGGGCGAACCGGGGCCAGAAGTGACGCAGGCCCGGGATGAGGACCTTCGCTACCGGCATGCCGATGTCGGGGCGTGTCTGGTCGGCGACGAGAACCTCGAGGCCAGCTTTTTCCAGGGCAGTCCTGAGAACGGGACGGGCGGTTGAAGGTGCGATTGCCGTGGCGCGAGTGGATGTGTCCGCGCTCGACGGGCGCAAGTACTGCTCGTTCGCCACCGTGGCCGACTGCCACCAGTCGAAAAGGGCTTGCTCCTCCTTGGACACGCCTTGGCGTCCGGAGTTGGTGTGCGGTGCGTCCGCACGAGGCCTGAGCTGGTCCGCTTCTTCCGTCGCCTTAAGGACAGCCGTCCGCATGTCCAGTGCTGCTCCGAAGCCCAGCAGGATGCGTTCGCCGGCCTCTCCTGGGCGGGCGATCCGGGACACCGCAACAGCCGCAGAGATTCCCAGGTCCGAGGTGATGTCCAGGACCCAGGCATCCCGACCGGTACGCGCGTGGTCTTCCTGCCAGGTAGTGAGATGGTCCGAGCCGATGTCTCGGGCGGACACACTGGGTCGGGTCAAGCGGTTGTACCACCACAGGGCGACGCTGTCGCGCTCTATCAGCTCAAGTGTTCCCTGGACCACGGCTTCTGCCAGGGTTCCCCCTGCCGCGCTCCCGTTGGAGTCTCCCGAGTAAAAGGCTCCGACCGCACCCGGGAGTGGGTAGCGGTAGTACAGGGCAGAAGTCGGCACATAGACGTTACGCTGCCTCGTGAGCGACCATACCGGTGTCCAGTCGCATGGAATGGTGGGGTCATAACGCACGGGTACCTTGTGGAAGGCGACTCCGCGTTGATTCCAGGTGTTCCTGGCCGCGTATTGTCGTTCGCTGAAGAGTTGCAGAGCGTCAGGGTGGACAGTTGGGCCGTCCATTTCCTGTAAGGTTGCACGGACACGGTACTCGTCCCCTTGCCAGATCCCCGAAAAGCGCTCGATAGCCTCGGCCAGGGCCCCCGCCTCAGCCTTGATAGAACTGTCTCCTTTTCCAGTGCTCCGCTCCCGGAACGCGCCACGGCCTCGGCGGCCCTTAAGGGTGTGCAGAGCAAAGTTATGCCTTGCAGAGGAGACATGATGGGTTGCGTCATCGCTGGTCACCAATGTGAGGTCCGTTACGATTCCTGTGATGGGACTCACAAGGTGACCATAGGTGCGCAGTACGGCTTCAGGGGACAGGACTCGTCTGCCGGACTCCGCAAAGGCTTCGTCCTCGCCCGCCAGTACCAAGGGTCGTACGGCCTGGGCGGCGACCATACCGGAGTCACCGCATGACGGGCATTGCGGCCTGCGGGTCAGGCGGTGACGCTCGGACTTGAGCGACAGTGCGTCGAAGGTCAGGGCGAAAGAGTCTGCGGTGTCGGCCCCTGTTGCCCACCGCGCGATCCTCAGGGCGGCGAGTCGAGCCACTAGCGGTGCGACCACGATTCCGCCGAGAGGCATGTCGCTCGAAACGTGCTCGCCGGTTCGGGCTTCCATGTAAGAGGCTTCGATGTGCCGACCGGAAAGCTGCCAATCGGCACAGCGCCAGCATGCACCGGAGTTTGCACACAGCGGTGGGCTGACGAAACCAATGGCGCCGCTCAGTTTGACCACCCACAGAGGTCGTGATGTCCTGCGCGCCGCATCGCTCGCAGCGTGGAGATCTGGGTGGCGTAGATCCTCGGTGACAATGACTTCGACGTCGTGGTTGTCTCCGGCGAGGGGGTCAAGTACGCGGATACCGGCGTCAGACAGTGCCTCGGCCAGTGAATCCGTCTGGCACCCGTCTACTGCGGTAAGTCGTGCCGTCTGCATGCGCAAACGGTCCTTGGCTGTTTCGGCGTTGATTCCCGACCGCTCCCAATAGGCGGCGACCTGTATGTCTTCGACGGGTTCGCTCTCCATCAGGAGCCCTGCTGAGTGCAATTTGTCCAGTTGCGCCCGGATGCGGTCCGCCGGAAATACCTTCGACAACTGGTCGATCACTTGCTCACGCGTGAACCGACCGTCGAGTAAGGGAGCGATGGATTCGGCCATATCGCCGTGCAGAACCAAGGTCCGCTCACCGCGCAGCAGAAAAACACCGTCGCCCACGACTGTTTGGACGTCAATGTCCGGGCTGATCCGGATGAACTTCGCAGTCATTACACCACATTCACGTTGCACGGACGGAGAGACCGCAGTCATGTCGACTGCGGCCCTCGCCCTGTTCGATCGTAGGTCTCAGTCCTCCGAGAACCAGTCGGTCGCGAGGCCGCAGTAGACGCTCGTTTGGCCGTCTTCGACGATCTCGACCTCGATCTCGTCCGGGGCGCTGATCGACGTGTTGTTCATAGTCGTTCCTCCTGGCTTCGATTGGAGATCCCAACGTATGCGGCCGGATTGGGCCTCGTCACTTTTCAGAGCCAGCCGTGCCCATTCGGGCACGCGAAGGCGTTCAATGAGGCATGGACTGAACTGTGGCCAAGGACGCTACGCCTGCCAGAAATGACGTCATCGCGCAGTCGTTCGCTGCTGTGTATGCGCTGTCCTGCAGGGTGCAGGCGGTAACCATTACGATGGAGCGGGCTGCGTGCAGCGCAAACTCTGGGCGCCGAGCAACCCAGGCGGGTGAGCAGCGGCCCAGAGGCAGAGACATGCATTACTGCTAGGACCGCACCGTACTGCTTGCCACCGAAGTACGGACCCGCCTGGAGAAGTACCGGGCATACCGAACCACCCGGTGGCCACGCACCGCCAATCCGCACCTGTTCATCTCCCAGACCACCGCCTGCGGCACCGGTCGAGTCAGCCACGTGTGGATCAACGACACTCTCGGCATCCCCGCCCGTCGGCTTCGCGAGGACCGTCTCCTTCACGAAGCCGCATCCACCGGCGGAGACCCCCGCCGCATCTGCGACCTGTTCGGCCTCTCCGTCGGGGCGGCGCTCCGCTACACCTCCCCCGTCGACCAACCCGGCATCGTCGAGTACCGCCTACGCAACTCCGGGCCACGCCCGTCCCCCTACGCGCCAACGGCAGCGGCTGACACCGCCGGTGAAGCGGGCCCCGACAAACCCGGGCCCGCCCAGGTCCCGTGAGCACCGATCCTGCTCGGCGCGAGCAGCAGGCCGGCGATCAGTTCCGGACCCGGGGGTGCCTTCATCGCCTGCGATGGGCTCGGGCAAGAGGTGGGCGACGTTGGTACGAACGGGCCCGCGGCTGACGTCGTGGTCACGGGCTAGGGAGGCGATGGCCTGGCTGCCCAGGCACATGGTGGGCGCATTGTCGATCTTGTCTGCCCGGCTTGGGCGGCCGGCGCCCGCCCTTCTCGGGGCGTCGCTCCACTACACCTCCCCCGTCGACCAACCGGGCGTCGTCGATTACGGACGTCGCACCTCTCTGAGAGTGCGGGAACGGCAGCGAAGAAGAGGGATGACCGGAGGTCGGTCCGACGACCTTCACCTCTGCACGTGCACTGCCCGGCCAATGGCCCTGCAGTGCTCGCCATGGTGTTGAGCCGTCGCTCCCTCCGGTTCCCCGGTATTCGACGGTCAGACGGACAGCCAGTAGCGGGCTCGGTTCGAGGTGATCTGAAGGACCTCTGGATCGCTTTGAGGCTCGGCCCAGATCTGCAGGTGGAAGGCGTCGATCGGCACGGCGGAGTACAGGTCGAACGCCTGGTCCATGTGTCGGGCGTGGTAGCGCAGGCGGTACCAGCCGGCCCCAGCTGGCATGGGTGGCAGAGCGATGAACCTGCTGCCGCCTTCCCAGGCGCTGACATGGACCGTTTCAGTGTCGACTTGAAGGCTGACTTCGACCGCGTCCTCGTAGTCCCCAAGAAGCGGATCCGGCTCCCGGGCGTGGACCGATACCGTCAGGTCGGTGACGCCGCTGTTGAGGCCGGTGACGAGGAAGGCCCCACCATGTACGGTTCGCAGGATGCCTGCGTGAGATTCTCCGGGTGCTTTCGGTTCGGGGTGCACGGTGCGGTGAAGGTTGCGGTCGAGTACGTAGAACTGCGCATAGTTCACGGGGAATTCGGCCGCGTGGATATAGGTGTTCTCGGGATCTCCCGACACGACAGTCTCGATTTTTCCGGTCACGCGACTTCCTCCGTATGCGTAGTGCACGCCCGGCTCCGCGGCAGGCATCGGTGGCTGCGGAGTCAGGCGTGCACGACTGGCTCTCAGGTGACGTTCAGCAGGAACAAGGAGTCGTTCTGGCTGGTGGCGCTGGAGTCGACTCCGCTGCCGGTGTAGTCGAGCAGTTCGTGGTGGGACCAGTCACTGATCGGTGCACCGCCGCTGGTCAGATGGGTCCAGCCCGAGGCGCCCCAGCCGAACCTGTAGATGCGGTTGTGGTCGGCATGGTAGTCCGTGTAGCCGCTGCCGTACGAGAGTTGTTTCTTCATCGTGTTGTTGAAGAAGATGTTGTTGGGGCCGGATGAGCCGGACCAATTGACGGCTTTTTGGCCGGCGGCCCACCAGATCGGGAACCAGGTCGAGTCGTCAGGGGCATTGCCGCCCTCGTCGCCGCAGTTGCTGTAGCAGCTTCCCGATCTGTGCTCGTAGGGAACTGTCGATGTGTTGAGTTCGAACAGGTTATTGCGTTCCCAGCCGCCGTGGAGGTTCAGGTCCGAGTCGAAGTCGTTGCCGATGGCGACGTTCCCCGACGCGGACCACTGGAAAGTGAAGTGACGGAAGCCCAGCACGGCCTCGGCTTCACCGTGGCGTGCCGTACCCGTGGATCCCAGGGATGGTGAGCTCTCCCCCCGTCTGTCCGGCCTGGTCGATGTCGGCCTCGTCCAGGTCGAGTTGGAGTTTGAGGCCGAGCTTCCCGACCGTGTCGTAGAGCCACTCCGGAACGGTGTCGGGCGTGAGATGAAGGCGGAGGACGGCAGGCAGGGGAATTCCCTCGATGCCGGAGAGGGTGCCCGTCAGGCTCTCGACGTACATCGTGATGCGGTCGCCTCGCAGCGTGGATGTCGAGCCGGGTGCTCCGTCGATGTGCTGGATCTGCGGGCCGACGGGTACGGACATCCTCAGGTCGCGGATCGTCACACCGGCCGCGGAGAACTTGAGCACCCGTTTGGGGCCGGCGGCCGTGTCCACGGTGACGACGCCGCCGAAGACGACGTCCCGCAGCCGGAGGCGGCTGCCCTTCATGTTCAATGCCTCGGAGGCGAATCGACCGGCGCTCGCGTCCTCGGGGGCCCTGAGACCTCTGATGTCGCAGGTGCTGGTGGCCCCGGTGGTGGGTCCTGGCCGGGACGGCGCATCGGTGGTCCGGTGGTCGGGGGAGGGCGATGCGTGGGGCGCGGACGGTGGGGCCGACCGCTCTGGGGCCGCGGTCGGCGTCGGAGCGGTCGAGTTCGGTGACGGGCTGACGTCGTGTGCCGGATTCCTCTGCTCGGTGTCGCCGCCGAGGAGGGAGCCGAGGAGGCCCACGAGGCCGCTGGGGGCGGCGCTCGCGCTCGGCGAGGGGGGTGGAGCCGTGGCGGGGCTCGTTTCCTGGTCGTCGATGTGATCCGGCGGTGTGACGGATGCGTCGCTCGTGGGGGAGCTCGGAGTGGTGGTCGGAGTCGGCGCCGCGGCACGGGGTGACGGCTCGTCGGGACGGGCGCAGTCGACGCCGCCGCCGGCCCCCTCCTCGGGAACGGAATGCGCTGCGGTGGCGGTCGTGTCGACGGCGGCCGGACGCTGACTTCCCAGGACGAGAGCGGTAGGCAGCGCGGTGAGTGCGAGAGCCTTCCCGAGCGGCAGGCGCAGGCGGGTCAGCGTGGACGTCCGAGGAACGGCGTGTCGGCTCTTCGACGGCCGCACGAAGCGGACTTCTGGCGCCTCCTCGCGGATGTCGGGTGACTTATCAGCCATTCCCGGGCTCTCCCTCCGGGCGGACGGCATCGTGGGGTGTGTCCGCATCCACCGGGCCCCACGCCAGAGCCAGGAGTCCACCCGTGGCCGCAAGCAGGGTGCCGACGAAGAATCCGCCGAAGTTGGAGATGGGGAGCGACAGCACACCGAGGAAGATGGCTACGCATCCGGCGAAGAACCTGATGATCGGCTGGAACCACAGGAGCCCGCCGAGGACGATCAGCGTCAGGCCGATGATCAGCGATCCCGCGCCCGCGGTGGTGGACATCGCCACGGACAGGGCGCCCAGGGAGAGGTTGAAGTACGGGAAGTAGATGGTCGGCGCGGCGGCCAGGAGCACCAGCAGGCCCGCCCAGAAGGGGCGGGTGCGACGCCAGGTCCGGAAGGCCCGGCGTGCGCTGGCGAAGCCGTTGTCACTGTGGGGGTGCGCGGGTGCGCCGGCACTGGTCATGGGGAAGCTCCCGGATCGTGGACGGGTGGGGGAGGGCGGGAGCGGGTCAGAAGCAGTCGTGGCGGCCGGCCGCGATGTCCATGTGCAGGCCTGCCAGTTCGAACGTCCCGGCGGAGGTGGCCCAGACCTTCTGGTGGGCGTCGACGATCTCGATCGAGTCCGCCTGCTGTGCGTAGCCGTCGGGGTCGACGTGGTCCTTGGGGTTGACCTGGCCCTTGGTGATGGAACCGGTGGCGACGCCGATGTCGACGTTGTGGAAGGTGCCGGACGTGGCCTGGAGGTCGGTCATGTCGATGTAGAGGTCCTTGGCCTTGACCGCCGTACCCGATCCGCCCGCCTTGAGCGTCATGGTGTAGGTGCCGAGGACGGGAATGTCCACCGGCACGGACTGGCACATGTTGGTGATCTTCGCGTTCTCGAGGGCCGAGACGGTGACGGGTATGTGCTTGCCGTTCTTGGCGACGTCCACTGTGGCGTAGTTGGCGAATCCGCTGCCGCTCAGGGAGCCGGCCGAGACCTTGAAGTCGGAACCGGAGATGCTGAACGAAGCGGCCAGCGCGCCCTGGGCCATGGAGACGGCGACCGCCGCCGTGGCGGCCACCGTCGGCACCGCACCGATGGCGAAACGCTTCCAGTGGGTCTTGCCGATGCGCTGGGACATGTGTGGCCCTCCGTTGTCGAGGCGTGCGAGGTGAGAGGCCCGGGTGCGGAAAGCGACACACCGGAGCGAGCTCGAAAGCTCCACTATCGAGTGCCCTTCCGCAGAGCTGTGTGCAGCGCGTCGACGGATCCGCGAGCTGGGAACCGAGCTCGAGATCGTCCGTAAGGCCGTCAAGTTCCTCGGCGAGGACAAGCCGGCCCCCAAAGGCTCTACCGGTGATCGACTGTCTCGTCGATGCCGGGGCACCGGTCGACCGATGCTGCCGGATCCTCGGGGTCGCCCGGCAGAACTACTACAAACACAAGCGCACCCCGACCACGCGGCGGCAGCTGCGACGGGAGTGGCTGAGCGGGCTGATCCGGTCGGTTCACGTCGCCTCAGGCGGCACCTACGGCTACCGCCGCGTCCACGCCGAGCTCACCCTGGGCATGGGCATCCAGGTGTGTTTAAGGACCGTGTCGGTGCTGATGACACGGGCCGGGATCTCCGGACTGCCCGGACCGGTGCGGATCAAGCGCCTGCTGGGTGTCGTCACCGCCGATGACCTGGGACGCCTCGGTGACCCAGCTGCGCGCAGACGGCTTTGACGTCCGCGATGAGGACATGGCCCGCCTCTGCCGTTCATAGGGCACCACATCAACATGTATCGGCGCTACGCCGTTCCGCTGTCCGACTCGCCCGGTGGGCTGCGCCCGCTGCGCGACAGGGGAGCCGCCGACGAGGAGTGATGACATGCTCCATCGCCCCGTGTGACCGCGACCATCTCAGGGTGTGCGGAGACCGGACGCGACTGTGCGCCTGGAAGAAGCCGCTTGCGTTCCGCCGGTCGCCCGGCGTGCGGAACCGGCTTGTCATGGGCTGGGCGTAGGCGGTAGGGGGGCGGTGTCGGCGGTACTACTTCGTGCCGACCGCGCGCAGCGTGGCGAGCACCAGTGCCCGGGTGACGGTGACGATTTCGCTGACGCGGACCTGTTCCTGCGGGCCGTGTGCGAGGCGTACGTCGCCGGGGCCGTACTGCAGTGTGGGGATGCCCGCTCCGGAGTACAACCTCAGGTCACTGCCGTAAGGGGCGCCTCGCTCGGACGGTCGCGGGCCGCCGGTGACGTCGGCGCACGCGTCGCCGACCAGGGCTGCGAGCGGATGCCCGGCGGGCAGCTGTCCGCTGGCGAACTGGCCTCCGGGCCACGTCACCGTGGCGGGGTGAGAGCGCAGCCACGGGTCGTCAGAGCAGGCTTCGGCCACGCACGCCTCCAGTTCGGTGCGTGCCCGGGCCGCATCCTCGCCCAGCCGGACACCCAGTCTTCCCTCGGCCACCAGCAGGTCCGGCACACTGCTGGCCCAGTCGCCGGCCCGGACGGTGCCGACGGACAGCGGATAAGGAATGGGGTATTCGGCCATCAGGGGGTCGTCGCCGGTGTTGCGGCGGGCTTCCAGACGAGCGAGCGCGTGGTGGATGGGCAGGTAGGCGTCGATGGCACTCATACCCGCGTACCGGGTGCTGCCGTGGGTGGCGCGGCCGGGTACGTCGATGCGGAAAGTCAGGGCTCCGGCGTTGGCTGTCATGAGGGTGCCGCTGGTCGGTTCCGTGATGATACAGGCGTCACCGGAGTGGCCGCGTTCGAGGGTGCCGAATGCTCCGAGCCCCCCGTCCTCCTCGCTGACGACGAAGTGCGCGGACACTTGGCCGCGCAGCTTCGCGCCCGCTCTCCGTATTGCGGCCAGGGCGGCGAGGATCGCCACCACGCCAGCCTTCATGTCGCACGCTCCCCGGGCGTGCACCACGTCTGCGCTGACCCGAGGGCAGAACGGGTCTCCCTCCCACTGCGCCAGGTCCCCGGGAGGGACGACGTCGACATGGCCCTGGAGGACCAGGGTTGGCCCGTCGCCCTGCTGCTGTGTGCCGCCCACCAGACCCCATGCCTCCGTGCGCGGGGCCTCGCTGCCGGGGAAGCGGGGATGAGCACGCAGCTCGGACAGGTTCATGGACCACAGGTCAACATCGAGATCCATCCACTCCAGGTGCCGGGCCAGGATGTGCTGCAGCTCGGACTCCGCGGCACTCCCCGTCACGCTGGGAAGGGCGAGAAGTTCCTGGAGGGTCCGGGCGATGGCCGCCTCGTCCACTGCAGCCAGCGCGGACGCTTCCACATCGCTCACGTGTGCTGTCATCGGAACGCTCTCCCGGCATGTGACATCAGGACAAGCCGGAGGCTACGGTTGCGGCCGCGACGCAGACAATCACCATGTGCTGCGATCAGCCATCGTTTTCTTGCAATGTCAAGGGCAACGTAGTTCTTCGTTGCGCCTTTGCCGAACCTACTGACGTCTGGAGTGCAGTCGTGGACACCATCGACGAAGCGATCATCCGCTGTGTGCTGCGCAAAGCCCGCTCCACGTACGCCCAGATCGGCAAGGAGGCCGGCTTGTCCGCTCCCGCTGCCAAGCGGCGTCTTGACCGCCTGGTGGCCACGGGCGCCATCCGCGGTTTCACTGCTCTCGTCGACCCCCAGTCGCTAGCCTGGCACACCGAGGCGTTCGTCGAGGTCTACTGCACCGGCAACCCCACCCCCGCCCAACTGCGCCAAGCCCTGGAAGACATCCCCGAGGTCGTCGAAGCGTGCACCGTCTCCGGCGCCGCGGACGCAGTCCTCCACATGCTTGCCAGAGATATCCCCCACCTGGAACAGGCCATCCAACGGGTACGCGCCACCGCCCCTGTCGCCCGGACCGAGAGCGTCATCGTTCTCTCCCGGCTGCTCAACCGGCCTCGGCTGTGACCACAACCCAGGCTCGCTGAGGGCAACGAGTTCACGTCAACCGCCCAGTGGGGCTCCAAACTTGGCCAGACTCGATGAAATTGCCGTGGTGCCGTTCATAGACCAGCACCCGCCCGGTACGTGCGCAGCCACACCATGTTCGGCGAACCGGGCTGGCTAACGGTGTTGGGTTCAGCGCCCGGCGTCGCCGGGCGTGAGCGGACTGGTGACCTCGGCAATCGCCTCCGCCGACGGGTGGAAGTGCCGCCGTACGTTCTCCGCCTTCTTGTGCCGGGACCTCGCCATCAGCATCGGCAGGCTCGCGCCAGCTTCACCGAGGTAAGTGAGACCCGGGTGCCGGTATTCATGCAGGTCCCAGCTCGTGCCCGGCACCCCGGCAATGGCCGTGTGGGTGTCGAGCAGGGCGCGGGCCTTCCCGTACGACAGCCGCACGAGCCCGGCGTCCGGGCAGACGTCGCGCGGCGCGGTGGCCGAGAATCATTAGCTGGTCGCCTGTCGCCGACGGGGGAAAGCGTCGACTAGGGCGTGTGCCGAGTTGAGATCACGGGTTTGGCTGTTTCGCTGTCCCGGCCGGCCCGGGACGATAGACAGGCAGGATGGCCTGGGGGTGATCTCACGGACGACGGGTGGACCGTGTTCGAACCGCTGCTGCCACTGGGTGAACGCGGTTCCGTACCCGACCTATGCAGGCTCGTCAACGGCGTGATGTGGCGGTTCCGTACCGGCGGTTCGTGGCGGGACATGCCCGAGCGGTACGGGCCCTGGTCCACCGTCTACGGACGGTTCCATCTCTGGGCCAGGTCCGGGGTCTTCCGGACCCTGATGGAAGCGGTGATCGCCGAGGCCGCCGCGCGCGGTCAGGTGGACCTCGACCTGGTGAGCGTGGACTCCACCGTGGCTCGGGCTCACCATCACGCTGTCGGGATGGCCGTCGATGCGGAGTTGCTCAAAGCCCTGGAGAAGGCCGTCGCCGATGAAAAGGGGCTTCGCCAAAGGGATAGAACGCTTCGGCAGCCGAGCCGGACGAGCAGGCGGATGCTGTCGCGAGGAGCGGCGGTGCTGGCGCTGACGCCGCAAAGCCCGGCTACGCGCTGCTGAGTTGGGGAGCTCACGCGGTGGGTTGACCAGCAAGGTGCACTTGTCAGCGGACCGCCGCTGTCGGCCGCTGTGCTTCGTGCTCACCCCCGGCCAGGCCGCTGACAGCCCTCGCTTCACTGCTGTCCTGGAGCGCATCAAGGTGCGGGGCCCGGTCGGCCGGCCCCGCACCCGACCTGTCGCCGTGGCCGCGGACAGGGCGTATTCCTCTCGCGCCAACCGCGCTTACCTGCGCAGACGCAGGATCCTGACGGTGATCCCGGAGAAGACCGACCAGGCAGCCAACCGGAAGAAGAAGGGACGCCGGGGCGGGCGCCCCCTCGCCCATGACACCGAGCTCTAGTGCGACCGCGCAACACGGTGGAACGCTGCATCAACAAGATCAAGGAGTGGCGCGGGCTCGCCACCCGCTACGACAAGACCCCGGGCAGCTACATTGCCGGACTCCACCTACGCGGCGCGGTCATCTGGCTCCGCAGCCTCACATGAAGATCTCGACTCGGCACAGACTCTAGTCCGGCGGTCGGCACAGGAGCCGTCGGGACGACTCAAAGCCCAGCCGTTCGTACACCGGCACTGGCTTGCGACCAGAGTGGACCGTCACGCGAAGGGATCCGAGGTGTGCGGCATGCTCCGAAGCCGCGTCCACGAGCGCCGAGCCGATTCCCCGGCCTCGTTGCTCCGGCGTGACGAAGACGCTCTGGATGTCTGCAGACAGCCGACTCGTCGCTCCAGGTCTCGGCTCACAAGGGGACGAGTGCGACCCAGGCCATGCCGACGATCTCCGGTTGGAGGAGTCGGGCTACGAACGCTAGGTGCGAGTCCTGGTGGGCGGACCACCACTGCGCGAGCTCCGCCGCGAATGCGTCAAGGGACCGCTGTGCCGGCTCCTCATCACGGGTGGCTAGCCACAACAGCCGGGCCAAGTCTGCAATGTCGTCTGCATTCGCCTGACTGATCCTCGTGAGGTGAGTCTAGTCACCGTTCGGATTATGTGGTTGGGGTGAGAAGGCTCAGTCACATAATCCGAACCTCGAACAGGCCCTAGTAGCCGGCGGTGATGCGGAACATCGAACCCGCTACGGTTGCTGTCTGTCCGGCGTGGCACGCAGGCTTCTGAAGTGCGATCAACGCAGACCTGGTTCAGGTACGGCCACTGCGTGCGGAAGACGGAAGTCCATGGCCCGGCCCACCTGGCGCCATGTCTCCTCTGCCACCGTGCGGGCGTCGGCAGGCACGTCACCGCGCTCGCGTACGAGCCGGTCATAGATCGGGGCGTCGCTCCGCTCCGTTGTACTCACCGCACTGGTCCTTTCCTGACGACGACGTCCCGCCTGGATTCCGGGCTGGGGCGGGGCCGAGTCTAAGCGTGCTGCTTTGTCGGCATCACGAGGTTCCGCCAGACGGGACGCGCCTGCGAAAGGAACCCGGCCGATTCACGCCCGCTGAATCTGGTCCCTTCTGCCGAAGGCCGACTCCGTGCTTGATGCGGCTGCCTTCGGACACCCAGCGCGACGATCCCGTTCGAGATCGCCGCGACTCTCGCGGCGCGAACTTGGGGCGTTGTGGCCGAGAGTGGTGCAACCTGTCTGACCGGCAGGTGTGCTGAGGGCAAGGTCCGCGTACTTCTGCCGAGGCGTGTTCGGTGGTGTCGACGGGGCGCTTGCGTTCCTGGCCAGCATGAGCAAGGCGCGAGCGGACACCGACACCTAGGTCCATGAGATGCCCGCGCTGAAGGAGACTGCGACGGCCTTGAGGAAGAACCGAGGCTCAGTATCGGACTTGCGCGGTCCGTCATCATGCGGCGGCGGGCACCGCCCGCCGCCGCATGATGGGGTGGTAGTTCTGCCGCAGATAGATGATCTTCCCAACCACCTCGACATGAGTCACGTTCGGGGACGTCTGCGGGGCCTTGGAGCGGGTACGCAGGCCCTCAATGCACTCGGCCTGGTAGCGGCGGTACCAGGTGTAGTACGCCGGTCGGCTGATCCCGAAGTACCGGCAGGACATCGCGACGTTCCTGGTGACCTCTTCGACCTGGCGTATGACGGCCAGGCGTCGCTTGGCCTCACGGTCAAGCGACGGGTTGGTGGGCGTGGACTTTGGCATGCGGATCTCCGTAGTGATCGGAGACCCAGGTGTCAACGATGACCGGCAATTTTGGACTGACACTACGAACTCGTAACACGATCTTGCTGAGGTGCGCGGTGTGACCTAGGTCGTGTCCGCAAAGTGGGTTGGCCGTTGGTTGGTTCGTGGTGCGTCGTCATGAGCTGACTGATCAGGCGTGGGCGGTGATCGAGCCGTTGCTGGCTCCGCCGCGGATGGGCCGGCCGGTGCGGGACCGCCGGCAGGTGGTCAACGGGATCCTGTGGAAGCTGTCCACCGGAGCGGCCTGGCGGGACCTGCCCGAACGCTACGGTCCGTGGAAGACGGTCTATGAACGCTTCCGCCGCTGGTCGGCCGACGGCACCTGGGACCGGCTGCTCGCCCACGTGCAGCAGCACACCGATGCCGTCGGCGCCGTGGACCTGACCATCGTGTGCATCGACTCGACCACGGTCCGGGCCCACCAGCACGCGGCCGGGGCCCGAAAAGGGGGCTCTGGCCGGGCGAGGCGATCGGCCGCTCCCGCGGCGGACTGACTACGAAGATCCACCTCGCCTGCGACGGACGGGGGCGGCCGCTGGCCTTCACCCTCACCGCCGGAAACGTCAACGACTGCACCCAGTTCGAGCAGGTGATGGCCCGCATCCGCGTCCCCGGACGTGGACCGGGACGACCCAGAACCCGCCCTGAGCGGGTCGTCGCCGACAAGGGCTACTCATCCACGAAGATCCGCGGCTACCTGCGGCAGCGGGGCATCAAGGCCGCGATCCCGGAACGGATCGACCAGATCAACGGCCGTATCCGCCGCGGCGAGAGCCTCTGCCGACTCGACCGTGCCGCCTACCGGCGACGCAACCTCGTCGAACGCTGTTTCAACCGGCTCAAGCACAACAAAGCCCTCGCCACCCGATACGACAAACGAGCCCGCCATTACCAGGCCATAGTCACCATTGCCTGCCTACGACTCTGGCTCCCCTGACATTGCGGACACGACCTAGCGCTTCAGTTGGCGCTCGGTCAGTTCAGGTGGAGCTTTGGGCGCTGGTCTCGCAGGCGATGCCGGGCCACAGGGGATGGTCACTTGAAGGGGCGGATCACGTGAGCGTAAGCGAGGGACGGCAGCACTGGGAGTTGCTGCCGGGAGCCGGGCTGGGGCCACTGCGGTTCGGGATGAGCCCGGCCGAGGTCGCCGATGCGCTCGTCTCTGAGCCGCAGAAACGGGTGGGCGGTCCCTACGAGCAGGAAGATTTCGCCGACGGGGTGAAGGTGTTCTACGACGCGGGTGAGTTGGCGTGCGTTGCCCTGGATGCGGTCACGGGTCCGCAGGTCTTGCTGGCGGGCTTTGCACTGGCCGGCCGCGATCCCGAGCAGGCGCACCAGTTTCTTCTTGACTACGCTGCCGAGCACGGGAGTTGCTTGTTGTACACCCTCGATGACTCCCTCGCCCTGACCGATCTGGGGGTTCTTCTGCGCACCACAGGAGGTCGGAGGCGTGCGGATGTCAAGGCCAGTCATCGTGAGGGAGGACTGGTTGGAGTCGGAGTACTACCGTGATCGCCTTCCCTTGGAAGGCGTGCCGGCCACCGAAGAATCGCCCTGGCCGTCGTAGACGCCCGTGCCGCTGCCGTAGCGGGGCGGGCGTGACCTGTGTGACGATTCGGCCGTTTGGAGAGTGTGAGTGTCCGACCGTGGATCGTGGACGATGACTTGTGGGTGTTGATCGAGCCGCTTCTGCCGCCCTGGCCCGAGCGGGCGCCGGGACCACGGCCGGTGGCGGATCGGCTCTGTCTGCAGGGCATTCTGTACGTCCTCTACAACGACATAGCCTGGCAACTGATGCCGCTGGAGCTGGGTTCGGCTGCGGGCAGACCTACTGGCGCCGCCTGGAGCGGTGGCAGCAGGCCGGCGCCTTTGACCAGCTGCACCGCATTCTGCTGGCCGAGCTGAACGCGGCGGGCGAACTCGACTGGTCACGCGCGTGCGTGGACGGCTCCCACATCCGGGCGAAAAGTGCCTCTATGGCTTTCGTCAAGCTGTAGTGGGGGTTGAGTGCTTGTAGAAGGTGCCGTCTCGGAGCATGGCGAAGAGCACGTCGATGCGTCGTCGGGCGAGGGCGATCAGCGCTGCGACGTGGTGCGGCGTTTCCTGTCGTAGTAGGTGCGTGACTCCAGCTGTGAGAGCGAAGCGAACGCGGCGAGGTAGAAGGCACGTTTGAGCTGCTTGTTGCCTCGTCGGGCGGGATGTTCGCCGCGGATGGAGGAGCCGGAGGCGCGGGTGACCGGGGCCAGGCCGGCATAGGCGGCCGGGATCGGTGCTCGGGCCTCTAATCAGCGGTCTGCCAATGCCTTCGAACCCGGTGACACCACTTTTTCGATCATCATCGACAAGGGGGGGGCGAAGTCATGCCGGGGCCGAAGGCCGGGAGCCTCATTGCGAGGCCACGAGAAAGGTAACGGGGGAGCCGACACCGGTCCGTCGCCGGTCGACCGGCGCAAGACGGGCAGCAAGCACCACCTGATCTGCGACGGACGCGGCACCCCGCTCAGGGTCATCACCACCGCGGCCAACGTCAACGACGTCACCCAGACCTTCGCCCTGGTCGACGGCATCCCGCCCGTCGCCGGCCGCCCCGGCCATCCGCGCAGGCGTCCCGAAGCCCTCCTCGGCGACAAGGGCTACGACTCCAGCGCCAACCGCGACGAATTCCGCAGGCGGCGGATCCTGCCCGTAATCTCCCGCAAGGGCACCCCGAACATCAAGGGCATGGGCAAGCTCCGGTACGTCGTCGAGCAGACCTTCGCCCTGCTCCATCACTTCAAGCGTCTTGCCGTCCGATGGGAACGCCGCACCGAACTCCACGACGCCTTCGTCTCCCTCGCCTGCAGCCTCATCTGCTGGCGACGCCTCAAAGAAGGCCCAATCATGATCGTGTTACGAGCTCTACAGGCGATATACGCCAAGTTGAGGGCGGAAACTCTGAAGGACCACAGAGCACGGCGCGCTGAGGAGCCGATCCGAGAGCGGTTGGGATCCGGCCGGGATCTCCTCGTGATGTCCTGCACAGTCGGCACATCCATGCTCTGGGAACACCCTCAGGGCCTCCGGAGGCATGTCGGTATGCTCATCGCCCTGCTCCTGAGCGAGGACACGGAGGCTGCCAGGGAGGACAGTTCACGGAGATCCAGAGGCCGACTCGACAGCCTCCGATGATGACCATTCGATGGGGCGTATGCTCGTGCTGGTGGATTGTGCCTTTTCGACTGCTGGTGGACCGGCTTACCGCACGTCCGCGATAACCGAGTGGTCGTCAACTGATGACTCGTATTGACGACCACTGGTTCATCACCGCTAGGTATCGGCCTGCCCGGTATTTCGTCCGGGAGGTCCGGCTACGCTATCTCTGCGCGGCTAGCTCACGCGCCGTTGCCGTGGCAGCTGTAGCAGGCATCAGCCCTGACACTCTGGTGGGGAGCAGCGGAAGTCGTCGAATACACCCCGACCGCAGTAAGCGCCGTGAGCAGAAGACCCGCCAAGGCGGCCTTGCACGCGGTGGCGGGCCACGCCTTCAGCGCCTATCGTGTAGAGTCCATGATCATACAGCCTTTCGTTCCTCGATGTACCAAGGTGTTCAGTGGCCACTGTGAACACGAAGGCCAGTAAGGCGCAGATTCAGCTGAGCGACCGCGCGGTCGTCTGCGCACAGTCGGTCAACGTGGCGTCCACTGAAGCGTAGATACGTTTGCCGTGTGGCAGAGGTCAGCGTAGCTGATCTCTGTTCTAAGGCGATCGGGTGGATGCAGCCGAGCCCGCGTCTCTTCCTTCGCGAGTATGTTGGTGGGTAGTAGCAACGTGTCTCGCCAGCATCGGGAACACCTTTTGGTCGACGTGTTGGTGAGCTGTGGCAACACCTCGTCCGTTGCGACGCTGCGAAGCAGGTCAGAGGCGTCGATGGAACTCGCCGACATTGAGCAACCAGCATCTGCAGTGTGGACAGCTCTCAGAAATTGGCGGGGCCCGTTCGCGTGGAGTGATCGGCACCAGCACGGACACCGCCGGTCGGCGGCGTACCTTTACGAGCTCCTTCGACGCGAACTGCGCACCGTTGTCGGTGTGTAAGGCCGCCTCTCCTAGGACAACGCGGGTCCGAGCGGCGACGTCGAGTGTCTCGGTAACCAGCTCGATCACATGTGGGTGGCAGCGATTTCCCAGCCTGCGTCCGTTGAGCAACGGCTGGTACTCCATTCGAACGTCTTTATTTGTACTGGTCAACGGCCTGTCGGTGGGGGAGGGTAATGGGGGTTGGGCATGCGCGGGACGGTCTTGGACCGGGCCGTCCCACCAACGTGTGCCCGCGCCGCATATGGTGACAGCGGCGGGCACGGGCCTGGTGACGGCGTCCCTCGGGAACCAGTTCGGTACGTGGTCGAGGTATGCAGGTTGCCGCTGCTGGAGTACTAGAGGACGACGAGGAGCAAGACCAAGCCGAGGCGAAGGCGGATGGCGGCCTGGCGGTGACAGGACCTCACGCCTGGCGCACCACCGGGGGCGTGACGGCGGGCCGGGGGCATTCCAGCCGCACCACGGTGACGGCGCGATCCCGCAGGAGATTGCGGACCTCCGGGTGGTCGAGGGGGTCCACGCCCCGCCGCGGGTGGGTGCCGAATCGTTCCATGTCCTCGGCGAACGCGCCGTTCATGGCACAGCTGGGGACAGCCGAGGTACAGCGCGTCCATCTCGTGGTCCGGCCGACTCAGCTGGCGCCCTACGGCGCGGGCGAGCGTGGACCTGACCGCGCCCGGTGACACCCACCACTGAGATCCGTTCCATGGCGGCACCCTGTCTGGACAGGGGGGCCGGGTTCAGGCCACCGTCCGCTGGGCGTAGGGGACGAGCTGTACCGGGCCGATGAGGCCGTACGACTGGCGTGTCGCCGTCCCGAAGACCGCCGGGTTGCTGACCCGCAGCTGGTTGAACAGCGGTGTGGCGACCTCCACTTCGATCGTGTTGGTGCCTGGGCGGAGCAGCCCGTTCAGATCCACGACGGGGTTGAGGCGGTCGACCGGGTCGAGCCGGGTGCCGTTGACGGTGACCCGGTAGGTGTCGCTGACGCTGCCCAGCCGCAACAGGGCGCCCATCGAGGATGTCCAGGTGTGAGGGAGCGTGACGGTCGTGCGGTAGCGGCCGATGCCGCCGACGTCGGCCAGCTCCGTGATCTGCGACCAGGGCAGCAGTGCATCGAGGGTGAGGGAGTGCTCGACGATGTCGGTGCTGGTGGCGTCGGCGCCGGGCCGCCAGTCGTCGACGGACAGGTTCCACTGGTCGAGGGTGACGGCCGCGGGCACCTCGGGGATCGTCGCGGTGACCGTGGAGCCATTGGACAGGGTGGTGGTGTACGTGCCGGCTCTCGCAACACGCACGGCCAGCGAGTCGTCCGCGAACAGCACGCTGTCCGCGTCGGTGGCCACCGCGTGCGGACGGGCACTGGTCCGATCGCCGAATGCGGCGGGCCGCGTCAGCGCGACCATCAGCGTCTCACCGGGCTGGAGGGACACACGGAAGGTGAACGTGTCTCTGTCCTGGGTGTACTTGGCGAGCCGCGTGACGCGCCCGGTCCAGGCATCCAGGAGGTAGGGGACCGTGCCGGAACCCGGGTGCCGGGTGCTGCGTACTGTCACGTCGTGGTCGATGGCCGCGACTGCTGGCTTGACGGTCTCGGCGTGCTTGCCGTTACAGAAGTAGTAGAAGTCGGCTTCGTCGGTGGCGCGGTGCGCGTTGAGGAGTGTCGAGGACACGCCGTAGGAGACGTCAGGTGTCACACCGAGGTCGGTGAAGGCCGCACCGACCAGGGTCTTGTCGGTGACCTGGCGGACGTTCGGAAGGGCTACCAACTGCGTGGTGAGAGCGCGCAGTTCGGCGGTCTCACCGTCGTCGGGAAGCCCCGGTGTGAGGGCCTGGTCGAAGGCGCCGAACAGCACGGTGGGCAGTCCAGCGCGGGCGAATGCGAGCAGCCTGCGGGCGTCGGCGACGGTCAGCGTGGGGCTGGAGCCGTAGAAGAAGTCGCCTTCGATGAAGAGGGCCTTGTAGGCGGGCCCGTCCGGTGCGAGCCGCTTGCCGGATACCTTGGCCGAGGGCAGGTCGAGCAGCGGTCCGCTGAGGAATTGGTGGGTCCATCCGAGCGGCACTCCGGTCGAGGTCAGCCAGGAGGCGCCGATGCCGGTTGCGCTGTAGCCGGTCTGCCGGAAGACGGCGATGTCGGCGCGGACGGTGCCGGACTGGAGCACCCGGTGTACCCGGCCGAGATAGCCGGCGATGTCTGGGACGTGCCGCCAGGTGGGTTGGCGTGGCCCCCACGACTCGCCGTAGCCGGGCGTACCGCTGTACGGGCTGAACGCGGCGAACCCGGGCCAGTTGACGTCCGGCGCGGTCGCGTAGGAGAAGCCGTGGATGACGGTCTGGTTGACGCCGGCCGCGTACGCGCCGCCCATGGTGCGCAGGAACTTGTCCCAGGTGGTGTTGTAGGCGCCGCCCGCGTACGCGCCGGCCTCGCAGGACAGGATGCGGTGGCCGGCCATGTCGCGCCCGCCGGCGAGGCAGCGGTAGTCGTCGAGGTTTTTGAAGCCGAGCGATTCGCCTTCGGGGATGTCAAGGAGGGCCGCGGAGGTGATCGCGTCGGTCTGCAGGCCGTAGGGCTGGGAGCGCAGCTTCATGCCGTGGCCGTGCGCCCAGTCCTTGAGGGCGCTCAGGTGGTGCTCGTTGAACAGGTTCGAGACGGTCTCCCAGAAGTCGTGCCGGATGTCCTGGGTGAGCCGGGCCTCGAAGGCGAAGATCTGGTTGCCCTTGTCGAGGACGATGGCCGGCAGATAGGGCAGCAGGTCGCGCCCTGTGTGTCGGCGGAACGCGTCGGGCAGGCCGGGCGTCCACTGCAGGCCGTTGGTCTCCAGTTCCACGGAGTCTTCGAAGAAGGCGCCGCCCGCCGATCTGAGCAGTCGGCGCAGCGTGGTGTCGAGGATCTCGTGGTCCCAGTAGCGGGTGACGGCTGCGGTCCCGGCCGTGCTGAAGTGGTCGATGACGTATGCGGCGGGGGAGGAGTGCGGTCCCGCCTCGGGCTGCTGTCCTGAACCCCGGTGCCAGTAGGAGAGGATCACCCAGGTCGCGGTGTCCGGAGGGGTCCAGGTGAGCTGGCCGTCGGACACCAGGTCGGTGAGGTCGGTGACGCTGTCGGCGTCCAGGCCGGTTGCCTTGCCGCTGGAGTACGCGGTGTTGATCCGGGCGGCCTGCACCGCGAAGAGTTTCTGGACGGTGACCCCGGCGGCGGCCGGGTAGACCGAGGCCGGCACCGGGCCGTTGTAGGCGGTGCCGCCCGTCAACGTTGCTTTGCCGTAGGCGAGTTCCTTGACCGCCGCGTCGTCGTCGGGGGTGACGCCCGGTACGGCGACGGGCCAGCTCGGGCCGAGGGTGAGGTCGACGGTCAGGCCGCGCCGGGCCGCCTGGCGCAGTGCGGCCTTGACGGCTTCGCGCCAGGGGGCGCTGCCCCAGCCATGACGGGCGGTGTCCAGCACGGAGGGGTCGGTGATGCTGTGGTGCACGGCCGCGATCTCGGCGCCGCCGAAGCCCGCGTCGGCCATCTGGTCGATCTCCCGCGCGACCTCGGCCGGATCCACCAGGCCGTCCGGCCACCACCAGCGGAACTTCGGTCGTACGGCCTGAGCCGGTCCGGCGAACCAGTCCGCGGAGGGTACGGCGCCCGTGGCGACGGCCCCGCCGGGGGCGGCGACGGCGCCTGCCGCCGGGCCGAGAGCCGCGAGAGCACCGGCGGACAGACCGGCCGCGAGCACCGACCGGCGGGTCGTCCCGGCGCGCTGAGCGGAGGATTCGTGCATGGTTCAACCCCAAGTGGTCACAAGGGTGGCTACGGAAGAATCCATCGAGTGAATCGTTTCAACCAAGCTGGGCTCGGGAACCGTAATCTGGCCATCGAACTCGGGTCAATAGTTGTGACAACGATTCAAGAGGGTGAAGGGCGTTATGGATCGCGCTACCGGGCGGTGCGTCCCCGGCTCGCGGTGGCTGGCGTCCCCGGGGGTACGACGGCTACAAGGGCAGGACCGACGAGCACTACGCAGGCGATCTGTACGGCCCATGGGAGTGTTCGGTCTCACCGACGCCGGCGGACGCCTGGCCGACCCCGGTACCAGTTGCCCTGCCACCGTTCCGGCGCTTTCTCGATCAGCGGCGCGGGCTTTGGGGGTGAACCGCTGGAGGGTGCCTTCGACTACGTCGTTGGCATCAACTGCGACCGGCCCGGAGCGTCGCCGATGGACGGCACTCAGCCGATGGGCGCAACTCGGCCCGTCGGCCGCCGCCAGGTCGGGCGGCCGGTCGCTGTCAGTCGCTGCACCGGCCTTACCGCATCCGCGTGATTCGGGCGGCCGGCCACGGCCGGCGGCGCGTTCACGTCCGCTCACCCTCGCGGCGAGGTGCAACGGGTAGCTGCGCGATGAACCCGAGTAGTTCACCGCCGTCCACCGGTTCTCCCGACCGCGCCCTCGCCGCTGGCAAGACCGCGGCCGCCCAAACCCGGCCTCTGCTGCGCTGTCACTTCTTCGATCACCCCGCGCCTGGGTGCCGGTGGCGATAGCGGGCAGCAGCTCCTGGGTGGCCTCTGCGAGGGGGGCGTCCATGGGCAGCACACCGTGGATGGCGGCCAGAAGGTGAACCAACTCGGCCACGGCCAGAGGAGGGCGGTGTGTCCGGTTTCCCCGGCCTGCAGGCGTGGTGGTATCGCGCGACGAGCAGGTCCGGATCGTCTGCCAGCAGCACTCGCCTCATGTCGGTGAGGAGCTGGGCGAGTTCTGCCGCGGCTCGGCGGGGTCGTCGGCCTCTCCATGCCAGAAGGTGAGGTTCTGACGGACTGCGAGGAGTCGACGATCGTCCTGGTGCAGTGCCTGGAGCATGTCTGGCCAGCTCGCCGCCTGGCACGACGTCGCCCCCGGCCACCAGCTGCTGATGACCTTCCTCGGCCGCCCCACCACAACCCGTTGGGCCCCGCTCACCGCACCGTCGAGCAGTTGATCCAGTTCCTGGAACTCTTTCTCCACCGTGAAGGCCACGCCCCGCCGCCCGCGCGAGACCTGCGTCGACGGCGACACGGTCAGGACCGGCACCTGGCTGGCCAAGGCCCGTACCAAGCGCCGGGCCGGGTGGCTCGTTGCCGGTCGCGAGCACCTGGTTGTCGCCCTCTTCGACAGGGACTGGACGGACGAGACTGTTGCTCCCACCGTCCCCCCACCATTTAGCGGTAACGGCTGTTACCATGCTGATATGGCGAAGACACAACTCGGTGCGCGCGTGGATGAGGATGTGGCGGAACTCGCGAGGAAGCGTGCCGCCGACCTAGGGCTGAGTATCGGGGACTACCTCGCCCGCCTGGTGCAGGACGACACCAGCGGCCTGCGTGCCCGCGCGGTGGATGCGGCCGCCCGCTTCCTTGCCGAACACCAGGCGGTCTTCGACGAGGCCGAACAAGCCCAGCAGACGGTTCGAGGAGCGCGCGCGGCCTGATGGACCTGCACATCGACGTTCCCTGGATCCTGCAGGTCGCCGAGGCAGCCGGAGCGGATGATCCGGCCCCCGACGACTACGGGGTTCCCGCCGCAGCGGTCGCCCGTCACCGGGCCGAGCTGTTCGAGCAGCCCGTCTATGACGGCCCCTACGCCAAGGCCGCCGCCTTGGTGCACACCCTTGGCCGGTGCCGCTGGCTGGAGCGCTCCAACCTTGCCGTCGCCGCAGCCTCCGGCGTCATGTACCTGGAAGCCGCCGGGATTGGGGTCAAGCCCGCCCGCGAGGATGCCATTGCCCTCAAGGACCTGCTCCTTGACCCTGCCTGTACCGCCGGGAAGATCGCCGCCCTGCTGCGGACCTGGCCGACCGCCACCTGACACCCCGCACACCCGGCGCCGCCGCGCCGGGGTCCCAACCGGTCGCACAGGGCGGTCCCCCCTTTTTGTGACGTGTCTGGCCGCGAGCTGAGGCGCCTTCCGGGCGAACCGCGCAGGGGCTCTCCACCTTGATCGTGGACACCTCGACACTGGATCTTGAGTCCAGGGAGAGGAGTCCTGGGTGGGGACCTACAAGTACTCGGCGGAGTTCCGGGCCGACGCGGTGGCGTTGGCCCGTTCGTCGGGCCGGTCCGTCTCGCGTATCGCCGCCGAGCTCGGTGTGAACCACGAGACGCTGCGGCAGTGGATCAAGACGGCGGAGAAAAACGAGCGGCCCGAGGCAGTTGCGGAGTCGGCGAAGGACGCGGAGATCGCGTCCTTGCGCAAGCAGGTGTGCGAGCTGGAGATGGAACGTGACATCCTGCGCCGGGCGGCCAAGTATTTTGCGGGCGAGACGAACTGGTGAGCCGCTTCGAGTTCGTTGCCGACCACCCGCGGCGCCTACGGCGTGAAGCGGCTGTGCACCGTGTTGAACCTGTCGAGGTCCGGGTTCCACCGGTGGCTGAAGACCGCCCCGGCCCGCGCCGCGAGACAGGCCGCGGACGCCGCACTCACCCGAAGGATCCGCAAGGTCCACGCAGAGTCCGGAAAGACGTACGGAGCCAAGCGGATCACCGCCGAGCTTCGCGACGGCGGCGTGGTCGTCAACCGCAAACGTGTCGAACGGCTCATGCGCCAACATGCCATCCAGGGGCGGATGTTGAAACGCCGACACCGAACCACCATTCCGGACCCCGCCGCCCAGGCGGTGCCCGATCTGCTGCGGCGCAACTTCACCGCATTCGCCCCCAACCGGGCCTGGGTCGGCGACATCACCTATCTGCCCATCGCCGGCGGGAAGTTCCTGTATCTGCCCACCGTCATCGACGTGTACTCCCGTCGCCTACTGGGCTGGTCGATGGCCGATCACATGCGGGCCGAGTCGTCACCGACGCTCTCAACGCGGCTGTCCGCACTCGCGGCGGCCAGGTGCACGACGTCATCTTCCACAGCGATCACGGTGCTCAGTACCGGTCGAAGGCGTTCGCCGACGCCTGCCACCGGGCTGGCATCCGCCGGTCCATGGGGGCGGTCGGCACCTCCGCGGACAACGCCGCAGCGGAGTCGTTCTTCGCCTCGCTCAAGCGGGAGATCCTGCCCGACCGGCGCGGCTGGCCGACCGAACGAGTCGCCCGGCTCGCAGTCTTCCGCTGGCTCGGCTTCTACAACCACCGGCGCACCCCCTCCGCCTGCGGCTGTTCTCCGCCGCCGCCCAGCTCGTCTCCACCGGCCGCCGCCGTCGGCTCCGCTTCACGACCCGATGGCCCTGGACCGACGAGATCACCCGGGCAATCGACCGGCTCAATGCCTTGCCGAGCCCCGGCTGACCAGCCACTTCAACCGCCCCAACGATCCGCACCACCACACCGGGAAAGTGGAACCCGCCGCCCACCCGACGCGACAACCGGGCCGTCAACCTGCCCCAGCTCCGAAAAGACCGCACCTCGCAAACACAGAGCCCCGTCAGCAGCGCGGCCACCGCCCGCAGCCGAATGGCCTCCTGCGCCGACGGCGACAACTGCCGCACGTCCCGCACCAGTTCATTCACACAGGGACCAACGATCAGAACACCTACCGTTTCGGATCGATAGGTGTGGGGTGCAAGCGCGTTTCATTCTGTCGGCCCTTGTCACGGATCATCTCTTTCCCAAGCGCCCACCTCTCAGGCGCCTTCACCTCGCATGACGGTAAGCACCTTTTTCAGAAGCTCTTCGCTCGAAAAGTCGCCCTTTTCCGACCGGGGAGGAATTTCGCGGGAAAGGGAATTCCCCTCCTTACTCTCTCGTGCGTAGGAAAGTTCTCGCAAGTCAGTCGAACCTTCGCTCTGTGCCTTCGCATTTATACTCCTTACTGAAACCCATTCCACGACGCGGGTGGCAGGATTCCAAATCCCGAATCGGCTCTCTTCCTTGTCGTAGACCCGATTAATTGCGAGATGGCTGATGGAGCCTGTGAAGGCGACTTCTTCTTCAGGGTGCGGTAGACTCAGCTCCGCTCTCTGAAGTTTTGCATTTACGTCGATTCCGGTAGTTTCGTGATTCATTTCCGGAACTACCTCATAGCGGTACCGCCTGTTTCCGAACCATAGAGATTGATTGCGGGATGTCGAGTTGAATGGCGCCGTCAGATTCATTCGCGTCCTGCTGTAAATATCTGCAAGAGCGCGCGGGCTATCTGTTTTGAATCCGTTGATGAATACTTCTTCGGGCGAAAGGTTGGAGAATCGCCGCAGAATCTCTGCCGGGTGGCTCTCCACGACCACGTTGTCCGTATGGACCAGTGCGTAGTCGACCGGAGGTGGTACGTCCGACGAACCATTATCCGGCGCCGGCTTACGGCCGTACTCCTCCGAGCCGCGGTCGGGGGCAGGCGTGGTGCGGCCGTTGGTTGGGGTTGTGGGCGGGTGTGCCCACGTCAGTGCGGTGTAGGCGCGTAGACGCTCTTCCGGTGCGTCGGTTCCGCCTCGCTCGCGGGTGTCTGCGGGCATCGCGGTCTGCCGACGCCACGTCTCGGGGTCGACCCCTGGCTGTCCGGGATGGCCGGCCGAGGTGCGGACGTGCGCGCTGAACGCCTCGTACCGGTTGTCCGGGTCATGTCTTTCCGTAGTGTCGCTGAGCGCGTCCGGGGTCGCCTCCGTCTCACGCCGGTCGCCCTCCGTGATCGCCTTCGCATGCGACTCAACGGGATCGGCGGGCAGGTTGCGTTGGACCCCACGTTCCGACGTAGAGGTCGGTTTCGATCTGACCTCCCCGGCCATACGGGAAGGAGGATGAACGATACCCGCAGTAGGCTGAATCTCTGGATTAGTGACCGGCACTGTGATTCGAGACGGCGTTACCGATTCGGCCACTATGACCTTCTCTTCAATTTCGCGGTCGCGATCACCTTCGTGGTTCCACCCCACCCCATCCTCAGCGGTGAGCATATCGCTACTATTCGTCAAGGCCAGCACCTCTTCGGAGGAATATCCTTCGAACGCGTCGACACCTTCGGGGATAGTGGCTGCGAGATTCCCATAGAAAGAATTCTTCCCGTCCACCGTCGGCGTGCTCATGTGCAGCGCAGCACTCGCCCGTTTCAGAGCACCATCCTCGAGATCAATGGGCCTGCTCGTCGACGCATTTCTCCCTTCGATTTGTGCCACACGATTCGTATTGATGATAGCTCGTTGGCTCCCTGAAGGCTCTGCACCGATATTGGACGAGTCGCTCACCAATGAAGCAGAGCCGCCATTTCGAATACCTCCCTCCTTTATCGCATCAGCTTGAAGAATCTCTGCTGAGGGCCGGAAGGTAAGCCACCGACCTTCTTCACCGTTAGGCCCAAGCGCCACATGGAATGTGGTCACTGCAGGGGTTGACGGAGCATAGACGGTCCTCCCCAACGCATCTGCCAGGCTTTGAGCTGCTCCGCTGGCATCATTCCACGATGCGGCGCCCACACTACAAGCCACTAGTACAATTGGCGCTTCTGCTGGACGGAACGTGAGGCTAGGGCGCCTGGAGAGAAATCGGCCGAGATCAGCGCCGCCTACGCGGGCGATAGATCTTCCATCTCTACGCGGCATACTGACAGCGAACGGATCCCCATGGGAGACGAAAAAATACGGTGTAACACCTGGGAAGTCACTCACCCAAGGGAGCTCACGTTCAGTTCCAGGTATCTCGGTGAGAAATCCATCTTTGAGATTACCTTGCGCGTAAGTTCGCGCAGCACCAAGTAGAGGAAGAACAAGTTCGCGATCCGCCAGGTCGGCGGGGTTAAACGACGATCTGCCCAGGTGTCGGTGTTTACTGTCGGTTATTATCTGATGATGAACTTGTGAATCCAATAGCGAACCGCTATTGATAGTCCACAAAAGTTGCGCCTCGCGAGATGCGATCTCTACATTTTCCTGATTTGGTGCTATTTCTAGATCACGGGGGACACTCCGGATCCATCGACCTGTTGGATGGGAATCTCCTTCAAGAGCAACTATTCGGGTTCCCTTGCCGTCCGGCGACTTTTTAAGCTGCAGAAGCGACGTGAAGCTCCAAACAGTCCGTCCCGTGTGTGCAGCGATCAGCCTAGGCAGAGTCGTACCACCGTCTCCTCCGTAACCCGGCAACAAAATGACCGGAACGGAGGCGGACTGATTCTTCAGATTCGAATCCGATGCAATATATTCAGCCAAGTCATTCGGCTTAACAATCGAAGAGCCAGAAATCGTCCGCACTCGTACATGATTCGGCATTCCCGAGATTAGAACCACATAAGGAGGCTTTTTGAATGGGTTAGTCGAGTACCATGGCATTCGCTCTTTTCTTTGACCAGGTCGATCGGAGTCTTTCGCAAGAGGGGCTCGTTCGATATAATAGGACCAGACATCGAGTCCTTCGACAGGAGATCGCTGGCGATCTCGATCGATTCTCAAGTCGATCCATGCAGAGCGGCCAAATCTTCCATACGCCGGCTCAGGGACACCCCCCGCCCAGCGCCTCCTGCCTTGTTCGTCTTCACGCTGAGTTCTAGAGACATCTTCAAATCTATCAGGATTTGAAGCATCGGCGCTGGAGAAGCCGTCAGTCGTGCGCCCACTGTTTGACAGAAAAGCTTCCGCTTCACCACTATCTCGCATTGACAAGATGGCGTCGCCGCGCGCAGGCACTTGGCGGGTGAAATCCTGCTCCAGAATCGGATTATTTAGATGTACTCGGCCGCGGCCTACCACGGAGGCCTCATCCGCAGCATCACCATCCGTGTACTCAGCAGCGTTTCTCTTCTCTTTACGGATGGCCAGATGCCCACCCGTGCCTTCTGTCGCATGCCCGCGTAGATACCTGTCCGGCGAACCATTCACCTCCCCCGCTACCGTATCGACCGCCAGCGGCTCTAGGGAACCAGTCGAATGCCGGGACCGGTCCAGTGCCTCCGTAGCAGAACCTGTTCCCCTCATCACCTCCATGATCTGTGTTTCTGTCGACCTCACCCTGCCCTCCTTGGGCGCGTCGACGTCTGCGGCCACACTCCGATCAAGAGTGGGATGGTCGTCACCGCTGAGGTCAGACAGCCAGGGGGCAGTTTGTGCAGCTTCTGCGACAATTTCTCCCACACCGCCCGAGGACTGCTCCGATGCAACAACTCCGTCATGGTGGTCAATTTCGTTGCCATTGGCGTGGAGGCCATCACGAAAGAGGTCTTCGTCGGTGCCGGGGCGGATGTGGTGACGGGAGCCGCCGGGGAGACGGGGGTGTTCAGGATCTGGGGTGAAGGTGAGCTCGGCGGGGTTAGTGCGCAGTGCTGCGAGGTCTTTGAGAGTCCTGCGCAGAGCGCTGTGTGCCTCTTGGAGGTCTGTACGGGTTGTGGTGACAAGGGCATCGGAGTCAATGGTGGAAAGGCCTTCACTCTGACTTTCCAAACGCTGCTCGGCGCGTTCAACATCTACCCGGGCTTGCACGTGGCGGGCTGCGGTCCTTGCGTAGGCGGTGGTGAGAGCCGCGTGTAGGTCGGCAGGCTGGCTGTCAAGAACGGCACCGGCATCGGGAGTTCGTGTGGCAGGCATAGAACGGCCGTCTGTCGGCATGCTGGTGGTGCGTGCGGAAGAGGAACCGCTGAGAACGCCCGTGTCCGGCAAGGTTGTGACCTGCCCCGAAAGCTCGCCGCCGACATCGTCAGACGATGGATTAGACAGGGTGTCCGAAGCGCTTCTGGTTCCACGGGACATATTGGGCCGGTCCCCGGCTGATCTGGTCTCCTCATCCGCTAGCAGAGGCCGCGGTAGTTTTCCTCCAGCGGCGAACCTGCTGCTTCCTGCTGCAGCTTCGGTGCCTGCGATCCAACCGGTTTCCGAATCGGCCGCATCGAAGGCCCACGGACCCGCCGTGCCGGTGGAATCTGCCAGGGCCAGGTCATCAGTGGTCCCCACATCACGAGCAGACACCCCGACAGCAGACGTGCCTGCCGGCCCCGACTCACCAGCACCCACCCGCCCCGGCCCGGCCACACCCGGTTGCGAAACGGTCCGCTCTACACCCACCCCGCCAAGCACCGTGCGGGGCACACCACCCCCTGCCGTACGCCTGCCGCCCTCTGAAGACCCGGAAGCGACATAAGGCGTACCGGATGGCCCGTTGGAAGCCGCTGACGCAGGCCCGTTCAGTACCGCCGCAACACCTACGGCCGCCACATCCTCGGTGACAACGGCAGAGACCTGATGCTTACCGGCCGCCGCCCCCTCACGGGATACGGCGGACGTGCCCGAACCCTCGACGGCCCCTCCCGACGGCATGGAACGGCCGCCGATGCCCAAAGCAGCAGGCGCTCCAGCATCACTGCCAAGACCACCACCGCTGCCGCGCATCACGCTCTCGACAACACCGGCCCCGTCCACCACAGTCACGGGTCCGACAAGGGCAGAAGCAGCATTGCCCCCGTCACGGATAGAAACGATATTAGCTGCCATATCTGCTGATTCAGGAGAGGCGGAACGAACCAGCGAGCGTTCGCTCACAGCCAGCCGGACGAAACCGGCCTGCGGACGCTGTGGCACCCACGCAAGTCCGGAAACCAGCCCCGCCACCGGCCGATACAACCGGTTGAAAGACTCAGGCACCTTGTTCAGCAACCCCGACACGTCCGACACACCACCCCCAGTCGGCCGCACGCCCCCAACGCTGAGACCATTCCTCCCACTCGCACCACTACCGCCTCCCTTGTCTCCACCTGACAAGCCCGGCAGCGGCCCCAACCCCAAACCCTCCCGCGCCTTCCACCCCACCGCCATCGCCGAACGCCCCATCACATGCCCCACCACCGCACCCGACGCACCCGCCG
>NZ_JBVIKO010000041.1:0-80509 GCF_055580905.1 Streptomyces sp. NPDC031497
TCAAAGAGGGCGGCGAGGAATACCTCGACTCCGAGAAGTACCAGCTCAAACCCCGCGACTGGACCCGCGCCGACACCGAGGGCATCGCCCCCCTCGTCACCCGCCTCAACACCGTCCGGCGCAGCAGTCCGGCCCTGCGGCAGCTGCGCGATCTCCACTTCCACCACGCCGACCAGGAAGCGGTGATCGTCTACAGCAAGCGGAGCGGATCGAACACGGTTCTGGTGGTCGCCAACCTCGACCCCCACCACACCCAGGAGGCCACGGTCTCGTTGGACATGCCGCAACTCGGCCTGAACTGGCACGAGTCGGTGCCGGTGCGCGACGAGCTCACCGGTGAAACCTTCAACTGGGGCAGGGCCAACTATGTGCGCCTGGAACCGGGTCGACGACCCGCGCATATCTTCACGGTTCTGCGACCGTCCCCGCGGATCGGAGGGTCACCCACAACATGATCGTCAACGAACCCGTCCAGGACACCTTCGAGGACACGCCGGCCAAGGACCGCGACCCCGACTGGTTCAAACGGGCCGTCTTCTACGAGGTCCTCGTCCGTTCCTTCCAGGACAGCAACGGTGACGGCATCGGCGACCTCAAGGGTCTGACCGCGAAGCTCGACTATCTGCAGTGGCTCGGCGTCGACTGCCTCTGGCTGCCGCCCTTCTTCAAGTCCCCGCTGCGGGACGGCGGTTACGACGTCTCCGACTACACCGCGGTACTCCCCGAGTTCGGTGACCTCGCCGACTTCGTGGACTTCGTCGACGCCGCCCACCAGCGCGGCATGCGCGTGATCATCGACTTCGTCATGAACCACACCAGCGACCAGCACCCGTGGTTCCAGGAGTCGCGCAAGGACCCGGACGGGCCGTACGGCGACTACTACGTCTGGGCGGACGACGACAAGCAGTACCAGGACGCGCGGATCATCTTCGTCGACACCGAGGCGTCCAACTGGACCTACGACCCGGTCCGCAAGCAGTACTTCTGGCACCGCTTCTTCTCCCACCAGCCGGACCTCAACTACGAGAACCCGGCCGTCCAGGAGGAGATCCTCTCCGCGCTGAAGTTCTGGCTGGATCTGGGCATCGACGGCTTCCGGCTGGACGCGGTGCC
The DNA here is from genome assembly GCF_055580905.1 of Streptomyces sp. NPDC031497. Lineage (NCBI taxonomy): Bacteria > Bacillati > Actinomycetota > Actinomycetes > Kitasatosporales > Streptomycetaceae > Streptomyces > Streptomyces sp. NPDC031497. The sequence goes on from NZ_JBVIKO010000041.1 coordinate 1,114, forward strand.
GTATCTCTACCAGCGCGAGGGCACCAACTGCGAGAACCTGCCCGCCACCCACGACTTCCTGAAGCGGGTGCGCAAGGAGATCGACACCCAGTACCCGGACACCGTGCTGCTGGCGGAGGCCAACCAGTGGCCGGAGGACGTCGTCGACTACTTCGGCGACTACCGCAGCGGCGGCGACGAATGCCACATGGCGTTCCACTTCCCGGTGATGCCCCGCATCTTCATGGCGGTCCGCCGGGAATCCCGCTACCCCGTCTCGGAGATCCTCGCCAAGACCCCCGCCATCCCCTCCGGCTGCCAGTGGGGCATCTTCCTGCGCAACCACGACGAGCTGACCCTCGAAATGGTCACCGACGAGGAACGCGACTACATGTGGGCCGAGTACGCGAAGGACCCGCGGATGCGCGCCAACATCGGCATCCGCAGGCGGCTCGCCACGCTCCTGGACAACGACCGCAACCAGATCGAGCTGTTCACCGCCCTGCTGCTCTCCCTCCCCGGCTCGCCGATCCTCTACTACGGCGACGAGATCGGCATGGGCGACAACATCTGGCTCGGCGACCGGGACGCGGTCCGCACCCCCATGCAGTGGACCCCCGACCGCAACGCCGGCTTCTCCTCCTGCGACCCGGGACGGCTCTACCTGCCGACCATCATGGATCCGGTCTACGGCTACCAGGTCACCAACGTCGAGGCGTCCATGTCCTCGCCCTCCTCGCTGCTGCACTGGACGCGCCGGATGATCGAGATCCGCAAGCAGAATCCTGCCTTCGGACTGGGGTCCTATACCGAACTCCAGTCGTCGAACCCGGCGGTGATCGCCTTCCTGCGCGAGTACGAGGACGACCTGGTCCTGTGCGTCCACAACTTCTCCCGGTTCGCCCAGCCCACCGAGCTGGACCTGCGGCGCTTCAACGGCCGGCATCCGGTGGAGCTGTTCGGCGGAGTGCGGTTCCCGGCCGTCGGCGAGCTGCCGTACCTGCTGACCCTGGCGGGACACGGCTTCTACTGGTTCCGGCTGCGCGCGGACGGGTAACCGGAACCCGGCATAGTCCACCCCGGGCGGCGGCGGTTTCCTCCGGCCCGCCCGGGGCACGCATCACTAACGCCCCCGACGACCGGGGAAAGGACGTACCCGCCATGGCGGAAACGGTCACTCCCTCCACGCCCCCTCTCCTCGCCTCGCTCGATCCCCTCCTGCGCGAATGGCTGCCCCGGCAGCGCTGGTTCGCGGGCAAGGGCAGTCCGGTCACCGGCTTCGCCACGGTGGCCGAGACCGAACTCCTGCCGTCGGACAACAGGCTGGGCCTGCACCATCTGCTGGTCCGCGCCGAACAACCGCCCGCCCCCGCCGAGGCAGGCGACTGCTACCAGCTCCTCATAGGCGTACGCGAGGCGCTGCCGCCCCGGCTGGCGCCCGCGCTGATCGGCCACCTGCCCGACGGCCCGCTGGCCGGACACACGGTGTACGACGCCCTGTACGACCCCCGGCCCGCCGAGGTGCTCCTGGAGGCCCTGCGCACCCGGGCCCGCATCGGCGGGCTGTTCTTCGAACGCGACCCCGGTCCGGAGATACGCGACGGGCTGGTGGCCCGGCTCCTGACCGCCGAGCAGTCCAACTCCTCGGTCGTCTACGGAGATACGTTCATCCTGAAGCTCCTGCGGCGGGTCGTGGCCGGCGTCAACCCCGACCTGGAGATACCCCTGGCCCTGGCCCGCGAGGGCTGCGCCCGGGTGCCCGCCCCGACGGCATGGCTGCGGGCGGAACTGGCCGGGGAGTCGTACGTCCTGGCCGTCCTCCAGCCCTTCATACGCGGCGCGACCGACGGCTGGGAGCTGGCCCTGCGCGAGCTGGCCAAGGGCGAGGACTTCGCGGCGGACGCTCGGGCGCTGGGGCGGGCCACCGCCGAGGTGCACACGGCGCTGGCCCGGGCGCTGCCGACCGTCACCCTCGGCCACAGCCAGCTGGAGTCGATGGTCGCGGGCATGACCGAACGGCTGGCGGCGGCCGCCCAGGCGGTGCCGGCGCTGCGACCGTACGAGGACGGGCTGCACTCGGCCTACGAGGCGCTGGCCGCCCTGGCCGCCGAGGGCCGCACCTGGACCGCCCAGCGGGTGCACGGCGATCTGCACCTGGGGCAGTGTCTGCGCTCGCCGTCCGGGGAGTGGTCCCTGATCGACTTCGAGGGCGAGCCGGCCCGTCCGCTGGCCGAGCGCCGGATGCCGCAGCCGCCGGTGCGCGACATCGCCGGCATGCTGCGCTCCTTCGACTACGCGGCCCACTCGGTGACCCCGCCGGCCCGTGCCTGGGCGCAGCTGTGCCGGGCGGCCTACTGCTCCGGGTACGCCGAGATCACCGGCGTCGACCCCCGCACCGACCCCGTGCTGCTGCGGGCCTACGAGACCGACAAGGCCGTCTACGAGGTCCTCTACGAGGCCCGGCACCGCCCCGACTGGCTTTCCGTGCCCCTGTCGGCCGTCCACCGCCTCGCCACCTCCGACTCGCCCTGATCCCCGGGAGACCCGTCCGTGACCTCCAAGAAGTCCGTATCCGTAGCCGCCGACGATCGCGATCGGCTGCTGCTCGGCACTCACCACGACCCGCACTCCGTCCTGGGCGCCCATCCGGTGCCGGGCGGCGGGATAGCCGTGCGGGTGTTCCGCCCGTACGCCCGCGCGGTGACGGTGGTCGCCGGCCGGGATCTGCGGGCCGACCTGCACGACGACGGCGACGGCTTCTTCTCCGTCCTGCTCCCCCTCCCCGACGTGCCGGTCTACCGGCTGCTGGTGGAGTACGACGGGACGGTCCAGGAGACCGAGGACGCGTACCGCTTCCTACCCACCCTGGGCGAGCTGGACCTGCACCTGCTGGGCGAGGGCCGGCACGAGCGGCTGTGGGAGGTGCTCGGCGCGCACCCCACCACCCACCAGGGCGTCTCCGGCACCCGTTTCTCGGTGTGGGCGCCGAACGCGCAAGGCGTCCGGCTGGCCGGCGGTTTCAACTTCTGGGACGGCACCGGGTATCCGATGCGCTCGCTCGGCTCCTCCGGGATCTGGGAGCTGTTCGTGCCGGGCATCGGCGCGGGCGAGCTGTACAAGTTCGACATCACCCGCCCGGACGGCTCGCACACCCTGCGCGCCGACCCGCTGGCCCGGCGTACCGAGGTGCCGCCCAGCACGTCGTCCATCGTCCACGCGTCCCGGCACGAGTGGACCGACGAGGAGTGGATGAGCCACCGGGCCGACACCCCCGTGCACGAGGCCCCCTTCTCGGTCTACGAGGTGCACCTGCCGTCCTGGCGCCCCGGCCTGACCTACCGCGAACTGGCCGAGCAGCTCCCGCGCTACGTCGGCGACCTGGGCTTCACGCATGTCGAGCTGATGCCGGTCGCCGAGCACCCCTTCGGCGGCTCCTGGGGCTACCAGGTCACCGGCTTCTACGCGCCGACCGCCCGCCTCGGTACCCCCGACGACTTCAAGCACCTGGTCGACGCGCTGCACCGGGCCGGCATCGGGGTGCTGATGGACTGGGTGCCCGCGCACTTCCCGCGGGACGACTGGGCACTGGCGGAGTTCGACGGGCGGCCGCTGTACGAGCACTCCGACCCGCTGCGGGCCGCCCACCCCGACTGGGGCACCCTGGAGTTCGACTTCGGGCGCCGGGAGGTACGCAACTTCCTGGTGGCGAACGCGCTGTACTGGTGCGAGGAGTTCCACATAGACGGGCTGCGAGTGGACGCGGTCGCCTCGATGCTCTACCTGGACTACTCGCGCGAACCGGGCCAGTGGACGCCGAACGAGCACGGCGGCCGGGAGAACCTGGACGCGGTGGCGTTCCTCCAGGAGATGAACGCGACGGTCTACCGGCGGGTGCCGGGCGTGGTGACCATCGCCGAGGAGTCGACGGCCTGGGAGGGCGTGACCCGCCCCACCGACACCGGGGGGCTCGGCTTCGGCCTGAAGTGGAACATGGGCTGGATGCACGACTCGCTGGAGTACATGTCCCACGAGCCGGTCCACCGCAGGTACCACCACCACGAGATGACCTTCTCGATGGTGTACGCGTACAGCGAGAACTACGTGCTGCCCATCTCCCACGACGAAGTCGTGCACGGCAAGCGGTCGCTGGTCTCCAAGATGCCCGGCGACTGGTGGCAGCAGCGCGCCAACCTCCGCGCCTACCTGGCCTTCATGTGGGCCCACCCCGGCAAGCAGCTCCTCTTCATGGGCCAGGAGTTCGCCCAGGGCGCGGAGTGGTCGGAGGCCCACGGCCCCGACTGGTGGCTGCTCGACCCGGCCTACGGCGCCGAGGCCGACCACCGGGGCGTCCGCGACCTGGTCCGCGACCTCAACGCCGTCTACCGCGCCACCCCGGCCCTCTGGCAGCGGGACACCTCCGTCGCCGGCTTCCAGTGGATCGCGGGGGACGCGGCCGAGGACAACGTCTTCGCGTTCCTGAGGTACGACGCCGAGGGCACCCCGCTGCTCGCGGTCTCCAACCTCGCCCCCGTGATCCGCTCCGACTACCGCCTGGGCGTCCCGGACGAGATCCCCGCCTGGCACGAGACCGTCAACACGGACGCGGCCCCGTACGGCGGCAGCGGTGTCACCAACCCGGACCCGGTCAAGCCCGAGCCGCAGGGCAGCCATGGCCGCCCCGCGAGCATCCGCCTGACCCTGCCTCCGCTGGCTACGGTGTGGCTGCGGCCTGCCTGAGACCGGCCGGCAGGCCGCCGGTGTGCAGGACGCCCAGTCGTTGGGTGGCGCGGGTGAGGGCCACGTACAGGTCGCTGGTGCCGTAGCGGCCCGGTTCGACCACCAGGACCGAGTCGAACTCCAGGCCCTTGGCCTGGCGCGGGTCCAGGAGTACGACTGTCCGCGTCAGGTCGGGTTCGGCGCCGGCCGTGACGCCGTCCAGGCGGCCGGCGAGGGCGCGGTGGAGGTCGCGTGGGGCGATCACCGCCAGGCGGCCCTCGGTGGGGGTGAGTTCGGCCACCGCCTTCTCCACGGCGCCGGGGAGGTCGTCGTAGGCCTGCCGGATCCACGGGCGTACGCCCGTGGAGCGGACCGAGCTCGGGGGCTCGAAGTCCGGGTCACCGGCGCGGACCACGGCCGCGGCGAGGTCCATGATCTCGGACGGGGTGCGGTAGTTGACGCCGAGGCGGGTGTGGTCCCAGCGGTCCTCGACATACGGTTCGAGGATCTCCGACCAGGAGCCCACGCCCGCCGCCTCCGCGGTCTGGGCCGGGTCGCCGACCAGGGTCATGGAGCGGGTCGGGCTGCGCCGCATCAGCAGCCGCCAGGCCATCGGCGACAGCTCCTGCGCCTCGTCGACGATGATGTGCCCGAAGGCCCAGGTGCGGTCGGCCGCCGCGCGTTCGGCCGCGCTGCGGAAGTCCTCCTCCTCGTGGCGCTCGGCGAAGCGTTCGGCGTCGATGATGTCGTGCGCGGACAGGACCTCCGAGGCGTCGGGGTCGCTGTCCTCCTTGTCGTCGAACTCGTAGGTCCGGGAGGCGTAGGAGACGTCGAGGACGCCCTGCGCGTAGGCGATCTGGGTCTCGCGCTCGCGTTCGGCACGGGCCCGGGCGACGCGCTCGTCGACGCCCAGCAGCTCGGCCGCCTCGTCGAGGAGGGGGACGTCCGAGACCGTCCAGGACCGGGTGACCGGGCGGCGGATCGCGGCCGCGTCCTCGGCGCCGAGATACCCCTCGGGGGCGGCCAGGAAGTCGGCGACCAGGCGCTGCGGGGTCAGTCGCGGCCACAGCTGGTCGACGGCGGACCAGACCTCGGGGTTCTCGGCGAGTTCGTCGCGGATCTGGGTGATGTCGGAGGCGTCCAGCAGGCTGCTGCCGTCGAAGGGGTCGGTGCCGACCCGTTCGGCGTACAGCTCGGTGAGGGTGTTGAGGATGTGGCCCTCGAAGTACTCACGGGCCACGTTGTGCGGGAGTTCGGCGGCGCGGGTGCGCTCGCGGGCCATGTTGACCAGGCCGTCGTCGAGCATCAGCACCTCGCGGTCGTGCTCGACGGTGATGACCGGGTCGGGCAGCGCCTGCCGGTCGCGCACGGCGGCGGCGAGCACGTCGGCCATGTCGGCGCGGCCCTTCACGGCGGCCGCCTCCGGGGTGTCGGCGGCCGTGGCCTTCACCCCGGGGTACAGCTCGCCGACGGTCGCCAGCAGCACGCCGGTCTCGCCGAGCGAGGGCAGCACCTCGCCGATGTAGCCGAGGAAGGCGGGGTTGGGGCCGACGATGAGCACGGCCCGCTTGGCGAGCAGCTCACGGTGTTCGTAGAGGAGATAGGCGGCCCGGTGCAGCGCGACCGCGGTCTTCCCCGTCCCCGGCCCGCCCTCGACCACCAGAACCCCCCGATGGGGGGCGCGGATGATCTCGTCCTGTTCCGCCTGGATGGTCTGCACGATGTCGTTCATCCGGCCGGTGCGGGCCGAGTTGAGGGCGGCGAGCAGCACCGCGTCGCCGGACGGGTCCTCGTGGCCGGTGCGCTCCTGGTCGCCCAGGTCGAGGATCTCGTCGTGCAGGGAGGCGACCGTGCGGCCGTCGACGGCGATGTGCCGGCGGCGGCGCAGGCCCATCGGGGTGTGGCCGGTGGCCAGGTAGAAGGGGCGGGCGACCGCGGCGCGCCAGTCGATGAGGACCGGGGTGCGCTCGGCGTCGTTCCGGCGCAGTCCGATCCGGCCGATGTGGTACTTCGTGCCGGAGACCTGGTCGATCCGGCCGAAGCAGAGGGAGCCGTCCACGGCGTTCAGCGCGGCGAGCAGCCCGGACCGCTCGGCGACCAGGATGTCCCGCTCCAGTCGGGCCTGCATCGGCTTGTCGCCGAGGGCGAGGGCGTCCGCGACCGAGTCCTCGGTGTCGCCGCGCAACGCGTCCACCCGTGCGTACAGTCCGTCGATGAATTCCTGTTCGTGCCGCAATTCATCGTCCGGAAATTCGGTGTTTGACAATTCCGCTCCCGCCCGGATATACTGTGCCCACTGAACTTCTTCGCGACCGGGTCGATATCATCGTCGACCTGAAGTCACGAACTCTTGAATATACGCAAAGAAATCCCCCGAGCGCAATTGCTCGGGGGATTCTTCGTGTGGCCGGCCGGTTCAGAGCAGCACGTCGGACAGCTCCTCCAGGAGCCGCCGCTTGGGCCGGGCACCCACCATCGACTTCACCGGCTCGCCGTCCATGAACACCATGAACGTCGGCATCGACAGCACCTTGTAGGCGTTCGTCGTCTCCGGGTTGTGGTCCACGTCCAGCTGGACCACCTTCAGCCGCTCGCCCTCCTCCGCCGCGAGGGCGGTGAGCACCGGCGCCATCTGCCGGCACGGCGGGCACCAGTCGGCGGTGAACTCCACCAGCACCGGCCCGTCCGCCCCGATCACCTCCGCCGCGAAGTCCGCGTCCGTCACCTCGGCCACACCCGCCGCCTTGGTCATCCGCCATCCCCTCCCAGCTCGCACACCGGTTCCGGACCACCCGGAACCTCAGCCTCGGCGGCCAGCTCGGCCCGCGCCCGCTCGGCCCGCGCCAGCTGGGCCCCGACCTCGGCCCGCACGGCCCGCAACTCGCCGATGAGCGAGTCCAGCTCCGCCAGCTTGCGCCGGTAGACCGCGAGCGACGCCGGACAGGTGTCGCCCTCCGGGTGGCCGGCCCGCAGGCACTCGACGAACGGCCGGGTCTCCTCCAGCTCGAACCCGAAGTCCTGGAGCGTCCGGATCTGCGTAAGGAGCTTCAGATCGCTCTCGTCGTAGGTCCGGTGGCCGTTGTCGGAACGCCGCGCGGGCAGCAGCCCGCGCGCCTCGTAGTACCGCAGGGTGCGCGTGGTGGTACCGGCCCGTGCGGCCAGCTCGCCGATTCGCATGTCCACGACGGTAGGACTTGACGCCGACGTCAAGGCAAGCTCGGCTGCACGCCCGCGGATTCCTCGACCTCCAGCAGGGAGGCGCTGTGCCGCTCCTCCTCGAAGGCCCGGCGCCCGCCGCGCAGCCCGAACAGCCGCTTGGCGAGGGCGATGTAGAGCACCGCGAGGATGTTCAGGACCAGAGTGGCGATCTTCAGATAACTGACCTTCTCGGTGAGTTCGTAGATCTCCAGCGGCAGGAAGGCGGCGGTGGCGACCACCGTCAGGTACTCCGCCCACCGCTTGGCGTACCAGAGGCCGACCGCCTCGACGAGTTCGATCAGCGCGTACGCCAGCAGCAGCGCGGCCACCAGCAGCAGCGTGGAGTGCTTGTAGCCGAAGGCCTTCTGTATGGAGCCGACCACCGGTGAATGGTCGAGGTCGTAGTGGAAGTGTTTGAAGACCGGCCGGAAGGTGTCCAGGTACTCGTTGAAGAGCCGGCGCACCGCGTCCTGGCTGTTGCTGAACTTCCACACCGCGACCGCGACCAGCACGATGAACACCCCGCGCACGGCCCGCTCGATCGCCAGGAAGCGCAGGATGAACAGATCCCGCAGCACCTTTCCGCGCGGCACCAGCGGGGCGTCCACCGCCGGGCCCGACCCGTGCGGCTCGCCGAGCGCGAAGTCGCCGCAGCGCAGACAGCGCCAGGCATCCCCGACCGCGGTCTGGGCGTGCAGCCGTACCCGCAGCCGCGGGTCGTCGGGGGCATAGGTCACATGCCCCTTGCGCGCGCAGTGCCGACGGTCCCAGTCGATCTTCATCCCCCGTGCCTCCATGCCAGGAATGCCAACGTGCCGATCCGGTTGGCCCGGAGCGGCACGTTAGTGGATGAGGCTGACAGCGGTCCCGGCGCCCGCCCCTGGCAGCGGTCTGCCTGCCGCGGAGCCGGCCCGGCGATGGCAAAGAACGGAAACAGTAGCGCCTTCCGACGTCTGAAATCACCTCGGCACCACCCATTTGAGGTGGTGTCACGTCGTGTCTTGCCAAGAGTTTTTGTGCAGTGGCACGGTGTGCTATGAAGCACGGTGGGTCAGGTCAGAATGCTGGACAGCGAAGCCTCACCAAACCTGACGGGACAGCACCTCCTGCCGTGTATCGCATGGGATGGTCAATCAACATGAGCATGCATGTCCGTTGGTCCTATCGGGTGATGAGTCATGGCGGCACCCTGCACCAGGCCCGGTTCGTAACGACCGTTACCACGCGTCGACGAGTGCGCCCGCGTGGCCACAGAGCCGGCGCGGGACCGAAGGAGCTGATGTGACCGTGGCAGAAAACCCCATGTACTCGAGGCAGCGTCTCGCCCAGCGGCTCAGGAAGGGCCGCGAGGATGCCGGATTCACTCAGCAACAGGTCGCCGAGGAGTTCACCTGGAGTCCGTCAAAGGTCATCAGGATCGAGAGTGGCTCAAAGCCGGTGAACGTGGCCGACGCCATGGTCCTGATGGCCCACTACAGGATCACCGGCGAGGAGGCGGACAGACTGACCGAGCTGGCCAAGGCGGCGCGCCAGCCCTCCTGGTACGCCGGCTACAAAGAGATCATGTCTCCGGAGTTCGAGGCGTTTCTGGCCTATGAGGAATCCGCCTCGGTCGTCCGGGACTTCGCCCGCAACGTGATTCCCGGCCTGCTGCAGACCGAGGAATACACGGACGCGCTTCTCGAGGCCTTCGGCGTGAGCGCGGATGTACGCGAAAAACGAGTGGAACTCCGTATGCGGCGCCAGAAGGTACTGGACACGGACGCCGAGTTCTTCTATCTCCTGGACGAGTCGACACTGCGCCGTCAGATCGGCTCGGAAAACCTGATGCGGCACCAGTACGAGGCACTCCTGGCCAGCAACGAGCGACCCAACATCAAGATCATGTTCGTGCCGTTCAAGGTCGGCATCTACCCGCTGTTCAGGAGCCCCTACACGATCTTCGAGTTCCCGGAGAGCGACGATCTCGTCGCCTACCTGGAGAAGCCGGAGACCGAGGAACTGCTGAGCGAGAAGACACCGCGGTCGGGCAGGCAGAGTCCGACCGACTACCTCGACGCGTTCTGGGAGGTCGAGCGTTCGCTGGCCTTGGACATCACCCAGGGGGACTGGCTGTGAGCACGTACACAGAGCACTCAGCCACGCGGAATCGGCGGTATGGACATCGAGGTCACGAACACGGTCCAGGCGCTCGCGTCGAACGATATATGACCCAACTCGGTGAACTTGGAATCCCTCACCTGTATCCGGAAACTCGCCAGCACCTCGACACAGCCTGCATCCTCGTTGCTGTGCGAACTCTTTCGCCAGCTCCCCTGTCTCCTGGGCTTCACGAGCACCCCCGAAAGCTCCGTCAAAACCCTCGACCGAAAACACTCGGCCTGCCGATTATGAGCAACCCCCCGGGGTGTGGCAAGGAGTGTTTTCCGACAGCTCGCCGGTACGTGCCGGTGGGAACAGATGATCAATACAGGAAATAGCGCAAGAGGAAGGGAGCCGTCAGGCCTTGCCGGCAAGCATCCGGCCTGCGGCTCCCCGCAGAGCGCTCCCTCATGATTGGGAAGGCAGCACCCTGAGATGGATTCTAATCACTCGACCAGCCGATTGATACGCGAACACTGGGGCAAGTGGGGCAGGACGGTCACCGTCAACTTCGTGCGCGGCGCGAGCACGGCGGCCGGCGGAGCCATCATCTCCTTCATAGTCTGGTGGCTCCGCAACAGGTAGACACAACTTCGGACAACCCGTCACAGCGCAGCAGACGACGCATGGGGCGCAACGGCGTCACCGTTGTCTGCTGTGGTGGGCCCGTCGGACACCCGTTCCTTCGGCCTGCCCGGCAGCAGCACCGCCACCAGCACGGTCCCGACGCCCAGGATCACCGCGCCGACCAGGCTGGTGTGGGCCACCGCGGCGGCGAACGAGGAGCCGACGGCGTCCGCCATCTGCTGGGCACCCTCGGCCAGTTGCTGCGCCTGTGCCTTCAGCTGGGCCGCCTGCTGCGGGTCGGTGGCCTGCGCGGCCTGGGCGGCCGTCCGCCTGGCCCGCTCACCGATGCCCTGGGCGACCGCGTATCCGGCGCCGACCGAGTCCTGGGCGGTGGCGAGGGCGCTCGCGGGCAGCTTGCCGCCGCTGGTGGCGTCGGTGAGGTGGCTGCTGTAGGACGTGGCGAGCAGCGAACCGAGGATGGCGATGCCGAGGGAGCCGCCGAGTTCCAGCGAGGTGTCGTTGACGGCGCCGCCGACGCCCAGTTCGGACTCCGGGAAGGCCCCCATGATCGCGTCCGTGCAGGGCGAGAGCGCGAGGCCGATGGCCAGCCCGAGGATGATCAGGGGCGCCACGAAGTCCCCGTACCCCGAGGCGGCGTCCACCCGGGTGAGCAGGGCGAGCGCGGTGGTCCCGCCGACCATCCCCGCCGTGACCGTCCACTTCATGCCGACGCGCGGGGTGAGCCAGCCGGTCAGGGCCGAGCCGGCGAAGACCGCACCGGCCAGCGGGAGCATGCGGACGCCGGTGCCGAGGGCGTCGTAGCCGAGGACGAACTGGAGGTGCTGGGTGAGGTAGTAGAAGGCGCCGAAGACGGCCAGGAAGAACAGGGCGACGGCGAGGTTGGAGCCGGCGAAGCGGCGGTGGGCGAAGCGCCGGACGTCCAGGACCGGGTGCGGGTGGCGCAGCTCCCACAGGACGAAGGCGACGAGGCCGGCGCCCGCGACCACGGCCGCGGTGACCGCCTTGACGCCCCAGCCGAAGTGCGGCCCCTCGATGATCATGTAGACCAGCGAGCCGATCCACAGGACGGAGAGCAGTCCGCCGACGTAGTCGATGCGGTCGTGGTGACCGGCCCTGGACGGCGGTACGAGGACGAGGGCGCCGACGATCGCGACGGCCACGATCGGCACGTTGATGAGGAAGGTCGAGGACCAGCCGTGGTCGCGCAGCAGGGCACCGGCGACCACTGGTCCGGCGGCGATGGCGAGCCCGGCGGTGGCGGTCCACAGGGTGATGGCCTTCGCCCGCTCGCGGCGCGGGAAGGTGGCGGCGAGCAGGGAGAGGGTGGCCGGCATGATCAGCGCGGCCCCGGTGCCCATCACCGCACGGGCCGCGATCACGGTCGCGGCGCTGTCGGCGAGATACCCGAAGACGGCCCCGCCCCCGAACACGACCAGGCCCAGGATCAGCGCTCCGCGGCGGCTGTACTTGTCGCCGATCGCGCCGAGCAGCAGCATCAGGGCGGCGTACGGCACGGTGTAGCCGTCGATGACCCACTGCAGGTCGGCGCTGCTGAGCCCCAGGTCGGCGGTCATGTCGGGCGCGGCCACCGTGAGCGCGGTGTTGGCCATCACGATGACCAACAGGCTCAGGCAGAGCACCAGCAGGGCCCACCAGCGGCGCGGATACGGCCGCTCCGTCGTGTCGACCGGTTCCTTCATGACGAGTCGCATGGCAGGGATCGCCTTCCTCACGCGTCTGATGCCGTCTGATGCGCACGACCGGACTTGCACAGCCGTGCGCAATTGCACAACCATGTGCAATGTAAGGTATCTGCACACCACTGTGCAAATGGAGGAGGTGAAGCCCTTGCGGAGAGAAGGTGAGCCTCGCCGCGGGCAGGCAGAATGACAGTCATGACCACGGGTAACCCCTCCCGCGCCGACCTGAACCGGCGCCGCATCCTCGACGTCGCCCTCGCCGAGCTGCTGCTTGACCCCGACGCCTCGATGGACCAGATCGCGCGCGCGGCAGGGGTCGTACGACGGACCGTGTACGGCCATTTCCCGAGCCGGGAGGCGCTGATCGGCACGCTGGTCGACGGCGCGGTGGAGGCGCTGGTGGCAGCCGACGCGGGGGCCCGCCGGGATACGGCGAACCCGGCGGAGGCGGTGGCCCGGTCGGTGCTCGCCATCTGGGAGATCGCCGACCGCTACCGGCTGCTGGTCGGCCTCGCCCAGCGCACGGTCACCATGCGGGGCATCCGCGACCGCCTGGCCCCCCTGCGCGAGCAGAAGGCGGAGCTGCTGCAACGCGGCTTCGACGAGGGCGACTTCAGCTCACCGCTGCCGGCGCCGGCCCTGGCGTACGTCCATGAGCAGCTGCTGTTCGCGGTGATGGAGGCGGTCAATGACGGTCTCGTCGACGCGAAGGAGGCGGGCCGCTCCGCCGCGGTCAGCGTACTGACGGCAGCGGGCGTGCCCGCCTCCAGGGCCACCGCGCTGGTGGCCGAGTTGAGCGAGTAGCCCGGGTACGGCTCCGGGCGGCTGAGCGGGGGGGGGGGGGGGAGTTGTCAGCCGCCCGGAGGTTTCGGCCGGACGCCCGGCCCCGGTTCAGGCGGGGCCGGGCGTCCGACGGTTCTGGAGCGCCCCGAAGGGGCGCGGGCCCTGTCGATGTGCGGCTCCGCCGCGTGGGCGCGACCAGCCCCCACCGGCCCGCAGCCGACGACGACGGCGTACTACGCCTTCGCCAACTCCTCCCGCTGCTCAGGAACCTCGGGCACACCCGGCTCCCCGTCGTCCAGCAGCGTCTTCTCGTCGAACGGCAGCTCACCCGCGAGCACCTGCTGCACGCGCCCCTTGTCGATCTCCTTGGTCCACGTGCCGATCAGCACCGTGGCGACCGCGTTGCCGGCGAAGTTCGTCAGCGCGCGGGCCTCGCTCATGAACCGGTCGATGCCGACGATCAGACCGACACCGTCCACCAGCGCGGGCTTGTGCGACTGCAGACCACCGGCCAGCGTGGCCAGACCGGCGCCGCTGACGCCCGCCGCGCCCTTGGAGGCCAGCAGCAGGAAGAGCAGCAGCGGGATCTGCTCACCGATCGACATCGGCGTACCGAGGGCGTCCGCGATGTACAGCGACGCCATGGTCATGTAGATCATCGTGCCGTCGAGGTTGAACGAGTACCCCGTCGGAACGGTGATGCCGACGACCGGCTTGCTGACGCCCAGGTGCTCCATCTTCGCGATGAGCCGCGGCAGCGCGGATTCGGACGAGGAGGTGGAAAGGATCAGCAGGAACTCGCGGGCGAGGTACTTGAACAGGCTGAGGATGTTCAGCCCGGTGACGACCCGGAGCATCGTGCCCAGCACCACGAAGACGAAGAGCACACAGGTGATGTAGAAGCCGAGCATCAGTACGGCGAGGCTCTTGAGCGCGTCGAGCCCGGCGGAGCCGACGACGGCCGCGATGGCGCCGAACGCACCGATCGGCGCGGCCCACATGATCATGCCCAGGATGCGGAAGACGAGCCGCTGGATGTGCTCGATACCGCGCAGCACCGGCTGCCCGGCCGATCCCATGGCCTGCAGGGCGAACCCGGCGAGCAGCGCGATGAGCAGCGTCTGCAGCACCTGGCCCTCGGTGAAGGCGGAGACGAAGGTGGTGGGAATGATCGACAGTACGAAATCGACGCCGCCGAGCGCCTCGGAGTCCACCTGGGCATGCCCGGAAGCCTTGAGGGCGTTGGTGATGTGCAGCCCGTCACCGGGGTGCAGGATGTTGCCGACGACCAGGCCGATGGTGAGCGCGACCAGCGACATCACCAGGAAGTAGCCGAGCGCGATACCGCCCACGGCACCGACCTTGGCGGCCTTCCGTACGGACCCGATCCCGAGCACGATCGTGCAGAAGATGATCGGCGAGATCATCATCTTGATCAGGTTGACGAATCCGGTCCCGAGGGGCTTGAGCTCGACGCCGGCGTCGGGCCAGATGAGCCCCACGGCGATACCGAGCCCCACCGCGACGATCACGGCGATGTACAGGTAATGGGTACGGTCCCGCTTCACTGCGGGTGCGGCAGGTGCCGTACTGGGGGTGCTTGCGGCGGCCACGGCTGCCCTCCTTGACGTCTTCGTCGGTATCACCGGCGTGCGGCTCACGTCCGGGGGATATGGGGGTTGTCGTGACTATCTCCTGGTCTGTGAGCCCGGTCACCCTTCCGTTCATTTCGTTCACGCTTCACCCGGGAGGCACACTGCTGACATGCGCCTCCCGCCCGTCCCCCGCCCCCGCAGCCTGGCCGGCCAGCTGTTCGCCATGCAGGCCGTGCTGATAGCGGTGCTGGTCGCCGGGTACGCGCTGTTCACCTACGTCAGCGACCGCCACCAGGCGCAGGAGGCGGCGACCCGGCAGGCGACGGCGGTGGCACGGTCGGTGGCGGACGCGCCCTCGGTACGCTCGGCGATCCACACGTCCGATCCGAGCGCCCTGCTGCAGCCGTACGCCCTCCTGGTCATGCGGGACACCGAGGTCGACTTCATCACGATCATGACCCCGGACGGCATCCGCTGGACGCACCCCGATAAGAAGCAGATCGGCAAGCACTACCTGGGCCATATCGAGGCGGCCCAGAACGGCCACACCTACAGCGAGACGTACAAGGGCACCCTCGGCGCGTCCGTGCGCACGGTGACGCCGGTCCTGGAGAACGGCCGTGTGATCGGCCTGGTGAGCGCCGGCATCAAGGTGGAGGCGATCAGCAAGCGGGTCCAGGAGCAGGTCACGGCCCTGCTGGGGACCGCGGCCGGAGCGCTGCTGCTGGGCGCGCTCGGCACCTACGTCGTCAACGCGCGCCTACGACGTCACACGCACGGCATGAACGCGGCCGAGCTGAGCCGGATGCACGACTACCACCAGGCGGCGCTGCACGCGGTCCGCGAGGGCCTGCTGATGCTGGACGGCCAGTTCCGGGTGGCGCTGATCAACGACGGGGGCCGGGAGCTGCTGGGGGTGGGCCCGGAGGGGGAGGTCGTGGGCCGCTCGGTGGCGGACCTGGGCTTGCCGGCCCCGCTGACCGGCGCGCTGCTGGCCTCGGAGCCGCGGGTGGACGAGGTGCATCTGACGGCGGACCGGGTGCTGGTGGTGAACACCTCGCCGGTGTCGGGCGGTGAGCGCCGCGGCACGGTGGTCACCCTCCGGGACGTCACCGAACTCCAGGCCCTGACAGGCGAGTTGGACTCGGAGCGGGGTTTCACGCAGGCACTGCGCTCGCAGGCGCACGAGGCGGCGAACCGACTGCACACGGTCGTCTCACTCATCGAGCTGGGGAGGGCCTCGGAGGCGGTGGACTTCGCGACGGCGGAGCTGGAGCTGGCGCAGGCGCTGACCGACCAGGTGGTGGCGGCGGTCAGCGAGCCGGTCCTGGCCGCGCTGCTGCTGGGCAAGACGGCCCAGGCGAACGAGCGGGGCGTGGAGCTGGTGGTCTCGGACGAGAGCCGGCTGGATGACGGTTTGCTACCGGAGAGCCTGTCGGCGCGCGATCTGGTCACCGTCCTCGGCAACCTGATCGACAACGCGGTGGACGCGGCCCAGGGGACGGTCCGGGCGCGCGTGACAGTGACCGCCTTCGCGGAGGATGCCGAGCTGGTGATGAAGGTCGCGGACACGGGTGCGGGGGTGGACCCCGCGCATGCGGAACTGGTCTTCCAGCGCGGCTTCTCGACGAAGCCGGCGGGACCGGGCGGCCGGGGGCTGGGGCTGGCACTGGTCCGGCAGGCGGTGACCCGGCTGGAGGGCACGCTGACCGTGACGGAGGCGCCGGAGGGCGGGGCGGTGTTCGAGGTGCGGTTGCCGTTGCGGGCGTCGCTGGCGGGGGGCGAGGTCCGATGACCGGGGAGCCGATCAGAGTCCTGGTCGTCGAGGACGATCCGGTGGCCGCGGACGCGCATGTCATGTACGTGGGGCGGGTGCCGGGGTTCGTGGCGGTGGGGAAGGCGCACACCGGGGCCGAGGCACGCCGGCTCCTCGACCGCACACCGGTGGACCTGCTCCTCCTGGACCTGCACCTGCCGGACGTGCACGGCCTGCAGTTCGCCCGCTCGCTGCGGGCGGCCGGCCATCAGGCCGACGTCATAGCGGTGACGTCGGCACGGGATCTGGCGGTGGTGCGGGAGGGCGTCTCGCTGGGGGTGGTCCAGTACGTCCTGAAGCCGTTCACCTTCGCCACGCTGCGCGACCGGCTGACCCGGTACGCGGAGTTCCGGGCGGCGGTGGGCGAGGCGAGCGGCCAGGACGAGGTGGACCGGGCGCTGGGTGCGCTGCGAGCACCGTCGCCCGCGGCGCTGCCGAAGGGGCTGAGCGCGCCGACGCTGGAGCGGGTGACGGTCGCGTTGCGGGAGTCGGAGGAGGGGCTGACGGCGGCGGCGCTGGCGGAGAGCGTGGGGATCTCCCGGATCACGGCACGGCGGTATCTGGAGCATCTGGTGGAGGCGGGGCGGGCGGGGCGGAATCCGTTGTACGGGCAGGTGGGGAGGCCGGAGTTGGTTTATCGGTGGGGGCGGCGGTGAGCCCATCGGCTTGGGCGCGGGCTCGGGCGGCTTCGGTGGGGGCGTTGGCGCGGGTGTAGGCGTCGGCAGCCTGGAGCCAGCAGGTGCGGGCGTCGGCCGGACGCTGGGCGGCCTCGTGAGCGATGGCCAGGCTGTGGAGGGTCCGGCCCGCCCGGTACCAGTCCTCGAACTCCTGATAGACACGCACAGCCTCGGCATGTGCCTCGATCGCCTCCCCCACCCGGCCCGCCACCCGCAGGGCGACGCCGAGATTGTTCCACGCACTGGCCTCACGGTGGCGATCGTCGGCATCCCGGTACAGGTCGCGGGCACGGGTATGCGCCTCGATCGCCTCCTCCACCCGGCCCGCCACCCGCAAGGCGAGGCCGAGATTGTTCCACCCACTGGCCTCGGCGGGGCGGTCGTGGGCATCTTGGTACAGGTCGCGGGTACGGGTATGGGCCTCGATCGCCTCCTCCACCCGGCCCGCCGCCCACAGGGCGACGCCGAGATAGGCCCACGCAATGGCCTCGCGGCGGCGGTCCCCGGCACCGTGTGCGGCCTCCCGCGCCGCACCAGCCACGGCGATCCAGTCATCGAAATACCGACGCCAGCCGAGATACTCCCCCAGACACTCGGCCAGCCGCACCGCCACGCCCGAGAACCGCTCCTCCCGCACCCACCCCACCGCCGCCACCAGCCCCGCCCGCTCACCGTCAAACCACGCCAACGCCGCACCCCGGTCCCCGAACCGCTCCGGCTCCACCATCCCCGGCAGCCACCGCAACCGGCCATCCGCCGCATGCGCCCACCGGCGGTAGAACACCAGCACCCGCTCCCGCGCCTCCTCCCCCTCCTCCCGCAGCCTCATGTTCCCCGCCACCAGCCCCGCCCCGAACATCCGCACCAGGTCATGCAACCGCCACCACCCACGCCCGTTCCCCCTCTCGACCAGGTGCGCACGAGCCAGCGCCCTCAGATCCCGCAGCGGAGGAGCATCAGCACCCACCAGCGCGGCGGCGACCTCGTCGCTCACCTCGGGCCCGGGCGCAAGAGCGAGCAGGCGCAGCAGCCGGGCCTGCTCATACGGCAGACGCCGGTACGACAGCTCAAAGGCTGCACGCACGCTGCGTTCCCCGTCATCAAGGTGAACGAGCCGGTCGTGCGAAGCCTCAAGCTCGCCGACGAGTTCCGCGACCGGCATACCCGGGTCTTCCGCCAGCAACGCGGCCGCGATCTGGAGAGCCAGCGGCAAATGTCCGCACAGATCGGCGAGTTGTCCGGTGGCCTCGGCGTCGTCCGCCACCCGGCTGTCCTCCGGATCGGCGATCCTCAGGGCCAGGTCGAGAACCCGCCGTGCCTCCTCAGGCGTGAGCTGATCCAACGGCACAAGCCGCGCCCCCAGTTGGGGCAGCCGGTCGCGTGACGTCACCAGCACCCGATGCCGCCCCTCCCCCGGCAGCAACGGCCGTACCTGATCCGGCGACGAGGCGTTGTCCGCCAGCACCAGCACCGCCCCTCGCCGGGCGAGCACCGACCGATAGAGAACCGCCCGGTCATCGGCCGTAGCCGGAATGTGCGCCGGCGCCACCCCGAGGGCCCGCAGCAGGGACTGGAGGGCCTGGTCGGCGGTGACCGGCTGCTCGTCGTACCCATGCAGGTCGAGGAAGAGCACCCCACCCGGGAACCACCCCTCCCCGCACGCCAGATGCGCGGTCTCGACAGCGAGCGCCGTCTTGCCAATACCCCCGAGCCCCGACACAGCGGTGACGAGGACCGCGGCGGAATCGTCGAGCGCCCGCAGCAGCTCAGCCGTCTCGCCCTCCCGCCCGGTGAACCCACCGGGCCGCGGCGGCAGCGAGGCCAACGCCTCCGGCGCCGCACCCCCGCCCTGCTGGATCACGACCTGGACCCCGACCACCTCACGCAGAAAGACCCCACCACGGAAGTCGGAGTGATCACCGCCGTACCAGGCGGCCGCGCTGCCCGGCGCATACCGCTCCATGGCATCCGCGACGGCACCCGCAACCCTCGGATCGCCGCCGAGCAGCTCCGCGACCCGGTCACCCCAGTCCCGTAACGCCTCCGGCCGCCCCGAACCGTCCGCCGCTGCGGCGAGCGCCTGCCCGGCATCCCCTCCCGCGCCCTCGGCCAGGGCCGCCAGCAAAGCCGACAAAGCCGCTCTCATGCGCCGTTCCGTCCCCCGATGCCCCCTGATGCGTGGGCATCAACGCTACGGCGTCAGCCCGCACTCCGTACTGCTCTCGCCGGCCTCATGTACAGCAGCACCTGCGCCCCGAGCCCCACCACCGCGAGCGCCTCCACCACCGACAGCCCGACCAGCAACCCGCCGCCGTCCCCACCGGCCCAGAACACCACCAGCGCCGCGAGCGGCACCGCGCAGAACGCCGTCAGATCGATCACGGCCTGGATCGTCTTACGGGTCCGGCGACGGACATCGGTCCGGTGATAGGCCTCCCAGCCGAAGGTTGCGAACTCCCCTTCAGCCAGAGCCAGTTGGCCGAGCCGGGGCCCCAGCTCGTCCCGCACGTAGTGCCCGATCGCCGAGATCTTCTCGTCGTTGACCAGGTACGTCCACCCGAGCACCACACACACCGGCGGCAGCGCCAGCAGCATCGACGCCTGCTTGGCCTGCGCGGCCGCCGCGATGACGGCCGCGACAACCGCGAGCGTCACGTACAGCAGGTTGTCCCGGAACCCGATGCGGGCCTTCTGCTCGTCCTTGATCGTCTGGTACTCGGCGAGCAGCAACTGCCCGACGGTGACCCCTTGCTCCGGCATACGGCTCTCCCCCGCCCGACGGGCCGACTCACGCCGGACGACCCTACCCCGCCGATCTGATCTTCTTACGGCAGTCACCAACAGGCCTGTGGGCCAGGCAGCTTGGCGCTACGGTTGACAAATGCCCGCGAAGCGACCGCGTCCCACCGCCGCAGCCGTCATCCTCACCGCTCTGCCGGAGGAGTACGACGCCGTGCGCGCCCATCTCGTCGACGCCGAGGAGATCGTCCACCCCAAGAACGGCACCCGGGCCGAACTCGGCCGGCTCGCGGACACCGCCTGGACCGTGGCGCTCGCCGAACTGGGCGTGGGTGCCCTGACCGCCGCCTCGCTCACCACACAGATCGTCGACTGGCTCGAACCCGAGGCGGTGCTCTTCGTCGGCGTCGCGGGCGGCCTCAAGGACGACATCGAGATCGGTGACGTCGTGGTCGGCACGAAGGTGTACGCCATCCACGGCGGCAAGCAGACCCCGGACGGCTTCCAGGCGCGCCCCGAGATGTGGGTCGGCTCGCACCGGTTGGTGCAGGCGGCACGCTCCGCACTGCGGGACATGCCGGACGTACGAGGTCACCGCAAGCCGATCGCCGTCGGCGATGTCGTCCTGGCCGACGACAGATCGGCCTTCGCCGCCCACATCCGCCACCACTACAACGACGCCTGTGCGATCGAGATGGAGGGCTCCGGTGCCGCGCACGCGGCCCACCTGAACGGCCAGTTGGACACCCTGGTGATCCGGGGCATCAGCGACCTCGCCAACGCCGACAAGCACACGGCCGACGCCTCGGGCTCGCAGACACTCGCCGCCGAACGGGCCGCGTCGGTGGCGGTGGAGGTCCTGCGCAAGCACCAGCCCCGGGAGTCCTCCGACTCCGAGGAGGATCCCCAAGAACGGTACGGCGGCGACCACATCGACTTCAGGGGCGGCATCTTTCACGGCCCCGTCATCGGCAAGCAGACCGGACGGTAGCGGCAAGGGCACGGCCCACGGCCCGGTCCCCCAGGCGACGGCCACCCTGCCGCCACGCCCGCTGGGCTTCACCGGCCGATCGGCGGAGCTGGACCGTCTACTCCCGCACCTGACTCCAGCTGAGGACGACACGACCTCGCTCCCACTTCTCATCTTCGCCGTCACCGGCATGGGCGGCATCGGCAAGACCGCGCTGGCCGTAGAGGCGGCACACCGGGCGCGTACGGAGGGCTGGTTCCCGGGCGGGACCCTCTTCGTGGATCTGCGCGGCTACGACGACGACCCGGTGACAGCCGATCAGGCGGTGCTGGCTCTCCTCGACGCGCTCGGCGTCCGAGACCGGGATCTACCGCCGACGACAGAACGCCAGTACGACGCGTACCGCACCCTCCTCGCCGAACAGCGGAACCGGATGCTGCTGATCCTGGACAACGCCTCGGATCCGTCCCAGTACCTGCCGCTACTGCCGGGCGCGAACCACCACCGCGTGCTGATCACCTCCCGGGACCGCCCCGACGCCCTGCCGGTACGCCTCATCGACCTTGAGACCCTCAGCCCGGCCGACTCCGTCGCCCTGGTCAGCCGCGCCCTGCACGACACCGACGAACGCGACGAACGTCCCGGTCGCGAAGCCGACGCCCTGCGCGAACTGACCGACCTCTGCGGCCACTTACCCCTGGCTCTCCAGATCGCGGCCGCCCTGCTGCGCCGACGCCGGCACCGGAGCATCGCCTCGCTGGTCGCCGAGATCAGGGAGTCCGGCAACGCGACCAGCGTCCTCGACTACGGCAGCCGTGGTACGGACATGTACGGCCGCTCGCTCGTGCTCCGGCCTGTGCTGGAGACGTCGTATCGCCGACTGCTACCTGATCAGGCTCGGTTGCTGCGGCTACTCGCTCTGGCGCCGGGTGCGGAGACCGGGGCTGAGGCGGTGGCCGCGCTGGCCGACGTCGACGAGTCGGCCGCGCTGTCCTTGCTGGAGGACTTGGCCGCCACCCA
This sequence comes from Streptomyces sp. NPDC031497, assembly GCF_055580905.1. Classification (NCBI taxonomy): domain Bacteria; kingdom Bacillati; phylum Actinomycetota; class Actinomycetes; order Kitasatosporales; family Streptomycetaceae; genus Streptomyces; species Streptomyces sp. NPDC031497. The sequence continues at coordinate 23,037 of NZ_JBVIKO010000041.1, forward strand.
TCTCGTCACACCGGTCCGGGAAGGCGAGAGGCCGGCTTCGGTGGTGCGGTTTCGGTTGCATGACCTGGTGCGTGCGTACGGGGCGGGTGTGGTAGCAGGGGATTTGGAGTTGCGGGAGGAGGGCGAGGCAGCCCGGGAGCGGGTGTTGGGGTTCTACTGCCGGTGGGCCATTGCGGCTGACGACCGGTTGCAGTGGCTGCCGGGGAGGGTGGAGCCGGAGCGATTCGGGGACCGAGCGCAAGCGTTGGCGTGGCTGGACGAGGAGCGGGCGGGTCTGGTGGCGGCGGTGGGGTGGGCGCGCGAGGAACGGTACGCGGACACTGCAGTGCAGCTGGCCGAGAGCCTGGCGGTGTACCTGGGCTGGCGACGCTATTTCGACGACTGGATCGCCGTTGCGGGGACCGCTGGAGAGGCCGCCCACCGAGCCGGGGAGAGTCGCCGCGAGGCCATGGCGAGGAACGACCTCGGTATAGCCCTACGGCAGACGGGCCGGGCAGGGGAGGCGATCGACACACACACCCGCGCCCGCGACCTCTGCCAGCACGTCGGAGACCGCCACAGCGAGGCCATCGTGTGGGACAGCCTTGGCAACGCCCTGCGGGAGGCGGGCCGGGCGGGGGAGGCAATCGACGCCCACCGCCGCGCCCGCGACCTGTTTCAGAGCACGGGAGACCGCAATAGCGAGGCCAGGGCGTGGAACAACCTCGGCGGCACCCTGATGGCGGTGGGCAAAGTGGAGGAGGCGGTCGACGCCCACACCCGCGCCCGCGACCTGTTTCAGACCACGGGAGACCGCCATCGCGAAGCCAGGACATGGAACAACCTCGGCAGCGCGCTACTGGCCGCAGGCCGTGCAGAGGAGGCGATCACGGCATACGGCAAGTCCCTTGACGGCCGCCGCGACTTCGAGGACTGGTACGGCGAGGGACACACCCTCGACAACCTGGCTCGCGCTCATCTGGCCGCCTACAGGCCCGCCGAAGCCCGCGCCTGCCTGCTCCAGGCCGCCGACGCCTACACCCGCGCCAACGCCCCCACCGAAGCCGCCCAGATCCGGGCCTGGGCCGCCGAACTCGACTAGGGCGCCCTCACCACCCCCGAGCCCCCCACCCCGGCAACACCGCCCACATCCGCGTCCCGCCCCCGGGCTCCCGCCCCTCCCCGAACCCCCACTCCCCCTCACACGCCCGCACCACGCATCCCAACACCCGCAGCGCGGCCCGCCTCCGCACCTCGCAAGCCGCGGCGACCCGAGGGTGACGGTGCCGGGGGTGCCCGTCGTAGAGGATCACCCGCAGCGCGTCCTCCCGGTACCGCAGCGACAGATACACCTCTTCCCCCGGCGTGAACCGACCCGCACACGCGGCCAGTTCACTCACCACCTGCACGGCCGCGTCCGTCATGTCCTCCAGTCCATGCACCTTCAACACGACCCGCGTGGCCGCCCGCGCGACCCGGCAACTGGCAGCGCCCGCAGGCAGCGTGAAGCTGTAGGCGAGCGTGTCCGGAGACGGCGCCGCAACCTCCGAGACGTCGTCCGTGACGATGGGACACGCCGAGACAGAAGCGACTGGGCGCCGAGTTGCGAAAGATGCGGATCGCGGCGGACGTGACCACCGACTACGCCGCCGGACTGCTCGGGCTTGACCGCACCAAGGTGTCCAACATGGAAGCGGGGGCCCGCGCCATCTCCCCCGAGCGCGTGCGGGTCCTCGCCTGCAACTACGCCTGCCATGACGAGGCGTACGTCGACGCACTGGCCGAGATGGCGAGCGATCGTAAGCGGACCTGGTGGGACGCGTACCGGGGTCAGCTCCCCGCAGGGCTCCTCGACATCGCGGAGCTGGAGTGGCACGCCAAGAGCGTGCGCGTCGGTTTGTCTCTGATCATGCCCGGTCTGCTCCAGACCGACGGTTACGCCCGCACGATGTTCTCCGCCGCGCTGCCACCCCTTTCGGCGGCAGAGGTCGAACTACGCGTGGCCCTGCGCATGCAGCGGCAGCAGGTCCTCTTCCGCGACGACCCCATCACGTACACGGGATATGTACACGAGGCCGCCCTGCGGATGGAGTTCGGCGGTGCCAAGGTGACGCGAGGACAGCTGGACCACCTGTGCGACGCGTCCGAGCGTGACAACATCAACGTGCGCGTGATCCCCTTCAAAGTCGGGGTGTTCCCCGGGGCCGGCCAGGCGGTGACCTACGCCGAGGGGCCGGTTCCCCAGCTCGACACCGTGGAACTGGACTCCGCCCACGGCCCCGAGTTCACCCACGGGCAGTCACAACTCGACAAGTACCGGGCCCACTTGGACTGGATGGAAGCCGCGTCCCTTTCCTCCGAGGCCTCACGCGACTTCATCCAGGCCATCGCCCACAACCTCTGAGGAGCCACCCGTGCCTGACATCACCTGGGAAGAGCCCTTCTGCGGCGAGGGCGCCAACTGCTTCCGCCTGGGCACCGACCCCCAAGGCAACGCCTACATAGCCGTAGCCGGTCAGGAGGACACGTACCTCACCGACACCCGCGAAGCCCTCCGCACGCTTATCCGCGACATCAAGGCCGGCAGAGCCGACCACCTTCTCTAACCGTTCTCCCCCTCCAGCACGCCCGGCCGGAACGGCTCCACCCCGACCACCCGCCGTACCTTCACCGGCTCGATCAGCAGCATCACCCGCCGCTCCCCGGGCAGCAGCCACGGGTACCGGTCCTCCCCGATGTACTTGCGGGTCAGCCGGTCCATGGAACGCTCCGCCTCCTCCCCCTCCACGAACCGCACCACCCGCCCCCGGATCTCCACCCGGTCGTAGGGGTTGTCCGGGTCGTGGTGCGAGAGCGAGACGGCGGGGTTGCGCCGCAGGTTCTCCTCCTTCACGCGGCCGATCGCCGTGTTGACCATGACGTGGTCGCCCTCGAGGTCGACCCACATGGGCGACACCTGCGGCGCTCCGTCCGGCCCGACGGTCGCGAGATGCCAGAAGTTCGGCGCCAGCAACCGCTCACGAACGTGCTCGTCCAACTTGCCTGTGCGGTCCACGGAATACATACGGGCATCCTCGCCTCGCCCCTGTCCCAGCAAACCAGCAAACCCCCGCACACTCATTGACCTGACTAGACCACTCCACTTACCTTCACACCGCAAGAGAGACGAACCCCCAGGCCACAGCGCAGTGGCCGCCGAGGAGGTCGTGCCCGTGCGCCCCACCGCCGTCAGCATCCTTGCCCTCTCCCTCGTCACCGCCGCCGCTTCCCTCACCGCGTGCGGCAGCGGGTCCGGGAGCAGTCCCGACACCGTGAAGGTCTCCTTCAAACAGTCCATGGACAACTCCATCAAGGTGACGGACACCTATCTCGCGGACATCAAGAAGCAGTTCGAGAAGGAGTACCCGGGGAAGAAGGTCGAACTCGTCCCCATCAAGGCCTCGGACGCGGATTACTACACCAAGCTCCAGCAGATGCTCCGGTCCCCGCGAACCGCCCCCGACCTGGTCTACGAGGACACCTTCCTCATCAACTCCGACATCACCAGCGGCTATCTGAAGCCCCTCGACTCCTACCTCGCCAAGTGGAAGGACTGGGGGCAGTTCATCGACACCGCGAAGTCGGCGGCCAGAGGTGAGGACGGGAAGACGTACGGCGTCCCGGACGGCACCGACACCCGCGGGCTCTGGTTCGACAAGCGGGTGTTCGAGAAAGCCGGGCTGCCCACCGACTGGCAGCCCAGGAACTGGGACGACGTGCTCGCCGCCGCGCGGACCATCAAGGCCAAGGTGCCCGGCGTCACGCCCCTCAACGTCTACACCGGCAAGGCCGCCGGTGAGACCGCCAGCATGCAGGGCTTCGAGATGCTGCTGTACGGCACCAACGACGGGACCGCCGACCCCCTGTACGACAAGACCGGCAAGAAGTGGATCGCCGGGAGTCAGGGGTTCAAGGACGCGTTGTCCTTCGTCGAGACCGTGTACAAGGACAAGCTGGGCCCGGACGTCTCCGACGCGCTCGACCCCAACTACCGCAACACCGTCTGGGGTGAACTCATGCCCCAGGGCAAGCTGGGCATCAACCTCGACGGGTCCTGGCTTCCCCAGAACTGGCTGAAGGGCAGCGGTCGTGAGTGGCCCGACTGGTCCAAGCAGCTCGGCCTCGCCTACATGCCGACCCAGCACGGCCAGGCACCCGGCAAGGTGAGCATGTCCGGCGGCTGGACCTGGGCCGTCCCCGCCAAGGCCGGCAACCCCGACCTCGCCTTCGACTTCATCAAGACCATGCAGACCAAGGCGAACGCCCAGAAGTGGTACATCGCCAACTCCGGGATCGCGGTGCGGAAGGACGTCGCGAGCGATCCGTCGTACACGTCCGCCCAGCCCGGCATCAAGTTCTTCACCGATCTCGTCGCCAGCACGCACTACCGGCCCGCCTACCTGGCCTACCCGAAGGTCTCCACCGCCATCCAGGAGGCCATGGAGAGCGTGACCACCGGTGACGCGTCGGTCGACAAGGCGGCGAGTACCTACGACTCGACGCTCAAGGACGTCACCGACAACCAAGTGGTCACCCAGTGATCACGCGTCGCATCGCCCGCACGCTCCCGCTCACCCCCGCCCTGGTCCTGCTCCTCCTCTTCCTGGGCGGGCCGATCGTCTACTGCGCCTGGATCGCCTTCACCGACCTCCAGCTCACCGGTCAGGCGCACTCCTCCTTCGTGGGTTTCGCCAACTTCCGTACGGCGTTCCACGACGACGCCTTCCTGAACGCCGTCTGGCTGACCCTCGTCTTCACCGTGGTGTCCGCGCTCGTCGGGCAGAACACCCTGGGGCTGGCGCTCGCCGCGCTGATGCGGCGGGCGTCCAAGCCGGTGCGGACGCTCACCGGCGGGATCGTGATCACGGCGTGGGTGCTGCCGGAGGTGGTCGCCGGGTTTCTGCTGTACGCCTTCTTCCGGCGGGAGGGGACCCTCAACGCGATCCTGGACTTCCTCCATCTCCCGTCCCAGAACTGGCTCTTCACGCTGCCGATCCTGGCCGTGTCGTTCGCCAACGTGTGGCGGGGCACCGCCTTCTCGATGCTCGTCTACTCCGCCGCCCTCGACGAGATACCGGACGAGATCGAGGAGTCCGCGGAGGTCGACGGCGCCGGGGGCTGGCGCCGGATGTGGCACATCACGCTGCCGATGATCCGCCGGTCCATCGGGACGAACCTGATGCTCAACACCCTGCAGACGCTCTCCGTCTTCGGGCTGATCTGGGTGATGACCCGGGGCGGCCCCGGCGACCGGAGCCAGACCCTGCCCCTCTTCATGTACGAACAGGCCTTCCAGAACAGCATGATCGGGTACGGGACGGCCGTCGCCCTGCTCCTTCTCCTGGTCGGCTCGCTCTTCTCCGTCGTCTACATGCGCCTGCTGCGCACGGAGGTGTGAGCCGGAAGATGCCTCGCAATCGCCGGCGCTCCCGCCGCCTCGCCGCCGACCTGGGACTTCTCGTCGTGGCCGCCGCCTTCGTGCTGCCGCTCGCCTGGGTGCTGCTCTCCGCCGTCGACCCGCACGCCGATCTCCGGGTGCGGATCCCGGACGGGTTCACCTTCGCCAACTTCGACGCGATCCTCACCCCCGACATCACCTACACCCCGCTCCTGAACAGTCTGATCCTCTGCGGCGGCGCCACCGCGCTCACCGTCGCCTGCGCCGCCCTCGCCGCCTACCCGCTCTCCCGCTACCGCTCCCGGCTCAACCGGCCGTTCCTGCTCTCCATCCTCTTCGCGACGAGCCTGCCGATCACCGCGATCATGGTGCCGGTGTACGCGCTGTTCGTACGGATCAACCTCATCGACACCATGCAGGGCACCATCCTGTTCTTCGCCGCCTCCCAGCTCCCCTTCGCCATCTGGCTGATGAAGAACTTCATGGACGGCGTGCCGAAGGAACTGGAGGAGGCCGCCTGGACGGACGGCGCCAATCCCTTCCAGTCGCTGGTGCGGATCGTGCTGCCGCTGATGGGGCCGGGGCTCGCCGTCGTCACCGTCTTCGCCTTCGTGATGATGTGGGGCAACTTCTTCGTCCCGTTCATGCTGCTGCTCTCGCCGGACCAGATGCCCGCCTCGGTCAGCATCAACGACTTCTTCGGCAACCGTGGCATGGTCGCCTACGGCCAGCTCGCCGCGTTCTCGGTCATCTACTCGACGCCGGTGATCCTGCTGTACGTCCTGGTGGCACGGCGGCTGGGCGGCGGGTTCGCGCTGGGCGGTGCCGTCAAGGGATGAACAGGTCGACCGTACGGTCGAATCCGTACGTTCCCACAATCCGTGTTCCTGGCCGAACGGACCGTAGTCAGTGCCCTCGCGCGCCCTTACCTTGTGCGCTGTGCGCCGACCCCCAGCTCTGCCGAACCAGCCAGGTCCCCCCTTCAACGCCCCCGCCGCCCGCAGACTCCGTGCCGCTCTCGGTATGGGCCCCGAGCACGTGGCCCACCATCTGCGGGCCTCGTACGGGCTGCCGTACGCCACCCCCGATCTCGTCCTCGCCTGGGAGCGCGGGGCGGTGATCCCGAGCAGCCCCGAACTCACCGCGCTCTCGGGCGTGTTGTGGTGCTCTCCGGGCGAACTGATCGACCGGCCGCGGACCCTGCGCGAGCATCGCGTCGCCCGCGGGCTGGCACCGGAGGACGTGGCGCTGGCCGTGGGCCTCGAACTCCTCGTCTACCTGGCCATGGAGGAGGACGGGCAGTGGCAGGGCACGGAACGCCAGTCCGCCGCCCTCGCCGACCTGCTCCACCTCTCCCTGCCCGACTACATCACCGTCACCGGCCGCGAGGAGAAGCTGGCCGAACTGCTGCGCAGCGCGGTCACCACCCGCTGGCAGGCCTACGTCCGCCCGGTGAGCAAGGTGGTCCCCCTGGACAAACGCCTGATCGAGAACGTCCTGCGAGGGTTGCACGAGGACTACCAGGGCCAGATGACAGCGACTCTGGCCTGGGGCAACACGACCACGACAGCGGAGGACGCCAGGGAAAAGGGCGAGGACTTCCTGACCGGGATAGTGCCCCGCTTCTGGAACAGGGCGGAGGACGGGCACCCCTGAAGGGACGCGGGACTGTTTCCATGTGCGGCTCCGCCGCGTGGGCGCGACCAGCCCCCCCACCCGCAGCCGGCATCGGGACGCCAGCCCTAGAAGACCGACTCCGCCTCGTCCATCCGATCCTTCGGCACCGTCTTCAACTCGGTCACCGCCTCCGCGAGCGGCACCATCACGATGTCCGTCCCCCGCAGCGCCGTCATCCTCCCGAACTGGCCCTGGTGCGCCGCCTCCACGGCGTGCCAGCCGAACCGGGTCGCGAGGACACGGTCGTAGGCCGTCGGCGTGCCGCCCCGCTGCACGTGCCCGAGGATGACCGGCTTGGCCTCCTTGCCGAGCCGCCGCTCCAGCTCGTACGCCAGTGCCGTACCGATGCCCTGGAAGCGCTCGTGGCCGTACAGGTCGATCTCGCCCTTGCCGTAGTCCATCGTGCCCTCGGCGGGATGCGCGCCCTCGGCCACGCACACCACGGCGAACTTCTTGCCGCGGGCGAACCGCTCCTCGACCATCTTGGCCAGGTCGGCCGGGTCGAAGGGCCGCTCGGGCAGGCAGATGCCGTGCGCACCGGCCGCCATCCCGGACTCCAGGGCGATCCACCCGGCGTGCCGGCCCATCACCTCGACGACCATCACCCGCTGGTGCGACTCGGCGGTGGTCTTCAGCCGGTCCATCGCCTCCGTGGCGACGCCCACCGCCGTGTCGAAGCCGAACGTGCGGTCGGTCGAGGAGATGTCGTTGTCGATGGTCTTCGGGACGCCCACGACCGGCAGGCCGGCGTCGGACAGCATGCGTGCCGCCGTCAGCGTGCCCTCGCCGCCGATCGGGATCAGCACGTCGATGCCGAACTCCTCCGCCATGTCGGTGGCCCGCTCGCAGGCTTCGCGGAGGCGGTCCCGCTCCAGCCGCGACGATCCCAGGATCGTGCCGCCGCGGGCCAGGATGCCGCCGACGGCGTCCAGGTCGAGGGGGCGGTAGTGGCCCTCGAGCAGGCCGCGGAAGCCGTCCTCGAAACCGATGACCTCGTCGTCGTACTGTGCGACTGCGCGGTGTACCACCGATCGGATGACGGCGTTCAGGCCGGGGCAGTCGCCGCCTGCGGTGAGAACTCCGATGCGCATGGTGGTGTGTCTCCTGCTCGCTGTCGTTACCGGTGAGCCGATCCGATTGTTTCATGCCGCGCAGGCGGGTGAAATCCTGACGGGCGCCTTATCCGGCGCCAAGGGTATTGTCAAGAGGGTTCCGCTCACCCCGGTGGGCGATTTTTGTGCGGCTACGCAGGGATGGAGTGCACACGTGACGCGCAGCGTGTACGTGACCGGGATCGACCGCGGCGACGGCCGTCAGGTCGTGGAGCTGGGCATGATGGAGCTCCTGACCCGGCAGGTCGACCGGGTCGGTGTCTTCCGCCCTCTCCTCCACGACGGGCCCGACCGTCTGTTCGAGCTGCTGCGTGCGCGATACCGGCTCTCCCAGGATCCGGCGACCGTCTACGGCATGGACTACCACGAGGCGTCCGCCCTCCAGGCGGAGCAGGGCGCCGACGAACTGGTCTCCACCCTCGTCGACCGCTTCCACCTGGTCGCCCGCGCCTACGACGTGGTCCTCGTCCTCGGCACGGACTTCGCCGACACCCAGTTCCCGGACGAGCTGTCCCTCAACGCCCGGCTCGCCAATGAGTTCGGCGCCTCCGTGATCCCGGTGGTCGGCGGCCGCGACCAGAGCGCCGAGTCGGTGCTCGCGGAGACCCGGAACGCGTTCCGGGCGTACGACGGCCTCGGCTGCGACGTGCTGGCGATGGTCGCCAACCGGGTCGCCCGCGAGGACCGCGACGAGATTGCCGAGCGGATCACCGACCGGCTGCCGGTACCGACGTACGTGCTGCCGGACGAGCCCGCGCTGTCCGCGCCGACGGTCGCCCAGATCAGCCACGCGCTCGGCGCGAAGGTGCTGCTCGGCGACGACTCGGGCCTGGCCCGGGACACGCTGGACTTCGTCTTCGGCGGCGCGATGCTGCCGAACTTCCTGCCCGCGCTGACCCCGGGCTGCCTGGTGGTGACCCCCGGCGACCGCGCCGACCTGGTCGTCGGCTCGCTCGCCGCGCACAGTGCCGGCACCCCGCCGATAGCCGGCGTGTTGCTCACCCTGAACGAGCGGCCCAGCGACGAGATCCTCACCCTCGCCGCCCGGCTCGCACCGGGCACCCCGGTCCTCTCGGTGCCGGGCAACAGCTTCCCGACCGCCGCCCAGCTGTTCTCCCTGGAGGGCAAGCTGAACGCGGCCACCCCGCGCAAGGCGGAGACCGCGCTCGGCCTGTTCGAGCGGTACGTGGACACCGCCGGCCTCGACAAGGAGGTCTCGGCGCCGAGCAGCGGCCGGGTCACCCCGATGATGTTCGAGCACAAGCTGCTCGAACAGGCACGTACGGACAAGCGGCGGGTGGTGCTGCCGGAGGGCACCGAGACGCGGGTGCTGCACGCGGCCGAGGTGCTGCTGCGCCGGGACGTCTGCGACCTGACCCTGCTCGGGCCCGTCGACCAGATCCGCAAGAAGGCCGCCGACCTCGGTATCGACCTCGCGGACGCCCAGCTGATCGACCCGGCCACCTCCGAACTGCGCGACACCTTCGCCGAGCAGTACGCCCTGCTCCGCGCCCACAAGGGCGTGACGGTGGAGCTGGCGTACGACGTGGTCACCGACGTCAACTACTTCGGCACCCTGATGGTCCAGGAGGGGCTGGCGGACGGCATGGTCTCCGGGTCCGTGCACTCCACGGCGGCGACCATCCGCCCGGCCTTCGAGATCATCAAGCCGAAGCCGGGCTCGTCGATCGTCTCGTCCGTGTTCTTCATGTGCCTCGCCGACAAGGTGCTGGTCTACGGCGACTGCGCGGTCAACCCGGATCCGGACGCCGAGCAGCTCGCCGACATCGCCATCCAGTCGGCCGCCACCGCCGCCCAGTTCGGGGTGGAGCCGCGGATCGCGATGCTGTCGTACTCCACGGGTACGTCCGGTTCGGGGGCGGACGTGGACAAGGTGCGGGAGGCGACCGAGCTGGCGCGCTCGCGCAGGCCCGATCTGAAGATCGAGGGGCCCATCCAGTACGACGCCGCCGTGGAGCCGAGTGTCGCGGCGACCAAGCTGCCGGGCTCGGAGGTCGCCGGACAGGCCAGCGTGCTGATCTTCCCGGACCTCAACACCGGCAACAACACCTACAAGGCCGTGCAGCGGTCGGCCGGCGCGATCGCCGTCGGACCGGTGCTCCAGGGGCTGCGCAAGCCCGTCAACGACCTGTCCCGGGGCGCCCTCGTCCAGGACATCGTCAACACCGTCGCCATCACGGCGATCCAGGCCCAGAACCCGAGCGAGAAGGCAGCCGTCCAGTGAGTCCGACCCGTGTCCTCGTCCTCAACTCCGGCTCCTCGTCGCTGAAGTACCAGCTGCTGGACATGCGGGACAGCAGCCGGCTCGCGGTGGGCCTCGTCGAGCGCATCGGCGAGCAGACCTCGCGGCTGAAGCACACCTGTGTCTCCACCGGGGACGTCCGGGAGCACACCGGGCCGATCGCCGACCACGACGCCGCCCTGAAGGCCGTGGCGGAGGAGCTGGCGAAGGACGGCGTCGGGCTCGACTCGCCGGAACTCGCCGCGATCGGGCACCGGGTGGTGCACGGCGGGATGTTCTTCACCGAGCCGACCGTCGTCGACGACGAGGTGCTCACCGAGATCGAGCGGCTGATCCCGGTCGCCCCCCTGCACAACCCGGCCAACCTGACCGGCATCCGTACCGCGCGGGCGCTGCGCCCGGATCTGCCGCAGGTCGCCGTCTTCGACACGGCGTTCCACACGAGCATGCCGGAGTCCGCGGCGCGCTACGCGATCGACCCGAAGATCGCCGACCGGTACCGGATCCGCCGCTACGGCTTCCACGGGACCTCGCACGCCTATGTCTCCCGGGCGACCGCGCGGCTGCTGGGGAAGACACCTGAAGAGGTGAACGTCATCGTGCTGCATCTCGGCAACGGGGCGTCCGCCTCGGCGGTCGAGGGCGGCCGGTGCGTGGACACCTCCATGGGCCTGACGCCCTTGGAGGGGCTGGTGATGGGTACGCGTTCCGGTGATCTGGATCCCGCCGTCATTTTCCATTTGGCGCGTGTTGGCGGAATGTCCATGGATGAGATCGACACTCTTCTCAACAAGGAGAGCGGTCTGTTCGGACTGTGCGGTGACAACGACATGCGGGAGATCCGGCGCCGGATCGACGAGGGCGACGAGCAGGCGAAGCTCGCCTTCGACATCTACATTCACCGTCTGAAGAAGTACATCGGCGCCTACTACGCGGTGCTCGGCCGGGTGGATGCCGTGGTGTTCACGGCGGGGGTCGGGGAGAACGCGGCGCCCGTGCGGGAGGCTGCCGTCGCCGGGCTGGAGGGGCTGGGACTGGCCGTCGACCCGGAGCTGAACGCCGTACGGGCGGACGGGCCGCGGCTGATATCGCCGGCGGACGCGCGTGTCGCCGTCGCGGTGGTGCCGACGGACGAGGAACTGGAGATCGCCACCCAGACGTACGCGCTGGTCGGTGCCGGCAGAAATAACAGCTGAGCATATCGGCGCCCATTTGTATCTTCCGCCAGACGGAATATTCCGCAGCGAAACAAACCGATAGGATCGCCCCATGCGCCGTTCGAAAATCGTCTGTACTCTCGGCCCCGCGGTCGACACCCACGAGATGCTCGTGGCCATGATCGAGGCCGGCATGAACGTGGCCCGCTTCAATTTCAGCCACGGCTCGCACGCCGAGCACCAGGGACGCTACGACCGCGTCCGCGCCGCCTCCAAGGAGACCGGCCGGGCCATCGGAGTCCTCGCCGACCTGCAGGGCCCGAAGATCCGTCTGGAGACCTTCGCCGAGGGCCCTGTCGAGCTGGAGCGCGGTGACGAGTTCGTCATCACGACCGAGGACGTCCCGGGCGACAAGCACATCTGCGGTACGACCTACAAGGGCCTGCCGGGCGATGTCTCGCGCGGCGACCAGATCCTCATCAACGACGGCAACGTCGAGCTGAAGGTCCTGGACGTCGAGGGCGCGCGGGTGAAGACGATCGTCATCGAGGGCGGTGTCGTCTCCGACCACAAGGGCATCAACCTGCCCGGCACGGCCGTCAACGTGCCCGCGCTGAGCGACAAGGACATCGAGGACCTGCGGTTCGCGCTGCGCATGGGCTGCGACCTGGTCGCCCTGTCCTTCGTCCGGGACGCCAAGGACGTCAACGACGTCCACCGGATCATGGACGAGGAGGGCCGCCGGGTCCCCGTCATCGCCAAGGTGGAGAAGCCGCAGGCGGTGCAGAACATGGAGGACGTCGTGATGGCGTTCGACGGTGTGATGGTCGCCCGTGGTGACCTCGCCGTCGAGTACCCGCTGGAGCGGGTCCCCATGGTGCAGAAGCGCCTGATCGAGCTGTGCCGGCGCAACGCCAAGCCGGTGATCGTGGCGACCCAGATGATGGAGTCGATGATCACCAACTCCCGGCCGACCCGCGCCGAGGCCTCCGACGTGGCCAACGCGATCCTGGACGGCGCGGACGCGGTCATGCTCTCGGCGGAGTCCTCCGTCGGCGCCTACCCGGTGGAGACCGTCAAGACGATGTCGAAGATCGTCTCGGCCGCCGAGCAGGAGCTGCTGAGCAAGGGCCTGCAGCCGCTCGTCCCGGGCAAGAAGCCCCGCACCCAGGGCGGTTCGGTCGCCCGTGCCGCATGCGAGATCGCCGACTTCCTCGGCGGCCGCGGCCTGGTCGCCTTCACCCAGTCCGGTGACACGGCGCGCCGCCTCTCCCGCTACCGCGCCCAGCAGCCGATCATCGCCTTCACCACCGACGAGAACACCCGCAACCAGCTCACTCTCAGCTGGGGCGTGGAGTCGCACGTGGTGCCGTTCGTGAACACCACGGACGAGATGGTCGACATGGTCGACCAGGAGCTCGCCAAGATCAACCGCTTCAACCCGGGCGACACCGTCATCATCACGGCGGGCTCGCCCCCCGGCGTCTCCGGCACCACCAACATGCTCCGCGTCCACCACATCGGCGGCATCAACAAGTGACGCACCCGTGAAGGGCTTTGTACGACACTGAGGGCGCCCCCCTGCGACGGGGGCGCCCAGTGGTCCGTCAACGTCAGGAGGGCCGCTGACGGCCCGAAGGGTCCGGACAGCACTGTGGCCCGGGGTCCGCGCGAGGCGGACGACCGGGCCACAGCTCTGTGCGCGGCTCCCGAACGGGTCTGTGGTGACGCTCAGCCGGTTCCGTCGGTGGTGTAGACGTGCATCCCGGGGACGTGCAGGGTGCCGCCGAACTGGGCGGCCTGGACGACCTTCACGTTGGTGAAGTAGATCAGCGGGATGTTCAGCGGCGGCGGGCTGTCCGGGGTGAACGTGATCGGGATCAGGCCGAACAGGTTGCCCGAGATCGACTCCGTGTACATCGTGGTGTCGCCGCCGGTGATGGTGGACTTCGAACCGGCCGCGGCCTGCACGTGGTAGGTCTTGTCGATGTTCGTGTCCTTGACCGTCTGGTGCAGGTCGCCGATCTCGGTGCCGCCGGAGATGACGTACTTCAGCACCTTCTTCGTCTTGCCGCCGGCCGTCTTCACCTCCACGACACCCTGGTAGTCGGCGCTCTTCAGCAGCAGCGAGCTGGCACTCAGGTACCAGGGGTCGTCCGCCACCGCCACCTTGTTGTCGACACCGCTCACGTCGTCGGTGGCGACCTTGCAGTCGTCGGCCGACGTGCTGGAGCTCGCGGACGGGCTCGGCGAGGCGGTGGCGGACGCGGCGGCGTCGTCGGCCGCCTTGGTGGCTTCCTTGGTGACCTCGTCGGCCGCCTTGGTCGCCGTGTCGGTGGTGTCCTTCACGGTGTCCGTGACCTTCTTGACGGTCTTGGACACGGTGTCGGAGCCGCTGTCCTTGCTCGACGAGGACGCCGAGTCGGAGGACGACGAGCCGGCGGACGCGGAGGCCGACGGCGAGGGGGTGGCGCTCGCGGTGGAATCCGACGAGGACGAACTGGTCGTGCTGCCGCCGCTGAGGATGCCGGTGATGGCGTCCCCGATGGAGTCCAGCAGGCCGCCGCCGCTGTTGCTCGCGGAGGCCGACGGCGAAGGGGTGGCCGTGCCGTCGGAGCCGGACGAACCCGAGGAGGAGCCCGAGTCGTCCGACGACGAGGACGACTTGGACGCGGACGGCGTCGGCTTGGCCGTGTCGTCGGAACCTGAATCCGACGCGGACGACTTGTCCGACGACGACGAGTCCTTGGCGTCGTCCGACGCCGTGGGGGACGGCGTGGCCGAGTCCGTGGCCTTGTCGCTCGCGCTCGCCGAAGCGGAGGGCGAGGCGGAGTCCAGGGCGGAGACGCAGTCCTTGTAGTCCTCGGCAAGGCTCTTCGACGAGGACGACGTGTTGTTGGTGTCGGCGATCGCGAGCGTCGAGGTGAACCCCATGCCCATGATCACGGCCGTCGGCATCGCCACGGAGGCTATCGCCTTGCCGGCCGGCATGTGGAACCTGGTGAACAGCGGCTTCTTGGGTGCCGCGTGGCGCGGCCCGGTTCTCACACGGGACTCGTCCACATCAGTCCCGTGGGTCACCTCGTCAGCCGGCACTGTGCCTCCCGTTCGCCCCGTTCAGCGGGCTCGTTCCTGACAGGTCATTCGCCTCGCCCACGCCGTCCGAGCCCTTGAAGAGGCCGCCCTCACCGGGGGTGTGGTCCCCGGTCGGCGGAACGTCGCCCTCCGGCTGCGGAGCACCCGGTGCCCAGGCGACCTCCGGCTGCGGCGGGGCGCCCGGCGCCCAGGCCACCGCCATCGCTCCGCCGATCAGAGCGAACAGGAAGCCCATGATGAAGCCGCCGAAGTTGGACACGGGGAGGGACACCAGCGCCAGCAGGATCGCGGCGACTCCCGCGAACGTGCGGATGTGCTTCTGGAACCAGACGCTGATGCCCAGGACGACGAGCAGCACGCCGATGATCAGGGACCCGGCACCCGCGGTGGTCGCCATCGCGATCGTGAGATGACCGACCTGGAGATGCGCGTACGGGAAGTACATGATCGGAAGGCCGGCGAGCAGTATGTACAGGCCGGCCCAGAACGGCCGCGTGCCCCGCCAGGAGCGGAACTGCAGCCTCCGGCGGCTGAACTGGCCGGGTGCGGCAGGAGTCTCGGCGCTCATGGAAAACAGCTCCCTGGTGCGGCGTTGCTGTGGTGGTGTTGCCGTGTTCGGGCGGTGATGTTGCGTTGCACCGCGTGTGAAGACCGTGGGCGGAAGGTGGACGGGCGGGGGTGCCTTCGGCTCCCCCGCCCCTCAGGGAGTGCTTAGTAGCACTCCTCACCCTTCGTCGAGATCGACATGTGCAGACCGCTGAGCTTGAAGGTCGCGGCGGTGGTGGCCCACGCCGTCTGCTTCACGTCGGTCAGCGAGGCGTGGTCCGCCTCCTGCGCGAACCCGTACGGGTTCGCCTGCTTGTTGGCGACCTCGCCCGACTTGATGCCCGGACCCTTGGTCGAGCTTCCCGCGGCAACACCGATGTTGATGTTGGTGAAGGTCGCGTCGGCGTTGAGGTCGTCGAGGTCGATGTACAGCTTGGTGGCCTCGACCGGCTTGTCCGCGCCCGCCCGCAGGATCAGGCTGACGTTCCCGAAGATCGGCACGTTCGGGGTGACGACGGACTGGCACAGGTTGGTGATCTCCGCGCTGTTGAACGCCGAGACCGCCACCGGGTGGATCGTCTTCTCACCGGTGAGGGTGTAACCCGAGTCGATGGCACCGTACTGAACGAAGCCTTCACCCTCGAGCGACGAGGCCCTGACCTTGAACTGCTGGCCGGACACGCTGAACGACGCGGCGAGAGCGCCCTGCGCGAGGGCGACACCTATACACGCCGTGGCGGCCACGCTGGGCACCATGACCACAGCGAACCGCTTCCATCTGGTCCCGCCACGCACCTGGGACTCCATATTTCCTCCTTCTCGGACGTACATCTCCTGGCCCGGAATCGCCCCCAACGGCGGCTCGGCCGGGCAGGGATGGGAGAAGTGCTACGTCCTCGGAAGGGGAGCGCCCGCACTCGGAGGCGCGAACCGCACCTCGATCACCGGCGATCACCCCCGAGCGACAACCACTGGTCGCGCCTGACACGCATCACGCACAACCCTGCTGGACAGGCTCCGCCTGGCGGCGAAGACCCCCCTGCCCAAGAGCCGGCTTCACTGCCGCCGACTCTGCTCGGTGGGGACCCAGATGAGCCCGCATGCCCGACCGGCTGTCGGGGTACGGCAATGGACCGAGCGTCGCCGATCGTGGTGCATTCTCGCCGCCCGCACAAGGGGCTTCGTTACTGGGTAGTAACGGCCGGATAACCGATGGACGACCCGCCGGTCTCGGAGAGCGACGCAGGGTGGCATTCGGGGGCAGAACAAAGCCGTTGAACCCTGGACGGAACCAGACAGATCAACGGCCCTGATTTACTGCGAGTAACAGCGACCGCGATTACCAAGATTTGGTAAAGAGCGGCCGCTGTGACCCCGCGTCGGCAAATCTTTCACTCCGGCATCACAGGACGTGACGTTTAGCGACTGGTCAGAACTGTGTTCAGACCACGACTCAGAACAGCGCCCGCGCCAGCGCCCGGCGCGCCCCCACGACCCGGGGGTCGTCGGTGCCGACGACCTCGAAGAGCTCAAGGAGCCGCCGCCGTACGGCGTCCCGGTCGTCCCCGGCCGTCCGCTGCACGGTCTGGATCAACCGTCCGAAGGCGTCCTCGACATGGCCGCCCACCAGATCCAGGTCGGCGGCCGCGATCTGCGCCTCGGCGTCGGCCGGCTTCCCGGCCGCCTCCTCGCGCACCCGCTGCGGGTCCATCCCCTGCACGCGCTTGAGCAACTCGGCCTGCGCCAGTCCCAGTTTGGCCTCGCTGTTGCCCGGGTCGTCGCTCAGCACGTTCTGGTACGCCTGGATCGCACCGCCCAGGTCACCCGCGTCCAGCGCCTGGACGGCGGCCTCGAGGAGCGCGTCGTGGGGACCGGCCGGCATCGCCGCGGGCCCGGCCGCCGGGGCGGCGCCCGGCTGCGCGTCGGGGTCGACGGTCAGGCCGGTCAGCCCGAAGCGCTCCTCGGCGACCTGGATCAACTGGTCGAGGGTGCCCCGGATCTGGTCCTCACCGGCGGCGCCCTGGAAGAGCGGCAGCGCCTGACCGGCGACCACCGCGAACACCGCCGGGATCCCCTGGATCCCGAACTGCTGCATCAGCATCTGGTTGGCGTCGACGTCGATCTTGGCCAGCAGGATGCGGCCGTTGTACTCGACGGCGAGTCGCTCCAGGACCGGGCTCAGCTGCTTGCAGGGCTGACACCACTCGGCCCAGAAGTCGATGACGACGGGGACTTCGGCGGATCGCTGGAGGACATCGCGCTCGAAGCCGGCTTCGTCGACGTCGATGACCAGATCGGCCGGAGCGACGGCGCCGGCACCACCCTGCCGGGCCGTTTCGGCGCGCGCCTGCTCGGCCTTGGTCTTGGCCTCCTGGGCCGCCTTGACCGCGGCGAGGTCGACGACGCCGCTCATGGACATGTTCCGTGGCTGCATGCGTCTATCCTCCCCCGTTCCCGCGCGTGTGTGAAAAACGTCGTGAAAGCTGGCCGAACAAGCGTCCGGTCGAAGGCGCCGGGTCCCCACCCCACGCCGTGGTCGTCGCCCGTGCGGTCACACACGAGCTTTCGCTACGACCCGTAGCGTAATGCCTCAGGGACCCCGCGCGACACCCCCCTCCGGTGATCTCCCTCACGACGTCACATGAACCGCCGGTTATGGTCGTGGGATGCAGAGCCGCACCCCCTCCAGCCGTACCGGGCGCCCGCGCAGCGCCGAAGCGGACGCCGCGATCCTGGCAGCCACGCGGCAGGCGCTGGTGGAACTGGGCTGGTCCAAGCTCACCCTGGGAGACGTGGCGACGCGGGCCGGGGTTGCGAAAACGACCCTCTATCGCCGCTGGGCCGGCAAGAACGAGTTGGTCGTGGACGCGGTCGCGGAACTGTTCGACGAACTCGAACTCCCCGACCGGGGCAGCCTCGCCGACGACATCGAGGGCGTGGTGCTCCAGTTCGCGGCGATCCTGGACCGCCCGGAGGCGAAGAGCGGGCTGATGGCGGCGGTGGCCGAGTCGACCCGGGACGAGGCGCTGCGGGAACGTATCCGCGCGTCCATCGTGGACCGTCAGAAGCGGCTGGTCCTGGAGGGCCGGGAGCGTGCCCAGCGGCGCGGGGAACTCCCCGCGCAGCCCGACCCGTGCGAGGCGGACCGCACCGCGGAGCTGATCTTCGACCTGGTGGCGGGTTCGGTGGTGCACCGCGCCCTGGTGAGCGGCAAGCCGGCGGACGAGGAGTGGGTGCACGGCCTGACCCGGATCCTGCTGCTGGGCCTGGCGGGCGCGGCGGACGACGCCAGGACGTGACCACGCCCCACCGCGAAGTCGGCGTCGAGCGCTGTCAGCGGACGACGACGGTGCCGTCACCCATTTCCACGACATGCCCTTGGAGGACACGGTCCTGGTCACGGGCCCATTCCAGGTAGACGCGCTCCGTCGGCGTGCTCGCGGTGACCGTGGCGCCGGCCTTGTCCGCCAGCATGACCATCACGGGCAGCAGGCCGTCCATCAGCTTGATCATCTCCGAGTGCCCCGTCCCGCCCCGCCTGCGCAGAGCGGCGGTGACGAACTCGCCGTAGAGCCGGGTGTCCATCTGGACCCAGTCGCCGGAGACGTCGTGAAGTCCGCTGGGCACCTTGAGGATCCGCGAGCTCAGCGCGTCGACACCGCCCATGAAGAGCTGACCGACGGCGAGCGCCGGTTCCCAGACGTCCTCGTCGGTCTCGGTGACCGTGAATATGTAGCTCATCACGGTCACCGTACGCGCCGTACGCGGGTGTCGGCGCCCGCTCCGCGACCCCGTGACCCGCGACCGGTCAGAACCCCGCCGGCTCCGTGTACACCCCCCACTCGTCCCGCAGCACCCCGCAGATCTCGCCCAGGGTCGCCTCGGCGCGTACGGCGTCGAGCATCGGCTCGATCATGTTGGCCCCGGAGCGGGCGGCGCCGAGCATCGCGTCCAGGGCGGTACGCACCGCGCCCTCGTCGCGTGCGGTCCTGCGCTCGTCCAGCACCCGCACCTGCTCCCGCTCCACCTCGTGCGAGACCCGCAGGATCTCCAGGTCCCCGGTGACGGAGCCGGTGTGCACGTTGACGCCGACGACCCGCTTGTCGCCCTTCTCCAGCGACCGCTGGTACTGGAAGGCGGACTCGGCGATCTCCCCGGTGAACCAGCCGTCCTCGATGCCCCGCAGGATCCCGGAGGTGACCGGCCCGATCGGGTGCCGTCCGTCCGGATGGGCGCGCAGCCCGCGCTCCTTGATCTGGTCGAAGATCTTCTCGGCGTCGGCCTCGATCCGGTCGGTCAGCTGCTCGATGTACCAGGAACCGCCCAGCGGATCCGCCACGTTGGCGACCCCGGTCTCCTCCATGAGCACCTGCTGGGTACGCAGCGCGATCTCGGCGGCCTGCTCGCTGGGCAGCGCGAGGGTCTCGTCGAGCGCGTTGGTGTGCAGCGAGTTGGTCCCGCCGAGCACGGCGGCGAGCGCCTCCACGGCCGTCCGCACCACGTTGTTGTACGGCTGCTGGGCGGTCAGCGAGACGCCCGCGGTCTGGGTGTGGAAGCGCAGCCACTGCGACTTCTCCGACCGGGACCCGTACACGTCCCGCATCCACCGCGCCCAGATCCGGCGGGCCGCGCGGAACTTGGCGATCTCCTCGAAGAAATCGACGTGCGCGTCGAAGAAGAAGGAGAGTCCGGGGGCGAAGACGTCGACGTCGAGGCCCCGGCTGAGCCCCAGCTCCACGTATCCGAAGCCGTCCGCGAGGGTGTACGCCAGCTCCTGGGCGGCCGTCGCCCCTGCCTCGCGGATGTGGTAGCCGGAGACGGACAGCGGCTTGTACGCGGGGATGCCGGCCGCGCAGTACTCCATCAGGTCGCCGATGAGCCGCAGATGGGGTTCGGGCTGGAAGAGCCACTCCTTCTGGGCGATGTACTCCTTGAAGATGTCGGTCTGGAGCGTGCCGTTGAGCACCGCCGGATCGACGCCCTGCCGCTCGGCGGCGACGAGGTACATGCAGAAGACCGGGACCGCCGGACCGCTGATCGTCATCGACGTCGTGACGTCGCCCAGCGGGATGTCCTTGAACAGGACCTCCATGTCGGCGGCGGAGTCGATGGCCACCCCGCAGTGCCCGACCTCGCCGAGCGAGCGCCGGTCGTCGGAGTCGCGGCCCATGAGGGTCGGCATGTCGAAGGCCACGGACAGACCCCCGCCGCCGTTGGCGAGGATCATCTTGTACCGCTCGTTGGTCTGCTCGGCGTTGCCGAACCCGGCGAACTGGCGGATGGTCCAGGTCCGCCCCCGGTAGCCGGTCGGGTACAGCCCGCGCGTGAAGGGGTACTCGCCCGGCCAGCCGATCCGCTCGAATCCCTCGTAGGTGTCCCCTGGGCGGGGCCCGTACACCGGCTCCACGGGGTCCCCGGAGAGCGTGGTGAAGTCGGCGTCCCGCTTGCGGGCCGCGTCGTAGCGGGCCTGCCAGCGTAGGCGGCCCTCCGTGATGGCGTCAGCGTCCATACCCTCGAATTTACTAGGACGTCCTAGTAAATGTCGATGGCGAACCGCCGTACGGGTGTCCGTACGGCGGTGGGATCAGACCTTCGCCGCCACCGGGGTGCCATCGGTGATCTTGTCGTCGAGTTCGCGGGTGACCTTGCGCTCCACGAAGAACGCGGCGGTCGGGATGGTGCCGGCGAGCAGCACCCACAGCTGCTTGCCGACCGGCCACTTCGCCTTGGAGCCCAGGTCGAAGGCGAAGACCAGGTAGACGACGTAGAGCCAGCCGTGCGCGATGGCGACGACCCGCGTGAAGTCGGCCGCACCGTCGATGTCCAGCCCGTACTTGGCGATCATGCTCAGGCACAGCAGCACCAGCAGCACACCGGTGACATAGGCCAGGACGCGGTAGCGGGTCAGCACGCTCTTTTTCATGGGGACGAGCGTAACCACCCGTTCCGGGAGATCTTGTCCCGGGTCGGTGCTCGGTCGGTGCTCGGTCGGTGCTCGGTCAGTCCTCGTCGAAGTCGTGCGCCGAGACCCGCAGCGGACGCAGCATCGCGAAGATCTCCGCGCACTCCTCGGAGTCGTACGCCCCGAGCCCGAAGTCCATCGCCATCAGGTCCCGGGTGGCCGCCTCGACGACCTCGCGGCCCTTCTCGGTGATCGTGGCGAGCGTGCCGCGCCCGTCGTTGGGGTTGGGCCGCTTGTCCACCAGACCGGACCTCACCAGCCGGTCGACGGTGTTCGTCACGGACGTCGGGTGCACCATCAGACGCTCGCCGATCTTCGACATCGGCAGCTCACCGGCCTTGGAGAAGGTGAGCAGCACCAGCGCCTCGTAGCGCGCGAACGTCAGCCCGTACGGCTTGACCACCGCGTCGACCTCGGCCAGCAGGATCTGCTGGGCCCGCATGATCGACGTGATCGCGGCCATCGACGGGACGTTTCCCCAGCGCTGCTTCCAGAGGTCGTCGGCACGGGCGATGGGGTCGAAGGGGAGACTGAGAGGCTTCGGCACGCCACCGACCCTACCGGCCGGTCATATACCGGTCAGCCGCGTCTCGGCTTTCGGTCACCTACGCCACGGGACCGCTGCCACGGCCGGCACCACACCGATGCGGGGGGGGCTGCCCACCGGGCACGGCCGACCCGCGCGCTGTCACGCATCCGGCCGAGGAGACCCGTCAGGGCCCCGGCGTGCAGCGGGCGGCTGCCGCGCCCATCGCCCGGGAGGCCGTACCGCAGTCCGGCGCTCGGCGGGCCGGCCGGCCGGCCGTCGGTGCCTAGCGGGTGTGGCGGCGCAGGTGGTGGCGGACCGCTCGTTGGGCGACCGGTCCCAGCGACTCCAGCGCGGCCACCAGCGCGCCGAGCTGTTCCAGGGCGTCCAGGGCCGCGTGGGCGCCGGACGCGTCGACGCCCTCGTAGAGCTCGATGCCCACGAAGGACGCGGCGACCGCGCGGGCGAGCCCGGCCGGGTCGGCGAACTCGCCGAACGGCGTCGCCACGAGGACCCGTACCAGCACCTTCTCGATCTCGGCGATCCACAGTTCGAGGCCGGCCGCGGTGGCGGGACGGAGCGCCTCCTGGGCCTGGGCGCCGGCCAGCAGCTGTCCGAGGAGGGCGACATGGCCGCCCGCGCGCTCCTCCTCGTGGATCTGCCGCCCCACGGCGAGGAGTTCGGAGAGTGAGCCGACCGCGGCCAGGCGGGGACGGAACCGGTCGACGGCCTGCCCCGCGCCGTACCGGCAGGCGGCCGCGAGGAGCTCGTCCACGGAGCCGAAGTGGTAGAAGACCAGCGCCTGGTTGACCCCGGCCGCCGCCGCCACGGTACGGGCCGACGTCTTGGCGATCCCCTGCTCGGTGAGCGTCCGCAGCGCGCCCTCCAGCAGCTTGTGCTTCGTCTCCAGGGACTTCGCGGTCTCCGGGCTCACGCGCGCGACTCCTCACGGACCGGCCGCAGCCCCGGCCGTACCCCACAGCGGCGGACGTCGGTGTACGACGCCTCGAAGGAGCCCTGGTAGCCGAAGAGCGGACCGAAGTACCGGTTCACGACCCGCACCTGGATATGGAAGCGGCCGGTCCGGTCGTCGTAGGACTCGCGCACCTCGGCGGTGGCCCCCGCGAGTTCGGGGACGCGGACGTCCACCGGGCCCTCCCTGAACCGGTGTTCGCCGGAGCGGATGAGCAGGGAGCCGTCGGGCTCGGCACGGAGGTGCAGCTCACTGGCGAGGTGCTGGTGGGTGCCGAGGTAGTCGAGGATGCGGTCGCCCTTGGGGCTGAGCACCATCTGGGCGTCGAAGCGGCGGGCCCGGCCGGGCAGGTCGAAGGTGCGCACGAAGGTCACCGTCTCACGGCCGTAGGTGTCGACGTACGGCACGTTCTCGATCACGAACGGAACGTTCCGGCCCGCCTTCGGGACCAGGATGTTCCGGGTGGCGCCCAGCGCGAGGAACGGCCTCACGAACGCCGGCCCGTGCCAGATCCGTTCCATCACACCCCGGCCGGTGCAGGCCTCACCGCTCGCCAGGCCGACCGAGAAGCGCCGCTGGAGCTGCGGGTGCAGCCGGTCGAAGCCGGCCCCCAGCACGGTACGGAACATGGAGGTCACGACTGCCTCCCCAGGGTGTGCAGGATCCGGGGCGCGGTCACCCGGGCCGGTGGGGTGCGCAGGCAGCGGCGGGCGGCCGGGGTGGTGGCGAGCGGGGGCGCGAAGAGGGCCAGCGAGAGGGCGACCACGAGGAGGAGCGGGACCAGGAAGGCGACGGCGGGCGAGAGGGCGTCGAGGACCGGCCCCTGGCTCAGGCCCGCGGTGCAGCCGACGACCGTCAGCGCGCGGGCCGTCATCTCGGCCAGCCAGTTCCACCGCGCCCGCTCCGGGGTGATCCCGCGCTCCAGCCACAGCCGCAGCCGGTCGAAGGACCAGGCGGTCGCCCACCCCATCAGCGGGCGCAGGACGAGCCGGTCGGCGAGCGCGCCGAGGCCGCCCCAGCGGGGCCGGTAGTCGTAGCCGGTGAGGAAGCGGACGCCGTCGGAGACCGGGACGTAGCGCCAGTAGCCGCTGCCCTCGGCGAGCAGCGAGAGCGGGTGCGGGGAGGCGAAGCGCAGGGCGGAGGTACGGGTGCCGTCGGGGCGCTCCTTCTCCCCCGCCGAGATCCCGGTGCCGGCGACCGTGAGGAACGGCAGCACCCGGGTGGCGTAACGGAAGCGCTGCGGCTCGCCCGGCACGCGCGGGAGGTAGTCGATCTCGGTGAACCTGAGGTCCCAGCGCTGGTGCCGGGCCGGGTCCTGGGTCCGTGCCCACAGTTCGTCGAGGTCGGCGCGGATGTGCGCCTCTATATAGAGCCCCATTGGTGTCGTACCCCTGTCACCTGGTCTTTTGAGTGACTTTTGAGCGAACGCTCAAACCCTTGGAAGGTGACGGTACTCGCTTTTGAGCGATCGCTCAATCGAAAGGGAGAAGAAAACCCCGGCCCAGAGAAGGGCCGGGGTTGTCCTGCGCGCTGTCGGTTACCGGGCGAGGTGCCTCTCGACCGTCTCCACCTTGCTGGTGAGGCCGTCGGTCACGCTGGGGCGGATGTCCGCCTTGAGAACCAGGGAGACGCGCGGGGCACGCGCCTCGACGGCGGCGACGGCGCGCTTGACGACGTCCATGACCTCGTCCCACTCGCCCTCGATCGAGGTGAACATGGCATCGGTGCGGTTGGGCAGCCCGGACTCGCGGACCACCCGGACGGCGTCGGCGACGTACTCCCCGACGTCCTCGCCGACGCCCAGCGGCGTCACGGAGAAAGCGACGATCATGCCTTCACGGCCCCTTCCTGGCGGGCGCGGGCCGCGATGACCGCGTCCTCGGCCTCACGGCGCAGCTTGCGCTCGGCGAAGAAGCCGCCGGTCGGCAGGACGGAGAGGACGAAGTACAAGGCGGCGGTCCCCAGCGGCCACTTGGCGCGGCTCCAGGCGTCGGCCCAGAAGATCACGTACAGGATGAACAGGACACCGTGGATCGCGCCCATGACGGGCACCGCGTTGAAGTCCGTGGTCCGCTTCAGCACCGAGCAGAGGAGGAGGATCAGGAAGGAGACGGCCTCCGGGGCGGAGACCAGGCGGAGGCGGCGGATGGCGGTGGCGGTCTTGATGTCCACGAGTCACCTTCGGTGGGAGAGACGTCCACTCTTTGTGAACGCAAGCACAAACGTTCACCCATTGTGGCAAAGAAGCCTCGCGGTCCCCGCGCGGGGGTGGAGGCGGGGCCCGTTGACGGAGCCCAGCGTGCCGGCCGAGGAGGACGGGGGCGACCCGCCTCCTGGAGGGCCGGCCCTGCTTCCCGGCGGCCGGGCCTCGCTTCCCGGAGCCGGAGCCGTGACCGTTGCCGAGGCCGGAGCCGAAGCCGTGACCGTTGCCGAAGCCGCGACCGTTGCCGAGGCCGGAGCCGTGGCCGTGGCCGTTGCTGTGACGGTTGGCGTGGCCCCCTAAGGGTCGGATCCGGGATGACGTCCACCCCTGGGACCTGTTGGTGGCGTCGACCTGCGGCTACCTTCGCAGCGTGGCGATGTTTCGACTTCAAGGCAGCAAGGTGCTCGCCGTCGAGATGACCGGGGACGCCGTGAAGGCGAAGAACGGCTCGATGGTCGCGTACGACGGGCAGATGGCGTTCAAGAAACTGAGCGGCGGCGGTGAGGGGATACGGGGGATGGTGACCCGGCGGCTCACCGGCGAGCAGATGACGGTGATGGAGGTGAAGGGGCACGGGACCTGCTGGTTCGCGGACCGGGCGTCCGAGATCAACCTGGTCGGCCTCCAGGGCGACAAGCTGTACGTCGAGTCGAGCAACCTGCTCGCGACCGACGCCGGCCTGCGCACCGGCACGACCTTCACGGGCCTGCGCGGCGCCTCCCAGGGCAACGGCCTGTTCACGACCACGGTCGAGGGCCACGGCCAGGCGGCGATCATGTCGGACGGACCGGCGGTGGTGCTGCGGGTGAGCGCGCAGTACCCGCTGACCGTGGACCCGGGCGCCTACATCGCCCACCAGGGCAACCTCCGCCAGTCCTTCCAGTCGGGTGTGACATTCCGCACGCTCCTCGGGGAGGGCGGCGGCGAGGCCTTCCAGATCCGGTTCGAGGGGGACGGCTTGGTGTACGTGCAGCCGAGCGAGCGGAACACGATCGCGGGGGATGTGTGAGATGGCCCTGCGCGAGGTGAACTCCAAGATGGTCGAGGCGACCGTCATGCCCGGACAGCGGCTCTACAGCCAGCGCGGGGCGATGCTCGCCTACAAGGGCGAGGTGTCCTTCACACCCAACATCCAGGGCGGCCAGGGCGGGCTGATGTCGATGCTCGGCCGCCGGGTCGCGGGCGAGGCCACCCCGCTGATGACCGTCGAGGGCAGCGGCACGGTGTTCTTCGGGCACGGCGGCCATCACGTCCAGGTCATCACCCTTACCGGCGACACCCTCTACGTCGAGGCGGACCGGCTGCTCGCCTTCGAGGGCACGCTCCAGCAGGGCACGATGTTCATGGGCTCCCAGGGCGGCGTGATGGGCATGGTGCGCGGCCAGGTCACCGGCCAGGGCCTGTTCACCACCACCCTCAAGGGCCAAGGCGCGGTCGCCGTGATGGCTCACGGCGGCGTGTTCGAGATCCCGATCACCCCGCAGCGCCCGGTCCATGTCGACCCGCAGGCCTACGTCGCCCACCACGGCGACGTCCGCAACAAGCTGTCGACCGCGCTCGGCTGGCGGGACATGGTGGGCCGCGGCTCCGGCGAGGCGTTCCAGCTGGAGCTCAGCGGAAACGGTGTGGTGTACGTCCAGGCGTCGGAGGAGAAGCTGTGAGCGCGTACGGTGCCGCCGGGCCGGTCGTCCACGACCCCATGACCCTCTCCGTCGACGACAACGTCAACAAGTACACCTTCTGCGTGGAGCTCAAGAGCGGCCAGTGGTTCCTGCAGAAGGGGAAGATGATCGCCTACTACGGCTCGATCGACTTCAACGGCGTCGGACACGGCCGCCTGGACCGTCTGGTCCGCACTTCGTTCCATTCGCCTCTGCACGCGAGCGACTGGGTGGTGGCGGAGGGCTCGGGCAAGATGCTCCTCGCCGACCGGGCCTTCGACGTCAATTCTTACGATCTGGAAGAGGGCAACCTGACCATTCGCTCTGGCAACCTGCTCGCTTTTCAGCCAAGTCTCGCGCTCAAGCAGTCGATCGTGCCGGGTTTTCTGACCCTTATCGGAACCGGAAAGTTTGTGGCCGCGTCCAACGGTCCGGTGGTGTTCATGGAACCCCCGATCCGGGTGGACCCGCAGGCGCTCGTGGGGTGGGCCGACTGCCCCTCCCCGTGCCACCACTACGACCACGGTTACATGACCGGGGTCATGGGCGGTCTACGTGCGATGACGGGCCTCGGCGGGGCCTCCGGGGAGGAGCACCAGTTCGAGTTCGTGGGGGCCGGCACGGTGCTGCTCCAGTCGACCGAGACCCTGATGGCGGAGCAGGCGACAGGAGCGGTTCCACACGAGCCCGGAGTGCCCGGCGGAAGCGGGCCTTTCACAGGTCATTCACAGCAATCCGGCACACCGCGCCTTCCCGGACAGCTGGGGGACCTGCAACGTCGCTTCGGGCTGTGAGCGGTAGTCTGCGGAGTGTGACATCGAACGCGTGCGCGCAGTCACACCACCCTCACTAGTTCGCCTTTCAACATTTTAGGTAGACTTCATACATGGAGACCGAGACGGCCACGCGCTGGCTGACCGATGCGGAGCAGTGCGCCTGGCGCACCCACCTGGAGGTCAACAGGCTGTTGACGTACCAGCTCGAAAAGGATCTGCAACCGTTCGGCCTGACAATGAACGACTACGAGATCCTGGTGAATCTGTCCGAGTCCGAGGACTACCGGCTGCGGATGAGCGACCTCGCGGCCGCGACGCTCCAGTCCAAGAGCCGGCTCTCGCACCAGATCACCCGTATGGAGAACGCGAACCTGGTCCGCCGGGAGAACTGCGAGTCCGACCGCCGTGGGCTGTTCGCCGTCCTCACCGAGCACGGCATGGAGACGATGAAGAAGGTGGCGCCACATCATGTCGCCTCCGTGCGACGGCACTTCATCGACCTGCTGTCGCCGGAGGCACTCATAGAGCTCGACAAGGGCCTCAAGCCGATCGCCGAACACCTGCGGGGGCAGCGGGGGCGCCCGTGACGACGAACGGCAACTGAAAGCGGCGGACGAGGGTTCAGGTCTCGTCCGCCGCTTGCTGCGTGTCGGGCCGGGGGGGGCGCTTACCGGCGCTTGCAGGGTGCCGCTCCGCCCACCCGTGCCGCCTGGGGGCCCTCCCAGGCCCTTAAGAGGATGTCTCATGTGGTGACTCTTCCTGATTGACGAGCACATCACATGACCGGTGCCTGGGCTACCGTCGGCGTGGTTGCTGCGTGCCGACGAGGTGCTTGTCGACCCTGACACCGTGTCAGGCGTTGAACTCGGAGACACCATGTTCACCATCGGAGACTTCGCCCGACACGGCCGCGTTTCGGTCCGGATGCTGCGCCACTACGACGCAACCGGCCTGCTGCGGCCGGCCTATGTCGACCCCGCCACCGGCTACCGCTCCTACACGGCCGCCCAGCTCACCCGCCTCAACCGCGTCATCGCGCCCAAGGATCTCGGCCTCCCCCTCCAGCAGGTCCGGCAGATCCTGGACGAGGAGGTCAGCACTGAGGAACTGCGCGCCATGCTGCGGCTGCGGCGGGCCGAGCTGGTCACTCCGCGTGGATCGACCATACCGGCGAACTTCCCATCATCGAGGGCACGCTGATCCGCCTCCAGGTCGACCGCCTGCCCGGCGGAGGCGACCCGCTCCCGCTCTGGCTCTGGTCGTCCGCCACCGGCCTGAACAGCGAGGACGTCGACGTGCGCTGGCAGGCGTTCTTGAGACGGTTCGACCTGGAACACGCCTTCAGGCTGATGAAACAGACCCTCGGGTGGACGCGTCCGAAGCTGCGAACCCCCCAAGCCGACGAGCGCTGGACCTGGCTGATCATCACCGCGCACACCCAGGCCCGCCTTCTGTGCGAGGCCGCATCCGACCTGCGGCGGCCATGGGAGAAGCCCGCCGAGCCCGGCCGGCTCACCCCGGCCCGAGTCCGCTGCGGGTTTCGGAACCTCCGCCCGTACCTGCACTGTCCTGCCCGTGCACCGAAACCATCAACTCCAGGCCCAGGACGCCCACTCGGCTCGAAGAACCGGCGTCCCGCCATCCGCCACGATGTGGGCAAATCGGCTAGAGATCTTCAACGGTGTGGGTTACGTCGGGGCGGGACGGCTTTCGTGCATGCCGTGAGGAGCTGCCCGCTCGAGTTTTAGGCGATCCGTTCCCGCATCAGTGGCTGACTGTTCGGTCGTCTTTGTACACGATGAAGTAGTCCCTGGTGGGGAAGGTGAGCTTGAACACCATGCCGTACTTGCGTCGCAGGTTCGTGACGCTGGTGGAGGCTGGCTCACGCAGGCACCGATGGACAGGTGGATCGCTGGGGGAGCATGCAGGTAGTTCCTCGATCAGCTCACGCTTTCCGTTCTGGCGGACCTGGTCCCAGTTGAGCGTGACCGTAGCCGCGCTGAATAGTTCGTTCGGCTCACCAGTGCCTGGACCCTGCGGGTCACCTGTCTTGCCCCGGTAGTAGTCAACGACCTTGGTCGCGTAGATGAAGTCGTGGCCGAAGGGAATCGGGGAGCCGTCGGGGTCGCCTGCGGTGAGGATGCTGTCGATCGTGTCTGACACATGCTGTGGGCTGGCGCCGAAGTAGGCGTTGACGTACATCATGCAGCGGATTTTGTACCGGTCGTCCCCGTCTTGGAAGAACAACTCCTTCGCCCGACCACCCATGCATAAGTCGTCAACGGTGACCAGCCCGAGCGTGAGCGCGGTGTGGGCATCCCAGTCGATGATGGTCTTCCGGATCTCCTGCTCCACCTGCTCTCGGGCCTTGACCGCCTCGGCGCTTCCAGCGAGTTTGCGGACAGTCTTCGGGCTGGTGGCGCCGTCCTGCGAACAGGCGGATACGGCCAGCAGCGCCACGCTGCACACCATGCCCAGAATGGCTCTGGTACGACGTCGATGCCCCACCGCTGTTCGCCCCCTCCCGTGTCCATGACCACTGTGGACGGCGGGAGGGAGAGGTCGCATGAGTATGCGTACTCAGATCAAATCAGAGCTCACAAACCATAGAAGGAATGGTCACCGGAATGCTCCTACTCGTGGTTCCCACTGAGTAGGAGCGCTCATGTGGAATGCAATCTGGCGGAGGACGCTGAGCGCATGAGTGAGCCTTCTACCCTTCGGCAAGCCGCGGTCGCCGTGCTTCTCCTCATTGGCGATCTGGCGGTGATCGCTTGGTTGATCTGGACCTACGCGTGGACCGGGTGGAGGGACGGCTGGAACCCGCAGGACGTATCGACGGCGCCGGGAGTTGCATGGCGTGCAGTGTGGATCCTGGCTGCGGGAGCGGTAGTGACAGGCGTCGGCCTTCTCGCTCTACGGTGGCGCATTCCAGGAGTCACCCAATTCTTCGTCCTGGGTGTCGGCGCGGTGCTTTTCGCCTACTGGGCCGTCCGCAAGTAGCAGCGGGATCGAGCGCCCCGCAGAAATCTGCCACCTCAGCCCACCCCACGGGCGAAGGTTAAAACTCAAGCTAAGCTCGTCGTTTAACCTCGGCGCTCGCTGAGGCGGGCGAGTGATTCTGTGGGCCAGCAGAGCCACTGCAGGAATGGGCCGGTGACCACGAAGTAGTGGGCGCTGACCCAACCTCGCTCCTTGTCCAGGATTTGCGAGGCCTCATCGCGGCAGACGTAGTGGAGATAGCGGCGGCGGATCGGCGCTCCTGCTATCAGCAGCACTGGTGAGGCGACAAGGAAGGCCAGCCGGACCAGGACTTTCACGACCGTGAGCTTGGCTCTCTCCTCATAGCGCATGCGCCCAGTGTGCTGGTCCTCTGTGTCGCTCGTCAGCCTGCTCTGCGGGGTTTGGTGCCCACCTTGTGGTGGGCGGGACGGCTGTATGCCTCGCCGGTGGCGGGGACGCGTCCGTGTTGGCATCCGGTCGCAGCCACGGCGAGACATCGACGGCCAATACGAGCTAGCCGTCCGCCGCCCTCGGCAGGGGCACCCCGGTCAGGGCCCGGCGTAGCCGGGCGACGTCAATCCGTCCCTGGTTGAGTCCGCCGTACAGAGCTCCGTGACCACGGCGGTGTTCGGGCGCGAGCTCGAGATCGACCAGCGTCTGTACCGGCCCGTCCGCGCACAGCAGCGCGTCGCACAACTCGAACAAGGCGTCGCCCCGCGCGGTCAGACACGCGTACAGCTCCGACCGGAAGTGTGACACCTCCGCTTGAGCGTTCCTCGATCGGAAGCAGGGCAGGGCGGCCACGACCGGCTTGTTACTGCAAGCGGTGGAAAGGCGGTGGTGGCGGCGGCGGTATGTGCATGTGGCGTGGGTGGGATCTGCATCCTTCTAGGTGTCATTCAAGGTCAGGGACACGCGGAAGGGTGCCTGTGCAGTTCACGAAGAGGATCAAGGCAATCGGTGCGATGGCGGCGCTCGCGGTCGGACTCAGCGCCGGGAGCGCCCGCGCAGACGACGATTCACTCCTGTCGCTCCTCGGCACACCGTCGATCACCCTTGTGTGTTTCCCCTCGGGGCAGGTCGGCCAGGGCAATTCCTTCACCGGCACCCAGACCGTCAACTGCAGCCAGTCCGCGACCACCAGCTCCCCTGCAGGGAACGGCATCACCGCAGCGCGCCCAGCGCCCAGCACCCAGACCGGTCCCCTCAGCCTCGACAACCTCATCTCGCTCCGCTCCGTGACCCCGACCGTGCGGGACGTGAAGCGCCAGGTCACCGGCATCGTTACGGGGCTCTCGCCGGCGCCCGCCCACGCCGCCGGTCTCGGCAGCCTGCTCAAGTAGACGACGAAAAGGACGGTTCGGATGAAACTCGCCAGGGCACTTGCCACCGTGTGCACGACGGCCGCTGCTGCGGTCGCCCTCTCCGCCGGCGGAGCCACCGCAGACGACGAGCTGCTCTCGGCCCTCAACAACCCGGCGATCGGAGCGGCCTGCCTGCCGTCCGGGCAAGTGGGGGTCGGTAACACCGTCAACGGCACACAGAATGTCAGTTGCAGCCAGAGTGCGTCGCAGACGATCCCCACGCCTCCCGCCAACGGCGGTGTCACAGGGGCTGAGCGCGTCATGGGTTCAGCGAACGCCAACGCGAACTCTGCCTTCTTTGTAGACGTTCCTTGTCCCTCGGGAAAGATCGCCACGGGAGGCGGGTATCTCGGATCCATTAACGCAAGCATCACCGTAACGGGATCAGCCCCAGTGGGTGACCCTCCGACCTCGTGGCGGGTCTACGGCATCAACTATGGGGGATTCGCCACTGTGGTGGATGCTTATGCGGTCTGCGTTGACTCGGCCGAGTAAATTCCTCCGCTGGCATGGAGGCCCAGGTAGGTCTCCGATGCGCCGACCTACCACGCATTGCCTGAAGAAGTAGCACCGAGAAGAAGTGCAGGCCCTGCTCGCCGCCGCCGCGGCGCCCCGCCACGAGCACTGCACCCGGGTGCATCGGCCGTAGCCGGAACAGCACTTCCTTGGCCGCGTCGCGGTCGGTGGTGTCGGCCGGAGTGACCATTACGAACAGCGGCAGGCCCTCGAGGCACTGAGGGAGGCACGACTGCCCGCAGCTACGACGGGCACCGTAAGGGGCGCGGGGCTGCATCGATGTGCGGCTACCGCCGCGCGGTCGCGACCAGCCACCACCGGCCCGCAGCCGGGGGACGGCCCGCGCGCCTACGGCGGCTAGCCTTCCGTCAGCCCCGCCACCAGTTCGTCCGCCGCGCGGTACGGGTCCAGCTCTCCCGCCACGATGCGGTCCGCGAGTGCGTCGACGTGTCGGTCTCCGTGGAGGTCTCCGATGCGTGCGCGCAGCGCCGTCACCGCGATGGTCTCGACCTCGCGGGCGGCGCGGGCCAGCCGGCGTTCCGCCAGGACGCCCCGCTCCTCCATCCACGCGCGGTGCTTCTCCAGGGCCTCGACCAGCTCGTCGATGCCCTCGGCGCGGGCGGCGACCGTCCTGACGATCGGGGGCCGCCAGTCGCCGGGGCCCCGGGACTCGCCCAGGCCCAGCATGTGGTTCAGTTCACGGGCGGTGGCGTCCGCTCCGTCCCGGTCGGCCTTGTTGACCACGTACACGTCGCCGATCTCCAGGATTCCGGCCTTGGCCGCCTGGATGCCGTCGCCCATGCCGGGGGCCAGCAGGACGACGGAGGTGTCCGCCTGGGAGGCGATCTCCACCTCCGACTGGCCCACGCCGACCGTCTCGACGATGATCACGTCGCAGCCCGCCGCGTCCAGGACCCGGATGGCCTGCGGGGCCGCCCAGGCCAGGCCGCCGAGGTGGCCCCGCGTGGCCATCGAGCGGATGTAGACGCCGGGGTCCGAGGCGTGGTCGGACATCCGGACGCGGTCGCCAAGCAGGGCGCCTCCGGAGAAGGGCGAGGACGGGTCGACGGCCAGCACACCGACACGTTTGCCCTGTTTGCGGTAGGCGGTCACCAGGGCCGAGGTGGAGGTCGACTTGCCGACTCCCGGGGAGCCCGTCAGGCCGACCACATACGCGTTGCCGGTCAAGGGCGCGAGTGCCGCCATGACCTCCCTGAGCTGTGGGGACGCCCCCTCCACCAGGGAGATCAGCCGGGCCACCGCACGCGGTCGGCCCTCCCTGGCCTGGGCCACCAGTGAGGAGACGTCCTGCATCACAGCTCCGTTCGATTCCGTTCGCTCAGAGAAACAGGGAAACGCACTCAGGCCTTCGGCACCCGCACGATCAGCGCGTCACCCTGGCCGCCGCCACCGCACAGCGCCGCTGCGCCGACCCCGCCGCCGCGCCGCTTGAGCTCCAGGGCGAGGTGCAGGACGAGGCGGGCGCCGGACATGCCGATGGGGTGGCCCAGGGCGATGGCGCCGCCGTTGACGTTCACCGTTTCGGTGGACACCCCGAGGTCCTTCATTGACTGCACGGCGACCGCGGCGAAGGCCTCGTTGATCTCGATGAGGTCCAGGTCGCCGACCTCCAGGCCCTCCTTCTTCAGGGCGTGCTGGATGGCGTTGGACGGCTGGGACTGGAGGGAGTTGTCCGGGCCGGCCACGTTGCCGTGCGCGCCGATCTCGGCGAGCCACTCCAGGCCCAGCTCCTCGGCCTTGGCCTTGCTCATCACGACCACGGCCGCCGCGCCGTCCGAGATCTGCGACGAGGAGCCGGCCGTGATCGTGCCGTCCCGGGTGAACGCGGGCCGCAGCCGGCCCAGCGACTCGGCCGTGGTGTCGCCGCGGATACCCTCGTCCTTGCTGAAGACGACCGGCTCGCCCTTGCGCTGCGGGATCTCGACCGGGGTGATCTCGGCCTCGAAGACGCCGTTCTTCTGCGCGGCGGCGGCCCGCTGGTGGGACAGGGCGGCGATCTCGTCCTGCTCGGGGCGGAGGATGCCCAGGCGCGTGTTGTGCTTCTCCGTCGACTCGCCCATGGCGATGTTCTCGAAGGCGTCGGTCAGACCGTCGTACGCCATCGCGTCGAGCATCTCGATCGCGCCGTACTTGAAGCCCTCGCGGGACTTCGGGAGCAGGTGCGGGGCGTTGGTCATGGACTCCTGGCCGCCCGCGACCACGATGTCGAACTCGCCGGCGCGGATCAGCTGGTCGGCCAGGGCGATGGCGTCGAGGCCGGAGAGGCAGACCTTGTTGATGGTGAGCGCCGGGACGCTCATCGGGATGCCGGCCTTCACGGCGGCCTGCCGGGCCGGGATCTGGCCCGCGCCGGCCTGGAGCACCTGGCCCATGATCACGTACTGCACCTGGTCGCCCCCGATCCCCGCACGGTCGAGGGCGGCCTTGATCGCGAAGCCGCCGAGGTCGGCTCCGGAGAAGGACTTCAGCGAGCCCAGCAGTCGTCCCATGG
The DNA here is from genome assembly GCF_055580905.1 of Streptomyces sp. NPDC031497. Taxonomy (NCBI): domain Bacteria; kingdom Bacillati; phylum Actinomycetota; class Actinomycetes; order Kitasatosporales; family Streptomycetaceae; genus Streptomyces; species Streptomyces sp. NPDC031497. The sequence goes on from NZ_JBVIKO010000041.1 coordinate 57,800, forward strand.
GCGTCCGTGCGCCCGCGACGATCACTGAGGTGGTTCCGGCGGTTCCAGAAGTCATGAGCTGCGAATCCCCTTACCGGCTGCACTGCCGAGGAGTGAACGAGGGTTTACTTAAAATGTATTGCGTGGCACTCCGTGCCGTCATCGGGCCGTCAGTGTGATCGCTGGCACGTTGCGTAACCATCTCCGTGGCGCTGCACTGAATCCATGCTGACGCGAATCGACCACATCGGGATCGCCTGCCACGACCTCGACGCGACCGTCGAGTTCTACCGGGCGACATACGGCTTCGAGGTGTTCCACACCGAGGTCAACGAGGAGCAGGGCGTGCGGGAGGCCATGCTCAAGATCAACGAGACGTCCGACGGAGGCGCCTCCTACCTGCAGCTTCTGGAGCCGACCCGGGAGGACTCGGCGGTCGGCAAGTGGCTCGCGAAGAACGGCGAGGGGGTCCACCACATCGCCTTCGGTACGGCGGATGTGGACGGCGACGCCGCGGACATCCGTTCCAAGGGCGTACGCGTTCTGTACGAGGAGCCACGGATCGGCTCCATGGGGTCGCGGATCACCTTCCTGCACCCGAAGGATTGCCACGGAGTACTGACAGAACTGGTCACTTCGGCGGCTGTTGAGTCACCTGAGCACTGACCCTCGTACATATGGGCCGGTAGGGTTGGGGGCGGTCGCCCCTTCGTACGTTCGCAGGGCCGGGGCGGCCGCATGCCGGGGTCCGGGTTTCGGGGGACGAGCGTCGGGGCAGCAGCCCGTGCTCCGCCGTTGATCTGACACCATTCCCCGGGGGCCCCGTTCGGCGGATGGACGGAGCTCGTTCGGAGAAGGTTGCGACCAGGGGACGGATGGGACCGCGCAGTGCGGGGCTACGAGAGCCAGGAGCGAGAGCCGGCGGCTGACGTCGACCACCTCTCTCGGTTCGAGGCCGAGATGAAGCGGCTGAAGACCGAGCGGGAAAAGGCGATCCAGCATGCCGAGGACCTCGGCTACCAGGTCGAGGTGCTGCGCGCCAAGCTGCACGAGGCGCGGCGCACCATCATGTCCCGGCCCGCGTTCGAGGGCGGTGACATCGGCTATCACGCCGAGCAGCTGCTGCGGAGCGCCCAGGTGCAGGCCGACCAGATCCGCCAGGAGGCGGAGCGGGTGGCCGCGGAGGCCCGGGCGCAGACCCAGCGCATCCTCCAGGAGCACGCCGAGCAAGCCGCGCGGCTCCAGGCCGAGCTGCACCAGGAGGCGGTGACCCGCCGCCAGCAGCTGGACCAGGAGCTGGCCGAGCGCCGGCAGACCGTCGAGTCGCACGTCAACGAGAACGTGGCGTGGGCCGAGCAACTGCGGGCCCGGACGGAGTCCCAGGCCCGCCGGCTGCTCGACGAGTCGCGGGCCGAGGCCGAGCAGGCCATGGCCGCCGCCCGCGCCGAGGCCGAGCGGCTGGCCACCGAGGCCCGGCAGCGAGTCACCAGCGACGCCGAGGCGGCTCGCGCGGAGGCCGAGCAGCTGCTGCTGCGCGCCCGCCGGGACGCCGAGCGGCTGCTGAACGCCGCGTCCACGCAGGCCCAGGAGGCCACCGACCACGCGGAGCAGCTGCGCAGCTCCACCGCGACGGAGTCGGACACCGCCCGTCGGCAGGCCGGAGAGCTGAGCCGCGCAGCCGAGCAGCGCATCGCGGAGGCCGAGGAGACGCTGCGCAAGGCGCAGTCCGAGGCGGAGAAGCTGGTCGCCGAGGCCGAGGCGAGCGCCACGAAGGCCCTCTCCAGCGCGGAGGCCACCAACCAGCAGCGCACCCAGACGGCCAAGGAGCAGGTCGCCCGGCTGGTCAGCGAGGCCACCAAGGAGGCCGACGCCACCAAGGCGAGCGCCGAGCAGGTCGTCGCGGACGCCAGGGCCGAGGCCGAGAAGATCATCGCGGAGGCCTCCGAGAAGGCCCGCACCCTGACCGCCGAGGAGAGCGCCTCCCAGCTGTCCAAGGCCGCCAAGACCGCCGAGGACGTCCTCAACAGGGCGGCCGAGGAGGCCAAGCGCACCACCAAGGCCGCCGCCGAGGAGGCCGAGCGGATCCGCACCGAGGCGGAGACCGAGGCGGACCGGCTGCGCGCCGAGGCGCACGACATCGCCGAGCAGCTCAAGGGCACGGCGAAGGACGACACCAAGGAGTACCGCGCCAAGACGGTCGAGCTGCAGGAGGAGGCCCGCCGGCTGCGCGGCGAGGCCGAGCAGCTGCGTTCCGACGCGGTCGCCGAGGGCGAGTCGATCCGCGCCGAGGCCCGGCGTGAGGCCGTGCAGCAGATCGAGGAGGGGGCCAGGTCCGCCGAGGAGCTGCTCGCCAAGGCCAAGGCCGACGCGGACGAGCTGCGGCAGACCGCCACCGCGGACAGCGAGAAGGTCCGCACCGAGGCCATCGAGCGTGCGACCACGCTGCGCCGGCAGGCCGAGGAGACCCTGGAGCGCACCCGCCAGGAGGCCGACCGGCACCGCACCGAGGTCCTGGAGCAGGCCGAGGCCCTCAAGGAGGATGCCGAGCGGGCCGCGCGCGAGCTGCGCGAGGAGACCGAGCGGGGCGTGGAGGCCCGGCGCGCGGAGGCCGCCGAGGAGCTGACCCGGCTGCACACCGAGGCCGAGGAGCGGTTCGCGAACGCCGAGCAGTCGCTCACCGAGGCCCGTGAGGAGGCCGGCCGGATCCGCCGGGAGGCCGGCGAGGAGACCGACCGGCTGCGCTCCGAGGCCGCCGAACGCATCCGCACGCTCCAGCAGCAGGCCGAGACCGAGGCCGCACGGCTGCGCGACGAGGCCGCCGCAGACGCGTCCGCGTCCCGCGCGGAGGGCGAGACCATCGCCGTACGGCTGCGGTCCGAGGCCGCGGCCGAGGCGGAGCGGCTCAAGCAGGAGGCGCAGGACACCGCCGACCGGGTCCGCGCCGAGGCGCAGGCGGCGGCCGAGCGGCTGTCCACCGAGGCGTCCGAGACGCTGGCCGCCGCCCAGGAGGAGGCCGCCCGGCGGCGCCGGGAGGCCGAGGAGCTGCTCGGTTCCGCCCGCCAGGAGGCCGACCAGGAGCGCGAGCGGGCCCGCGAGCAGAGCGAGGACCTGCTGGCCCAGGCGCGCAACCGCGTCGAGGAGGCACAGGCCGAGGCGGTGCGGCTGGTCGAGGAGGCCGACCGGCGGGCCACCGAGATGGTGTCCGCCGCCGAGCAGCACGCCCAGCAGGTGCGTGACTCGGTCTCGGGGCTGCACGAGCAGGCGCAGGAGGAGATCGCCGGGCTGCGTTCGGCCGCCGAGCACGTGGCGGACCGGACCCGCCGGGAGGCCGAGGAGGAGTCGGACCGGGTCCGCGCGGACGCCTACGCCGAGCGGGAGCGGGCCAGCGAGGATGCGACCCGGATCCGCCGCGAGGCCGCGGAGGCGTCCGAGGCGGCGAAGGCGCTGGCCGAGCGGACCGTGACCGAAGCCATGGCGGAGTCGGAGCGGCTGCGTTCGGAGGCGTCCGCGTACGCCGAGCGGGTGCGCACCGAGGCCTCCGACACCACCGCGCAGGCCGAGCAGGACGCCACGCGCATGCGTGGCGAGGCCCGGGAGGACGCCAACCGCATCCGCTCGGACGCGGCGACCCAGGCGGACACCCTCATCACCGAGGCCCGCAACGAGGCCGAGCTGCTGCAGAACGAGACCATCGCCGAGGCCGACCGCGTCCGCGCGGACGCCATCGCCAAGGCGGAGAAGCTGATCGCGGACGCCTCCGGGGACGCGGAGCGGCTGCGGGCCGAGGCCGCCGAGACGGTCGGCTCCGCCCAGCTGCACGCCGAGCGGACCCGCGCCGACGCCGAGCGGCTCAAGGCGGACGCGGAGGCGGCGGTCGAGCGCATGCTCAACTCCGCGCGCGAGGAGGCCGAGCGGACCCTCGACGAGGCCCGCAAGGACGCCAACAAGCGGCGCCAGGACGTGGCCGAGCAGGTCGACACCCTCATCAACGAGACGACCGCCGAGGCCGACAAGCTGCTCACCGAGGCCCAGCAGCAGGCCCACAAGACCACCGCGGACGCCGAGGCGCAGGCCGACAGCATGGTCGGCGCGTCCCGCAAGGAGGCCGACCGGCTGGTGTCCCAGGCCACGGTCGAGGGCAACTCGCTGGTGGAGAAGGCCCGTACGGACGCGGACGAGCTGCTCGTCGGCGCCCGCCGGGACGCCACCGCCATAAGGGAGCGGGCGGAGGAGCTGCGCGACCGCATCACCAACGAGATCGAGGGGCTGCACGAGCGGGCCCGTCGCGAGGCCGCCGAGACCATGAAGTCCACCGGCGACCGCTGTGACGCACTCATCAAGGCCGCCGAGGAGCAGCTCGCCAAGGCCCAGGCCAAGGCCAAGGACCTGGTCTCGGAGGCCAACTCCGAGGCCGGCAAGGTCCGGATCGCCGCCGTCAAGAAGGCGGAGGGGCTGCTCAAGGAGGCCGAGCAGAAGAAGGCCACGCTCGTCCGGGAGGCCGAGGAACTCAAGGCCGAGGCGATCCGCGAGGCCCGGGCCACGGTCGACGCCGGCAAGCGCGAACTGGAGATCCTGGAGCGCCGCCGCGAGAACATCAACGGCGAGATCTCCCGTGTCCAGGATGTCCTGGAGGCGTTGGAATCCTTCGAGGCCCCGTCGTCCAACAAGGACGGTGGAGTCAAGGCGGGCAGTACGGTGGGTGCCCCTCGATCGGGTGGCAAGTCGTCAGAAGGCTAGAGGCCAGTGCCCGTTCTGTACTGTTCTAGTGCTTTTGACCAAACCTTTGGCAGAGGCATTGGCAAGCGTTCTCACAGCTAGCCACCCAAAAGGGGTGTCATTCTCCAGATCAAACACGTATCCGCTCGATGACACACCGCTTCGGCCCCTAGGATTCCACCTATCACCTCACCGGTCTCACTCGACAGGAACCCCATGAGCGACACTTCCCCCTACGGCTTCGAGCTTGTGCGGCGTGGGTACGACCGCGCTCAGGTGGACGAACGCATCTCCAAGCTCGTCTCCGACCGTGACAGCGCTCTCGCCCGCATCACCGCTCTGGAAAAGCGCATCGAGGAGCTCCACCTCGAGACGCAGAACGCCCAGGCTCAGGTCACCGACGCAGAGCCGTCGTACGCCGGTCTCGGCGCGCGTGTCGAGAAGATCCTCCGCCTCGCCGAGGAGGAGGCGAAGGACCTGCGCGAGGAGGCCCGCCGGGCGGCCGAGCAGCACCGTGAGCTCGCCGAGTCGGCGGCCCAGCAGGTACGCAACGACGCAGAATCGTTCGCTGCGGAGCGCAAGGCGAAGGCCGAGGACGAGGGCGTCCGGATCGTCGAGAAGGCCAAGAGCGACGCCTCGCAGCTGCGTTCCGAGGCCCAGAAGGACGCGCAGTCCAAGCGTGAGGAAGCGGACGCGCTCTTCGAGGAGACCCGCGCGAAGGCCGCGCAGGCCGCCGCCGATTTCGAGACGAACCTCGCCAAGCGGCGTGAGCAGTCCGAGCGTGACCTGGCCTCGCGGCAGCAGAAGGCCGAGAAGCGCCTCGCCGAGATCGAGCACCGCGCGGAGCAGCTGCGCCTCGAGGCGGAGAAGCTGCGCACCGACGCGGAGCGCCGGGCGCGTCAGACCGTCGAGACGGCTCAGCGTCAGGCCGAGGACATCGTCGCGGACGCGAACGCCAAGGCCGACCGGATCCGCTCGGAATCCGAGCGTGAGCTGGCCGCGCTGACCAACCGCCGCGACAGCATCAACGCCCAGCTGACCAACGTCCGCGAGATGCTGGCCACGCTGACCGGTGCGGCGGTCGCCGCCGCGAGCTCCCCGGCGGAGGACGAGCCGATCTCCCGTGGGGTTCCGGCTCAGCAGTCCCGGTAAACGCGGACGGGTAACGACCGACGTTCAAAGACCCGCATGCCCTTCGGGGGGTGCGGGCCTTTGTCGTGCGGGTGCGGGTGAGATGTGGTCGCTCGCGCAGTTCCCCGCGCCCCTGAAGGGGCGCCAGGTGCACGCCCCGGAAAGGGGCGCGGGGAACTGCGCGACCAGCCGCCACGGCGCCGCACCCGAAGACGGCGCTACCCCGGCCCGCCCCTTCCGGTGGCAGCCCCCGTGAGCCGGTCTTAGCGTGGCCGCATGATCGAGCTGGAGGGCCTGACCAAGCGTTACGGGGACAAGACCGCGGTCGACGACCTCACCTTCGCCGTGCGGCCCGGCATCGTGACCGGTTTCCTCGGACCCAACGGCGCCGGGAAGTCCACCACGATGCGGATGATCCTCGGGCTCGACCACCCCTCGGGCGGCCACGTGCGGATCGACGGCAAGCGGTACGCGCAGCTCAAGGACCCGCTGACGTACATGGGGGCGCTGCTCGACGCCAAGGCCGTGCACGGTGGGCGCAGTGCCTTCAACCATCTGCTGTGCCTCGCGCAGAGCAACGGGATTCCGAAGCGCCGGGTGGCCGAGGTGCTGGACACCGTCGGGCTCACGGCGGTGGCGCGGAAGAAGGCCAAGGGGTTCTCGCTGGGCATGGGACAGCGGCTCGGGATCGCCGGGGCCCTGCTCGGTGATCCGCGGATCCTGATGTTCGACGAGCCGGTGAACGGACTCGACCCGGAAGGGATCCACTGGATCCGAAATCTGATGAAGTCGCTGGCCGCCCAGGGCCGGACCGTGTTCGTCTCCTCCCACCTGATGAGCGAGATGGCGCTGACCGCCGATCACCTCGTCGTCATCGGGCAGGGACGGCTGCTCGCCGACACCTCCATGGCGGACTTCATCCGGACCAACTCGCGGTCGTACGTCCGGATCCGCTCCCCCCAGCGCGAGCGGCTGCTCGACGTGCTGCACGGGGCCGGGATCACCGTCGTCGAGACGGGTACCGGGGCGCTGGAGGTGGAGGGCGCGAAGGCCGAGCCGATCGGGGAGCTGGCCGCGCGGCACGGGATCGTGCTGCACGAGCTGAGCGTCCAGCAGGCCTCGCTGGAGGAGGCGTTCATGCAGTTGACGGCGGAGTCCGTGGAGTACCACGCGCACGCCGACTCGGCCCCGGTGCCGCAGGCCTGGGGTTCCGGCTGGGACAAGGGGGCGTGATGGCGGTCGTCACCCAGGTCGTACGGTCCGAGTGGACCAAGATCCGGTCCGTCTCCTCGACGGTGTGGACGCTGTCGCTGGCCGTGGTCGTCAGCGTGGCGCTCGGGATGCTGCTCTCCGCGCTGGCGAACAGCCAGTTCGGCAACATGCCAGCGCGGGAACGGATCTCCTTCGATCCGACGAACATCAGCTTCGCCGGGCTGACCCTCGGACAGCTCGCGATGATCGTGTTCGGCGTGCTGGTGGTGTCGAACGAGTACAGCACCGGCATGATCCGCACCTCGCTGGCCGCCGTACCCCGGCGCGCCACCTTCCTCTTCAGCAAGATCGCGGTGGCGACGGGCCTGGCGCTGGTCGTCGGCATGGTGACCAGCTTCGCCGCGTTCTTCCTCGGGCAGGCCATGCTCGGCTCCCACCGGGCCCACCTCGGCGACACCGGGGTGCTGCGCGCGGTCATCGGCGGCGGGCTCTACATGACGCTCATCGCGATGTTCTCCATGGGCGTGGCCGCGATGCTGCGCTCGCCGATGCTGTCGCTCGGCATCCTGATGCCGTTCTTCTTCCTGATCTCCAACATCCTCGGCAACGTCGACGCGACCAAGAAGATCGGCCGGTTCCTGCCGGACCAGGCGGGCGGCCACATCATGCAGGTGGTGCCGAGAGTCGGCGACGACGTCCCCTACGGGCCCTGGGGCGGCCTCGGGATCATGGGGTTGTGGGTGGTCGCCGCGCTCGCCGGCGGGTACGTCCTGCTGAGGAAACGGGATGCGCAGTGACCGGACCGATTCGGACCGGCTTTGCCAGCTCTTGATGGGAACCGTCAGCGCCCGGATATCCTCCTAACCCTTACGGGGGCGTCTGCCCTGCTGTCCTGATCCTTTCGATGGGTGCGGAGCATGATCGAGGCTGTCGGCCTGACCAAGCGCTACGGCGACAAGACCGCCGTGTACAACCTTTCCTTCCAGGTACGGCCCGGCGCCGTCACCGGCTTCCTGGGACCCAACGGCTCGGGCAAGTCGACGACCATGCGGATGATCCTGGGTCTGGACAACCCGACCGCGGGCGCGGTGACGATCGGCGGCTACCCCTACCGCAGGCTGCCCAACGCCGCCCGCAAGGTCGGCGCGCTGCTCGACGCCAAGGCGGTGCACGGCGGCCGGTCCGCCCGCAACCACCTGCTCTCCCTGGCCCAGCTCTCCGCCATCCCGGCCCGCCGGGTCGACGAGGTGCTCGGTGTGGTCGGCCTCCAGGACGTGGCCGGAAAGCGCTCCAAGGGCTTCTCGCTCGGTATGGGCCAGCGTCTCGGCATCGCCGCCGCGCTGCTCGGCGACCCCCAGGTGCTGCTCTTCGACGAGCCGGTCAACGGCCTCGACCCCGAGGGCATCCTCTGGGTGCGCAACCTGATGAAGTCCCTCGCCGCCGAGGGCCGTACCGTCTTCGTCTCCTCCCACCTGATGAGTGAGATGGCGCTGACCGCCGACCACCTCATCGTCATCGGGCGCGGCCAGCTGCTCGCCGACATGAGTGTGACGGACTTCATTTCGGCCAACTCCGCCGACTTCGCGCGGGTGCGCACCCCTGACACCGAGCCGCAGCTGCGCGAGAAGCTCAGCTCGGCGCTGACCGAGGCCGGCGGCCATGTCCTGCCCGAGCAGGACGGGGCGCTCCGGGTGACCGGCCTGCCGCTGCCGCAGATCAGCGACCTCGCGCACGAGGCGGACGTACGGCTGTGGGAGCTCTCGCCGCACCAGGCCTCGCTCGAGGAGGCGTACATGCGCATGACGCAGGGCGCCGTGGACTACCGCTCCACCGTCGACCAGAAGGCCGGCTTCCAGCAGCCGCTGCCGCCCGGCGCGCAGCCGCCGATGCCGGTCCCCGGGCAGGGCCAGCCGGGCTGGTACGCCCCGCCGCCGCCCCAGCAGGGCGGCCAGCCGTTCGCGGGGCCGTACGGCGCGCAGGGGGCGCCCGCAGGCGCGTACGGCGCCCCGCAGGCCCCCTACGGGCCTCCCCAGGCCGCTCCCCACCCCAACCCCAACCCTTACGCCGCACCGGCCCCGGCGACCGCCCCGGCGACCGCTGGATCGTCCCAGCCGGCTCCCGCGCCCGCCCCCGCCCCCGCCCCCGCCCCCGCCGACCTGACCAAGCCCGAGGACGCCCGATGAGCACCCACCAGCCCCCGATGCCGCAGGCAGCTCCGGCCGCGCCCGACTGGCAGGCGGCGCCCGGCGGTCCGTACCCCGGTTACACCTCGCCGATCCCGGTGGTACGCACCCACCTCGGGCACGCCATCGCCTCGGAGTGGACGAAGATCCGCTCGGTGCGCTCGACGATCTGGACGCTCGGTGTCTTCGTTCTCCTCGTCGTCGGCATCGGCCTGCTGGCCGGCGCGGTGGTCAGCAGCTCCTCCTCGTCGGACGACCTGTCCGGCGAGAACGCGCTGTCGCTCGGCTTCTTCGGCCTGCTCCTCGGCAGCATGTGCATCATCACGCTGGGCGTGCTGACCACGGCCTCCGAGTACGGCACCGGAATGATCCGTACGACGATGGTGGCCTGCCCCTCCCGCGCGCGGGTGCTCGCGGCGAAGGCGATCGTCTTCTTCGTGGTCGCGTTCGTGTTCACCCTCGCGACCAGCGCGTTCGTGGCCATGACGCAGGTGTCGATGCTGAGCGACGTGGCCCGGACGCCGACCGGCGGGGAATGGCTGAAGGGCACCTTCGGCGTCAGCCTCTACATCGCGCTGCTCGGGCTGCTCTCGCTGATCATCGGCTCGATCATCCGGCACTCGGCGGGCGCCATCACCATCATGATCGGCGCGGTGCTCGCCCCGCTGGTGATCGCGCTGTTCATGTTCTCGCAGTCGCTGGAGAAGGTGCGCACGGCCCTGTTCGAGTACTCGATCCCGAACCAGCTGAGCGTCTTCTACTCCAACTCCCTCAGCGATTCCGGCCCTTCGGGCTGGGACCCGCTGTGGATCATCCTGCTCGTGACGGCCGTCGCGTTCGCCGGCGCCTACGCGCTGCTGGAGAAGCGGGACGTGTGAGTTCTCACTAGAACCTCGGCGCGTTACGGGACCGCTGCACCCGCGTGGTGCGGCGGTCCTTCGCGTTCCAGCAGGCCTTGTGCCAGTGCCGGCGCTCGTCGACGCCCGAGTGCTCCGGCCAGGCCACGACATGCGGGACACCGGAGGGAATCACCTGGTCGCACCCCGGGCACCGGTATGTCTTGCCGACCGCGCTGGCGCCCGCGACATGGCGCACGCTCCACTCCTCGCCCTGCCAGCTCTCGCTGGACTGCCAGCCCCCGTACCGGTCCGCGTGGTCGTCCTCGGCGCTCCGGCCGGAGGAAGTGGCTCCACTCGGGCCCTTGGGTCGGTTGCGACGCGGGGACACGGGACACCTCTCGGGGCTATACAGGAAGCAAGGGCTGTGTCCAGCCTACGACGCGCGCGCGGGGGTACGCGTAGGGCACCAACCCGTACAAGTCCCCCTCCAGGGCGACCCATTCTCCAGACAATCCGCAAATCTCTTCGCCAGGCCGTGTCCTCGGCACGTGTCAGACGGTTATGCCGGGTGGGGGAGCTCCGGGTAGGAGCCAGGAAAGCAGGAAATTGCGATGCGCGTAGGAAGTTTTGTGCTGGCCGCCCAGTTCCCTGGCCAGGGCCAGGGGGAGGCGCTGCACCGGGCGGTGCGCACGGCGGAGGTGGCCGAGGAGGCCGGCCTGGACGCGGTCTGGCTGGCCGAGCACCACTTCGTGCCGTACGGCACGTGTCCGTCCGCGGTCACGCTGGCGGCTTTACTGCTGGGCCGCACCAGGCGTCTCGGGGTCGGCACGGCGGTGAGTGTGCTGCCCACGGTCCACCCGGTGGCGCTCGGCGAGCAGGCCGCACTGCTCCACGTGACGAGCGGTGGCCGCTTCACGCTCGGCGTGGGGCGGGGCGGCCCCTGGGTGGATCTGGAGGTGTTCGGGAGCGGACTCGAGGCGTACGAACACGGCTTCCCGGAATCACTCGAACTGCTGATGCGCTGGCTGCGCGAACCGGCCGTGTCGGCCTCCGGCCCGCGCTTCTCGTTCCGTGAAGTCCCGGTCGTACCACGCCCGTCGGAGGCGCTGACGGAGGCGCCGGGGCCGGAGGTGGTGGTCGCGTGCACCTCTCCGGCGAGCGTCCGGCTGGCCGCCGAGCGGGGGCTGGCGATGCTGCTCGGGATGCACGTCGGGGACGAGGAGAAGGCCGAGATGGTCGCGCTGTGGCGGCAGCACGCGCGGGCGGCCGGAAGGCCGGCCGAGGAGATCCTCGGCGCGGCCCATGTCTCCGCCGGCGTCTGCCAGATCGCCGACCGGCGCACCGACGCCGTGGAGACGCTGACGAAGGCGATGCCGGGGTGGCTGAAGCAGGGCCTGGAGGCCCACACGACGGTGGACGGCCGGTCCCGCTCGATGCGCGACCCGCTCGCCTACACCGAACTGCTCTGCGGACTGCACCCGGTGGGGACCCCGCGGCTGTGTGCCGACCGGCTCGCGGCGACCTCCGAGCGGACCGGCATCTCCCGATTCGCCCTGCTGACCGAGGGCTCGGGGGACCTTGCGGCCACGGAGGAGAACGTACGACGGCTGGGTGCCGAGGTACTGCCGCACCTCCGGTGACCTCACACCTCCGCGGGGAGCTTGCCGCCCCAGTGACTGATTGCACCTCCCGCGTGTGGAGCGGCAAGCAAGCGGCTCACTGCGTCAGCAGTACCGGAGCTCCGCGTCAGCAGTCCCGGAGCTCCGGGGACTGGTTCAGCAGCTGACTGCGCACCGAGGTGAAGCGGGCCAGCCTGGCGTCTACCGAGACGTCCAGCGGGAACACCGCGACACGGTGGCAGTTCTGGAAGGCGAGCCGCACACCGAAGTGCCGCTGCAGGGCGCCGCGTATGGCGTCACTCGCGAGCGCACGCAGCAGCTGACCGCGTGCCTGCTCGTCCGGCGGGGGCGTCTGGTTGTCGGCGAACTCTCCGCCGTCCACCTTCAGCTGGGCCACCAGGGAGCTGATCATCTCCCATGCGTAGGGCAGGGAGGTCCGGACGCAGTCGACGAAATCTGCTTCATCGACCTCGCCTCGCTCGGCCTGTTCGAGTAGGGCCGGTGAGACGTCGAGCGACATGGGTTCTCCTCTCGCACCCCCGAACAGCAGGGGTTGCCGGACAGGTAGGGGAGTTCGCGATACCGAACACTCTGAGTACACACTTCGCGACCTCCCGTTTACTACGGTAGGCAACGGACGGTGACCCCACCAGGAGATTGCGTATATGCGACGGTCCCTTTAGGCACACAATCGGCCAGGGTTGAACAGGCGTGTGCAGGCGACTCGTCAGGACCGGTCGCGGGGGCCCGGTCGGAGGGCAGATCAAGAGGTGCGGCCCCTAGGGCCTCGGTTGAGGGTGACGGCCGGAGACGGCGACCGAATCGCGTGGAGGGCGGGGCGTCGAGTAGCGTTGCCGACCATGCGTCTCGTCATCGCCCGGTGCTCCGTCGACTATGCCGGCCGGCTCACCGCCCACCTTCCCTCGGCCCCCCGTCTGATCCTGGTCAAGGCGGACGGCAGCGTCTCGATCCACGCGGACGACCGGGCCTACAAGCCCCTCAACTGGATGTCGCCGCCGTGCACCCTCAAGGAGGGGGCGGGCGACGAGGAAGGCGTCTGGACCGTCATCAACAAGGCGGGCGAGAAGCTCATCATCACGATGGAGGAGGTCCTGCACGACTCCTCGCACGAGCTGGGCGTGGACCCGGGCCTGATCAAGGACGGCGTGGAAGCGCACCTCCAGGAGCTGCTGGCCGACCGTATCGAGACGCTCGGCGAGGGCTACACCCTGATCCGCCGCGAGTACATGACGGCGATCGGGCCGGTGGACATCCTGTGCCGGGACGCCGACGGCCGGACCGTGGCGGTCGAGATCAAACGCCGGGGCGAGATCGACGGCGTGGAACAGCTCACCCGCTACCTGGACCTGCTGAACCGTGACCCGCATCTCGCCCCCGTGCGCGGCGTCTTCGCGGCCCAGGAGATCAAGCCGCAGGCCCGCGTCCTCGCCACGGACCGCGGCATCGGCTGCACGATCCTGGACTACGACGCACTGCGGGGCGTACAGGACGACAAACTGCGCCTGTTCTGAAGGCACCGCGGTTCCAAAGGCGCCGCGGTTCCCAAGGCACCGCGGTTCCCAAGGCGCCGGGGTTCCAACAGCGCCGGGGTGTAAATCGGCGTCCGCCGCATCGACCGACGCCCGCCCCGTGTCCCGCCGCGACGGTGCACAGCCCGTGCGGCGGTGACCGGCGGTGCCGGACCGGCCTGAACCGGGTTCGGCACCGCCGGCCCGCACCATGATGGTTGAGCACCGTCGCGGCGGAAAACGGGGCGGGCGCGGGAGGCCGGGGTGACCACCGGAAGCAGGGCTGGCCGCCCGAAGCCGAAGCGACCACCCAAAGCCGGGGCAGCCACCCGAAGCCTCGGCGGCCGCCCAAAGCCGGGACAGCCACCCGAAGCCGAAGCGACCACCCAAAGCCGGGGCAGCCACCCGAAGCCTCGGCGGCCGCCGGAAGCCGAGGCAGCCACCCGAAGCCCAGGCGGCCGCCGGAAGCCGAGGCAGCCACCCGAAGCCCGGGCGGCCGCCGGAAGCCCGGGTAGCCGTCCGAAGGCCGGGCGGCCGCCGGGGTGGGGTGTTGGTGGGTTGTCAGATCAGCGTGCCGGTCGAGGTGCCGGGGGTGGTGCCCTCTGAGGCGCTCGATGTCGTCACCGTCGGGGAGTCGGACGTCGGGCCGCTTGCCGAGTCGGCTGTGCTGGGGGTGTCGGTCGGGCCCGACGACGAGGGCGAAGGCGACTCGCTCGGCGTCGGTGACTCGGACGTCTTCGAAGGGCTCGGTGAGACCGACTTCGAAGGCGTCGGCGTCGGAGTCGGCGACTTGGACGGCGAGTGAGTCGTACCGCCGCCCGACGATCCCTTCGTGCCCGTCGGCGTCTCCGAAGGCGTCGCCTCGTCCGACGGCGGTGTCGGGTCGTCCGACGTGCCGAGTGTGCCGTCGGGGCCGGGGTCCGTCGGTTCGGTCGTCGTCGTGCCCGTGTCCCCCGTGCCCGACGACTGCTTGGGGTCGGCGCCCAGGGTGCCGTCGCCCGTGCCCTCGCTCGCCGAGGGGTTGACGCTCACGTTGTTGGCCGGGTTGTCGGCGTTGTCGTGGGAGGTCATGCCGAGCCCCACCACCGTGCCGAGGACCGCGGTGAGGAGCACGCCCGAGCCCACCGCCACCACGTTGCGGCGGGCCATGCGGACGAGACCGCCGCCGCCCCGGGCCGACGGCGACTGCGCCGGGACGCGGCGGGTGACCAGCGTGTCCGAGATCGGGGAGTGGACGGCCGGGAAGGGCGTCGTGACGCCGCCCGCCGGGGATATGGACTCCTCGTGGCGGGCGTCGGGGATCTCGTCGCCCGCCATCGCGGCGAGGCCGGGAATGGCCTCGCCCGAGCGGTCGGCGACCAGCGCCAGCGCACGCCGGCCGGCCGTCGTACCCCGCTTGTCGGAGAGCGCCCCGCGCAGCCCGATGGAGGCCTCCAACTCGGCCCGGGCCCGGTCCAGCTGGCCACCGCAGAGCGCGAGTATCCCCAACTCATGGTGGAAATAGGCTTGTTCACCTACCTCGCCGGCAAGGCGGGCGGCCTCCGCACCGGCGCGCAGCGCGCGTTCCCAGGCGCTCCAGTGCAGCCCGGCCGCGAACGCGGGGGCGGCCGTGCGGGCCAGCCGTACCGGCGTGGACTCCTCGTCCTCGGCCGGGGGCACGGTGGCGGGCACAAGGACCGCCAGGGCGGCGAGGATCGCGTCCGCCTCGGCGCACACCCGGTCCGGGGTGACCGAGGGGTGCCCGGCCCACCAGGAGTAGTGCTGGCCGGCGGCGAGGGCCTGGACCTCGGTGTCGTCGGCGTATCCGGCGGCCTCCAGCTGCTGCTGGACGCCCGCGGCGAGCCGGTAGCGGGAGCCGACCGGGGAGACCAGTCCGCAGCCCGCCAGTTCGCCGAGGGCGGCGTCCGCGTGGGTGTCGCCGACGAGGGCGGGCAGATGGGCCTGGTGCGGGACCTCGCCGCCGAGGGCGACCGCGAAGCGCAGGGTGGCGCGGGCGGAGGCGCTGAGGCGGGCGGCGAGCAGCGGTGCGGGCGCGGCGGCCTCGCCGAGGGACGGCAGCGGGACCTCGTCGGCCACCTCGGCGTCGAAGGGCACGTCGACCGACATGTCGGACAGCTCGGACGCGAAGACGCCGAGCTCGTCGACGGCGCCGGTACTGGCCCGCAGCTGGTCGCGCTGGCGCAGCAGCGCGCCCGCCTGGACGAACCGCAGCGGCAGGCCCTCCGACTCGAACCAGAGGTCGCCGGCCCAGTTGGCCTCCTCCTCGCTGAGCACCCGGCCGACCGTGCGCTCCAGGATGTCCACGCCCCCGGCCCGCTCCAGGCCGCTGAGGAAGAGCTCCTCGACGGCGGATTCGGCGGTGGGAGCCGGCACGTCCGGGGTGGCGCCGATCAGGAAGGCGCACTCGGGGGTGGCGTCGATCAGCTCGTCGAGTCCGGAGCCGCCGAACTCGATGTCGTCGAGGACGACGACCGCGCCGATCTCACGGACCAGTTCGAGGAGCTCGTCGTGGTCGGGGCGGTGCCCCGGCGCCTTGTAGACGGCGTGGAAGAGATCGTGGAGCAGGTCCGCGGACGTGCGGTGGAAGCCGCTGAGGCGGACCACTCCGTCGGGGGCGAGGTCCGAGCAGTCGTCGGCGACAAGGTCGAGGAGCGCGGTGCGGCCGGAGCCCGAGGGGCCGGTGAGGCGGACGGAGCGGCCGCGGGCGAGGAGTCGTACCAGACGCTCGCGGTCGTCCTGGCGCTCCAGGAGCGGCAGCTCGGGCTGGGCGGGACCGGGCGGCACCGGCGGCCGGGCGGCGCGCTCGTACTCGGCGCGTTCGGCGGCGGTGCGCTTCTCCGGTCTGGCGGGACGGTCGGTCGGCGGGCAGGGTTCTATCTCGCTGCCGTCGACCGGGTTCACGGTCAGCAGGAAGTCGCCGGAGACCAGCCGCGCCGTGCGGACGACCGCCGGGGTGCTCTGGCCGAAGTCGTTGGTGAGGGATTCCCTCGGCGGGCGCTGGCGCGGCGTGGTGCCGTCGCCGCCATGGCCGTACGCCTCGGGTCCCGGGTTGATCGGGTCCATAGGTTCCTAGCCCCCCAAAAGCGTGGTGTGCCGTGAATGCGGGCCCCTCCCGGCCTTTTGCACACTGCGCTGTCGCTTCTGGTCCGGGCCCGCGCTCGAAGGGTGACAAGGCAGCGGGCGACCGAACCCTAAACCTTCGCACAGTATCTACGACAGTCCGGGGTACCGCGCCGTCCAAGACATCACAGTCTCGTGAGGATTGCGCCTGACATGCGCTTGTGCGCGGTCCGTCCGGGTCACCCCCGTCGCCCGGTGCGCACCGTGTCCCACCCGTTCGCTGCCGCACACCCGGTGCCGGTGCGGCTCCCCGGTCCCGGTGTCACACCCGGGGCAGCGACTCCACCCCGATTCCCCCCTCGATCGCCAGGATCCGGTGCAGCCTGGTGGCCACCAGCAGGCGCTGCATCTGCGGCGGTACACCGCGCAGCACCAGGCGGCGGCCGCAGCGGCCGGCCCGCCGGTGGGCCCCCATGATCACCCCGAGTCCGGTGGCGTCCCAGGAGTCCAGCTCGGACAGGTCCAGCACCAGATCGCCGACTCCGTCGTCGACGGCCGAGTGCAGGACCGTACGGGCGTCCGCCGCGCTGCGCACGTCGAGGCGGCCCCCGACGACCAGCTCGGCGTGGTCGCCCCTGATGTGCATATGCGCTCCCCGAGAGTGCGTGTCCTACTCCGTGAAAGTGATGTCCGGTGATGCAACCTCTGACTGCGTTCGACCGCCAGAGGTTGCCATCTGTAAGCGAACCGATACCGAATTCACCCCCGAGA
The DNA here is from genome assembly GCF_055580905.1 of Streptomyces sp. NPDC031497. Lineage (NCBI taxonomy): Bacteria > Bacillati > Actinomycetota > Actinomycetes > Kitasatosporales > Streptomycetaceae > Streptomyces > Streptomyces sp. NPDC031497. The sequence continues at coordinate 74,839 of NZ_JBVIKO010000041.1, forward strand.
GTGAAACTCCCGGGACTTGTGCGTTTTCGGAGGCGGTTCAGAGGCTCTACGTACTGATGTCTCAGTACGTGTAAAAGCCCTGCCCGCTCTTGCGCCCGATGTCACCGGCGTCAACCATCCGGCGCATCAGTTCCGGCGGGGCGAACTTCTCGTCCTGCGACTCGGTGTAGATGTTGCCGGTGGCGTGCAGCAGGATGTCGACGCCGGTGAGGTCCGCCGTGGCCAGCGGGCCCATGGCGTGACCGAAGCCCAGCTTGCAGGCCAGGTCGATGTCCTCGGCGGTGGCGACGCCCGACTCGTACAGCTTGGTGGCCTCGACGACGAGCGCCGAGATCAGCCGGGTCGTCACGAAGCCGGCGACGTCCCGGTTGACGACGATGCAGGTCTTGCCGACGGACTCGGCGAACTCCCGCGCGGTGGCGAGGGTTTCGTCGCTGGTCTTGTAGCCGCGGACCAGTTCCACGAGCTGCATCATCGGCACCGGCGAGAAGAAGTGGACGCCGACGACCCGTTCCGGGTGCTCGGTGGCGGCCGCGATCTTGGTGATCGGGATGGCGGAGGTGTTGGAGGCGAGCACGGCGTCCGGGCGCACGATCTTGTCGAGCGCGCGGAAGATCTCGTGCTTGATCTCCAGCTTCTCGAAGACGGCCTCGACGACGAGGTCGGCGTCGGCGGCCGCGTCCAGATCGGTGGTCGTGGTGATCCGGGCCAGGGCGGCGTCGGCGTCGTGCGCCTCCAGCTTCCCCTTGCTCACGAACTTGTCGTACGAGGCCTGGATGCCCCCGACGGCACGGTCCAGCGCCTCGTCCGTGACGTCACGCAGGACCACGTCCCAGCCGGCCTGCGCGGCGACCTGTGCGATGCCGGAACCCATCAAGCCGGCACCGATGACGGCAAGCTTCCGTGCCACTCCACTCCCCTTACACGCTGTTTAGGTATGCCTCTTGGGCGGGACCCTAGCGCTCGTGAGGGGCCGGGAAACCCGGTAAGTAATGCGTGTCACGGTCTCAGGGCGTGAGACAACCGTCACGTCTTGTCAGCCGTGCCCCGCGGCATGGTTCATTACGCGCCACGTCCTGATCGCCGGAGCCCTCGCGACACTCGCCGTGACGGTGGGCACACGCGTGTTCCGGACCGCCGGAGCGTAACTACGCTGGCCGTATGGTCAATCTGACGCGCATCTACACCAGGACCGGCGACCAGGGCAGCACCGCCCTCGGGGACATGAGCCGGGTCGCCAAGACCGATCTCCGGATCGCGGCGTACGCGGACGCCAACGAGGCGAACGCGGTGATCGGGACGGCGATCGCGCTGGGCGGGCTGGACGAGGAGGTCGTCAAGGTGCTCACCCGGGTGCAGAACGACCTCTTCGACGTCGGCGCGGACCTGTGCACGCCCGTGGTGGAGAACCCGGAGTTCCCGCCGCTGCGGGTCGAGCAGTTCTACGTCGACAAGCTGGAGGCGGACTGCGACCGCTTCAACGAGGGGCTGGGGAAGCTCCGTTCGTTCATCCTGCCCGGCGGTACCCCCGGCGCGGCCCTGCTCCACCAGGCCTGCACGGTCGTGCGGCGGGCCGAGCGGTCGACCTGGGCCGCGCTGGAGGTGCACGGCGCCCAAGGGAAGGACGGCGGCATGAACCCGCTGACCGCGACCTATCTCAACCGGCTGTCGGACCTACTGTTCATCCTTGCCCGGACGGCCAACAAGGACGTCGGCGACGTGCTGTGGGTCCCCGGCGGGGAGCGCTGACCCCGGCTCCCCCGGATCCGGCTCCCCCAGGTCCGCCGTCCCGTCCGGCCGCTTCTTCGGCCAGACCACGTACGTCAGCGCGACCAGGCCGTGGAGGCCGACGGCCCTGAGCGCCACCCACTGGAAGGTCCGCGGGGACGAGGTGTCGCCGTCGCCGACGTACCGGATCGCGGCCTGGAGCAGCGCGCAGGCGACCGCCGCCATCAGGACCGTGCGCAGCCACAGGCCGCCCTCGTGGCGGGCGCGCGCCATGCCGTAGCGGGGCGGCTTCGGCGGGCGCGGGGCACCGGCCAGGCGGTGTGCCGCGTGGCCGTCCAGCCAGCGGATCGTGTAGTGGCCGTAGGCGACGGTGAAGCCGATGTAGAGCGCGGCCAGGCCGTGCTCCCATCCCCTGGATCACCGGGCTGCTCACGGTGGCCGCGACGCTGGTGCCGTTCGCGGTGTGGCGGGTGCCGGAGGCGCTGCTGATCGGGGTGGTCACCGGGATCGTGGCGTTCGGCCCGGCGGCCACCGGCTGGATCGTCCGCGACCACCGGGACGCCGCGGTGGCCGCCGGGCTGCGCGCCGAACAGACCGGGCTGCCGGCCATGGGGGTCCCCCATGCCCTTGAGGCTATGGGGGGGGAGGACCGGGTCCAGGCGGTCACCGCGGAGGGGGCGCGGACGGGGCGGGATCTGCACGACCTGGTCGCGGCCCACCTGTCGGCGATCGCCCTGCACTCCACGGCCGCGCCGTCGATCGACGAGCCGGGCACCTCGAAGGAGGCCCTGACCGTCATCCGGGAGAACAGCGTGGCCGGTCTGGCGGAGATGCGGCGGCTCATCGGCATCCTGCGGGAGGCGGGTGGCGGGTGGCGGGTGGCGGGTGGCGGGTGGCGGCGACCAGGAGCCCACCGCCACCCCGTGTCGGCGACCCGGGAGGTGGTCGCGGAGGGCCTCGCGGACGTCCTGGTGCTGACCACCTTCGACCTCGACGAGTACGTGTTCGGGGCGTTGCGGACGGGGGCCGCCGGGTTTCTGCTGAAGAACACGGACGCGCGGGACCTGCTGACGGCGGTGCGGACGGTGGCGCGGGGCGAGGGGATCGTCGCCCCGGCGGTGACCCGGCGGCTGATCGCGGAGTTCGCGGCCGGGCCGGTGCGCGGGCCGAGGGCCGGTCCGGCCGTGCTGGACGCGCTGACCCGGCGGGAGCGGGAGGTGCTGGGGTGTCTGGGTGAGGGGCTGTCCGACGCGGAGATCGGGGTCCGCCTCGACATGGCCGAGGCCACGGTGAAGACACACGTCAGCCGGTTGCCGGCGAAGCTGGAGCTGCGCAGCCGGGTGCAAGCTGCGGTGCTGGCGCAGGAGTTGGGGATCCAGTCCCGTTTCAGCAGAGTGGTCCAGACCTATTGACCGGTGGTCCAGACCTTTCTATTCTCGCGGCACTGTGGGCGCGAAGGCTCAGTCGTGCCCCCCAACTCCCCAGAGGAGGCGCAGGATGCGCTTCAGACACAGAGCCGCGGCAGGGTTCGCGACACTGTTGCTCCCCCTGGCCGGCCTGGTCGGCCTCGCGGGCCCCGCCCAGGCCGCGACGGCCGCCACCGCCACCTACACCAAGACCTCGGACTGGGGCACCGGCTTCGGCGGCCAGTGGACCGTCAAGAACACCGGCACCACGTCGATCAGTTCCTGGACCGTCGAGTGGGACTACCCCTCCGGGACCTCGGTCACCTCCGCCTGGGACGCGGACGTCACCTCTTCCGGCACCCACTGGACCGCCAAGAACAAGTCTTACAACGGCTCCATCGCCCCCGGCGCCTCGGTCTCCTTCGGCTTCAACGGCGCGGGCTCCGGCGCGCCGAGCAACTGCCTGCTCAACGGCGCCAGTTGCGACGGCGGCACCACCGTCCCCGGTGACGCGGCGCCTTCCGCGCCCGGCACCCCGACCGCGTCCGGCATCACCGACACCTCGGTGAAGCTGAGCTGGTCCGCCGCCACCGACGACAAGGGCGTCAAGAACTACGACGTGCTGCGCGACGGCAAGGTCGTCTCCACCGTGACCACCACGTCGTACACCGACACGGGTCTCACGGCCGGCACCGACTACTCCTACACCGTCCAGGCCCGCGACACCGCGAACCAGACCGGTCCGGTCAGTGGCGCGGTCTCCGTGCACACCACCGGCGGGACCACCACTCCCCCGACCACCGGCTCCAAGGTCAAGCTCGGCTACTTCACCGAGTGGGGCATCTACGGCCGTAACTACCAGGTGAAGAACCTGGTGACGTCCGGCTCCGCGGCGAAGATCACCCACATCAACTACGCCTTCGGCAACGTCACCAACGGGCAGTGCGCGATCGGTGACGCCTACGCCGACTACCAGAAGACGTTCACCGCCGACCAGTCGGTCAGCGGCGTCGCCGACACCTGGGACCAGCCGCTGGCCGGCAACTTCAACCAGCTGCGCGAGCTGAAGGCCAAGTACCCGAACATCAAGATCCTCTGGTCCTTCGGCGGCTGGACCTGGTCCGGCGGCTTCGCCCAGGCCGCGGCCAACCCGACCGCGTTCGCCGACTCCTGCTACAACCTGGTCGAGGACCCGCGCTGGGCCGATGTCTTCGACGGCATCGACATCGACTGGGAGTACCCGAACGCCTGCGGGCTGAGCTGTGACACCAGCGGGGCCGCGGCCTACAAGAACCTGATGGCCGCGCTGCGCGCCAAGTTCGGCTCGAACAACCTGGTCACCGCGGCCACCACCGCGGACGGCACCTCCGGCGGCAAGATCGACGCCGCGGACTACGCGGGCGCGGCCCAGTACGTCGACTGGTACAACGTGATGTCGTACGACTTCTTCGGCGCCTTCGACGCGGACGGCCCGACCGCCCCGCACTCCCCGCTCACCACGTACACCGGCATCCCGACGCCCGGCTTCACCACGGCCGACGCGATCGCCAAGTTCAAGTCGAAGGGCGTGCCCGCGAGCAAGCTGCTGATCGGCATCGGCTTCTACGGCCGCGGCTGGACGGGCGTGACGCAGGACGCGCCCGGTGGTACGGCCACCGGTCCGGCGCCGGGCACCTACGAGCAGGGCATCGAGGACTACAAGGTGCTCAAGACCTCCTGCCCGGCCACCGGCACCGTCGCGGGCACCGCGTACGCGCACTGCGGCAGCAACTGGTGGTCCTACGACACTCCCTCGACGATCGCCGGGAAGATGAGCTGGGCCAAGACCCAGGGTCTCGGCGGCGCGTTCTTCTGGGAGTTCAGCGGTGACACCAGCAACGGCGAGCTGGTGAGCGCCATCAACTCCAACCTGTAGTAAAGCGGGACCCCCACCCAGCGGGTGAACGTGGCTACGCCACGTTCACCCGCTGTCCGGGCGGGGCTGCTTCCAGCCACGCGAGGAATCCGGTCAGCGCGTCGTCGCTCATGGCGAGTTCGAGGCGGGTGCCGCGATGGACACAGGTGAGGATCACGGCGTCGGAGAGCAGGGCCAGTTCCTCCTCGCCCTCCGGGAGGCGGCGGCCGGCCACCTCGATCCGGTCGCGTTCCAGGACCCGGCGGGGCCGGTAGGCGTAGGAGAAGACCCGGTACCACTCGACGCTGTCGCCGTTGTAGCGGGCCACGCCGTAGCTCCAGCCCTTGCCGCTGGTGTCCGTTTTCTCGGGGACGTCCCAGCGCAGCGAACAGTCGAAGGTGCCGCCGGAGCGCTGGATCAGTCTGCGCCGCAGTCCGAACAGGAAGAGTCCCACCACCACGAGCGCGACCACGATTCCGCACACAGTCAGAGCGAGGACCATCGGCACCGACCTCCTCGTCTCCTAGGTAATGGAACGTAAAAAGACCCAGATCTACCTCAGCCGCGGGGGGGGGGGGGGGGGGGGGGGGCCGGGGGGGGGGGGGGGGGGGGGGAGAGAAAAAAAAAAAAGTTTAAGGGGGGT